>CAYNFR010000028.1:0-42627 GCA_964396595.1 uncultured Saprospiraceae bacterium | reverse complement strand
TATGAATTATGAATTATGAATTATGAATTATGAATTATGAATTATGAATTATGAAAATTAATTCTTCACTTTTCACTTTTTTACTTTAAAAAACATTATGGAAAATATAAAAATGGTTTTAAATAAGCGACCGATAGGCTTTCCCACAGCAGATGTATGGAGATATGATACGGAAGCTATACCTACTATTGGTGAAGGTCAAATACTGATCCGTGTGGATTATGTTTCTCTCGATCCTGCTATGCGTGGATGGATTAATGAAGGACGCTCATACATACCGCCTGTAGGAATTGATGAAGTGATGCGAGCAGGAGGTGTCGGTGAAGTATTGGAAAGCAAGAATCCCAAGTTTCAAAAAGGCGATACTGTACATGGAATGACTGGGATTCAACAATATTGCATTACTGACGGCCGAGGATATATTAAAATAGATACTACCCATATTCCTGCTGAGAAGTATCTCGGGGTACTCGGAATGCCTGGTTTTACAGCTTATTTTGGTCTTCTTGATATAGGAATGCCTCATAATGGAGAGACGGTGGTGGTGTCTGGGGCAGCAGGAGCCGTGGGAAGTATTGTCGGCCAGATAGCAAAACTCAAAGGCTGTCATGTAGTCGGAATAGCCGGAGGAGGAGACAAATGCGCTTATGTCGTCAACGATCTTGGATTTGATGCATGCATAGATTATAAATCAGAGGATGTTCGTGTCGGACTGAAACAACATTGTCCTCGAGGAATTGATGTCTATTTTGATAATGTCGGAGGTGATATTCTTGATATAGTGCTGACCCGCATTAACATGAAAGCAAGGATAGTTATATGTGGTGCGATCTCACAATATAATAGCACCACCCCGGTCAAAGGGCCATCAAATTATCTTTCATTACTTGTCAATAGTGCTAGAATGGAGGGCTTCGTTGTATTTCATTTCGCACATAGATATCCGGAAGCAGCAACACAGATGGCTCAATGGATGAAAGAAGGAAAAATAAAGTCAAGAGAACACATAGATATGGGTATAGATAACTTCTACAGCTCTTTCAATAGATTGTTCTCAGGTGATAAAGAGGGAAAGTTAGTGTTGAAGATTAGTGATTGAGGTGTGATATATGCCCTTCCTCACGACGTCATAATCAAGTAGATTTAGAATTAAATCAATATCAATTAAAGCTGTCCATATTTCAAGCACAACTTTAATTCAATCTATTGTATCGATAAGTATATCGTTGAAGATTGATGATGTACTACACTTACTGCTCATAAACTCTTACCCAATCTATGACAAGGTAAGATTCGTCCGGAATATTACGGTGATTAAGATTCGTAAAAAACCAACCGCCGATAGCGAGATTAAGGACTAAACGATGACGCTTATCAGCGAAGCTAGTAACATAAGGATACACTGCTCGGTCGTAAGTGTGAACAACCTTACCATCAAATAATATTTCAAAAGACTCACGGCCCCAGATAAGCTCATATACATGAAAACATTCTGTGAGTTTTTCATCATGGACATACTTAAAATCATTGAATTCCGCATTCGTCTGAACTTGATTGACGTTGACTCCATAATGAAAATTAGATTGAAATTCAAATGGAGTGCTGCCTCGCGCTTCCAGGATGTCAATCTCACCTTTCGTCGGCCAAGGATCATTATAAGACCACCATGCCGGCCATAGACCCTCTCCTTCTACAAGTCGTAGGCGAGCGCTAAACCTAATTCTGTCTTTCCCGGCTGTCAACCCGGGCCCAAATTCACGCTCAGATTCTATCCTTCCAGAAGCAAACTCAAATGTGCGCGTACCCGTGTCAAACGGATTATTTTGTCCGGTTACACGGACTCGTTGACCATATATATAAAGGTAATTGCTATCAAGTGCCACATTCTCCGGACGATAGTATTGTAACTCGTTATTAAAAGCGCCACTCTTCCAAGGTTTCCATTTACTCAGATTCGTGTCGAAATTATCTTCAAATATTAATGTCCAGCCTTCCACTTCGGATGCTGAAGATTGATAACCGCAATCTATTACTTCGGGAAATTTAAAGCTTGCAGCTGGCGGCGTTGGAACAATAACATCCGGTGGTGGCGGCAAGATTACACCGGGGCGATCCGGCTCGTCCCCACAGGCGATTGTTCCTACGACCAACATCAATAGTAAGAATCTACTCAAAAGCTCTTTCATGCTTCTTCATTATTTTTATTCCGTGAGTGAAATTATCACATTCAATGATTTAGACGTAGTACAGTTTTTATAGCCCACAAAATAGGTGATTTACGTATTACACTCTTCACGTAGTCATGAAAATTTTGAAGCAGTAATGGGCTTAATAGAAGAACTATGTCTAGATCATAAGTGGGAAGAAGACAGCCATGATGTGATAAAATTAAGAGATGGAGAAAAGATATACTCAGGAGGAGAGGCCATACTTGAACATCTACACGAAGTCAGATCTGAATTACACGTATGGTGGTATTGTCACTACTCGACTTGATAAAACGTGATAATTAGTTACGAAAAAACAAAAGCGACCTGGTGCATACTTTCACATCAGGTCGCTTTATTCAAAAAGATTCTACATTAATTATCTGATCGTAACATTAGTAGGTGACATTGTTCTTCTGAAAGAAATAAGCCCTTCAGCTGTAACCGCCTCTAATTGAAGGCTGAATGCTTTTCCGGGTTCGTTAGGCACATCGTAAGGAAATTTTATTACATGCACTCTTTGAGCTTGATCAAAGTTAGGCACAAAAGGTATTGTTCTTAGCAATGAATAAGCACCAGTTGTTCCTATTCGCTGAAACAAATTAAGCTCTTTAACTTCGGTGTCAACAAAACTCATCCTTGCGGTCATTTCAATCGTTGATCCGGCAGTAGGAGCTGTAGTGGAAGGTAATAAATCAGATATCAGAGGTACATTTCCTATGGTCTGAAAATTATCATCATTGGGATTAACTTCCTCATAACAGCCACTGCATACGATAGCTAAAGAGAGGAATAGGAAGCCTACAATATTTTTATATTTCATGTCTTTCATTTTTAATATTGATTAATTAAATACCCACATTTTGGCAGTTAGTGGTTTGGTGTTACTCAATACGACAGCTGAGTTTCGAGAAGCTTCTGAATCAGGATAATCTCCACGTTGTATCCAGTTATTGTCAAGATCAGGATTTAAATTGGCCGGCAGATCAAGCCCCGGTATAAGAACGCCACTGTAGTCAACTCGTCTCAAGTCATTCCATATCTCAGGATGGACGAACATAGCCTTATATTTTTCTGTGAGTATATGGCTGCGAGTGAGTGCTTCTGCTCCTACACCTATCGCTTCATCACTTGTAAACTCAGCGATAGCCGCTCCAGACACGCCCAATTTGGCCATGTTAGCAGAGATACCATCAATGTAAGCTTTGTATGCTTGATCTGTAGGTCCGCTTTGCAGAAATCTTGCTTCTGCCTCAATAAATCTAGCTTCTGCATTCGTAACCAGCTGTAAAGGGGCATCGACTTTGAACTGCCAGCCGAAGAATACGACACCATTATTATATCTGGTATTGCCACCGGACGCTGTGCCGGGATTCATTCCTAAAAAGATCGTATCTGCGACTGCTGTTTTGTGGGCGTGAATCTCAATTCTCGGATCAGTGACACCTTGTACTCTGCCATTCATAAGGTTTACGAAGGTGGAACTAAAGTTAGTGGTAATGTTGCCGGTATTATTGGCAAGAGCCACTTGATGCCATCTACTCAGATTGCGTTCATTATAGACCACCTGCATATCTTCAGCATTGGAGCTTATTCCATTCGCTAGTGAAGCAAGAATTGATCCATAAGCACTGGCTCCTTGTCTTTTTGATAGGTGAAGGGTATACCGTGCTTTTAAAGTGTGCGCTACCTTAATCCAGTTGGCTATATTGCCCTTATAGACAATATCGTCATTGCGCGGAACAAAAATGCTGCTACTCGCCCCAAGATCAGCAATCGCTTCATCGAGTAATCGAAGAATATCCTTGTAAATATCCTCCTGAGAATCATACACCGGAGAAAAATTCGATAGATTGTTATCACTGTCTTTAAATGGAATATTCTCCCATAGAGTGGTACCCAGTCCCAAATTATAAGCCAATACCACTTTGGCAATACCGCTATAATGTGGCGATGATGTTTCATTTGCCTTGGCAATGATCGTATTGGCATTGGGGATAATATTGAGATAAATATTATTCCATACCCCTGTGAAAGTGTTGCGGTTTTGAGACTCTAGGCCACCAGCAGTTACACTTCCGATATGCTGTGAGTAAGCATTTGCTACCACTGCAGCTTGCTGAGTTGCTTCCGCTGTATAAAATAGTATTGTTGGTGTGAGTGTATTGAGTGCCGCATCATTCGTTCTGTTAGGATCTACATTCACATCACCTCCCAGAAAACTTTCACATGAGAGGAAGCTCATAATGACAATGAGCCCAAGAAAAATATTTAATTTATATGCTTTCATTTCTTCATTCTTTTAAGATGATTTAAAATCCTACGACCACGTTAAAGTTAAAATTACGTGTCATCGGTGTACTTCGACCGGTAAAGCCGATCAAGTTAGAACCTGCTCCAAATGCCAAAGCCTCAGGATCATAACCCCTGAATGGTGTTGATAAGAATAAATTATTACCCACAACGCCTAGTCTGACAAACTTGAACGAATTTCCGATAACTGATTTAGGTAAAGAATAAGAGATACTTGCGTTTCTGATTCTAAACCATGATGCATCTTGAATAACATAAGACTGATGAGCATTGATATCAAAAGATCTGTAAGTGTCTTGGCTTAAGAATACTTGCTGAGCATTAGGCGTGCCGTCTTCGCGTACTCCGTTCCAGACGACTACTTGATTGCGTGCCTCAGTAAATCCAATAGTTCCATTTCGGATGGCATTGTTCTCACCGAGATCTACCACATCTCCTCTGTGTCTCACTTCAAACAAGACATTTACTGATAGTCCTTTATAAGAGAAAGTATTATTCATCCCTCCGAACCAATCAGGTAGCGCATTCCCGATTTTGACAAGAGTCGGATCTCTTCTTGGTAACCCATTAGCAAATATTACTGTCTCCCCTCTATCATTCTTAATAAAGTCAAATCCATAAATATCACCGACAGCTCCACCTTCTTCTATACGCAATACCGCTCTTCCACCCAATGCAGATACATAGGTGATCTCTTGAAGATCCTCCGGCATCGACTCTACTCGACCTCTGATACGTGTCCAGTTAAAATCGATATCCCAATTAAACTTACCTCTTATAGGAGTAACACCCAATAATACTTCAACCCCACGGTTGACGATTACACCGGCATTAGTCGTGTAACTCGAATACCCGGTAGCTGTACTGATAGGGACATTGAGGATTTGATTTTTACTATTTCTGACGAAATAGTTCGCTTCCAGACTCACTCTATCTTTGAAAAACCTGGCCTCCATACCGACTTCGGTCTCAGTGGTGATTTCAGGTAAAAGATTAAAGTTTCCTATATTATTATCACGCGTAAATCCGCCGATGCCTCCAAAGGGAAAGCCCGGTGTGGCTGAAAAATAATTGCCAATTCTATACGGCGGGGCATCTTTGCCAACTTGTGCTACTGAACCACGCAGTTTCAGATAAGTGATTGCATCATTCTCTGGAATATGTCTACTCATCAAATAAGAGATACTCGCAGAAGGATAGAAAAATGATCGGTTATCAGCAGGCAAAGTAGAGGACCAGTCATTTCTACCCGTCAATGTCAGGTATAAATAATCTTGATAGTCCAGCCTTGCTTCTGCAAATACGCCTACTATTCGTCTCAAACTTGATGTTCGAATAGGGAAAAAGTTAGTTGTATTACGTACATTAAAAAAGCCCGGTGCGACAAAACCTTCTCCTCGGATACCTACATTTTCTGTTGAAATATCAGTTATATTATTTCCTAAAGTGACCGCAAGATTAAAATCATCGGATAATCTTTTCTCCCCCATTAATAGGAAGTTAGAATTGATCTCTTTAAAGTTGATGTTTTGATCGATCGCAAATCCTCTTACTTGTGTGCCCACATCCAGATCTGGTGGAACGACTCTATTCCTCCTGTCATTATAAAAGTCAGCTGTAACCTGATATCTTGCTCTTAACCAATCATTAATCTGGTAGTTTAAGTTGATATCTCCGAATACTCGATTAAGATTCGAATGTTGGGGAGCTTCTTCGGCGAGGTATCTAGGTTGATCAATAATACCTGCTGTAGGGTTCTTTTGTGATCCATCCGGATTTCTATGATCGTTTATATCAAATGATGTCATCCAGAACCACAATGAACTGAAGATTGACTTGTCTCCTGATGGTGGAGCGACATTTACAGAGTTAGAGTAATTAATCTGTGCACCGACATTCAATCTATCAGATAATTGATGACTTGCCGAGACACGACCGGTAATACGCTTGAAGTTGCTATTGACAACTATTCCATCATTATTGAGATAAGAAAACGAAGATTGAAAGTTAGATTTATCGTTTGCCCCTGCAAATGATAGCGAATGACTCATACTCGTACCGGTCTCAAAGAAATCGCGGAAGTGATTGTAAAATTGATCTGAAGGCAAGGCAGGCGGGCCAAACTGCCAGAACACTGTAGCAGGTGGTTGCCTCTCTAGATTTGTGAAACCCTGATAATAGGTTTCCTGGATTCTTGGCACTTTGTTGACATTCTGAATGCCATAAGATGCGCTGTAGGTAATAGAGGAAGTACCTGCTTTCCCTTTTTTTGTAGTAATGATTAATGCCCCATTGGAGGCTCTCTGACCATACAGTGCTGTAGCCGCCGCGCCTTTGAGTATATTTAAAGACTCGATATCTTCCATATTGAGATCCGCAAGTCTATTCGTGTTCATAAACTGCTCATTACTGTTGATGGCATTCGTTCCGGCAGATGGTAAGGCACTTCCTGCATTGGTCGCATTACTGATAATAATACCATCCACCACTATTAATGGTTGATTATCATTATCGCCGCTTAGAGAGTTTATCCCTCTGATGACAATATTGGAGCCTGCTCCAGGAGCTCCTCCGGAACTGTTAATAGTCACCCCGGCCACTTTACCCTGAAGGGCGTTAATTAAGTTAGGTTGACTGGATTGAAGAAGCTCTGTAGCCTTTATGGTCTGAGATCCATATCCCAGCACTTTTTTGTCCTTTTCAATTCCAAATGCTGATACGACTACCTCCTCTAAGAATAGACTCGTATTCATAGTTACATTAAGAACCGACTGACCATTAACAGGGACTTCAATCTTGTCATAGCCTACATAGCTAAATTCTAGTATCCCATCGCTAGGAACATTATCCAGCTCATAAGATCCATCATAATCACTGATCGTCCCGATGCCCGTACCCTTGACAAGAATATTGACACCGATTAACAACTCACTATCGGAGCTCACTGTGCCGGAGACTTTTATATTCTGTCCCATCACCAATAGGCCAGTACACAAAAATCCGAACAAAAACAAAGTTCTTTTCATACTCAGAAGTTTTTAAGTTAGTAAAACAAAAGGTAAGGTAGCAATTTTACCTATATGGAGCGTAATAAGAATGATAATTTTCTGTTCCTGATCTATATGTGAAATAGTATCTTAGAGGAAATAATCATGAGATGCCAAAAACGCTTTACAGTTTGATATTGACCACGATGGTGGTGCTTCTTTCATGCCATCCAGTGGAGGACTTCACTCCATCCAAGGCTAATGTGCCCTTTACTTGGGACAATGCCACTATATATTTCTTAATGACAGATCGCTTCTATAACGCAGATCTTTCAAACGACTATCAACACAATCCGGACAACCCACCCGCTCCATTACGTGGATTTATGGGAGGTGATATTAAAGGGGTGACTGCCAAGATCAAAGAAGGTTACTTCAATAAACTAGGCGTAAATGCCATCTGGTTGACTCCATTGGTTGAAAACATCCAAGGCTCTGTAAACGAGGGGACTGGCAATTCATTTGGCTTTCATGGCTACTGGACGCGAGACTGGACAGCTATAGATCCACGGATAGGCACAGAAGAAGATCTGGAGGAGCTAGTCACCATAGCCCACAAAAACGGAATACGAATTCTAATGGACATCGTAGCAAATCATACCGGCCCGGTAACCGCTATTGATACAAAGTGGCCCGACAGCTGGGTTAAAACGGGCCCTCGATGTGTTTACCAAGATGCTAAATCCACCATTGACTGTACCCTCGTCGATAATCTCCCTGATGTCCGCACTGAATCCGATCAAGAAGTTGATCTCCCTGATTTCTTAATCGAAAAATGGAAGAAAGAAGGACGGTATGAGCGAGAGATTGCAGAACTCGATGACTGGTTTAAAGTCACAGGATATCCGCGCACACCTGTCAACTACATTATCAAATGGATCGTCGATCTTATAAAAAAGTATGGTGTGGATGGGTTCAGAGTGGATACCGTTAAACACACAGAGCAGTATGTATGGCGCAATCTGTGGAATGCGGCCAATACTGCATGGGAAGATTATAAATCAAAAAATCCGAATAAAATTATCGATGATCAACCCTTTTATATGGTAGGCGAAGTTTATGGCTATTATATTAGCGCTGGACGCTACTATGATTATGGAGACAGGAAAGTCGATTTTTTCAGCGACGGCTTTCATGCTTTAATAAATTTTGACTTTAAGGGGGATGCTAACAATGATTTCGAAACGATATTCTCGAAATACGATAGATTACTACACGGTCCGCTCACGGGTAAATCAGTAGTTAATTATATTAGCTCGCATGACGACGGAGGTCCATTTGATTTGAATCGTAGTCGAGGAAAAGAATCAGCTACTAAACTGTTACTGTGCCAAGGCGGTGCACAAATTTACTACGGTGACGAGATAGCACGTACCTTGACGGCAACTGCTGATGGGGACGCAACGCTGAGATCATTCATGCCTTGGGAGCAGGTCAGCACAAATCAAGGTTTATTGCTTCATTGGCAGAAACTAGGTAAGTTTCGCAGAGATAATCCGTCAGTGGGCGCCGGTAGGCACAAGTTGGTTAGCTCCTCCCCTTATATCTTTGAAAGAAGTTACCGTAAGGACGATTATGAAAACAAAGTATTAGTAGGCATGGGGAAAAGCATAGGCACATCGAGTCTCAATGTTTTATCAACTTTCGCCGAGGGTACAGTTCTGCGAGATGCTTATAGCGGCAAGACCGCAATAGTCAAAAAAGGATTAGTATCATTTGACGTAGAAGAGGATATTCTACTGATAGAAATTTATTAATATTCTTCCTGCAAGCCCGCACGCTCACGGCTGATCAGATTATATAGAATGGGCACAACGAATAGGGTCAATAACGTCGATGAGATCATCCCGCCTATGATCGTAAGACAAAGTGGCGACCACAGATTAGTGCCTTGTAAGGTTAATGGCAATAAACCCAATATCGTTGTAAAAGTAGTCAGCAAGATCGGCTTGAGTCGAGTCGCCGCTCCTTCTACAATAGCATCATACTTCTTAAGTCCCTGCGCTTGAAGCTGATTACTATAATCCACTAGTATGATAGAGTTATTGACCACTATGCCTACTAGACTTATTAATCCTACAAAAGCAAAAAACGAAAAAGACCAAGCGGTCAAATATAAAATAATAAATCCTCCCGATACGGCCAAAGGGATTGCTGAAAACACAATTAAAGGTTGACGTATCGATCTGAATTGTAACACCAATACAGCAAAAATAGCTATCTGCGCTAGCAACAGTATAATCCCCAAGTCACCAAATGTACTTTGCTGTTTTTCATACTCTCCACCGACTTTATAATAATAGCCTGACGGCCAATCTATTTTATCAAGTTCTTCGAGCAAAGAAAGCGTTGTCGGAATGGTATTATCTAAATTTGCCAGACTAGACGAAACTGAAATATATTTTTTGCGATTATAATGCGAAAAAGCAGGCGTATTTTCTGAGAATTTAAGTTGTGCTATATGTCTCAGAGGAACGGACTGATTAGTTCTGGTGGCAATATATATTTTATCAAAATCATCGATGACAGGTAACTCTGTAAAACCGGCTCTTAATATTAATGGATATCGCTCTTGATCAATAATGACCTCATCTATTCTTAATCCATTAAGACTGGCACGAACCGTCTGATTAAAACTTAATTCAGAAATATTCAACATGCCCGCCTTCTCTCTGTCCAATTCAAATTCGAGCTGTGTAGCATTATACTTTAATGGGTTGATAATATTAATCAGCCCCTCAGTCTTATTAAGAATATGCTCGACCTGCGCCGCAAGGGATTTAAGCACATTAATATCTTCTCCGAATAATCTGAACTCGATAGGTGCCTGTACCGGCACACCATTCTTAAGTTCTTCTACAGTAATCGTCGCATCCGGGTAATCAGCAAAATGCTCTCTCAGTGATGCTATCGTTCTATAAAACATCCCGGGATCCCAATGCGTGAGATTTACTAACAACTGCCCTGTTTCTTTTTTGAAATTAGTGGGAAACCGATTATAATAAACTTGCGGATTACCATTGCCTACATTCGTCGTATAACTCTTAACATCGGACATGGTGTCAACTATGCTTCTTACATATTCAACAGCCTTCTCTGTATGCGAAAGACTAGAACCTGCCGCAGTCTCCACATCTATTAATAATAATGGCTTGTCAGCTGTAGGAAAAAAACTCACGCCTATCTTAGGAAATAGGCTTATACTAAAAGCTGTAATTCCGATGGCAAAAAGCAAAACCAGCCATCTATACCTCAGCGCTCCTTTGAGCATCGGCTGATAATAATCTAGCGACAATTTTTGAAAAAACTGTGTAGCCGTTTGTTTCTTATCTGTAACATCTTTCAGTAAATAACGTGATAATATAGGCGAAAAAGTAAGTGACAGCACCAGAGATATGACCAATGTAAAAACAACTGTCAGCGGTAATGTTTTTAAAAATTCGCCCGCTCCCTGACCTAGTTGTGTTAATGGAAAAAATGACAACAAGGTGGTAACCGTGGAGCTCGCTACTGCCCCGCTCACCTCTCGCGTACCCAATAAAGCAGCCTGAATACGTGAATGTCCTAGATGAATGTATCGATTTATATTCTCTACGACTACAATACCATTATCTACTAACAATCCCAAGGCCAATACCAATGAAGCAATACTGATCTGCTGAAGACCAAAACCAAAACCATTCAGCACAGACAATGCCAATATCGCGCTCAACGGGATAAGAATGACGATAATAACCGACGACCTCCATCCTAGAAACAGCAAAATAATTATTCCAACCAGCGCTATTCCTTGGATTAAATTTTTAAAAAAATCATTGATGCGACTTTCTACCGCACTAGCTTGCTCAAAGGCAGTATTCAAGCTCACATTGGATGGTAATCCACGACTAAACTTGTCAGCAAGTTCTACTACTTGCCTATCTACATGAAGGATATTCTCCCCTTTTTTAAGTTTCAGAGAGATAAAAATAGACTTTACCCCATTGTAGGTCGCCTTCCATAAATTATCCGCATAATCAAAATCAACATCGGCTATATCCCTCAGATATACAATGCCTTGTTCACCTCCACCGACAATAGCTTTGCGAATATCTTCGAGACTACTGTATCCTCCTGTGGTTTTTATAGTAAAATATTTGCTAGTTGTTGAAACTTCTCCACCGGGAATATTTACATTATTAGATTGAAGAATACCGATAAGCTGCGACAAAGTTATATTCTGCGCAGCCATGCGTTCATAATCCAATGAAATTCTGATTTCTTTGGCCGGGTAGGCCTCTATGGAAATTTTGTTAATCCCTCCAACTTCTTCTAGTTCTCTTTCCAGATCTTCTGCTAGTTCTTTTAACCTTCCGTAAGATAATTCATCAGAGCTGAGTGCATACTGCCTGAATGCCACTCTATCGGCCGGTTTAATCTGATCCACATCAAATCTAATGATACCCATAGGCAGCGTAGGTCTTATGCGGTTTATTTCACGAAGTATTTCATCATATTTATCTTGCCGATCGACACTGTAATCAGCTTCGATGTGAAGTGAAGCCACACCATCACGCATGTATGAACGAATGACATTGATCTTATCTACTCCCTTCAATGCATCTTCGATAGGATCAATGATTAGCGCCTCCATGTCATCGGAACTCGTCCCGGGGAATACGATCAATACATTGTAGTTAGGTAGCTCAATCTGCGGATCTTCTGATCTCGGCATACTAATGAAAGATCTTACCCCTAGCACCACGGCAATAAGTAGCAGTATGATGACAAATTGCGCATTGCGAAGAGCTAATCGAGTAATATTCATGCTATTCTACTATACTTATTTTGTCACCATCCGCCACATAACCTATCCCAGTCGTCAGTACATGCGTTACACGCTGAGGAAAGTATTCCATGGACACGTAGATATATTCTGTTGTGATAAAATCAGGCTGGCACAATATTCTCCTCGCTGTACCTGTAGACTCTTCATACACAAAAAAGCCAACTGAGGATGTCTGCCCTTCTGCCAGAGAAGCTGTCGGAATCATTGCATATTTCTTGCTGTTGCGCGTGTAGATAGTGGCTCGACCTATCAGTCCGGTGCGCAACTTAATATCCCGTGGCACATCAAGTTCTATTTCAACGACAAAGGTACCTGTCGCTCTATCAGCCATTTCAGAAATGGTACTAATTACGCCATTTAACTCTCTTCCCTCAAATGCATCAAATGACACGCTAACCTTATCGCGATATGCGATACGGCTGATATCTTTATCAGAGACTACTGCGCTAAAGATAAACAATTGTGGTGCTTCATCAGCAATAACCACCACCGGGCTTCCTGGTGCAATTAATTCATTGCGCTCTGCTAGTTTTGATATAAGCCTACCAGATACCGGGCTTATTATTTTTGAATACTTGCGATTAAATTCTGCAATTTCAAGATCTGCTTCTTTAATGTCGATCAGTGTTTGTAGGTCTTCAATATTTTCTAATGTAGCTGCGCCATCACGATGTAGAGCTTCGGTTCGGAGAAGATCTCTCTTTGTCTTATCGAGACTACTGGACGCCTTCAATACCTGGGCATTTATCTCCTGCATGCGTAAGGTGGCTATAAGTTGGCCCTTTTTGATAATTTGACCTTCTCGTACATTTAAATTTTCTATTACACCTCCGGTTTTAAAAGACAGTTTTACTAACTGATTGGGGCTGACTTTTCCGATCACTCTGAGTGGTGGTACTTCATCTGTAAATTCTACGGGACTAATGCGAACCGGACGTGCGACTGCCTGTCTATCGACTACCCCTTTCGTTTCATAATTTTGCTTACACCCTCCTATGCTCAACAGGATCATCAGAACAATCGCATGAATGAACATGCTCATGCTTAATCGATGCGCATTAAAAATTCTGTTGGCTATCATTCTGCTGTGATGTTTTGTAATTTGGCAAAGGCGATATACATATCTATTCGACTCATGGCAGCAGAAAGTTGTACGCGCTGAAGTCGAGAATGTGCTTGCAGCAATTCGATGAGTAACACACGACCATTACGATATTTAGATTCTGTAATATCATAACTTTTCTGAGCGCTTACAATGGCTTGTTGATCAGCCCTCACACGAGCGTTTAGCGCTTCAATTTTATTGAGCAAAGAGTTGATTTCGAAACTGACCTGTTGTTCTAATCTTTTCTTTTGGACAATATTTGCTTCATGCTGGATCTGCATTTGCGCAATCTTACGTTTGCGAAGACCTCCATCATGGAGATTCCATTTTAACCCCGCTGCGAGTGTAAAAAGTGGGCCGCCGGCGTTAAACGAAAAGTCTTCGGTTTGTAATCCGATTCCTCCGACGACCCCGAGCGTAGGTAATTTTTGTTGGTCAATGAGCCTGATTTGTAGCGCATTAAGTTCTTGGGATAGTTCAATTTTTTTAAACTCTGCACGACCAGATATCGCTTTTCCCATCAGTTCTTCTGTAGAGAAAAGATTGTTGATGTCTTTATTAAAGAAAACAGTATCTACATCAAGTGGCGTATCAAGTGGTTTATTTCGTAATAGATTTACATAGGATTGTGCAAGTTGCTCTTGCTCTGACAATAGCGCCACTTCACTTATTAAATTCTCTATCTGATACTCGACGTCATATATAGCCTCCTCAGTCACTTTATGATGCTTTACGAGCGTCCGGTTAAGTGATAGTACCTCTGTGAGTAGGGCGATGCTCTGATCAAGGATTTCTCTGCCTTTGATCGTCTTTATGAAGTTATAATAACTCATGCGCATCTGCAGTCTGATCTCGTTTTCTATCAAAGCCTTATCCATCATTGGCAGTGCTAATAGCTTGCGGTGGATGTTGACATTGTTCTTGATAGTCTGATTGATGATTGGTTTCGCAAGAGACAGCTGGGCATCTACAAAATTATTGGGGGTGAGTTGTGTATTGATATTGGCTACATCAGTGGGAAATCTAGATTGTCCGGTTACTTGGTTAAGCGTAGCATAAACAGGGTTGATGATATCGCCGATAGGAAAATTAATCTTACGGCCCCCATCTGCCAGCAGGTAGCTAAAATTAAAATCTGCACTGACCCCCCACAATCGCTGAGATTGATCAAGAAGGTTCTGTTGCTCATTAATTTTCTGCTGCTGGAGGGTCAATTCGAGATTACTGCTTAATGCTTCAGCTATGTACTGGTCTAATATTGACTGCGCGGAAATACTACCTACGTACACAGACAATAACAATATGATATTGTAGCTCAATTTCATAGCTACAATATTCAATAACATGAGCCCACGAAGAAAGCTAATATCTGCGAATTGTATAAAAAGCCCTTCGAGTGGTTAAGAATCCGCCCATTGCTTAAACGCAGCGACGCGTTGTCGACTTACAACAAGGGAGGAGTCATTCCCAATACTGGTTTTAATCAACAAACGCTGATTAAGATATGGGTGTATCTCTTTGATGAATCGAATATTGACCACCTGACTTCTGTTAATTTGGAAAAACTGGCTTGGATCGAAATCAGCTATTACAGACTCTATCGTCTTATTGTACATATACCTCTTCCCATCAACGACATATATAAAAGTTATACCATCTTCAGAGTCCACCCATACAATATCAGTAGTGTCCAGATATTCGTAATGACCGCCTTTCTTTATCAAACATCTCGACTTAGGTCTTTTGTATTCCCTCTGCAAGTGTGAAAGGGAGTTGTAATCGGGCTTACCATTTGCTGCATGGTAATTTTCAAACTTATGAATGGCTGACCTCAATAAAGGTGGTGATATCGGTTTCAACAAATAATCGATACTATTTACGCTGAACGCTTTAAGTGCATACTGATCATAGGCTGTTGTGAAAATAACAGGTGTCTTGATATCAATATGGCTAAAAATCTCAAAACTAAGCCCATCTCCGAGTTGTATGTCCATGAATATCAAGTCATAATCATTGGTAAGAGATATGGTATTCACAGCATCCTGGACAGTATCAATCGGCTCTGCTATAATTACATCAGGTAGCATTTGTTGAATCAGCCCCTGTAGATGCTCGTACGCATGCCATTCATCTTCAATGATTAATATTTTCATTGCTTACTATTAAGGTGGGTTCTGAAAATTGATTTTTTAAAAAAAAACAAAGATAATAAATAAGATGCAAGGCATATTTTTTTTGGTATATCGCCAGTGCTGAGCCATGTCGAAGTATAGCTATTTCAAAAAGATATCACACAGTCAGATTGTTTGTTATATTTGTTCCCATTGGATTTCCATATTTTTACAGATACTGCTACAAATTTCTTCACATTATCCCGATAGTGTTTCACAAAAAATTCATTGCCTCTAAATAACTATGAAAATTTTGATGTAAATACATTTTTAACACCCACCTTAAGTGATTAATGAGCTATGAATACAAGTTGCAAATGCCATACCTCCAATTCCTGTAATAAGGTCTATTTATTTAAGCTTCCTAGTTTCTCTACCCTTTGTAGCCACCTAAGTCTAAATGACTCTTGCGATAGCCTCAATGGACCGATCGTCGTTACACGCACCGGATTAACACCACAAAACTGTAAAGTCAATTTCTTCATGGCATTGTTACTAGGTTGTCCATATACAAGCCAATAATACCAAGCGGGTTGATCTAAGGTAGAAATAATTCTCGCCGACTTATGTGTTAATAATTTATCCCACCAGATAGAGTTTTCTCTTTTTTTAAAAGCAAATCCAGGCAAGAATACTCTATCAATAAAACCCTTTAGAATAGCAGGCAATGAGCCCCACCATACAGGATAAATCCACACCAGATGATCAGCCCATTTAATAAGATCTTGGGCATTGAGCAAGTCAGACTCCCATTCCGTGCGTTTTCTATATCCGTACTTGAGGTTTGGGTTAAACTGTAAATCTCTGATGACAAGTTCCTCCACTTCAGCGCCTGAGCGCAAAGCTCCATTCTTATATGCCTGGGCGAGTGCGTTATTAAAACTCTCCTCATCCGGATGCCCATTTATGATTAAAATTTTCTTTGGTTTCATTTCTTAATCCGCTTTGATATGATAAATCACACATCATTAACTGTCGATTCCACAGTGTGTATTTTAGTTAGTGGCTGTTTACTTAAGAGAGGTAATTCCACCGAAAAAATATTATCCTCTCTATTGATCAATACAGGTCGATCAGAGAAAAAAGAATAACGTTCCTTGATATTACTTAGCCCAGTACCTGTACTCTCTACCGGCTCCATCCGCTGCTGGATAGGATTAGATACTCGTACGGACGCATCATCTATAGACTCAATAGTGATTTGAAGAGGTGTTTTGCGAGATACTATATTGTGCTTCACTGCATTTTCGATCAACAGCTGGATGGAGAGTGGAATAATATCCTTGTGGAGATGGGGCGATACATTGAACTTAATCGTAAGGGCATCCCTAAATCTTTCATTCAATAATTCTGCGTACAATTCTGCTATTCTCAACTCCTCCTCTACAGACACCGTTTTGTCATTCTGATTACTCACGACATGCCGATAAAACCTCGAGAGTAAATCAAGGTAGTGCATGGCACGATTGCTATCTTTCGGTATCAATGTCATCAAAGTTGTCAAGCTATTAAAAAGAAAATGGGGGTTAATCTGACTCCTGAGATTGTCAAGCTGCATCTGTATATGATCACGCTCAATTCTTTCTTTTTCAAGTATCGACTGCTTAAATTTTACGAAGAAATAAATGGCCTCGTAAGAGGCTAATACAGCGAAACATACAAAGAATGTCAAAAGCTTCGACTGAGTAATACGCTCTTTATAAGGGTGAATGATGCCAAAGTAGTCAAAAACAAAATCCACCGTGCTACCGCATAAATAAACAACTACCGGCAAACTAATAATAAGCACGCCTAGCTGTATCAACACGCGATCGAGCGTCTGATCAAAGGTATATCTCCTTCGAAGGTATATCAGCAATCGACGATTGTAAAACCAGAAAACACCCACATACATCAAACCTTGAAAAAACTCAAGATGCATAACAGACGGGTAATGGCGCAGCTCAATATTGTGAATGATAACCGGTATCAACAATGATAGTAACGGTACTCCGATGATCATCACCCACTTGTCATCGAATCCAAGCTCTTCTTGATAACATCGAAATCTAAATAACTGCTTGATAAAATTCATAGGATCAACCTATCCACTTTTAATAAATTTCCTTTTTAGTAACGCACCCCTCAAATATTACTTATTCTGAGGATCAAAGCTAGTATTTCATCTCGAACGGTATAATCCTCTCAATGAATTGCTTAAACCGAGAGCTCACAGCACGATTACAGTCCTATTTCATAAAAAACATTCATCTTCTACCCACTATTCTAATATTTCTTCATACATTAACTGAATCAATAAAAAAGAGCCGCATGAAGAAACTGCTACTCCTTCTGCTATCAATGAACCTAAGTTTTCACTATGTAATGGGGCAAGAATGGAAGCCCTTATTCAATGGCCACAACCTTGATGGATGGAAGCAACATGGTGGTCCCGGATTATTTGAGGTGGTTGACGGCATGATCAGAGGCACCACAGTCCCCTCCCCGATGAATAGCTTCTTGTGCACAGTGGAAAAATATGGGGATTTTATTCTCGAAACCGATGTGATGCTTACTCATCATATGAATAGTGGCATTCAATTTCGCTCTGATATAAGAATTTCTGATGACAGAGTTTATGGATATCAATGCGAAATAGAGCCCACCATGCGCCGCTTTAGCGGGGGCATTTATGATGAAGCTCGCCGATTGTGGCTATATCCGCTCAGTCGTAATACAAAAGCTTATGATGCATTCAGAGTAGGAACATGGAACAAGGTCAGAATAGAATGTCTAGGAAATGAAATACGCACCTACATCAATGGTGTTATGTGTGCCCGTATGGTGGACGACATGTCGCCAGATGGCATTATTGCACTACAGGTCCATGGCATCAACAGACCCGAGGATGTCGGCCAAAGGGTTTATTGGCGCAATCTTAATATCTTAACGAGCGAGGTGGATAAATATCGCCTGCCCCCTGACCCCGCTGTGGAAGAGCTAAGTTTTTTAAATCACTCTATCACTCCATGGGAGGCCGCACGCGGGTGGAAGATGGTTGATTTTATTGGGGCTTCGCCCAATGAAAATAAAGAATATCCATTGACTACAGGGCAATCGATTACTTCTATTCACACTTACGGAGATTTTGACCTTAGTTTTGAATTTAAGCTTTCACAAGGTACAGAAGGCTTATTGGTTTACGCTTCTCATGAAAACTTCGTACTCGCTTATCAACTCAATGAAGATCAGTCCATGACCGCAGAAGCTCGAGGAGTGTATCTGCAAAACACAACAGCCGCTTTAGCAGGGCTGATCGCCGGAGACAATATCACCACACCCGGTAGACCAAAACAATTCAAAGGAAAGGATATCTGGAATCAAGGCCGAATTACCAGACGAAATGGAATCGTAGAGCATTGGATAAGCAGTGAGCTTGCTTTGCGTTATTCTCTTGAAGACCAAGCCCTTGACGCCTTGACCAAGGCAGTATGGAATATTGGCTTGAAGGACTTGAAAGCAAGCAAACTGCAACCCATAGCTTTCCAAGTAGCCAATGGAGAGTTAAATATCAAAAACGTAAAAATTCGTCAATTTTAAACCCCTCCATGGAAAAAAGAACATTTTTAAAGACTGTATTGGGCGCAAGCTTATTACCACTTGGTATTAACAAATTGGAAGATCTACTCACACCTTACAATCATCTCAATCCTGAGGAATTGGCCGAGGTGGAAGAATTTTGGACTTCGATCAGACAAGGGTATCATCTCAAACCGGATTATATCAATCTTGAGAACGGTTATTACTGCTTCATACCACAGGCAACGCTTGACGCATTCATCGAAAATATCAAAGAAGTCAATTATCATGGAGCGTATTACATGCGCAACTATCAATGGGACGAAAAAGATAAAGCAGCGGCCAGATTAGCCAAACTGATAGGCGCAGAACCGCATGAAGTGATTATCACGCGCAACACGACAGAATCCCTCGACACCATCATAGGTGGATTCGGATGGCAAGCAGGCGATGAAGCCGTCTATGCAGATCAAGATTATGGCTCAATGAAAAATATGTTTGCCATGATGGAGCAACGTCATGGCATCGTGAATAAAATAATCGATGTACCTTTGCATCCACTAGATGATCAAGAAGTTGTAGATGCATACGCAGCTGCGATCACTAATCGCACCAAGCTTCTGATGGTATGTCATATCATTAATATTACCGGACACATACTTCCCATCCAAAAAATATGTGACATGGCTCACGCCCGAGGTGTACAAGTTATGGTGGACGGTGCGCATGCTGTAGGACACTTTAACTTTGACATTAAAGAACTCGATTGTGACTACTATGGTAGTAGCCTTCATAAATGGTTAAGCACTCCCCTCGGTGCGGGACTGTTATACGTGCGAGAAGGCTATTCCAGATTCATATCTCCTATGTTCGCATCCTGGGGTCACGCCGATGACGATATTAAAAAGCTCAATCATACCGGCACACACCCCTGTCATACAGATCTGAGCATCAACAATGCCATCGACTACCTTGATAAACTGAGCCTCGCGCGCAAAGAAGCCCGGCTGCGTTGGTTGCAACACAGATGGTCAGAACCCTTGCGCGCTGAACCCAATGTGATTATTAACACGCCTGCTGATCCTTCAAGACATGCGGGTATAGGAAACATTGGCCTTGTCAATATGAAACCCGCAGAGCTTGCTCGCCGCCTTATGGGCGACTACAATATTTATACAGTAGCTATTGATGGTCATGGTGTTCAAGGATGTCGCATCACCCCGAATATCTATACTTCAGCAGAGGAGATAGATGTTTTTGTCGATGCCATACGCGCATTGGCACGTGCCTAATGTTAAGCATTAAGAAGGTGTCCTACCAAGATACCCAAGTAACAAATTAACGTTGTAGCCAATAATAGTCCTCTTACAGCGTGATCGAAAGTTGTTTTCATGATTCGAAAATTTTACGTGATTGATGCATCAAATCTCCATCCGAAATAGTCGCTGCGCTTAAAAATCAGATAAAATCTAGTAAAATGTCGATAATCTTAGAAGGCTATCCGAATATGGTATTTATTAGCTGTCTTTCAATGTAGTCAGCTGAAATGGCATAATCCGATCAACGAAAATTGCATTTCTTTACAAGTTTCACTAATCCATTTTCGAAATTATCTTCTCGACTTCCGATTATTCAAGGTATCAATATAACATCCCCATCCTGAGCAAGTTCTATAGGTCCTGCATAAATATCCTTCATCCCTATTCTAAAAAGTCTCCGACTGATGGGGTTTTCTGGTGGAGGCGCTAAATGACTCAGTAGTAACTTTTTTACATCTGCATCATGCGCTAATTGGGCTACTTGTATGGTGCTCAAATGATTCTGTGCATAAACAGTTAAAATATCTGCGGCGCGTGTATTCCCCTTACTATGCTGATATTTTCGCGCTCTTTCGACAAAATCAGCCTGTATGGTTTCGATAGCCAATAAATCTACGTCGCGTATCATATCCACGAACATTTCTGAAGGACTGGCCTCCCCGGCAATGACTATATGCCGATTATTATAACTTATCTTGTAAGCTAAAAAGCTGTAGTCATCATTCTGCTTCACTTTAAAAGCGACTACCCTCACTCCTTCACGATCATATACTATCCCTGAACCGTCACGGTTAAACAACACATTATGAATGATGGGTTGAGCATGCTCCGCATCAAATATAGATTTACCATATACATTTTCGCGATGCGAAACAGCGGGTGCTAAAAATGCATTCATCCCGGTCAATACACGCTGTATTGGCTCCGGTCCGTAAATGTCCAATTTCCGCTGTCTGCCCAGCAACCACGATTGCTGGATAACTGCCGGCAAATCAATATAGTGATCTGTCTGCCATTGAGAGATAAATATCCCATCTAAACTATCCAACGGCAATCGTAATTCCTCCAGCTTTTTTGCGCTACCGGCGCCTACATCAAATAATAAAAAGCGGCCATTGACAAAGACAGCATAACAGCTCTGAGCACGCCCACTGGGGAGAGGTGAAGCTGTTCCTACTGTAATCAGACTCATGCCTTGTCGGGGAAGCAGCACATCATAATCGAATAATATCGCCTGTCCTTGCCGCTCAATAAACCTGTCAATTAGCTTCTCTTGATTGATAAAAATGAAAATAGATACAAATAAGCCCAGCAGGGCTAACACCAATAGAACTATGTACCATGTTCTTCTCATTAAAGTGGATTCAGATGGGTGCAAATATGATTAATTAAAACCCTTAATAATAAGGTATTTAACACCTGAAGCTATTGTGCTATATGATATTGAAAGCGTAATTGTTTCCTAAAGCGCTTACAGGTATAAGCCAATAAATACCAATTTAATAGAAAAAGTAAGTCATTCTTAATCAGCCGATGCTAATTGCCCAAGTTCCAGCTATTTGTAAACTTCATTGGCTCAACCCAAAATAACAACTCACTAAAGTTTCTGTAATCAAAAGAGCTTATAATCTCACCATATTGATTGATTATAAGTATATTAGGATTTGAGTAAAAAAACAACTTGCCCAAAGTGTTTATCTGAAGTTCCTCAAAGAAAAATAACAGCATCTTACAACAAAAACTACGCATAGAAATCAATTTATAGACAAGATCAAGCTGCGAGATTATTCTGTTTTCCTAATAACTCGCAAGATCTGATGCCTCCCACGTGAATCAATCAATGTCCCAATGTTCTCCATTCTCTCTGCCACAAAACTTAAAGGCCAACCCGTATAATAATCAAAAGTATGGTGCGAGATATTCCTTATATCGATAGTCATACTTGACATCACTGACTGAAAATTACTTCCGAGTTGAAATTCGTCTATTAAGAGTCTTACTAACTCTTCCTTGTCCTCTTGCTTAATTTCTTCATAATCTATAAAACGAAAGAAGCCCGTCTCATAATCGAGAGAATCGATTAGTACATAGCCGTCTGATCTTATCGGGGTGCCTACAAGTACATTCTCCATAATGCCTTGATAAGGTAAAGTATCCCTACTCTCAAACGTGTATCCCAACGGAGAAAAGATCATTGAGAGATCCCCAGCAAATAAAAAGTAAACAAACTCTTCAGGTGTCTCTTTGAACTGTTCGAGCAAATCTACCATAGATACATAATCCGGTGTTGACGGAGATTCTTCTCTCAAGAAATAAATCAAATCGTCAACCTTCTCGTAAACGACCTTGCTGACATATTCCCAGTTTCTGATACCATAAACCTCACCTTTTTCAGACATGTCAATTTCTACCTTGAGATCGATGTCAATAGTAGTTCTCTCAGACCCCAATGCTGAAAGTTCATCTATATCAAGGTTAAATCCATGAAAAATACACTCTAGCAAGTATATCCCATCTTCGTAGTCAGCGACTCGTATAGTAACTTGATTCAATCTTTCACGTGAATTAATCACCACCCCATTTTCTAACTCATTAAAAATTCTGACAATCTCGTACTTTCGTAAATCAGAAATTTTAAAATTCGATTCCAGTGATATTAATTGAGCGTTTGCATTGAGTTCGAAGAGCCCGATCAACAATAATGCTAAGACAATGCCTAAAGTGGGGTGTTTCATTTGATATCTTATTATCTTATAAAACTACATCTTCTCTGAGAACTTGATCCCTAGGAGCATATAATTATGGTGGCAGTGAACTAATCTTCCCGTACTGAAAACCTTTTTGAAAACACCATCATAGAAAGCTTGTGATCTTCGTCTATCTTCGCTTGAATAGGCAAGGGTATTGAAGATGATCATTCCTTCATCATTGAGCGTATCATGACAATCCCACAAAAAATCCTCTAGAAGAAATTCATCTGGTATGGCGTCATTGATAAACACATCCATACATATCAAGTCATAAGTAGCAGCCGATGTTCTGATATATACCTCCGCATCCGCAGAATATATATCCAATGGACCATTGACCATATGTAATACATAGTCTTCAGCTAATCTGATGATCTCCTCGTCAACTTCAATCGCTGTGAAATACCAAAGCTCGTCTGGAAAAGTTTTTTCAATTAGGATAGGAATACTACCCAGTCCCAGCCCAAGAATCAGCACATCTCGACCTTTTATGTTATCCGGTCTCCAGTGCTTGTCAAACAATATTCGAAAATTATCATAACGATCCTCATAAGAATAGACGGCCTTGTCCGTACATAGCTTGAACTTGCCTCGCGATAAAAACAAATACAGTTCAGGATTAATTTCTGACCCTGTCCTTTCGATCAATACATCATAAAGATAGCTGGCTGCCTTTTGCCAAGAAGCGATGGATTTAATATGCCGCATGAATATGTCTTAATAAAGATTCAAATTCATCTGTCATTTTCACTTCCCTTCTGGACATAGTAAGCTTTATTACTTCGATTATTTTCTCCAGTTGATAGCGCTCTCCATTAATTCCCCAGCTAAATGAAGGCTGGTATCTTTCAGGATCTCCGCCATAAATATTACACCCTATACCTACTACAGTACCGGTATTAAATGCTGTATTGATAGCACACACTGAAAAATCACCCATTAACAGTCCTAAAAATTGTTTGTTCGTTTTTCGATACACTTGCTTATCAATGTCGTACCATGTGACATTGCCACGTGTATTTTTCATATTGGAACAATTGGTGTCTGCACCAAAATTACACCACTCTCCTATTAATGAATCACCCAAAAACCCTTCATGAGCCTTATTGGTATAACCCATGATACAACTTCGCTTTACTTCACCGCCAACGCGACAATAAGGCCCGATTACTGTATTTCCATAAATCTTAGCACCAATCTGTATTAAACTGCCACGCCCGATATAGGCTGGTCCATGGATAACCGCACCCTCCATGATATGGCAGTCCCGATCTACATAAATGGGGCCATCTTCTGTATTGAGAACAGCATTATGTACTTTACAATTATCATCGACGAACAATTCAGTGCCCCTTACATAACTGCTCAAATCAACTTTATTCGTCTGTCGAGATTGAGTCAGTCTTTTAAAATCGCTTTTGACATAATTTTCCTGCACACTCAAGATGTCCTCAGGGTAGATTATAACATCAGCTTCTGCATTTATCTTGGCATTCTTCATGCCTGCCACAATCTCTTCAATTTGCTCGTGCGCAATTCTCTCCGTTAATTTAAATCCTATCAACATGTCCTCCTTCCACAATGAAGTTCCAAATGACAAAGACTGAATAGAACGCCATAATTCTACATTAGGTAAGGCGCCTCCATAGATATACCAATATTCTTCCTTTTTATCAGGAATAAGCGCATGAAGCGATTGAATCTGCTGTGGTGAGAGCAGCCAATTTTGCGCTTGCGTAATATACCTCCACTTCTCACGAATCGTCGTCATACCAACACGCATATCGGCCACTGCCCTAGTGTACGTCAGCGGGAGTAAGTGTGCGGCCCCTTCACCATCAAATAAGATAATTTCTTTCATGCATCACAATGATACTTAATTCTGCCTGAGCAGACATTGAGTTTTATCAAAATACTACACTTGAAACGCCTTTCTACATGTGAAGAATGAACATTCCAAAGTGTATTCCGCGCAATAAAGTCTACAAGAAGAACGTCTGAATGAATTAAAATTGAGCTTATAGAAAATAACTGTTTCCTTAAAAATTCAAGTTCGCTGCTAATCGTTCAATCATAGTATACATCGATTCCATTTCAAGCCGCTTCATCATCATGAAACATCCGTGGTATATTCTGCCTATTTTCACAACAGTCATATTCCTTTCTTCATTTTTCTGTATCTATGGACAACGTACTTGTGGAACAGATCAACATTATGCGAATGCCATAAAAAAAGATCCAACCATTGAGCAGCACCGACAGGCAATAGAGAAACGGCTACAACTTTACCTTAAAGAAGATTATCTTAAATCCAGTACTACCATAACCATTCCGGTAGTATTCCAAGTGATTCATAATGGAGATGCGGTGGGAAGTAATGAAAATCTTTCCGAGGCCCGGATAATGGCTCAATTGGCGCAACTTAATCAAGATTATGCCCGCCTTAATAGTGATGCCGCCAATACACCTACAGCTTTTAATCCCGTGGCATCAAACACGATGATACAGTTCTGCCTCGCGAGCGTCGACCCGAATGGACAAGCTACCAATGGCATAGTTCGAACAAATCTCAATCTGAATCAAAATGCGTGCTGGAATTCTGATTTTATAGACCAGAACATCGTAATAGGTCGCACATGGAATACCGCCCAATACCTCAACATTTTCACTGTCCAAAAACTAAACGATGACGACTGTCAAGATGAACTTTTGGGATATGCCACCTTTCCCGGAGGAAATCCTGTTTATGACGTAGTGGTGCAAACTTACAGCACCATAGGCTCATTAAATTTGCCGCATCCTGCAGGTGGAGATTATGGTTATGGCAGAACGGTTTCCCACGAAGTAGGCCATTGGTTAAATTTAGACCATATTTGGGGAAGAACTAGAAGCTGCTCAGGTGATGATGGTGTCGCCGATACACCTCCACAGTACGACTCGAACTATGGATGCCCTATGTTCCCCAAAACTGATCAATGCACCTCTTCCGGTCATGGTGTCATGTTTATGAATTACATGGATTACGTAGATGATCAATGTATGAATATGTTTACTACTGGACAGGGCGCTAGAATGCGAGCCGCTATTCAAGCCTCTAGGCCTCAACTCATAGGGCATACCCGCTGTGCTGCCGGTGACTGCCCCCCAACACTCGCGATCAATCAAGATCCCATTAGTTCTGGAAGTTATAAGGCACAATCCGTAATCACTGCGCAAGGTGTTGTACGAAATAACGCCATTGTTACTCTGCAAGCGAATTCGCATATTGCGCTTCAGCCCATCTTTGAGATACTTTTAGGATCGGTACTGAATGCACAGATATCTAATTGTGATTAGAGACTAAGAAAGATGATCGTTGGCTACGTACGTCACTATGGCATAAAAGAAAAAGCCCGAATACATCGTAAACGAGCTCAAATATCTTTAGTGTATATTGTTATTCCGAATGATTACTCCTCAGTAACCGACTTGGATGCAAACTTTGCAAATTTCTTGTTAAACTTATCAATACGACCTGCTGTATCGACAAACTTCACTTTTCCTGTGAAGAAAGGGTGCGACATGTTAGAAATTTCTAACTTGATCAACGGGTATGTATTACCATCTTCCCATAGGATGGTGTCTTTCGATTCTGCACATGATTTTGTGAGAAATGACTCGTCACAAGAGAAGTCTTTGAATACGACAAGTCTATAATTCTTCGGGTGGATATCTTTTTTCATAGTGTACTTTCTAAAAGGAGTGCAAATATAAGTATAATCCTGAAATCCGCAAGCCGACTGAAGAATAGTCCTGACAACATTTTATTGCTTGTTTAGTAATACGCTGTATTACTGCTCAGATGCCGGGGAAAAATGCATCTTCATAATGTGAGATGATTGGATCAGAACCCTCAGGTAGCAATATCGATATAATATCAAATCTAAATGCCCATTCATGCTCGACTTCTCTCATGTAAGCTGCTGCTGCATCGGCAATCAATATTTCTTTTTTTGCCCCGACAGACTCAGCTGCTTCGCCAAAAAAATTATACGACTTGGTCTTCACCTCCACAAAAACTAACAGATCATCCTTCTTGCAGATGATATCGATCTCTGCCTTGCTAAATCGCCAGTTGCGTTCAAGTAACTTGTACTCCTTATTAAGCAATAATGCTACTGCCAGATCCTCACCTTTTTTACCAATTTCGTTTTGTTTCGACATGGTTTATCGCATATTTGTAGCTCGTCACAAAAGTAAAGGTATTAATTATGATGGATAGTCTCATCGCTCGCTTTACGGAGCAACTCAGAGAAAGTCTTGCAATTGCTGAAAAAGCAAAAATACGTAAGCCGAAAAGAACGATCAACAAAGTATATGTAGCCGGTCTCGGAGGCTCGGGTATCGGTGGAGATTTTGTTGCTTCAATTATCAAAGAGTATTGTAGTGTTCCCTATATCGTAAGCAAGGGCTACGATATTCCGGCCTTTATAGATAAGAATACCTTGGCCATCGCTTCATCATACAGTGGAAATACGGAGGAGACGCTGTATTCATTCGAAAAGCTCAAGACCACCGGCGCGACTATCATAGTCATTTCTGCCGGAGGCAAACTTATTCAATATGCTCAAGAGCTCGGGCTCGATTATATTCTTTTACCCAATAACTGGCCTTCTCCAAGAGCATGTCTAGGGTATTCTTTCGTTCAACAGCTTGCAGTCTTAAACAAGCTCGGATTTATTGATGATTCTGCCATCCGAAGTGTCGCCAATGCAGCTAAGCTCCTTGATAAAGAAAGTGAAGACATAAAAAAAGTGGCCAAAGATGTTGCCTCCCAGCTACATCATAAGCTTCCGATAATCTATAGTTCCGACAAATTTGAACCCGCAGCCGTACGCCTAAGACAACAAATAAATGAAAATGCTAAGGCACTCTGCTGGCATCATGTTATTCCCGAGATGAATCACAATGAGCTGGTAGGCTGGAAAGATAAAGATGACCGTCTCGCAGTAATCTATCTCCGATCAAAGGATGACTTCAAGCGCAACAGCATCCGAATGGATATCAATCAAGAAATAATCGGAAAGCTTACCCCTACCATCATTAACCTTTATTGCAAGGGTCGCGATTATGTAGAGCAGTTACTGTATCATGTACATCTTGGTGATTGGGTGTCCTGGTATCTGAGTGTTCTTCGAGGTGTCGATGCCATCGAAGTAAACGTAATCGACTACTTGAAGAAGGAGCTTTCAAAAGTTTAAATCTCCAGACTTAAATTTTTTACCGGGCATTAACATCTTATTATTATGTTTATGCTGTAACGAGCACTGATGCCCATTACTTAAGCCTGACATAAAATGAATATTGCGAAAGCACTCTTGATATGCCTGGGAGTCTTATTAGCTATTATATTGGCATTAGCGGTTTTGCCCCCCATACCTTACGCCACCGGGTATCCACATCCGGAAATCGAAGGTCTGCTTATCAGCAAGGCTACCATTGATGACCGCGCAGACACTCGACTTCTCGGTTTTGCTTATGGTTTTTTTATCATCTTGTTAATGGGCTTAATGCTTTACACAGGAAGCTTACGCAATGGTAAACCGACCAAAATGGCGCGACACATCTCTGTGGGGATTGCTGCCTATTTGCTGGTATATTGCGGAATGGTGTTCGAACATTGGCGGTATGGGAAAGGAAACGAGGATTTTTTCTATTGGCTGCCGAAGCCTACTGCATGGATGATCATCGGCATGTGGTTCGTTCCACTCATGATAACTTTCACTTTCTATTTTAAGTTTGAAAAGTATGTGCTCTCACGAAATGAGGAGGCCAAAATTATTAATGAACTAGCGGCTCTTTCCGCAGAAGAAACTGCGGAATAATGGAAGAGTTAAGAAGTCCGATCATTCTTACGTGTATCAGCCTTTATATGATCTTATGCGTAGTGATAGGCATATGGGCGTTACGCAAGACCAAAACAGTCTCTCATTTTTTCATGGCCAATAAAGAACTAGGTGTCATGGTCACCGCTTTTGCGGTTTTTTCTACCACCTTGAGCGGGTTTGGTTTTGTCGGTGGGCCGGGGCTAGTCTATCAGATGGGTATGAGTTCCTTCTGGATGGTAATCGTAGCGATCATGGGATTTAATGTTTCCTTCTCATTATTGGCTAAAAGGCTTAGACTTTTTGCGGAATTGGGGAGCTTCATTTCTTTACCTGATGTAGTATATCGTCGTTACGGATCTAATCAGACCAGAGCCTTAATGGCATTTGCCATTGTACTAGGCGTGGTAGGTTATCTCGCTACGCAGATATTGGCTATGGCCGTCATTCTCAAAGAAATATTGAATAACGCCCAATACTTCGGCGTCATCAGCCTTGAAATATCGATGATCATCTCTTGCTCTATTCTCGTGTTTTACAGCGTAACAGGTGGCATAATAGCCTCTGTCTACACGGATGTCATCCAAGGAGGTGTCATGGTAGTTGCTGCTATTTTAATTTTTATCACGGTCGTCCTGACATTTGATAATGGCCTGATGGAAATCACCACTACCGTTTATAAAGATGATCCGCAGGCGATAGGACCATGGGGTACACTGGGTTTACTGGGTAGTATGTCATGGCTGCTGTTATTTGGGCTCGGAGGATCGGGTCAGCCCCATATCATTACCAAGCTGATGATGAATAAATCGGTCAATGACGCCCGCTATATACTGCCGATATCGATCCTCGGCTATATCTTCAGTGCCTTGCTCTGGGTGGGTATAGGACTAGCGATGCGGGCCTTAGTACTTCAAGGGATACACGAACCGCTCAACTCGCCGGATGATGCTGCCGGTCAGTTTTTGCAATATTACACACACCCGATCCTTGCAGGTATCGTCTTTGCAGGATTGTTTGCCGCGATTATGTCCACAGCAGATGCCTTCGTCAATATTGGCAGTGCTGCGATCATGCATGACCTTCCCAAATCATTTAATCTAGACCTCTCTCGTTATGATCAGCTTGCATTGGCGCGGATAACGACTGCCGGCTTGTCATTGGTAGCGGCGGTATTTGCGCTGTACACAGGTGATCTGATTGCGATATTGGGAGCTTTTGGATGGGGTACATTCGCGGCAGCAATAGTACCTGTCGTTACGCTCGGATTCAACTGGAAGCGCGCCACCGCCACGGCGGCAAATGTATCCATCATATGCAGTCTTGTGATAAACCTGGCTTTTAAACTGTTCAGCTGGAAACTGCCGTATAATATTGATGTCGGCGCCTTCTCGTTGATATTCTCTCTCTTTATATTTGTCCTGATCTCAATAAATACTAAGCCACTTATCCTCGATCCTGCAGTGGAGAAAATTCTTGATATTTGACAATCAATTGGATTTTCAAACGCTTGACAATGTATATCTCGAAAATTAATAACAATATAGACAGACAGTCCGCCATAGATTTTGTAAAACAACACGGATTCGGCACGCTCTTCTCGATGGTTGACAACCAACCATTTGCAACGCATATACCTATGTACATCGACGCGAATGACTCCGCATTACATCTTTATGGGCACATCGCTAGTGCCAATATACAATCCTCTTCATTCGATGGGACACAAGTTCTATTGGCGACGTTTATGGAGCATCATGCTTACGTCAGCTCTTCATGGTATCATCATGTCAATGTGCCCACATGGAATTATGAAGCAGTGCATCTTTATGGCGTAGCCAATGCTATAGAAGGACAGATCATGATTGATTCTATTAATAAGCTAGTGGACAAATATGAAGCAGGGAGGCCGAGACGTTTTCATGTGGATCAGATGTCAGAAAGAGACAAGCAGGCACATTATCGTGGGTTAATAGCATTCCGTATGAACGTTACTGAAATCCAATTTTCGCAAAAATTGAGTCAGAATAGAAAGGATATAGATTATTACAATGTCACCGATCATCTGTCTCAAGGAAATGAAACAGAAAAAAGAACGGCTGAAGCAATGCTTAAAATTAGACCAAAAACATGAGGCACTTCTTCACAACTATTTTTTATTTTTCAATTTATTGCGCGACGGCGCAAATGATCTCCTTGTCTGAATCTTCAAGAATCAGCGTGTACACTTGCGGACCGGGAACAGAGATGTATTCGATGTTTGGCCATACTGCTATCAGAGTATTAGACCCTGATCAAAACCTCGATGTAGTGTATAATTATGGAACATTCGACACGAATACACCGCTTTTTTATCCAAAATTTCTACGCGGCAAGCTTCCATATCAACTGTCGGTTTCCTCTACCAGTCGTTTTCTACAAGAATATCATTACACGCAGCGCTATGTAAAAGAACAATCACTTAATCTCTCCACGGATGAAAAAAATATTCTTTATAGCTTTCTCTCTGAAAACATTCTTCCGGAAAATAAGGAGTATGCCTACGACTTTTATTTTGATAATTGCACCACCCGTATCCGCGAGTTACTACGTAATCTGATCGGAGCGGAATACCCGGAAAAAATTGCGGTACACAAAACTTTCAGAGACCTGCTACATGAATATAATAAAGTATCACCTTGGGCATCATTTGGTATGGATATCATACTGGGCGCTAAAAATGATTGCCATACCACTGATAATGATCGCATGTTTTTGCCGGAATATTTTTATGATTATCTCAACACTACTTCCAAACCAAATGCTGAGCAAATCGTCGCGTCCGACGATCTCATCATGATTTTTCCCGATGTCAGCTCTGACCGTGGGTTTTTCAGTCCAATCCATGTTTTTGGAATGATCCTTTTGTTGGAAATATTGATGTCAATCTTACTAATAATTAAGCAAGATAGAAGATTTCAAAAATATTGGGATGGTATTTGGTTTACAGCATTGGCCTTAGCCTTTATGGTCTTCTTTTTTATGTGGTTTTTTACAAATCATACGATCTGCCGCAGTAATTTTAATATGCTTTGGACAACACCTTGGATGATTAGTATATGGTGGACTAAGCCTACAAAACTTGAAAAAATAAGCCGTTTTAGCTTTTTCTATTGTCTCTTTATCGCGGTAATTTGGTTTTTTATACCGCAACATATTCCCTCTTCTTGCTATCTGATATTATTAGTCAGTCTTATCAAATTGGGCAGAATGTCAGGTTTAGTCTATGGTTTTTCACCTATCAAAAAACTGGCGACAACAACTGCTATGATACTATTGCTTATCTCCGGCTTATCAGCTCAATCCAAAATCGCTGGTGTCACTTTGGTAGCGCCATCCCGTGAGTTTAGCAATAATCCTATGACTGACATTGCACGGATAAATGCCACATGGGTAGCCCTTACACCTTTTGCTTTTATCAGACCGGATAGTCCCGAAATCATATTTGAAACAGATCGACAATGGTGGGGGGAGCGAAAAGAAGGCTTGTTAGCATCCATCAAGTTTGCTCGTGAGAGTGGGTTGAAGATTATGTTAAAACCGCATTTATGGTCAAGAACGACATGGGTAGGCGATCTCGACTATGCCACAGAAGCAGAATGGAATGCATGGGAACAATCATATCGAGATTACATTTTTTCCTTTATCAGGCTTGCTGAAATGACTGAGGTTGATCTATTGTGCATAGGCACAGAACTCCGCATCAGTGCCATCAAGCGTGAACAGTTTTGGCGTCAACTGATTAGGGATATTCGTCAGCAATACCGAGGCAAAATCACCTACTGTGCAAACTGGGATGATTTTGAAAAAATTCCTTTTTGGGATCAGCTGGACTATGCGGGAATAAGTGCTTACTTCCCCCTCACAGAAGTAAAAACCCCTTCTGTGAGCTTGCTCACTTACAAATGGCGAGATATAGTAAAGAGACTTCGGAATTTTCATAAGAAACAAGGCATCAAGGTATTATTCACCGAATATGGCTATCTAGCCGCTGATGGTGCTGCGGGTAAAAATTGGGAATTGGAAAAAAGACTGAACGTCACCCCGCTCAATGAAACTGCGCAAGCCAATGCCTATGACGCACTCTTATCGGTTTTTTCAAAAGAAGAATGGTGGGCAGGTGGTTTTCTGTGGAAATGGTTTACCGACGCAGATATGCTTTCTGAAAGACAAGCAAGAGATTATACACCACAGAAACGTAAAGCACTCGACATCATAAGTAGTCATTATTCTAAATTGTAACTACGCTACTATGATCATTACAGTTTCTATCAGAGATCTCGATACAGCATTGAAAGGAGCAAGAGCAAAGGGTAAAAAAATAGGATTTGTTCCTACTATGGGTGCATTGCACACTGGGCACTTCTCTCTCATCAGAGCGTCGCAGCGCGAAAATGACATCACTGTATGCAGCATATTCGTCAATCCTACCCAGTTTAACAATACCGACGATCTGGTCAAATATCCGCGCACGCTACATGCGGATGCGCGTGCATTAGCTGAGATTGATTGTGATGTGCTTTTTGCACCGGAAGTAGAGGATATCTATCCGAATGGTGTCCATGATACACCGGAAATCGATCTTGCGGGATTGGATGAACTGATGGAGGGCGCTCATCGCTCTGGTCATTTTGCCGGTGTCGTGCAAGTGGTTAAAAGGCTATTGGATATCGTCCTGCCGGACAATCTATACATGGGACAGAAGGACTTTCAACAGTTTACCATCATCAGACATATGATCGGCTATTTCGACTTGCCAGTCCGACTAGTCGTATGTCCCACATTGCGAGAGAGACACGGTCTTGCGATGAGCTCACGAAATGTCCGACTCACACCTACACACCGACGAGATGCCGACGTCATCTACACGGTATTGCTCGCCTCTCAGCGATGGATAGATTTTATGCCCATACGTGAAATCGAAGAAAAAGCAATGCGCTTTATGACCATTGACGGATTTAGACCGGAATACTTCACCATCGTCAATGGCGTCAATCTTCAGCCTATTGAAGAGCTTTCTGACGCTCAAGAAATTGTCGCATGCACAGCTGTATGGGCAGGTGATGTGCGATTGATAGACAATATGATACTCCGTGAGAATGCAGAATAAGCACTACTTTTGGTGACGATTTAATTGATCGCAACTAATCATCATGTTCATCCAAGTCAAGAAATCAAAGATTCATCGCGCCACGGTCACAGAGGCCAATCTCAACTATATGGGTAGTGTAGCCATAGATGAGATTCTTCTCGAAGCAGCGCAGATTTATGAAGGCGAAAGAGTGCAAGTAGTCAATATCAATAATGGGGAGCGTCTGGAGACATATGTGATCAAAGCGCCAGGCGGTTCCGGAATTATAAGTCTCAATGGTGCAGCTGCGCGTAAATTTATGGTCGGTGACAAGGTGATTATCATTTCCTATGCTTTCGTCACACCTCAAGAATATCCTAGTTTAACCGGCATTAATGTCTTCCCTGATGACGAAAACAAAATCTAGTAGCGGGATCCGCATTGCACACGCGGACATAGCCAAGCTTGTCATGTTTACAGGTGTCGGATGCTTGATTTTGTTTTTTCTATGGCGTCATATGAATGCCGGATATATAGCTGACTGTGCGATCAAAGGGATACCAGATACAGAATGTAATCTTTTCAAAAAATTAGTAACTGACTATCGCTCTGCGAATGTATATTGGCTGCTAGCCACTTGTCTGGCGTTTATGATCAGTAATTTTCTACGTGCATTTCGCTGGCAAATGCTTTATCAGCCATTGGGATATAGACCACACTGGTTAAATGCGATAGGTGGGGTGATGATTGCCTATTTTGTAAATCTTGGGATTCCAAGAGCGGGTGAGTTTGCCAGAGCCGGTGTCATGACCAAATACGAGTCAATACCATTTGAAATATCTTTTGGCACGATCATCACTGATAGAATTTTAGATTTTTTTGTCTTGGTCCTATTATTGGGTCTGGGTTTTTTGTTTCATGCGCATACCATTATAGAATACATCAGCCTTAATTCTTTGATATCTGCCCAGGTGCTGTATATCAGTATTGCCATTTTTTCGATATTCACCGTAATCGGTTTATTTTTTATTAAAAAAATAATTGCCTTGCCAGAGCATAGACTATCTCCGTTAAATTTAAAATTGAAAGGATTTGTGGTAGGATTCTGGCAAGGACTCACCTCCGTCTTAAAAATACCTAATTGGCCAGGGTTGGTATTTTACAGTTTGATGATCTGGATACTATATGTTGTTATGCATGTGCTTGCCTTTTATGCTTATGCACCTACCAGCCATCTGGGATTAATAGAGGGTTTATTAGTCTTTGACTTTGGGGTGCTGGGGATTATTTTTCCATCTCCCGGTGGAATGGGCACATATCATGCGATGGTATCAGAAGGCCTGCAAATAGTAGGTGTTGATCCGGTATCGGCCTTCTCTTGGGCAATGATGACTTTTTTTACGGTCAATGTGGCGTGCAATGTGGTATTCGGGTTGTTATCGATGATCTTGCTGCCTTGGTGGAATGGTAGAAAGACAGCTAGATGTATGTGACATTAATGTTGTGAAAAGATTGCCTTAAAGCCGAATGAACTTTTCCCTATTGACTCACCTGACATTCGAATAGTGACACTGCCTCTACCTCGACACACTCGTGTTTTCTATTCCGAAAGCGGCCAATCCATTATCAGCAAATAGTCTTCTTTTCTCAGTGTACTGCTTTACTGATCAATGACTGTGGTCGAAAAAATAGATGAAAGTAACTAACAGACACGCTCAGATCAATATTACTTCCACGCTTTCGGAGGATTGAGAAGGAGTTTCATGAGTGCATCAGCAGAGACCTCCCCTTTGCGCTTGATAAAGTCTCTGGGTGTATCATCACCCATTTCATAAGTGATACTGTCTGCACCGAATTGCAGGACAAACCACGCCTTGGAAATCGGCTGATTGAGGGAATTAGCTTCTTCGAGGGTATCTGGCTGGTCGAGGGCGACGCGGATTTCTTCAAGCCACATTTTAGTAAATCCGGGTAACTTACGTTTTAAGTCTTCCGGAAAAGTGTAAAAAACATCTTCTTGCGTGCTATGAAAATCCAATCCCAGAATAACATCATTTTTGGATCGATAAGTCTCGTCCACGATGTGCTTTGTAATATTACGCGTTTCAGGCTGGCGATAATAGGCCCAGTCTCTGTTAAGATCTATCCCTCCCGTGTTATGCCGCCAATGTCCCATGTCTACCCCGTCTGGATTGATCATAGGGTAGAACAATACGCGGTATTTTTTGAAAAAACCATTTTTAGCACCTTCTTCAATAAGTTGCTCCATAAACGCTTGCATGGCCAGATGGCCTGTTATTTCGGGTGGGTGTTGTCGACCCATGACTATGATGGCCGGTTTGTTGGATTGCGAGCCTTCGGTGATATTGAGAAAATACAAATCTCTACCCTGCGCACTTTTGCCACCAGATCCTCTCGTTACAAGCGGATGCTGTGCCAGACGTTCTACCCAATCCCCCACTCTTCTATAATCATGTATTTCTTGTGCTGCCACCCACAGCGGATCACTATCCAATGTCAATCTTAATGTAGCATGTCTATTGTTAGTCCATACACTGTATCTGCTGCTATCCAGATTCTGCCAATTTTCGCCATCATGGCTTATCACCGGATAATAACGATGTCTATAGTCAGGGTAAAAGATCTCTACATCCACCTCTTGGGGAGTCTCTGACCATATTTGAAAAGCATACCATGGGCTGGGGTTTATCGGTTTGTTTTCCGGTTTGATAATTGCACGAAAAGTAGTCGGATTTATCTGAAAGAAATTGTTCATTCTTGCGGCAGGGAAATCATTACTAGCCATCACCGTGCCAGCATTAAATATTTGCTTAGTTTGAATTTCTATCGGCTTGTCATGCGTATCCATAGGGATAGGCAGTACATGATTGTTAACCTTGTCCGGAAGCCGAGTAGATGCACATGAAAAAACAAAAAAAACAAGTAGCAAGTAAATATAACTCTTCATCGTATGGATTTAAATTGCCAAGTTAGGAATTAAACTTATTACGCGTTAATAACATATTGGACAAACTTCTCAGATCGGATTATTTGAAAATTGGGCGTAGCCCAATGAAAGAAAAGCTTAGACTAATTAGCATTAATTTTTACCTCAATAATACCACCTGATTCTACTACAAATGGATACCGAAACGTCACATGATCTGATGCAGATTGATAGGCGCTATCAAGAGAATATACTGTGCCCTTATTGATGATGATCGAATATCCGAGATAATGGGTGTTGATGCTGTCGTTCAGGCACAGTAGCCCATCATCGGGATGAGGCAGGAAAGATTTGCTGGCACCGAATCCACCCCGATCTCCTGTCGTTGCTCCATCCCCATTTACCGCATTGCCAACAAAGTAAAAAGTCACCACTTCACAGTGATCCAAAGGCGCCGTCCAATAGGCCGAAAAAGTATCCACAAAACTAGCTACCGTATGCTCAATATAGACTCGTCCTGTTTCACAATCGACATTGGCCGTAGAAATCTGCGTATCACGACCGGGGTTACTCCACAATCCTGTTGATTGATTGTTACATCCTAAAGCTGTTGCCTGAAAGCCATACCGCGGAGCTTGCCCGGGGCTAATCACTCTTACATAAGCCTTATAAGTATATCCGGGCAGATATTGCACAACCGTATCACCTGTCATAGGGTCTAGCAAGATAAAATCTTCAGAAGTATTGCCGAATATCGACGAACCTCTATGACACCCGCCACATGTAAGACCTGATTCACAAGGCGCACCACAAAATCCGGATTGCTGTACCGCTGCCGGACCACCAGAATATCCTAAAAACAAATGCACCATAATGGCGGATAGCAATAGGAAATAAACAGAGAGAATTCTTCTTTTCACAACACAAGACTAACGAAAACTTACGCTGCTTTATTAAAGGCTTTCCCTAATAAACAAGAATTAGTGACGAAGATCATTGGCCGATAATAAAGTCGAAGGTGGCTGTCAATGAGCTTTTAATGACGGAAGGTATAAGGATGAAATCATTTTATTGCAGCATTAAATTGTTGCATACAGTGGATAATCAAAACTATCTTCTAATTTTAGGCGAAACTATATATGTGCAGATGAATAAGACATTCTTTGGACACCCGCGAGGCTTATCGACTTTATTTTTTACAGAAGTGTGGGAGCGGTTTTCGTTTTATGGTATGCGGGCCATACTCATCTTATATATGACTACTGATCGTGTACAAGAGGGTTTAGGCTTGTCCACCGAAGACGCTGGGGCGGCATATGGACTTTATACAATGTCGGTGTACCTGCTTTCTTTACCCGGTGGGTGGCTAGCAGACAACATTTTTGGTCAACGTCGTGCTGTATGGTATGGGGGAATATTAATCATGATCGGTCATGCGATCTTGGCCATACCGGCCAATCCACAGGTATTTTTCCTAGGCTTGGCTTTTGTGGCGATGGGTACGGGCTTACTTAAGCCCAATGTGAGCACAATGGTAGGAGATCTCTATTCTGAAAACGAAGGAGCGAAGCGCGATGCCGGATTTTCACTATTTTATATGGGTATTAACATTGGGTCAATCCTCGGCCAATTTATTGTACCTTTCCTAGCGGAAAAGATCAATTGGCATCTGGGATTTGGGATGGCGGCGATAGGAATGCTCGTAGGCTTGATCCATTATCGGATGACAGAAACAGATACATTAGGCTCGATAGGTATAATTCCTAAGGCCAAAGAGTCCATCGAACAAAAAAAGCCGACACCCGCAGTTTTTCAGTGGGGCATACCGGCTTTATTAGCCATCGTCCTCGCTTATCTTCAATTTTCCGGACAGATAAACCTTGCTTCTGTTACAGGTATCGCTAGTGCATCGAAGTATCTCATCGTACTGGTTACAGTATTTTATTTCATATACATCATCATCGCTGGTGGCTTAACGGACGCAGAGCGCAAGCGTGTTTATGTAATATTTATCCTGTTTATCGGCGCGGCTATGTTCTGGTCGGGATTTGAGCAAGCGGGTTCTGCATTGAATCTATTTGCTCGAGATTTTACGAATCTCAATGTATTCGGATGGGATATGCCTGTAGGATGGCTGCAGACAGTAAATCCGATCGTGGTGGTCTTATTTGCGCCTATTATTGGGGCATTGTGGATAAAGCTTGCTGCACGGAATATCAACCCTAGGACACCTATTAAGTTTGCCGCGGGTTTGTTTATGCTCGCCATAGGATTTTTAGTGATGGTGCAGGCGGCGCAGGTAGCGACCAGCGGTGCTAAGGCAGGCATGTTTTTCCTGGTATTAACATACTTTTTCCATTCTATCGGCGAATTAGTACTTAGTCCGGTAGGCCTGAGTGCTACTACTAAGCTCGCTCCGAAGGCCTATGTAGGCCAGATGATGGGTATATGGTTTGTGGCTACCTCTCTAGGCAACTTGATAGCGGGCACATTCGGGGGCAATTTTGACCCGGAAAATGTTCAACAGATGCCCAATATGTTTTTGACATTCGTCCAGATGCCTATTGCTATAGGAATTATATTTTTAGTGTTGAGTCCATTCATGCGAAAGTGGATGGGCAATATTCAATAATCATATCTTCTTAATCACATGAATCAAGAACACAAGCCCTATATCCCCGCGAAGGTCAATCTCCCTGAGATAACTATCAAGGCGCTCGTACTGGGTGTATTGCTCTCCATGGTCTTGAGTGGGGCGAATGCCTACTTAGGCCTATTTGCCGGGATGACGGTATCTGCATCTATTCCGGCGGCGGTCATCAGTATGTTTATACTGAGGCTCTTTAAGAAGCATAATATTCTAGAGAATAATATCGTACAAACTTCTGCATCCGCCGGAGAGTCTCTTGCAGCAGGTGTTATTTTTACTTTTCCGGCGCTGGTGCTGATGGGATACTGGACTGAGTTTAATTATTGGGAGACTGCCTTGATAGCCTTAGCGGGCGGCGTTCTGGGTGTCTTGTTTACCATCCCGCTGCGCAAAGCGTTGATCATAGAGCAGAAACTACAATTTCCAGAGGGCATCGCTACATCGGAGGTACTCAAAACCGGCGAAAAAGGCGGCAAAGCCATCAAGTATCTGGTACAAGGTGCATTGGTAGGGGCAGGAATGAAGCTGGCTTACAGCGGCCTGAGGCTCTGGAGTGGCGTAAGCGAGGCAGCGGCATTGTGGGGCGGTAAAATATATACCTACTTAGGTATTAACCTATCACCTGCTTTAATAGGGGTAGGTTACATTGTCGGATTTAGAATTGCCGTACTAGTATTTGCCGGTGGCGTTATTAGCTGGTGGCTTGCCATCCCCCTCTATATAGCTTTTAACGATGTGCCTGCTGGAGATGGTGATATGGTTAATCTGGGATATAAATTATGGAGTACGCAGGTCAGATATCTAGGGGTCGGGGCAATGGTCGTAGGAGGACTATGGGCTTTGGTTAAATTGCGCGGATCGATAGGCTCGGCTGTCCGAAGTGGTATCGCGGCGATCCGCACCAAGACAGATCGAGGAGACCTACCGCGAACCGAGCGAGACACACCCATGTCATGGGTTATCATGGCTATAGGTGTTATGATCGTTCCGATTTTTATCATATATCTACGAGAAATCGACAATGTCAGCATCTCAGCCTTGATGGCTATATTGATGCTAATAGCGGGATTTTTGTTTGCAGCTGTTGCCGGCTACATGGCCGGATTGGTGGGTAGTTCTAATAATCCGATATCGGGAGTGACCATAGCGACGATTCTTACTTCAGCATTGATATTGCTGGTATTACTTGGCGAGAATTCAGCCAAAGGCCCGGCAGCGGCGATATTGATCGGTGCAGTCGTCTGTTGTGCGGCGGCTATTGCAGGTGATAATATGCAAGACCTCAAGGCAGGACATCTTCTCGGAGCTACACCCTACAAATTACAGATTATGCAGATGGTGGGTGTGGTAAGTGCTGCTTTGGTAATGCCATTCATACTTCAATTATTACTAAGCGCGTATGGATTTGGGCCTGCTACGCCGGATAGGCCGGATTCTCTAGCCGCACCTCAGGCAACCCTGATGGAAAGTGTGGCACGGGGAGTTTTTGCTGGAGGATTACCTTGGACGATGGTTTATATAGGTGCTGCTATAGGGATTGCGATCATTTTATTGGACTTATGGCTGGAGGCAAAGAATTCTAGTTTCAGAGTCCCTGTGTTAGCAGTAGCTGTCGGAATTTATCTACCTTTTGAGCTTGATAGCGCCATCATGCTCGGTGGTGTGATTGCCTTGCTCGTAAGCCGTTATCAAGAAAGTCAAGCTTCCAAGGTTACCAACCTTGAAGCATCAAAATCTGCTAGTGAAAATAGTGGCTTACTGCTCGCCTCGGGCATGATAACAGGTGAAGCATTACTAGGTATATTATTGGCCATACCGATCGCTTATACGGGCAGATCAGATATTTTTGCCATTGCTGCTTCACCATGGGGTAGTGTGCCAGGGTTGATACTTGTCATACTGATGTGTTTCTGGATGTATAAAGTGGCGGTAAGCGTGTTCAATAAAGGAGAGTAGATTAAAACAAATATTAGTGCCTCCGATAATTGACATTCTTGAACACCGCTTTCGGCAGAATGAAGATCGCCATAGAGTAAAAGATTGGGAAAAAGTAGTGAGTAGATTGCTCAGCGATAAGGGAAAACTCAGCACACTAGAGCGCATGGAGGATACAGGCGGGGAGCCGGATTTATTATTGGCCGATGACGGCCAATATGTCTATTGTGATTTTTCTAAAGAAAGTCCTATTGGACGTAGAAGTTTATGCTACGATCTAGCAGCCTGGACGTCGCGAAAAGAGAATAAACCTAAGGGTGATGCTATGAGCCTCGCCGCTCAGATAGGGGCAGAGCTGATGGATGAACTTATGTATCGAAAACTCTTGAGCGTGGGCGAATTTGATACAAAAACATCCAGCTGGATTATAACACCGGAAGATATTCGTGCACGTGGCGGGGCATTGTTCGGCGATTATCGCTACGGTCACGTCTTCGTCTATCACAATGGAGCGGAGTCCTATTACGCCGCGCGAGGGTTCAGATGTATTGTGAGGGTGTAGCTTGTCTCATCTATGTGAAATCACGATAAAAAATGTGGTGTCTTTTCAAGTGTAAGAATTTGATTAAATTCACCTAGGAGGCCGGTAAGAACAGAAGAGATAGAAATTCAATCTAAAGGACTCTAGTGACTAATCGGGTATTTTTCTTTAACAGACTGATCTGGGTTCTGCAACTATAGCTGCATTTGGCAAATCATCTGATAGTTATCTCTTGGGTCTTCGTCAAATATAGTGGATTTTAGTAAATTGCTGGATGAATAC
>CAYNFR010000027.1:0-46082 GCA_964396595.1 uncultured Saprospiraceae bacterium | reverse complement strand
GCGTAATGCTAAAGGTTACAGAAACACCTTTAACTTTATCATTATGATTTACTTCCATTTAGGCGGTCTCAATCTTCAACCCACTAAATATGACTAAGAGCCCTAAAATTCTATATCAGTAGTCAAGAAAAATGATACATTATAGTTCTTGGTATATAGTAATTTTATGAACAATTTAAGGGTGATAATAATCGGTATAAAGAACTTTATACAGTCAGTATAGCGTCGTGTTCAAGTTCGGCAAAAAATACTTACTTCTAAAACCGCTCAATTATCAATCGCGCTCTAACACCAGATCACTTAACTGATCAACTATTAAGCGGAGTGATCACGACATGATAAATATTACGGATGACCTGACCCTATACTTTAAGCACCTGCTTATTTTGTTAAATCAAAATAAATAACTAATATTGTTCGTCTATCTTAATTATTTGCTTATTATTATTTTGACCAATGCGGTTTTACTAACTCTTAAGATTATTGACTTTAATCAAGACGAGCACGGGAATAAAGAGCATTTCGCTTTAAGACTACAGAAGAATCATGACAAATAGTAGAATACTGTTAATAGAAGATGAACCCAATGTAGTCTCCTTTATCAAGAAAGGGCTGGAGGAGGAGAATTTTGAAGTGACCGTCGGATTTGACGGTCAGTCTGCTCTTAGACTGGCAAACAATCATACTTTCGACTGCATACTCTTAGACATAATGTTACCGGATATTAATGGTCTAGAAGTTTGTAGACAAATAAGGTTAATAGGGATCCAGACACCTATATTGTTTTTAACTGCGTTAGGAACAGCAGAAAATGTAGCATTAGGACTTAATATAGGGGCAGATGACTACCTAGTAAAACCCTTTAAGTTCATAGAACTAATCGCTCGTATCAGGAATCTACTAAGAAGAACTCGGGACAATATTAATGGCAGTGCAACAGATGAAACATATCTATACAATATTAATAAAGTAGTAATCAATGATTTTACAAAGTCAGTGTCCGTGGATGAAAGTGAGATATCATTGACCTCTACTGAATACAAACTACTTTTTTACATGATAAAAAATAAAAATCGTGTATTGAGTCGATCTATGATACTCGAAAACGTCTGGGGTGTTGACTATGACTTGGGAACCAATGTTGTAGATGTTTATATAAATTATCTAAGAAAAAAGATAGAATCAAAATTAGATTCTAAGATCATACATACCGTCGTAGGCATGGGTTATGTTCTAAAAGAATAACAATGACTAAATTCAGATCGACCTTATTATTCATCGGCCCCATACTTCTAATCGGCATTATCCTTTCTTTTTTTGTGTATAGACAACTTTCTGAAAACATCAAAAGCGACATGTATGACATACTTGATAATAGAACTAAACTGATTGCGCAATATGAAATTTTAGCTGCTCATAATAATATAGACACCTCTATTCAACATAAAAATATCAAAGGGGGGCAAATAATTAAAATCGGTCACTCTCAAGGCTTTCCAATTTTATCAGAGTCCAGTATTCTTCAAGATGAATTAATAAGCCAACTCATCGAAAAAAAAGAATTTTTTTATTCTAAAGATGAACAATTCAATCTAGGAAGGATATACGAAATAAACCATGATAAGTACCTGATAACAAGCTCTAGTATTAATTACTTCGCTAGTCATCTTAGTTATTTAAAACAAACATTTATCTACTACATACTAATATTTACTGTCATCATACTGCTTTATTACTTCTTCTATCTGAAAAATATTTATCAACCTATTAAGACTATTATCACCCAAGTAAAGCAGATTACAACTAACAATCTTAGCGAAAGATTGAATGAAAAATATCGTATTAAAGAGCTCAAAAATCTCAGCAAAACATTTAATAGTATGCTGAATAGAATTGAGACCTCATTCGAAACACAAAGTAATTTCGTGAGCAATGCCTCTCACGAACTACGTACACCGCTGACCTCCATAATCGGGGAAGCCGATGTAACATTATCTAAATTAAGAGAACCTGAACGCTATATAGAAACCCTCAAAATCATTCTAGAAGAAGCAGAAAAACTAGATACTAAAACCAAAGCCCTTCTTTTCCTCGCTCAGACCGGCAGTAGTAGCTTATCCAAAAAATTTGACAAAATACGCATCGATCAAGTCCTGATGGATGTTAAAAATACCATCGTGTCAATCACCCCAAAAAGTAAAATAACCTTTGACTTATCCTTACTGCCAGATAATCCTTGGCTTATCAAGATCTATGGAAATAACGAACTCCTCCATCTCGCTTTTTCGAATATAATAAATAATGCATGTAAATACTCGAATAATCAACCTGTCGGGGTAGCTATCGCATCTTCTAATAATAAAATTCACGTTGTCATCAAGGACCAAGGTATCGGTATACCCAAAGATGATCTAGAGCATATCTATGAACCGTTTTTCAGAGCCTCCAATACTAAAAATTACGAAGGATTTGGAATCGGGCTGCCACTTGTCATGAACATCATTAAGCTTCACAAAGGAAAAATTAAAATTCATTCATTAGAAGGACGTGGCACCACAGTAGAAGTTACTTTCCCAATATATAAGCAGATTTTAAACTTTTCAGTTGCTTGATTAGACATCAATATAAACACATAGTTCTCACAAGAAGAATGGATCGAATATACGGAGCTGAGAACAAGATAAACGTAGTGCTTCCAGCTCGTATTTTTATTCTCTGCCGCTCAGGTCAATCAAGACATTTCAATGACTAGAATGAAATGATTGATGGAGGAAGAGTAGATCTATTCAGTTCAAAATGTTTCTCTCACTGCATTATTTTATCATACAAGCGTTGCGTTTCCGGTAATGGGTCGATATCAAATTCCTCCTCCAATACACGACAACATTGGCGATAAACTTTTATGGCAGCGGGTCTATTGCTATTCTTATGATATGCGAGCATCTGTATGCGGTATGCATCTTCCCATGTATGGTCAATGATTAAAGCTAGTTGAGCAAGGCGGATACTTTCCATCGGAGAATCTTCCAAAGTAAGTTCGGCTAGATCAATATATGCTCCGAGAATAATTACTTGTAACCTTTCGCGCTCCTCAGAGCTCCAATCTTCGAATAATCTCTCAGGTAAATAAGTACCGCGATGAAGTGTAGTAGCGCGATAATATAGATCCTTAGCAAGAGCAGGATCTACACGCTTTGATTTATTGGCTAGTTTTATATATTGCTCGAGAAGATCTGCATCAATCGAGCAAGAGTTCAGGTTTAAAAAATAGGTCACACCTTGTCTTAAGATGTGTACAGGCTCTGATTGTCCATCTCTGTCAGGCTCGAGCGTTTTATGAATACCATGGAGCGCCACCTTAAAATCCCTGTCACCATCTTTTGACTGATTGCCAGGCCATAGATATTCTATGATTTGCTCTTTGTGTAAAGCGCGACGGTGTCTATGTGTGACAAAAAACTGTAAAAGTTGTATGGTCTTGTCGCGCCCCCACGCTTTCTGCTGAATGATTACGCCTTCGCGACTGACTGAGAATTGACCTAGTGTATGAATATACAGGATCGCTTGATCTCGATGTCGTTCAAGTGACTCTAATTCTGCTATTAATTGTTCTCGCGAGGTCAATTCGTTTAATTTCGACGAGGTTGAAGAGACTCTACTTTGGCGGCCAAGCTGAGAATTTGTTCATTCATGGTATCGATTCTATCAAGAATTGCTTTAAAATCACTTCTGGTGGCCGCTCTATACTTGTCTATCTCAATACGTTGACCCAGCTCGTCACCTACCTGAGAGATCTGATCTTGAAGTTGTGCAACCTGCTTTTTAGGATCTTTAATTGCGTCCATGACTATTTTAGGACCCGATTTAGCTACCTTTTTCCAGATTTCAAAGCTCTTGTGTAAAAGACCTTCTTGTTCTTCAGGGCTTCTATCTTCTGTCGCCGCGATCGTCATTCCGGATAGTATCTCCTGCATGAAATCGATAGCATCAGAAAATTCAACAAAATTTTGCTGCTGATCACCTTGTACGTGTGTTATTTTACCGCGCCAGTGAACAGATGTATCGCCACTCGCGTCATTTGTAATGTGCTGGGTAAACCTTACCAGAAAAGAAGCTGTCTGTTGACTTGATTTTGACATGATGTATCCGTTTTTTAGCAAAGATAAGAAGGTATGTCTAATAGAGTTGATTCCAAAAAGCTCACGGCTTCCAAGCTCGAGTGTCCAACATTCGGATCTTAATTTGCTTGACAATACTTACAATATTTCGCTTTGCCTTTTGATAGAAGGGCTGTCTTAAATTTCGGCATTATTTCTAACACACTAATTTGAACACCCTACCTACAAACCCTAAAGACATACATCGAAACGAGTGCCGTGTTAACCATATATTAGTCAGCCCAAGTCTTGTTCTTCTTCCCTTATATTTCAGGAAAAAAATCTTATGTAGCTATACTTCGACTACGTTCAGCAACTAAGCTATTCTCAAATGATTTAATTACTCTGAGTAAAAAAACCTGCGACTTAACCGTCAAAACACGATTAACACAAATCTAAAATAAGTACCAATTCAGGTTTACTACTCAACATCTACATGGGAAATGGCAAGGGAGATTTGATATGACAGCCTTAATTGCCCATACCAATTGAGAAGACTAATGCGGTTAAGATTCTGACGGAATCTTTGCCAAGTTTTTGTTGCCAATAGTCAAAAATGGAAAAGCGGCTCACCCTTAATCTTGATAAAAAATCATGAGGTGAGCCGCAACATACTATGCGTCGCTATCTAGCCTATGTTCTGAAGTGCCTCGTTGAAAACACTCAGGCGCTGCGGATAGAAGCTAAATGTTAAGCGTTATCCTTCTTAGTCATTCTCACAAAATCATTGGCAACGACTTCTGTTATCGTTTTCATTTGTCCATCTGACTCGTATTTTCTGTGTGTCAGTTTACCCTGAATAGCTATTTCATCTCCCTTGTGAAGAAGACTGGACATATTTTCCGCAAGCTTACCCCATGCTACGATCGTGTGCCATTGGGTGTCTGTCACCTTCTCGCCTTTGTTGTTCTTGTAATAATCATTAGTAGCAAGAGCGATGCGTGCTACTTTGTTTCCATTGTCAAAAGACTTGATCTCAATGTCTGTTCCTAAACGACCGATCAACTGTACTGAATTTCTTAAAGTGTTCATAATGTAAAATTTTTTATATCCGTGTTAAGCGGATGGATTAAATAAAAAATGATGATTTCAAATTGCCAATATCGATTGACGACACAAAGATGAAGGGCTCTTTAAGAACAGTCGTTTAATAGACGTATACTTACGTAAGTATACGTTTATAAACGTTTAATAACGGCTACAGCTCCATTTTATGGACAAAAAGAAACTAAATAAAATCTAAATAAAATTTCCGCAATCTTGCGAAGGGTTCATAAATCACTTAATGATAGGCTCACATTCAGTGTGATCTTTATATATACTGGATGTACTTATTATGAATTAAACATCATCAACAGCCAGATTCTCATTCTTGAAACACAATGGTTAATTGATTGACTTTATATACCTCTCAGACATCCATTCATATCCGAAAACAAAATAGATGCCTCACCCACATCTCCCATGAATCCTCAATATCTAATGCACATAGACCATCACAAGGAATCCCAGAGAATTCGGCAATAAGAAAGACATTTATGTAAGCACCAATTTAGAATCTATAAACGCATCTGTATCAGGCTTGAGCCAAATCAGCTTCTAATGGCTTTTATAGATATCTATACAACAAGAAAACCTAACCAAAGAAGACTCCCATTTTAATGACCACTCAATATAATCAGGGGTATCTATGACTCACAAAGCGGATAAAAGGACCGACAATGATTCTTATCACCATATGGCTAAATGGCCCAATTAGGCTACCAACACGCCAAACAACAAAATAATGATGGCGCACTGTTTCTTACCTTGAACATCAAATCTGACAGCACCATGTGATACATATAAAAACAAGTTCCCCTCGAGACCTCTCGAAGGGAACATAAATCGAAACGTACGCATTGCGCGACATAAGCTGCCTTGTCTTTAGATGATCACTCAATGCAATTTTTCATCTGATACAAACACAAGAAACAATCTTAAATGAAAACCAAAAATTCACCAACCCAATTGAAATCACTAACCCGTCATGCGACGCTCCTCTCTGAATTTTAAGAAAACTTGGAATGATCGCGTTTTATTCGCTAGGTATCTCTTGACAAACAAGACATACCAGTCATAAGCTAAGACCACCACTAAGAACATACTGACAAAATAAAATATATAGTAACCTACATAAAAGTACACCATCCCTGCAGTAGTAGCCCCAAAAACATATGACACCATAATAGCAAATAACAACTTTGCACGATTCACTAAATCCTGATTTCTTCTATACTCTTTCTTAGTAAACATTGATACTAAAAGACTCAAGTCAGTAGTCGTCCCGGTTAAATGGGTCGTCTTTACTGCAAAGTTTGATATACTCGCCGTCAATCCATTCTGAAGACCCATAGCAAAGATCAGTAAGCACACCAATATCTCTGTCTCTATTAGTGTCTCATTATAATGGTAGATACAATAATAGCCTACGGCCATCAAACACATAATTTCAAGAACAATCGGAATAGCGTGGGCCAAGTAACTGTTCTTCTTTGTCAAGTTTATCACCACCAGATTTGAAACGACGCCACCGAGAAAGAACAAAAGCAGCCATGATAACACCATGAATATCTGATAAACATTACCATTTACAATCTCTGAAGCAAGAATGGCGTAGTGGCCTGTGACGTTTGAGGTAAAAGAAAAGAAGATTATTAATGATGCCACATTGACCATACCCGCTGTGATGGCTGTTAACACCCCCAGTCTGATATTATCCTCTACTGTCCTACTGTTGCTATATTTTCTTAACATATAATTTCTCTTTAAGTACTTTTAGAAAAAGTCAATCTCGCAATTCCTCTCACATGAACATTGTTATCAAAATTCAATATCAACTGATCTTCATCCAGCTTGGTGATTTGGAAATTCTCAATGAAATCTGAATGCTTTATCTGTAATATATTACCTCTTCCTTTCAGTCGCCAATCCACAACCCTACGCTGTCCCTTATCATTAATTAATACTAACTTCCCATTGGGCAAAAAACGCCATGATTCTGCTTCGTGAATTTTTAATGACTTACCCAACAACTCCTTAACATTATCCGACATTTCTATTGAGTCATATCCATATTCTTTCTTTTCATATTCCCATTGAACCTCGTCCCATGAGCCGACTATCGCTTTTTCAGGAATCTCAGCATGTATAAGCAAGGTCACTAGACCGATTAAGAAAATGCAGGAAACCAAGGTGTATATATAGCTTATTCTCATAAGAATGATAGATGATTTAAAAAAACGTGCGAAAACTAAGTGTCAGACTATGCTGATCTTCTTGCAGGTACAAGAGAGCTAAAAATAGAGGAGAGTGAGTATCTATCAAATGAATCCTCGTTCACAACTACTGTAGCCGGCCATTTTTCTACTGGCGCTTTTTTGATAAATGGTGTTAAATCAAAGCTCTTCTTATCTCTGAAGTGCCATTTCGATTCATGCGGAAATACAATTAAATCAACTTTATTAGTCTCTAGATAATCGTTGAATGCTGATTGTACAAAGCCATGTAACGTATCTATATACAGAAATTTAATTTTGTCGTGATACTTGTTCTTAATAATTTCAATAGCTTCGTTAAAAGCGTCATTCGACAATTGAGCTATATGGCGACCTTTGTTATACATTAAGAGATCGGATATCGAATTAGAGAGGCGAACCCCATGAACTATAATGACTTTTAAAGTTTCTTGAGTATTATTACTTTCTACATACTCCCTAAGTACATTTAGCGACTCTACTGAAAAATCTGTCGGTAGCAATATTGTTTTCATGTTGTTATAAATTTATAAATATTAATGACACAAATATGCTACCTCGTTATTAAGCTGCCCTTAAGACTAAATTATAATGTGATTAAATATTTATCGACATTATTAAGACGAGATTAAAACGAGATTAAAATGTATATAAGGCCGATTCATCACAAAATCGACTATCATCCGCAGCACAAAGACGCACTTGGATCATTGGCAAATATCTATGTCTGTATGTGCATAGGTCGATCTGTAGAAGGAATACATCCTATTCTCACGTCGCTGATCGCAACATCCATATCATCGAAGCCCTCTACAATTTCCCTCATAACCATACTCTGGTAGAAAATCTATGCCCTTCTACATCCTTCGCGCTATCACAAGTCCAGGGATCTGTGTCAATCTCAAGGGCTTAAAAGTCTTTGTAACTCATCTGTAACCGGCGTCATTCATCTTTGTGTCATCTTTCATTTAAAAGCAATAAAACATGGCAACTAAAGCAAACAATACCGGGAAAAAACAAAATCCCAAGTTCATTAAGAACATTGACACACTTAACGTGAAAGCTATTAAGACAACTGAAAGTCTTATCGACACAACCGTGCACACAGCTGAACAATGGCAAAAACTAATAGCCAAAGCTGTCAAAAACAGCCAACCCCTCATCGAAAAGCAAAAAGACATCGTTTTTGACGCATTGAAAACCATTAAAGGTCAATATGTGAAAGGTCAGAAGCAAGTAAATCACCTCGTCGGTAAAGATGTCGAGAACGCCGTCAAACAGGCTTCGAGTAAAGCAAGCAAAACGGTAAAATCAGCTGTAAATAAGGCTGAGTCTCTCACTAAAACAGCCGTGAATACTACCGAAAAAAACATAAACAAAGTGGCTAAAATGGTAGGACACAACATCACAGAGACGACTAGTATCATCCAAGAGAAAATTGTCTCAGGAGATGATCTACAAAAAATCAATGGCATCGGGCCGAAAGTGGCAGAATTACTTAAAGCAGCAGGTATTTCATCTTATGCACAACTAGCCAAAACTACCGCAGTTGAACTGAAAACTATTCTCGATAAAGCCGGTTCTCGATATAGCCTTATAGACGCAACACTATGGCCTCAAGAAGCTGCAAATCTTTCTAAATAATTTAATCACTAATAAATCATAAAACCATGTCTACTAAAAAAACAATTAACATAGAGACAACTAAAACCTTCGGTAAAGTAAAAGAAACTGCTAGCGAGGTTAATCAATTCATGCTCAAAACTTCTGAAGAACTAGTCGATATCGCTGTCAAAAGAGGTTCTGAATGGCAAAATGTTGCTGACAAAGCAGTAAAAGGTGGTCTTAAATTGGCTTCTAACCAACAAGACATCTTATTTAACACGCTTGAAATCGTCAAAGGGCAAGTAATTGACACGCGCAAAAGAGTAAAAACACTCTTTAGCAAAAACTAGTAACCGAATTACTTTTATACGACATCTGCCGAGGCTTCTCAAAGGAAGTCTCGGCTTTTTTATGAAAAAATCGTAATCTCCAACCCTTTAGAAATTATATTTGTTAATACCTGATGTACACGAAGATCAACCGCCAATTACGATTAGTGGTAAAATATTCTTCCGTTGTCATATAATTGATACATTTACATTGTACTTTACTTGTATCATAAAATTTTGAGTTGCGTTGATATGGCTGATGACAAAGAAATTAAGAAACCTTCGCTTTTTTGGCTTCTGACTGAAAGTGGCCGGGCAATATTAGAATACGGCACATTTCTTCCTTACAATGCGCTTAAAAAAGAATCTATCGAGTCCGACAGACATCCAGTGATGGTATTACCCGGATTCATGGCTACAGACTACTCGACAGCGCCTCTGCGTAAATTCATCAATAAACTGGGATATGAAGCAGTCGGATGGGGCGAAGGACGCAATTATGCACGTGAAAACTACCTAGGCAAATTACTGAACAAGCTAGAAAATCAATATCTTGAATCAGGACAAGAAATATCCCTCATCGGATGGAGTCTCGGAGGCATCTTCGCTAGACAGCTTGCCAAAGAAAGACCGGATCTGGTCAGACAAGTGATAACACTTGGTTCCCCTTTCGGTGGTGTTTCTCTTCCCAATAATGCTGTCTGGATTTATCGCCTCCTCACAAAAGGAAAAATCACCAATAAGGCAGATCAAGCATTGCTTGATGATATTCCGAAGCCTGCCCCGGTACCTACTACAGCTATATATACGAAAGAAGATGGTGTAGTGCCATGGGAAGTTTGTTTAGAAAAAGTTACCGACGAATGGCATCAAAACATTCAGGTGCGCGGTAGCCACCTCGGTCTCGGCGTAAATCCTGCCGTAATGCGTATAATTGAAGATCGCCTAAAGTATGGAAAAGAAAATTGGACGCACTTTAGTACTGACAGCTATGTACAAGACTTGTTATTCTATCCGTCATTGAGAAATCAAGAAGAGTCACCCGAGAATATTCCACTGCTCAGCCATTTATAGAAAACTGGGGCCTTGACTCCTCTATAATTCACGCACACATTGTGAATCAATAGGGCAGAAATGAATATTGCTTTGTTAAAACGCTTCAAAAAATTGGCGTCCGCTCAGTACGATTAATCCATTTGTATTAGGTTTAAATGAATCCAACTCACATTTCCCTCTCTAGGAATCAAGTATCGCAGATTCATTGGCCGGAAGGCCAATGACAGATACCTTCATTCAATTAAATCACTCGACAATTTCGAAATCGTTATAACCAATCCCGCGTTACGTCTTCGCTTATTCGCTATGACAGATCAAGCCTCGGAGAATCTCTCCTCAAAATAACTCTAATATCGCGTAATCGCTCCGAAACCATTAAAATCAGTGAGTTCCCCTTTAGGCAAGAAGACAACATCGCCGCCAAAATTCATATTCGCTTCGATCAATTCGTCATAGATATCGTCAACCACTTCTTTCTTGTCACGATCTGCCTCTGATGCGAATGTAACATTGCCGGTTTCAATAAAGCCGGGCTGAAATAATCCCTGCTCGATGAACAGTGTCTGTATCCTTCCTTCATTAATGGCTCGCCAGATGTCTGTCACATCACTAAGAAACTTACCTGTTGATACAGCTCTTTTCAACTCTGCTACTCTGGCATTATTCTTATCCTCTGTATACTTTCTGACCAGAGGCCATGCCTCTCTTACAATGGCATGATCCTTTTCTTCTAAGCGATTCATGTTGAGATAGAAGTCAAAGATCGAATGTCTCTGGTCTGCAATTTTGAGATATTCATTGAAGTTCCCTTCTTCAGTACAGAGGAGCACGGGAAGTGCGTGCGATTGTCTTACCTTGTTAAGCTCCTTGTCAACACGGTTAAAGAACTCTCCAACAAGATTGGTTAATCGGGAAGCATTGGACATCTCAGTTTTATTGGTCGAATAAAACTGCGTATTGTCAATCGGGAATGCGCCACCTACTTCTTGTACCACTTTGTCATTAAACGCCTCTATCAGTCGTACTTGCCTCTGACTCAACGCCAGCACGTAATAGTTCGTCTCCATATGCATCGCTCTTACTAAGTCTCTCGTAGCAAAAGTATGATCAATTACGACCCTATCTTCAACGGTAATAGGCAATCTCACATATTCAGCTATATCCTCATTGACGAACAACACAAGACTATCAAGATTGTAATTATGATCAATTGAAGCCTCTAACTCCTTTATTCTTTGTACCAATGCTCGTGCATACTTCTTGCTCTCATCATTGAGCAGCCTCTCTTCTGCATTAGATACCAGATTCTTCAGATTAATAGGATCACGGAGATTATCGGGCTTAGTCCTATGCGTATTCATAATAATCGTAATACAACTCTCTGAGATAATGTCCTTTAGTTCCTTAATCGTTAAGTTCATTTTTATTCTTTATTCGTGATAAAAAAACATGACATCGTAAACTGATAGATAGTCATGTGGCCCAATCGCCAAAAGATGCGCAAATCTATACTAATATTACGCCAATATCAACTGTCAAACAGTTAAGATAAGAATGTTAAAAACTAATCTCATGATCGCTGCGCATAAGCCTCTACCGCCCGCCATACCCTGAATACATTGCCCGAGCATATTTTTTCGATATCCTCATCAGTGTATCCACGCTTAAGCAACTCGTATATCAGGTTAGGAAATTGAGATACGTCTTTAAGCCCTGTCGGCAAGGTGTCCCCTACTCCATCAAAGTCTGAACCCAGACCCACATAGTCAATGCCTGCAATTTTTACTACATGATCTATGTGATCTGCGACCTTTTTGACATCTGATAAAAGTACCGGGTTCGATTTGCGATAAGCTTCTATGACTTCCTTCGCTTCTGGATCTCTATAGCTGAGGCCTTGGTCTGCCAATATTTTTGTAAGTTCTTCTCTTGATCGATTCATGCCATCAGCCACCTCTTTATCTAAAAAGCTGGAACCAAAGTTAATCTGAATAACACCACCATTCTGTGCTAACCTCTTGATCATATCATCAGACATATTGCGCTCAAAATCCGGTGTAAACACTCTGCAAGAAGAATGTGAAGCAATGACCGGCACAGGGGACATCGCCATGACATCATAAAATGTCTCATCTGACACATGCGATATATCGATCATAATGCCCACCCTGATCATCTCTCGGACTACATCCTCTCCGAACGGACTTAATCCATTCCATTTCTTGAGTGGATCATAAGAAGAGTCACAGATCAGGTTGACTTTGCCATGGGTGAGCGTAATGTAACTTATCCCTCTATCTTTAAAATAGCGTACATTGGTAATATCATCTTCAATACCAGAGCCATTTTCCATACCCATAGGAAGGGCTATCTTGCCTTCGGCAAAAAATCTTTCGCAATCGGCAACACTTTTTGCTACACCAAATTTATCGGGATGCTCTCGGGCAATGCCTTCTACCATATCAATTAGCTCATCTGCCAGCGCTTTAGATTTACCGCGTTCTTCTTGAAGATTAGCCGGAAGAAAAATCGACATAAATGGAGCGTCAAGACCACCTTTTTTAGCGCGGACATAATCAAAATCTCCAGCATCTGTCTCGATAGGGATACCCATGTACTCGCGAGTCAACTGAAAATTGGATATTTTCAACCTGTATGGTAAATCGACATGTCCATCAGTGATCAAGTATTTTTGCGCAAGTTCATTGGCTTTAGCCATTAGTGGGTCTTCTGGGACAGAATGCGCAACACGCGAACTGGCACATGAGCATAATCCTGATAAAAGTATCGCAGAAAGGTATAGGTAAATAGAGTTCATAGCTTTAATTCTTAAGATGATACCTCGAATGCCGATCTTAAGCATATTCGCAGTTACTAAAACTGTCAGGATCAGCTAGCGGTGAAAATAAGGCATCCAGCATAAAACAAAAAATTTTCGGCCAAGAACTAATTTCTTGTTCATATTATACGAGGATTAAAACATCATTTCTCTTGACCCGAAGTCTCTGAATGCGCAACTATGTAGATACAAGACGATTAGTAAATGCTATTTTTGCGTTCTAGAATGATAATTAATCATGTCAGAAGTCAAACTCATCGCCGGCCAATCGTCTCGTTACCTTGGTGAGCGAATATCGGAATACTATGGATACGAATTAGCCAAAGTCCAGGTCAATAGATTTAGCGATGGAGAGATGCAGCCTGTCATCAAGGAATCGGTGAGAGGTGCTTATGTATTTTTTATCCAGTCAACCTTCCCCCCCGCTGAAAATTTGTTGGAACTATTGCTCCTGATAGATAGTGCTAAGCGAGCCAGCGCAGGTTATATTACGGCTGTCATTCCTTACTTCGGATATGCGCGTCAAGATCGAAAAGATCAACCGAGGGTACCAATATCGGCTAAGTTAATCGCCAAGATGATCGAAGCTGCCGGTGCAGATAGAGTTGTAACAATGGATCTTCACGCGGATCAGCTTCAGGGCTTTTTTGATATTCCGGTGGATCATCTGCAGAGCAATGCCATTTTTGTTCCTTACCTAAAGGAACAAGATTTGAGTGAGACTATTTTTGCCTCACCTGATGTGGGTGGTGTCAAGCGCGCAAGAACATATGCGAAGCATTTTAATAAAAATCTCGTCATCTGCGATAAAGAACGAGAAATAGCTAATCAGGTCAAAGCAATCAATGTCATCGGAGATGTTCAAGGAAAAGATGTTATTCTTGTCGATGACCTTATTGACACAGCGGGCACATTGTGTAAAGCGGCAGAAGCATTGGTCGACAGTGGTGCCAGAAGTGTAAAAGCCATCGCTGCACACCCTGTACTTTCAGGGCCGGCCTATGAAAGAATCGAAGAATCAGTACTCACAGAGGTCATTGTGACTGATACGATCCCGCTGCGCAAAGAAAGTTCAAAAATCAAAGTGCTTTCATGTGGAAAACTGTTTGCACGTGCTATTCGGAATACACACGAGTACAGATCGATAGCTGCTCTATTCGTTGACGAATAATAGATGATAGGTTTTGTTCCTTCATCTTACATACTAGGTAGTCTTCCTCCATCTACAGGCAAATTTACACCCGTAATAAAGGAAGACGAAGGTGAGGCTAAAAAGGCTATGGCTGCGGCTATCTCGTGAGGACGACCTATACGCTTAATAGGTGTAGAGTCTGCTATATTTTCAATCAACTTCTCGAATGGCACACCTGTCTTTTCAGCTTTAGCCTTGTAAAGTTCACGGAGACGAGCTGTATCTGTAAATCCCGGAAGAATATTATTAACAGTGATATTGTATTGACCAAGTTCATTCGCCAAGGTTTTTGACCAACTTGCGACAGCCCCTCTGACAGTGTTTGACACGCCGAGATTCTCAATAGGTGTTTTGACAGAAATAGATACGACATTGATAATGCGTCCGTATTTCAATTTTATCATATGCGGCACCAGTGCTTGTACCAATATCTGATTGCACACTATATGATTATGAAATGCTTGCTCTAATTGATCAATTGAAGCATCGAGCATAGATCCTGCAGGAGGACCTCCTGTATTGTTTATAAGTATATGATAGCTCTTGGAGAGGAGCGCTCTGTTGATCTTAATCTTTAAGTCATGACTGTCAGAAAAATCAGCACATAAAAAATCATGATCTTGATTCTGACTGCGATCAAGATTTTTGGCTGCTGTAGATAGCCTGCCGATATCCCTTGCCAGTAAGGTAATATTGGCACCCAATTGCGCCAATTCTTCTGCTGCTGCCCGACCGATGCCTCCTGAGCCACCACATACGAGGGCATTCATCCCTTGAAAATTTAAATTCATAAGTGCTATACTTGTCAATCAAAAATACGTCGTACAATCCGAAGAATAAAGAATAGAGTGAATAATAACATTTTAGGTATTTTGGTCGCCGCATGGGTTCTAAGATTTACTTTGTTTCTGACGCGCACTTAGGTATAGATACTACAGTAAGTAGCCTTGCTCGTGAACGCCATTTAGTTTGTTTTCTCAAAGAGAAAGCTAATGACGCCAAGGCTATTCATCTTGTAGGGGACATCTTTGATTACTGGTTTGAATATAAAGCTGTAATACCCAGAGGTTTTACTCGTTTACTAGGCACCTTAGCGGAGCTGACTGACAATGGTGTAGCAGTGCACTTTTCCAAGGGGAATCATGACATGTGGACAAAAGATTATCTCCTGCGAGAAGTAGGATTGCGCATCTATAACAATGAACACATTTTTGTCGATAGTGGCAGAAAATTCTACCTCCATCACGGTGATGGATTAGATGACGGCGATAGGAGATATAAGTTTATCAAGAAAATCTTCCGTAGCAGGTGGGCTTACCGGATCTACAGCCTGCTTCATCCGCGAATCGGTATATCCTTGATGCGCCGCGTCAGCGCATGGAGTCGTGCGCATGATCAAGGATCCTCCGACAACGCCAATAATGCCGCCATTCTTTTTTGTGAGCAACATAGTAAAGTGACGCCTATTGACTACTATATCATGGGACACAACCATAATCCCATGATGCACCGCCTATCAGATGGGCGATCCACTTACATTAATCTTGGTGATTGGATGGAGCATTTTACTTATGCCGTCTGGGATGGACGAGAAATGAAACTTCTCGTATACGAACAAAAAAAAGAGCGGCATACCCCCCAGTAGCCGCTCCGAATTCTCCAATACTTAATCCCTTAAGTATTTAAAAAGTTAAAGAACAAAGTCTCTATACCATAAATGATGCCAATCTATCTGATATGGGGCGGTAAATTTTACTTTTTGCGCGTAGTGTAAGTAGTTTTGACAAGACATATATTCGATGTCTTCGTGCCATCAAATATCACCATCATCCTCGCGGGTTTTACTCCTTATATCCACACTATAACAGCGAAACGTACGAAAACGCTTCCATTGTCATACACATCAACGAGACATATTCCCAAACATCCCATTACCCTTTACCTCAACACCTTCATAATCTCACTGATCGCTCTGTCCAACTGTGGATCAAGTTTATTGAGCCTATCCATAAAGTCCATCTTCACAATGATATCTGGTGTCACGCCTATAAGCTCTAGGTTTTTGCCATCAAGTGTATAACAACCCCATGAAGGCAATCGATAAAATGACCCATCCACGAGCCCTTTGCCGGAAGTAAATATGATCCATCTATAGGTTTCCATACCGATTATCTTGCCCAACCCAAGACGTTTAAATCCCTCTGCTGTCATCTCCGCATCACTCAGCGATCTTTCATTCGTAAGTAAAATAATAGGCTTGCCCGCCGGTGTGAAGTTTGGCTGCATTGTAAGTGCACCTTCTCGGTACTTCCATTGCACGTAGGGTCGTTGGCTCAAAAACTGCAATACTTTATCATGCACATTGCCACCGCTGTTATATCGAATATCGAGAATTAAGGCGTCCTTGTCATATGCCTCAGAAGCCATATCAACTAAAAAGTTTTCCAGTTCGGATTGACCCATATCTTTCATATATGCGTACGCTATCCGATTATTTGAACTCTTGTCGACAATAGCCTGATTCATGGCTATCCATTCATCATACCGCAGAGAGTTAATCCGACCATATGATACCGGATGTATATGAACTTGAAAGATTGAATCCCCTCTCTTAAATCTCATCGCAACTTCATCATCCAGTGACGGTCTCGCAAAACAATACTCGCGATTAACGGCATTATCAATTTCTTGCCCATCGATTGATACGAGTATATCTCCTTTCACCAGATCCACCCCTTTCTTATCAGCAGGGCTATAAGAAATTATGCGATTGACTGTGTAAGGCTTATCATCTTCCCATACTATTCCTGTTCCTAGTGTTCGCGTTTTATAAAAGATAGATTCTTCATCACCAAAACTTGAAAACCCTGTGTGTGACGAATTCAAATCACCAAGCATATCGGCAATAAGCACCCTCAAGGCCGCACGATTACTAACATGCTCCAGAAACTGACCATAGTGCAGTTTAGTCTTCTTCCAGTCTAAACCATGAAATGTCTCGTTATAAAAATTCTCCTGCACATTGGCCCATGTCTCGTGAAACATCTGGTCAAATTCTTTTTTTAAATTTTTTCTAAATGTATGCGCAATGTCAATTTTTTCCAGCTTCTTACCATCGAGATTAAGCGTATGAATATTACCGCCTACCAGCGCATAGTATATATCGCCTCCTCTTGAAACAAATGCGCTAAAAGCCTTAGCTCCTTCAATTTTCTCCGTCTTAGTTTTTTCAAATGGCTCGTATGTTGTCATCCATAGGTTATACTCATTATCACCATGATCAGAAGAATAAATTACTATAGTCTTCTCCCCTTTCTGCAAAACAAAACTCTTACCCTGACTGCCATAGCCAGGGCTTACTCGCTCAACGCGATCGAGGATTTTCTCTAAATCTATTGTATATGACTCCTTCTCTGATGTCGCCGTCAAGCTATCTGTATCCGACTTGTTAACTTTTGGCTTTTCAATAAATAGACTATCAAAATTTCGTGACCGAAAATCTCCCTGATACTTTTCTAATGGCAGACGATACACACTAGCTTCTCTGAGACCAAATGGATAAGCTGGTTGTGTTCTATTAGACGTAAAATAGATATAGCGACCATCGGGTGACCATGTCGGACTGTTTTCTGTAATGCCTGTCTTGGTGAGATTAATAAGCTTTTTATTTTCTAGATGATAAATAAAAATATCTTCTTCAAAATTCTTCTTGGCAGTAAAAAGCACATACTCATCATTGGGCGAAAAAGACGGTGCTGAATTTTGAAATCCCCATATTTCTTCTTGTACTATCAAGCTGACGGAATCATTTAGCAAGTCTATCATTTTAATATCATTTCTGCCACTCAGATAGACTGCCTTGGTTCTATCCTTATTGAGGGTCAAATCGCGATCATTCTGAGATACATCCGTCAATTGTAATTGAGAAGCTACTGTGTCAGCCCTGATACTGAATAGATTGGTAAATCCATCAGTATTGGTTTGTACAAATAATAAAGTTTTATTGTTATCTTTCCATTTTACTTCTGTTACGCGCCCAGTGTTCGAAGTATTTATTTTCTGAATAAACTTCCCCTTGACATCAGACACAAATAACTCCCCCCGAGAAACAAATGCAAGTTTCTTTCCATCAGCACTTGCATCAAAATAGCTAATCTTACCGGCTACAGAAAAGTCTTGTTCTTTGTCAGATGTTTTATTTGTAAAAACGCTTATAGGAATGAGGGATGAACGCTTGGATTGAACATCATATTTATATATTTGAAAATCCTTCTCAAAAACGACAAAACGTCCTTCCGCACTTACTACAGGATGTTTAATAGATCTGTCAAAACTTGTCAAATGGACAGTTTTATTTTTGCTTAAAACACAGAGATTATATTGTCCGTTTTTTTCATCTGAGACGAAATAAACATTACCTGTTCTATCGACAGTGGGCCACATGTCTTTACCCTCGTAGGTGGTATATTTTTGGTACTTTTTGGTTTTAGGATTATATGATTGGATATCTGGATTGTATGAGCCTTTATAACCCTTGCGGTGCGCTTGTGCTTTGCTTTCCATGGTCTCACTAAAAAATAACTGCCCATCCGGATGGACAGCCATGTTATGAACGTTGTGAAAATAATCATGAAACAGCCTCATTGGTGTACCTCCTTCTATATGGACTATGTATCCCGAGTGTGTGTTCTCGCGAGATGATGTGAAGTAAATCTGCTTAGAATCCCAGCTCCAGTTATCAACATGATCCCATGCTTCATGGTATGTGAGTTGTCTTACTTCTCCCCCATCTGCAGGCAGAATATATACATCATCATTGCCATATTGAGAACCTGTAAAAGCTATCCACTTTCCATCTGGCGAATACTTCGCCCTAGTCTCTTCCCCTTGCATGGCCGTGAGTCGTGTGGCCGTCCCACCATCCGAGCTTACCTTCCACAAATCACCCTCATACGTAAAAACCACATGCTTGCCGTCCGGACTTATACAAGGATAGGAGGTAAAATAAGCTTGGCTTCGTTGTGCAGAAAGACTTACATTGATGATAAAAAGTCCTATCATCAGATTCAGCAGTCGATTCTTCATATTCGTCGTAGTTAAGTATAATAATGTAGAAGGATAAACTATAATGACGTTTAACCCATATATAAAGATGCATTTTCTAATCAATAAAACAGGAAAAAAGTTGCCCGATGTCGGATGACAAGGGTGATAACGTTGAGCATACTGCATAATATGTGCTTAACTATTTCTGTTAACGAGAAAAGCATAAGCTTCTATTGTATTATAAAGGAAACAACACAGTTTAACGGATCTGTTTCCGCATCCATCCGCGCATTCTGCGTGCGTATAAAATATCCTCCAATCATTTTAATAACTGCTGAATTTTAATCCAGAAAGCATGAAACTATTTCGTCATAAAGGACTATAGCTCCCTATGCACAAAGTCAAAACTTTGCTTGAGCGCAATCTCCGGAGATTGAACCATATCTTGCTCTACAAAGAAATGCTCTACTCCCTGCTCCTTTGCCGTACGAATGACAGATGCTACATCAAGCAAGCCATTTCCCGCAGTAGTCATATAGGGGAATAGCGAAATCCATTGCGATGGATCGCCCCCATCTCCGGTAAATTCCTTTTTCTCAGACATATCTTTTAAATGAAGCAGCTTGTATCGATTCGGATATTTATTGAGATAGCTGACCGGATCAGCACCACCGGCTGTCGTCCAGAATATGTCCATTTCAAAAAATACTAGTTCAGGATCTGTTAGGTCAAAAATGATATGAAGAGGCACTTGGTTTCCCATGGGTTTAATCCCATATCCATGGTTATGATAGGCAAATCTGATTCCGTATTTTATGGCCTCACGGCCAATATTGTTAAACCACTCTGCCACCTGCTTATAATCATCAAGGGTATTCCTTATTTCTTGCGGTACAGCAGGTAGGATGACATATTTCTGACCGAGAACATTAGCAGCTTCCGCCAATTCTCCCATAGCATTTTCCAATGTAAACAGATCAGTATGCATAGCCGGAGTCTTCATTCCATAATCATCTAACATTCTTTTGACCTCACGAATATCTCTACTAAAGTACCCACTACCGCTAAACCCAAGCATAGGTGTGATTCTACTCCAATTTTCCTTCTCCCGCCGATCACTAAAAGGAAAAGGTCCATATAGCTCTAGCTCACGATATCCTATATCCGAAAGCAATTTAATCCCCGCCTCAAAATCCTCCGACAGCAGTCGAGGAAGCGAAAATAACTGAATACCTACCTTTTTATCTGATCCCATATTCTTGATAATATCCAATGAAGATATAGCAAATGATGAAGCCGCTAAGCCGCTATATGTGAGGAAGTTTCTTCTGTACACGAGTCTAAAGGTATAAAGTGCCTGGAAAGAATTATCCTATTAACTAAGACGAATCTAATCAGTAAGATGCTCATTGGTTAAAAAATCAGTCAATTTTTTATTAGACAAGGCTCCTTATTGAGTGAATAACGGAGCTATTGACGAAAAAAGAGCGGCAGGATTATAGAAAATTGGCATTTTTTGAGCGAAATTGATTGTGACTGAATAGTAACACTAAGAATGTTTTAAATTTAACTCACCCCTCGGCATGCTTGATATACCCTCTGATCATTTCTGTAATCTCCAGTTTCGGATCATGCCACGCGGCATGAATCCCGCATTCGCGAGCAGTGATGATATTGGGCATTGTGTCATCAATAAATATGGATTCTGCACCCTCTAGACCAGCCTCCTCCAACACAGCTTGATATATATCCGCATTGGGCTTGCGCTTATCCATTTCGTAAGAATAAAAGGCATGATCAAAGTATCGTGTTTCAAAATCCACAATACCGTATTCCCGATGTAGATAATTCCGCAGCCAACAGATGTGCGTAAAATTAGTATTGCTCAGCAGATAAACTTTATAATCTGACCTCAGCTTCTCAAGCATTTCCAATCTATGCAGCGGAAGTCGGACTAACATAGCATTCCAGGCATCTACCAAATCACGCTCAAGTATAGGATGGCCGGCTAACTTCTGCAATCGGTACAAATAGCTCGCCTCTGAAAAGAACCCTTGTTCGTACCCATCAAACACCTCATAGAATGCCTCAGGATACGCCCGATTATCAAAACTTATCTTAAACAATTGTTTAAATCGCTCATCCGTGGCAGCGAAATCTAGATCAAGCAGGATACCTCCAAGATCAAAAATCAGATTTTTAATCATTAAGTCCCGGGCTTCTCTTTAAAAATTCATCATAAAGCATAGTATGTCTGCTCGTCAAAGGAACATCCCAACCTTTAATAAACAAATGACTGATCTGAGTCTTAGGCTCAAAAGGATCTCCGTTAGTTACCATCACATTCGCCACCTTACCGATCTCGATACTACCATATTTATCATCCACTCCGAGTATCTGTGCCGTATTGATCGTTATTGCTTTTAAGGCTTCTTCTATACCCATACCATATGCCGCTGCAAATCCTGCGTGAAATGGTAGATTGCGAACATTCTCCGTATCAGCAGTGCGCAATGCCACTTTTACACCGGCCTTCTGTAATACGGCAGCATTTGTATAAGCAGCATCATATCTATCATAGGCCTTCCGCGGAATGCTGATCACAGGCCCGGTGATTACAGGAATACCGCTTTTTGCTATTTGATCAGCCACTTTATGGCCCTCTGCTACACCGACGAGGACAGCTTTAAATTTTTTATCTTGTATCCATGCGATTGCCGCTTCGATATCTTTAGCATTATCGACGTTAACCAGTAAGGTGGCTTCTCCACGATAGACAGGCAACAAAGCAGACATCTCAGGTTGATAAGCTTCATGCTTTGTGCCTAAGGCAGCTGCTGCTGAATCTATCTTATGGTAAAGCGCTACCTGATCCCATATTTCATTAATCTTCTTCGTTGCTTGATCGACTTCCTTCTTGAGGTCATCCTCTGATCTATTATCCCTTCTTCCTCTTCTAGAGGCAGCGGGAAAGTTCATCACGATACCCTTAAATCCTGCATACATATGTTCAGGAGAGTAACCATGTAAGTCTATTAGCGCAGCTGTTCCCGGAAATATGCCACCTGTGGGAAACACCAGAGCTGTGGTTACCCCTTCTACCCTTGTTACAGGGATGGCCGTGGCGTTGGGATTGACTGCTGTCAGTGCTTGCATCTGCGGTATAAGATCACCTATCTCGTTATGATCGACTGTTAATGATACCGAGCTCACCTCTGCTAGTCCGAGTTGTGTGCCTGCATCTATAAATCCCGGGTAAATGTGCTTGCCGCTACAGTCTATCACTTGGACGCCGGCAGGCGCAGTAATATTTGATTGAACACCGGTTATCTTGCCATCTTTTATCCACACATCTGTATTACCAAGTACACCTTTAGTGATGGTATGTACAGTTGCATTTTTGAGCAACACTTCTTGCTGCGTAGACTTGGGTAACTGTTGTGCCGAGACAGACACAAATCCTACCAATAATGCTATTGTCAAAAAATAAATTTTCATATGTCTATTTTTTATGTCAAGAGTTTTTGAGCCCCCCTGATCCATCAATGTTTATGAAATATTGAAAAATACTGCCACACATCTTGCATACATCTATCATGGTCATGCGCCATCTGCTGGTCGTAATGGTGCGAAGAAGAAAGATTTTCGGTAGGATCTATGGCTACCCGCATATCATCTTCATCAGTGATATCAAACCTCACAATACCATCTACTATGGTCATCTGTGGTATGGCGTAAATAGAAAGCGGATGCTTGTCAAAAATGGCAATATCACCTTCCTTGCCTACTTCGATACTGCCGACTCTATCCGCGATCCCTAGTTGAATAGCCGGATTGAGCGTGATCAGTCTTAGTGCTTCATTGTCATTGAGGCCTCCATATCTCTGCGTTTTGCCAGCCTGATGAAATAAATGGCGTATAAAATCTCCACTATCCGAATTGATCGAAGTCACCACATTATTTCTTGTCAAAATAGCGGCATTGTATGCCGTTGAATAATATACTTCAAATTTGTATGCCCACCAGTCTGCAAATACTGAGGCACTTGCACCATAAGCTGCCAATTCAGGTGCTACCTTGAATCCCTCATTGACATGCTGGAAGCAAATCCTATTAACACCAAATTCATCTAAGACCTTGATCAACATCAAGATTTCATCAGCTCTATATGAATGGCAGTGTACAATTATTTCACCTCTGAGGATAGCTGAGACGGTCTCCATCTTTACATCATACTTAGGTGGCTTGACAGCGGCAGCAGGGTTTTTATTATAATCCTCCCATTCTCGCATATATTCTTGTGCACGACTGAAGGCTGCACGGAAGATATTTTCTACACCCATGCGTGTGCGAGGAATGATACGATTGCCTTCACCATGAACCCGCATTGGATTTTCGCCCAATGCGAACTTGATCGTGCGTGGCGCACCAGCCATTTTTAGATCCTCCGGATCTGTCACGCCCCATCGATGCTTGATCGTCTCGCATTCGCCGCCGATAGCATTGGCACTCCCATGCATCGCATGGGAAGCTGTAACACCTCCGGCAAGTGCACGATAAATCGAAATATCATAAGGATCTAGAGCGTCCCCTACATTCACATTGGCCGTATTAGGATCTGTTGCTTCATTGACTACAGAAATAGCTATATGGCTATGCGCATCAATGATTCCTGGCATGACATACATATCGGTGGCATCCACTATCCTGACATTGGGCATACTGATATCTTTATCGATGCGTGTAATAATGCCATTCCGGACGAGTACATCTGTATTGGGTAAATCATCACCACTTACCGAGATGACCGTACCATTTTTTATCAATATATCTCCTCTTACTACTTGTGCTTCTATATTAAAGGTCCACGAACTGATAACCATCGTGATCACGGCTATCAAGGAATTATAATAAATTTTCTTTTCCATCGAATGTATCTTTAGAACTAATTATTAAATTATTGTGGTGTTCGGGATCCTTTAATGGGAAATGAACCGAATTCACCTACATCAACAGTACCTGAAAAGCTGTCACCATCCACAGTGACATCTGCGCTTAATGAAGCATTCATTCCTCCGGCGTTAATATTCCAGCTGAAGCTGAGATCGTTGCCATCAAGTGTAACATCGGAAGTTTCAACTGCATCTCCCTGTGTCATATCAGATGTGATACTTAATTTATATTTATCATCCACTTTTGTAACAATTATTGAACCAGTCGGGGTCATACCGGGAACGTCTATACTATATTTCCATTCCCCGGCAATATCTGCTGCGGGCCCATTAGTCTCAGACTTCTTCTTCTCTTTAACATCATACTCAAATATTTTACCGTTGACAACAACCATTTTGATTTTAGCCTTATCGTCAAATATGGGTGCAGTACTGACTACTAGATTAGCTGTCTTCCCTTTTTCTATACTTCCTGCTTGCTTTTCTATGTTGAGAATTCTAGCTGCATTTACGGTCAATGCCGCCAAAGCTGCTTGTTCAGAAAGACCCGCATTTATCATGCGGCGAATATTCGGAAGGATATCTTTGGGTTTTACATTTTTTAGAGAGAAAGCAAATGGAATACTATTACCTGCCAATTGACTAGCAAATCCCTCGGCGTCTTTAATGGCCTCTGCCTTTCGTTTTTGAAGCTTCTTTAATGTTTCATCTGCTTTTTCATCTTTGCCATCCTCTTCTTTCATCGTCGCTGGCAGGTCGAGCGAGACTAAAATAGGGCTTTGGCTCGCCATTAATTTCTTTTCTGCGCCTTTGATAGATTTGGCTTCCGCCAATATCATTTTAAAGCCCATCTCTTTTTGGAGGGCTAGTGCACGATGTACCGACAGTTCGTCTGAAGCTAAGAAATATACCGATTTCTCTTTTCTGACTACAGGAAATAGTGCTTCGATGGCCGGTTCAGATTTAGGATGTTGCTTACCGATTGGATTCAGTGCATATGCCTTTTGATGCGCCATATCGAGTTCGGCTTGGCGGTACATCTCTCGCCATTTAGTCATGACAGCGATGATGGTAGAAGGAAACATCCTTCCTGATCCTTTGAGCTGCAGAAACTGTGATACATCCTTGGCCATAGTAGCATTAGAAAAACTGTTGCCATCGAGTGCCACGATTGACCCCATACCTGGTAACATATTGCCGTCAGGCACTATATGGGCTATGGTAAATCCTTGTTCTCTCTGAGACGCTATGGATCCATGATCTGCTTTATATAATGAAGCCAAACTACGCTCTGGCACGATACCTGCGATTTCATTTTCGGGTTTCCCGACACTGCTGGGGCGGACACTAGGGTCTTCTTTTGGCATATCGACACCTGCTTGACTGAAGGCGGCAATAAACCCCGGATAGATATACAAAGAATCTGAGTCAATAAGCTTCGCGTCATAAGGGATAGGGGTAGTTTTACCCACAGCATGAATGATACCATCCACCACTAAGACAGAAGAAATGGTCGGTGCCCCGCCTGCCCTATCCACAACAAAGGCATCCTTAAAATAATATTTTCCGGTAACTACCGGTAGATCCTGGCTCGCCAATCCGGATACCACCGCCATCCACATCAGCAAAAATCTTGTTATTCTCATATAGTTAATTATGTCCTTCTCAATATCAATATCAATAGAATCACCAAACTTCAGTTCGAAGTATGATATTCTACATTAGGCTATAAAGCCACAATATAAATACTTACTATCACGGATTAGCAAGCTTTTGTCAATGCCTAGCTTTATATAGAATCAATCTAGCTGTTGGAAGAAATCGGCTGAGCAAGGAGCAGATATACATGAAAAATTACGATTAAGTATATTTGCCTCAAAATCAGATTTAATGAGTCAGATAGGGCAGAAAAAAGATGATAATCTTAGTGGACGGATCATCAGTCTAGACAATATGTATGAAAACTATTTTCTAGACTACGCCTCGTATGTTATCCTCGAACGTGCCGTTCCATCCATAGAAGATGGACTAAAGCCGGTACAGCGCCGGATACTTTATAGCATGAAAGAAAAGGACGATGGTCGCTATCATAAAGTAGCCAATCTCATAGGCCATACCATGCAATATCATCCCCACGGCGACGCAGCCATAGGGGATGCACTAGTCAATCTAGGTCAAAAAGATTTATTGATAGATACCCAAGGTAACTGGGGAGATGTCCGCACCGGTGACGGTGCAGCGGCACCGCGTTATATAGAAGCGAGACTTACAAAATTTGCACTCCACGTGGCCTTTAACAGTCAGACTACGATCTGGCAACTGTCATATGATGGGCGAAACCAAGAGCCAATCAATCTACCGATGAAGTTTCCGCTACTCCTCGCACAAGGAGTGGATGGTATCGCTGTAGGTCTAAGTACGAAAATACTTCCGCACAATTTCATTGAACTGTGCAAGGCATCTATCAAAATATTAGAAGGAAAGAAAGTTAAGCTGTACCCAGATTTTGATAACGGAGGACTTATTGACGTAGAAGATTATCAAGGAGGTCGCCGAGGAGGCAAAGTAAAAATACGAGCGAAAATAGAGATCACGGATAAGTCCACCGTCACCATCCGAGAACTTCCTTATGGCGTCAACACCTCTGCTCTGATCGAAAGTGTTGTTAAAGCGTCCGAAAAAGGGCAAATCAAAATCAAACAAATCATTGATAACACGGCCAAAGATGTCGAACTAGTTATAGAGCTTTCTCCCGGTACAAGTCCGGACTTAACAGTAGATGCACTCTATGCTTTTACTTTGTGCGAAGCATCCGTGTCGCCCAATGCCTGTGTGATCATTGACAACAAGCCGCATTTCCTGACCGTAGAGGAAATACTCCGTATATCCACTGAGCATACGAAAAATTTATTACAACAAGAACTTGAGATCAAAAAAGGAGAGCTCGAAGAAAAATGGCACATGGCCAGCCTCGAAAAAATATTTATCGAAAATAGAATCTATCGTGATATAGAAGAAGCGGAATCATTTGATCAGGCTGTAGAAATCATAGCTTCAGCCTTACTTACCTATGTCACTACACCATCTGAAAAAGCACCTCGATCGGATAAACGATTGCGACTTCTCAGAGACATTACGGAAGAAGACATTGTGAAATTGACAGAAATTCGCATTCGTAGAATTTCGAAATATAATAAATTCAAGCATGAAGAGTCTATGCTCAAACTGCTCGAAGAACTCGACACCGTAAAATACAATCTCGATCATCTTACAGAGTTCGCGATAAACTATTTTGAAGATATAATCACGAGATTCGGAAAAGGCAAAGAACGCAGAACGCAAATTACCAATTTCGAAACCATCGAGGCTGTCCAAGTGGTCGCTAATAATGCTAAATTGTATGTCAACCGGGCAGATGGCTTCATAGGCACCGGTCTCAAGAAAGATGAATTTATCTGTGAGTGCTCTGATATAGATGATATTATCACGTTTACCAAAGACGGTAAGTTTCAGGTCAATAGAATCGGGGATAAAGTGTTCGTCGGAAAAAATATTATTCATGTAGCCGTATGGAAGAAAAGTGATGAACGCACGACATATAACCTCATTTATATCGATGGTAAAACCGGCAATGCCATGGCCAAACGCTTTAATGTCACCGCCATTACTAGAGACAAATCCTATGACCTCACTAAAGGGGAGAAAAATAGTCGGGTGCTCTACTTCACGGCCAATTCGAATGGAGAATCTGAAAAAGTACAAATCGCTCTCTCACCCGGTTGTAAAGCCAAGAATAAGATTTTTGAATTTGACTTCGCCGAGATTGCCATAAAAGGTAGATCGGCCGGAGGCAATATTGTTACCAAACATCCCGCTAGGAAAGTTACCCAGATCAGTGTTGGCAAATCTAGTCTAGGCGCCATCAAGATATGGCTAGACGAAATCAGCGGCAGAATCAATGACGAACAGAGAGGTAAATATCTCGGTGAATTTGATACCGGCAATCAAATTTTAGTAATCTATGCTGATGGCACTTATATAGTCAAAGAGGCAGAAATAGGTGGCAAAATTGAACTGGACAAGTATATCGAAGCCTCAAAATTACAATGGGATACAGTCATCAGCGCCCTTCACTTCGAGCCGGATAAAGGATGGACATTGGTCAAGCGCTTTTTGATTGAAACCTCCACAGTGAATGAAAAATTCAAGTTCATATCAGACAGCAATGGCGCTAAACTCTTCTTTGCCACCACTGTGGAAGAACCTCAAGTGGCTATAAGCTACAAAGTAGGAGGTAAAAAAGAAGAGAAAGAAGTACATCTTAACAAACTCATAGAGGTAAAAGGTTGGAAAGCCCAAGGCAATAAACTGGTAGAAGCAAAAATCCTTAGCACCAAACTGCTTAACCCCTCAGCTGCCATTCCAAAAAAGGAAGATGTTTCCAATGACAAAGCCTCAGAAACTAAAAAGTATAAGCCAGGGGATACATTGGAACTTGAGTTTTAATCGTTAATTGATAGTATTACAGAAATATTTCTATAAAGTCAACTTATCTGATTTAAGACTGCGTCAATCTGCGTTCATCCGCGGGAGCAAAAAGTGACGATCACTTGATAAGTCACCACATCATATTAGCATCTATCTGCTAGATCTGTATTAGCTGTGTTCTATATTAATGCGCACACTAGACACGCATATGATGATAATGCTTATTGAATTATTTCTGCAGCCATCCGCGCTATCTGTGGGAGTAAACGACAATCCGATATGAGATACAACGCATCTTACTTGCTCAATCTAAAAACGGAGAGCAATAGCCTGACCGATATTTTAAAACGCCGCATTTCCGGGAAATCTAGGGAATGGGATGACATCCCTGATATTGCCCATACCTGTCACGAACATGATCAATCGTTCGAAGCCTAGACCAAATCCCGCATGAGGACATGATCCGAAGCGGCGGGTATCCAGAAACCAGTCCATCTCATCATGAGGAATATGGAAATCCGTCATACGGCTCATCAAGACATCCAGCCGCTCTTCCCGTTGTGATCCACCCACGATCTCACCTATCCCTGGAAAGAGAATGTCCATCGCAGCAACCGTCTTATTATCATCATTCATCCGCATATAAAAGGCTTTGATCTCCTTGGGGTATCCTGTAAGAATAACTGGTTTTTGAAAATGCTTCTCAACCAGATAGCGTTCATGTTCTGATTGGAGATCGGCGCCCCACTTGTCAATGGGAAATTGAAATTTGCCTTTTTTATTGGGTGTACTATTGCGCAATATTTCGATGGCTTCTGTGTACGTCAATCTTTCATAAGGATGATCCAGACAGAACTGAAGCTTCTCTCTCAAAGGCATAGGAGAACGTTCATGCTGCGGCTTTGACTTTTCCTCTTCTACTAATCTGGTTTCTAAAAAGCTTATATCATCAGCGCAGTTTTTTAACACATAAGCGATAACATACTTGAGCATATCCTCCGCCAGATCCATGTCATCATAGATATCTGCAAAAGCAATCTCCGGTTCTATCATCCAGAATTCTGCAAGGTGTCTAGAAGTATTAGAGTTTTCTGCCCTGAAAGTGGGGCCGAACGTATATACATCACTAAGTGCAAGAGCGCCTAACTCAGCTTGCAACTGACCGGATACTGTAAGATTGGTGGATTTACCGAAGAAGTCCAATTTAAAATTAACTGCGCCTTCTTCTGTTCTCGGTGGATTATCAATATCTAGTGTCGTAACTCTAAACATCTCCCCTGCCCCTTCTGCATCAGATCCTGTTATAATTGGCGAATGTAAATAAACGAACCCGCGATTGTTAAAAAACTCGTGAATAGCAAATGCTGACGCATGTCTGATGCGGAACACCGCCCCAAAAGTATTAGTCCTAAATCTAAGGTGTGCTATCTCGCGCAGAAACTCCAGGCTGTGCTTCTTGGGTTGCAAGGGATACTTTTCAGGATCGCTTTCTCCTAGAACCTTGACTTCCGTTGCCTTAATTTCTATGCTCTGTCCGCGTCCCTGAGATGCAACAACTTCACCTATTACGCTTAGTGCCGCACCTGTAGCAATTTGTTTAAGAAGAGACTCCGGCACATTCTCGTAGTCTACCACGCATTGAATAGTATTGATTGTACTGCCATCGCTCAATGCAATAAACTGATTATTCCTAAAAGTTCTGACCCATCCACATACCTTGATTTTTTCGCCTATGGGTTGAAGATTGAGCAGCTCGTTGATTTTAGACCTTTTCATAGCTATTTAATACAATTACAAGATTGTCACTCATGACAATTATCCTAGAATTAAGGGCGCAAAAGTAAGGCTTATGAAGACTATATATATTGTCTGATGAAAAAAGCTTAAAGTATTCAATCATTCATGGCTTACTTAAATGTAAGTATTCATGCGGTCAAGAATAGATGAAGATAAACTGTCTTTGCTGAACTTAAGCTCAATAAGACTTATGGTTGCCAAGAGAAAGTCCAGCGACGGAATGCCTCCATGGCTTCATATTCGGCGAAGCCCAAAGCCCTATACTGACGGGCTGTTTCACGGTTTCTATCTTCGGCACGTTGCCAGAACTCTCTATCATCTTCACCAGGGAAAGGTGGCTTGTCCTTCTGCGATTGATGCATGAATATCGCACGACGTTTGTGCAACAACTCACTAGGACTCAAAGGCACACTCATCTGTATTTCATGGACAGCAAACTCATGCCATGCACCTCTGTACAACCATAACCAGCAGTCTTTAATCCACGATTCGTCTTTAAGCTGCTCGTAAGCGGCAAGTATTGCATCAAGACAGACTCTATGTGTCCCATGTGGATCTGCCAGATCACCTGCTGCATATACTTGATGTGGTTTAACCTCTTTAATGAGATCCGCGATGACTTTGATATCATCATCTGACAAGGAACTCTTTCGTGTTTTGCCCGTCTCATAAAAAGGCATGTTAAGAAAGTGTATGTTCGTGTCCTTAAGACCACAGTATCTCGCTCCCGCTCTTGCTTCCCCCTGTCTGATGAGACCTTTTATTTTACGAACTTCCGGAATGTCAGAATCCTTGACACCTTTTTGTTTCAAGAACTTTGTCATCAATTTATTAAGCTTTTCTTGCTCAGGGGTGAGCATGCCCATCTCTCGATAAAAATCTTCATTAAACTCGATATATCTCAATGCGTCGTGGTCGTGAACAGCTATATTCCCTGAGGTCTGATAGGCAACATGGACGTCATGTTTCTGATCCACCAACCTCAAGAATGTACCACCCATGGAGATTACATCATCATCAGGATGAGGGCTGAATATAATGACGCGCTTCTTGGCAGGTTTAGCGCGTTCAGGTCTCGTAGAATCATCAGCATTAGGTTTGCCCCCGGGCCAGCCGGTAATCGTATGCTGAAGTCTATTAAACACTTTAATATTAATATCATAAGTCTTTGCAGACTGAAGGACTAATTCACCCAAGCCATGTTCGTTGTAATCTTCATCTGTCAGTTTTAATATCGGGCGATTGAGCTTCTGTGAAAGCCATACTACCGCTCTGGCAACCAACTCATCCGTCCATTCACACATGCCAACAAGCCATGGCGACTTTATCTTGGTCAGTTCCTCAGAAGCTGCTAGATCAACATGAAACTTCACATTGGGATGCTTCTGCAGATATGTCGCCGGTACATGCGCGCTAATCTCTTTCTCCACAGCATGTTGCACAATTTCCGCCTTATGCTGCCCCCATGCCATAATGTGAATTTGCTTAGATCGCATGATCGTGTCGATCCCCATGGTGATGGCACGATAGGGCACATCTTCCTCTCTCAAGAAATCCTTGCGTGCATCTCGTAGTGTCAAGTTGTCCAATCGCACAAGTCGAGTCTTAGAATCAAGCCAGGAACCCGGCTCGTTAAAGCCTATATGGCCTGTCCGGCCAATACCCAGAATCTGAATGTCAATACCACCATAAGATTCAATAAGCTTTTCGTACTTTAAACAATAATCCTCGATTTCATCTAGCCCCACAGTTCCGTTTGGAATATATATGTTTTGCTTCGGAATATCGATATGATTAAAAAGGTATTCATGCATGAAGTGTACATAACTCTGAGGAGTCTCAGGCTGCATGGGATAATATTCATCCAGATTGAATGACACTACATTCTTGAAACTAAGACCTTCTTCCTGATGCATTCTGACAAGCTCTTTATATAGGCTTATTGGTGAAGATCCTGTAGCAAGACCCAATACGAGCTGTTTTCCATCCTGCTGCCGCTGTCTTATAGCAAGTGCTATACTTTGCGCGATGTGCTTCGAACCTTCTTGATTATTAGACCATATACGCACAGGTATTTTCTCGAAGGACTTGAATTGAAACTTAATGTTTTCTAGTAGCATTTTTTCCGGAAGATATGTCATGGTACAAATTTATCACAATCATCTGCCAAATCTAATACCATACTGCTCATAATGGCCAAAAAAGTATCGCGTTGATGATGACTCACTAGATCCGAACAGAATTTATGGTTTCAAAAAATATTCTGTCCAAACATTATATTAGTTAAAGTTATAATATATAACTTTGTGACTGATCTAATGAAAACGTATTTTGAGAGTAAACTACCTGGTGGTTGGTGCCCAGAAGTCTGGCACCACATCACTAAACTATTGTCTAAGTCAGCACCCAAATATCTGCACCGGAGAAAAGAAAGAATGTCATTTCTTCGATAACGATACGATATTTACGGGCGACCACATCGACTATGATGCCTATCATGCGATGTTCAACCCCAATGAACAGTGCCGGGTTATCGGTGAATGCACTCCTTCATACCTGTACTGGGGAGACAGCCTTGCGCGTATAAAGCGTTATAATCCTGATATGAAGATAATATGTGTTTTGCGCAATCCGGTTGATCGCGCTTATTCACAATGGCAGATGGAGCATAATCGTCAGTTTGAGACATTGGGCTTCGAAGACGCCATATTACTGGAAGGAGAGCGTTTGGAAATAGAGGGCATAAAGGGTCAACATCTGATATATTCATACTTAGACAGGGGCTTTTATGCATGGCAAGTTAAAAAGATGCTGAATATATTCGATAGAGAGCAGATCTTATTCATAAAGGCGGAGGACATGCGCGAGGATATGGCGGTTACCATGTATGAAGTTTTCCGTTTCCTAGAATTGGAATATTATCAAGTTGATGAAACAGCTCAACATCTCGGCGATTACAAAAAATCTCTTAATCCACAATTGAGAAATCAATTAATTGACGTGTTCCGTCACGATATCCAGGAGCTGGAAGTTGTACTAAAATGGAAGTGTAATGATTGGTTGAAATACGCCCCTACTCCAAAACCCGTTTATACACAAATCTAAAGTCCGACGAACCCAAGTAGCTTATTTTGGTTGTCATATTAGTCATAAATCGCGATGGCACCTTTGCATATATTCGTAAAGACCAAATGAAAAAGTGGGGATTCAATTAAATGATTCCCCACTTTTTATCTATACGTACTAAGCGGAAAGCGGTCTATCTTGTTTTGATAAATCGCTCTCTTATCACCATATCACCTTCTGAAGTGATCGTCAATATATACATTCCTTCTTCTAATGCAGATACGTCTATCATAAAGGTCTCCACATGAGGCGCCACTTTCTCAGTCTTAACTCTTCTGCCACTAGCGTCAAATATTTCTAAAAAGCCCTCCGCAGATCCACCATCATAATAAACATTTAGTAGTGTACTGGTAGGGTTAGGGTAAATGATCGCTTGCTCTATCACTTCAAACTCGCTCACCTCAAATAGGTCTCTCGGTTGCGCCAAGTTCTTTGTTCTATTGCTCTTAGTCTTCGTATCGATCACTTGAACAGGACTAAATGGAGATCTGACACCACGACATACGGCTGCGACGCTTATTTCTACATCTTGATCAGGTCGTGCCAAAACGGTTACTTTTCTTCCCTGTACAGGTACTTCTACGACAAAATCAGGATTGTTTGAATATCTTAGCCGCACCACATAGCTGTCTGCTTCTTTCACTCTCTGCCATTGCACATTAAATCTATTATCTACAATCTTTCTAATTCTCACATTGCGTGGTGCATGGCAACCTTTATCACATTCATCACCCTCTTGAATAGTAACAGATATGAAGTTTCTGGATAATTGGCCACAGCCTATTGTTACAGAAGTCACCGGATCGCCGACTTTGGGAGATCTGCCGGGCGCGATACTTGAGCCATATACTCTGTATCTGCCAGATGTGCTGCCACGAAGATCTATAAATCTGTTTCCGCTCAGCTGCCAACTCAATATTAATCCATTGCCATCTGTGACGATATAGAAGTATGGCCCAGGCACTTTATTAACATGTCCCACTACGAACACAGCATCCTCCGGACAGAAGGCTATATCTTGATTTCCTCCAGGCACTAATACAGTCCCTCCGTCTACATTACATCGCTCGCATTCGTCCGCAATACGTTTATTGATGGTTAATGGATTAGATAAATCTACACAGCCTTCTAGTACACTAGCAGACTGACCTACTTGGGGAACAACAAAACTATCGTCAAATCCTACATGCCACAAGAAACTCGTCCCTGATCCTGTGCCTTCAAAATTAAATGGCAATCCGTCAAGAATAGCTTGAATCGTACCTCTCTCGTCTGTTATAACCCATGCAGTCTGTGGCGCATCAGATCCATTGACGATAGCATTGATCGGATCTGCGATGCCGTCATCCGTACAGATTGTTATCTCGGTTGTGCCATCCTCTAATCTAATAGTACCTGCAAAAACCTCGCATTTCTCCTCTACCGGACAATCTTCGTCCACAACTCTTGTAACAGTTATCGGAGTAGATAAGGCAAAACATCCTTCAAACATAGCCACATTGCCACCGATAGTCGGTATAATCGCTCCCAGTTCATAACTCAGACTCCATACCTGCGCTACACCTGCACCCAAGGCATCAAGATCAAAAGGTGGCGCCAAAGGTAGTCCGAGCACAAAACCTTCTTCATCTGTTACCACCCAGGCACGTAATGAACCCGTAGCTCCTTGTAATACCACATTAAAAGGATCAGGATTGCCATCAGAGCAAATGGTAATCTCTGTATCTCCATCTATTGTGGTCAATATACCTCCTTCAAGCTCACATGGCTCGACAACAGGACAGTCTGAACCTCTAAGTATATTGACTCTGATGGGATTGGATAAACTGAAGCATCCCTGAAGATTTCGAGCATTGGCACCCACCTGAGCACCTATCATACCATCCTCAAAACTCAAATGCCATATAAAAGCCGTGCCGGAACCGGTAGATAAATTAAATGATGAACTATTGAGTATTTCATTGATCACACCTAGTTCGTCCGTGACCACCCATGCGCTATTACTTCCACTAGCACCTGTCAATACGGCATTCACCAATTCTGCCGGGTCGGCATCAGCACAAATGGTAGTCTCGGTCTCACCATTCAATGTCGCTATCTGTCCACCTGACACAATCATACGTGATACCGCAAACGAGTTTGATAAAGCAAAACATCCTTCAAGCCCTGAAGCGGCTGCTCCCACCTCTAGACCTACGAGATCACCATTAAAACTCAAATGCCATATCAAGAATTCTTCAACTTCTATATTTTGTAATTCAAAAGGCAGTTTAGCATCAACTTCAAGGAACTTACCATCGAGATCTGTGACGACCCATCTTGTATTCATTCCACGGCTATTAACAATTGATAAGTCAAATGCATCAAAATTGCCTGTACCGGAACACAAGCTCAAACTTCCAATACCAGCAGGTCCTGAAATTGTTCCTCCCCTTACTTGTTGTCTATCGACTTCAATTGGATTTGAAAGCGCGAAGCAACCCTTGAGATCAGCAACATTCGCACTTAAAGAAGCACCTGTAAGTCCATCTTCAAAACTTAAATGCCATATTCTGACAATACCGTCTCCTGAACTTTCGAAATCAAAAGGAGGACTTGCAGGTAAAGCTATGATCCTGCCATTCACATCTGTTAAAACCCATGCAGAATTCATACCTACATTCCCCTCTAGTGCTACATCGAATGCATCACTCTTTCCATCTCCTGTGCAGATCGTAAATTTATCACCTTGGGCAGTCGAGATTGTTCCCCCTATCGCCTCACACGATTCCTCAGGCTCTTCAAACTTCTCTACATTAACCACAACGGCTGATGACAAGTCAAAGCATCCTTCTATTTCACCGGCATTTGCTCCAGTAGCCACTCCAGACAGCGCTCCATCAAAACTCACATGCCAAATCAATCGCACCCCTTCACCCAAATCTTCAAAATTAAATGGAGGCCCTATCGGCAATGCTATTATCGTTAAATCCGCATCCGTAATCACCCATGCCTGGCTCTCCCCTCTTACCGTACTGTCTATACTTAGCTCGACAAGATTGGGCGTCTCACCACCAATGATCACCGTAATAGTATCTCCCTCGGGACTGATGATATTCCCACCATCCACATCACAAACCGGCTCTACTGGCTCTTCACCCTTCTCTACATTAACCACTATCGCATTAGACAAACTAAAGCAGCCGCTTATATCACTAGCCTTCTCACCAATAGCCACTCCAGACAGCGCTCCATCAAAACTCACATGCCAAATCAATCGCACCCCTTCACCCAAATCTTCAAAATTAAATGGAGGCCCTATCGGCAATGCTATTATCGTTAAATCCGCATCCGTAATCACCCATGCCTGGCTCTCCCCTCTTACCGTACTGTCTATACTTAGCTCGACAAGATTGGGCGTCTCACCACCAATGATCACCGTAATAGTATCTCCCTCGGGACTGATGATATTCCCACCATCCACATCACAAACCGGCTCTACGCCTGCACAATCAGCACCCACTTGACGGGTAATTTCAATAGGGTTAGATAAAGCTAGACAGCCCATCAAATTCGTAGCGAGACTGTCCATAACTAGTCCCGAAATCTCTCCGGAATACGCCAATGCCCATATAAATACAACTCCGGCAGGAGCTCCTTCAAAGTTGAACACATTTGTGTTACTGATCATCAAGATCTTTCCATCTGCATCTGTGACTAACCATCTTAAGCTATCGCCTCTTGTTCCAGTAGTCAATATAGCTATCATGTCATCTTCTCCATCATCAACACACACTGCAGCGGAAGTTGACTCATCATCAAATGCTATAGCACCACCACTCACATCACAGATGTCCACCGCACATATATTTGGCTCCGCCAAGAAGTAACCACTTCCAGAATCCCCTTGTGTACCTTTATAATTAAGGGACATGGCACTACTAAATGACGGCGCTCTTTCTCCAAGCTTCCAAATTCCCGCTCCAGCAGCAACTATCTCTCGGGACAAACCTGTTGGATCTCCCCAAATCACAAAATCAATGATACTGGATGTATCCGCAAATCTCTCTGCAATGTACAAACCCAGCTCTCCATCCGCGGCATTAATAGCAAGCGCACGTGATATCACCACAACAGTAGCTCCCGGAGTTAAATTTAATTCTCCGCATTCCACATCCATACTTGCAAGTCGCTCATAACGAGGCCTGGCACAAAGCCAATAATCAGAAACATTTATAGTGCTATCAGATTCATTCTTTAACTCTACAATGCCTCCAGCAGTAATCTGCTGAATCACCACTTGCGCATGAGCGAGATAGGAAGTAAATAAAGCTACGGTGATAAATAAGGTAATCCTTAATGGTCTCATAAACAGTTTGGTTTTAAGGTGTAATAAATTGAACTAACATCACAATGCATCGCTTCACGATGCACGATACAACCTGTTCATGGGACATGTACACTTAACGTACGGAATGCAATATTGATATTAAACTCAGCAAGATTTCTTAGGGCAAACCATAAAAAATATGCACAGAACATTAATTCCGGACATCTGCTACGAATGTACAATAATATATCATAATTGGTAGGGAATACATATAAAAAAAGGGGGCAGAAATGAATCAACCCCCTCCTATTTTTAAATATTATCGTGATACTATGCCGCTAATGAATCGGCAAACTTAGATAGCTTGCTTTTAAGGTTACTTGCCTTGTTCTTGTGCCAAAGATTTTTCTTGGCTAACTTGTCGATCATACTCACTACTCGTGGTAATAACGCCAATGCCTCTTCAGAGCTCTTTAACGTTCTGTACTTAGCAATAATAGTCCTTGTGCTTTTCTTGTAGTATCTGTTGCGTAATCTCTTCCTTTCATCTTGACGAATACGCTTCTTTGATGACTTATGGTTTGCCATAATCTAGTAGTCTATTTTAACGAGGGGGCGAAATTAAACCATTTAACGGATGTATGCATTAATCTAGACAAGAAAATCACAATATTTTAATCAAAATCTATTTCTAGCACTGATTTTGATTGATATTTGCATGCTTAAATCAGGCTTTTATCATGGCAGATTATTCATTTGTATTCAACGCAGATCCCCGATTCGTGGATTCCTTGTACCAAAAGTACTTGACTAACCCTTCAGAAATCGAAGATGGTTGGCGATCCTTCTTCTATGGATTCGAATTTGGCCAAAATACCAACGGCTATGCAGGTGAACGCGGTATAGCTACCACTCCCGATCCTCACCACATCAAAAAACTTTTTGATGTACTCTCAATCATTCATGGTTATCGCGACAGAGGGCATTTATTGTCCAAAACTAATCCAATCAGAAGTCGTCGTGACAGAAAGCCTCATCTCGACTTAAATGATTATCATCTCGAAGAAAGCGATCTGGATAAGCCGTTCGTAACCGGTGCAGAGATAGGCATGCCAAATGCTACTCTTTCAGAAATTCTGAATAGATTAAATCAAGTGTACTGTGGTCATATAGGATTTGAGTTTGCACATATCGAATCTCGGGAGCGTAGAATGTGGCTTAGAGAACGTATAGAAAGCCACAATCCTCAGAATCATTTCGATTTGCCAATAGATAAAAAAAGACGAATTCTCGAAAAGCTCAATGGTGCCGTCGTATTTGAAAATTTTCTCAATAAGAAATATGTCGGGCAGAAAAGATTTTCGCTGGAAGGAGGAGAGTCAACTATTCCTGCATTAGATTTTATTATTAATAAAGGTGCCGAGCTGGGAGTAGAGGAAGTGGTAATGGGCATGGCGCATCGAGGAAGATTGAATGTCTTGGCCAACATCATGGGTAAAACCTATGATCTGATCTTTAATGAATTTGAAGGAACAGCTATTCCAAATCTGAGCTTTGGTGACGGTGATGTTAAATACCATCTCGGTTTTTCATCGCTCGTAAAATCACCCGATGGCAAAGAAGTCCATTTGAAACTTGTTCCTAATCCTTCCCACCTAGAATCTGTCAATCCGGTGGTCGAAGGTTTTTCCCGGGCAAAAGCAGACTTATTATATGATAATAACTATGGCAAAATATTGCCAATATTAATTCATGGTGATGCCGCCATTGCCGGCCAAGGAGTGGTTTATGAAACCATTCAGATGAGCCAATTAAAAGGTTACCATACAGGTGGTACTATTCATTTAGTGATCAATAATCAAATCGGATTTACGACAGATTTTGACGATGCAAGATCTGCCACTTATTGTACGAGCATTGGGAGCATGATTCAGGCACCTGTCTTTCATGTAAACGGTGATGATCCCGAGGCGGTAGTATTTGCTGTCGAACTAGCCACAGAATATCGTCAGACATTTAAGACAGATGTGTTCATTGATATCGTATGCTATCGAAGACACGGGCATAATGAAGGGGACGATCCTCAGTTTACACAGCCTGAGATGTATAATTTTATAAAAAATCATCTCAATCCGCGTGAGCTTTATGTCAAGCAACTACTGTCAAGAGGCGTTGTGGACCAAAAAATGGCCGAAGATCTAGAAAGCACTTTTTGGGATGATCTACAAGCCAGACTTGATTCGGTAAAACAGAAACCACTACCCTATAGTTATCAAGAGCCTGAGCTTCAGTGGAAAGAGCTCAAGAAATCGACTAGCCCGGCTGATTACGAAAAATCCCCTATCACAGGAGTAGACAAAAAATCTCTTGAAAAGGCTATAAACCATTTACTATCCAATCCGGAAGGTCTTACACCGCTAGGTAAGATAGCTCGATTACAGAAGTCCAAAAAAGAAATGGTTGACAACAATCAACTCGACTGGGGATGGGGAGAATTATTAGCCTATGCGACCATACTCATGAAAGGCCACGATGTTCGACTCAGTGGCCAGGACGTTAAAAGAGGAACATTTTCTCATAGGCATGCCATATTCAATGATGCGAAAACTTTTAAAGAGTATAATCGACTAGACGGATTAAGTCCTGATCAGGGTAAATTCCGAATATTTAACTCGCTTTTATCAGAATTTGCCGTTTTGGGATTTGAGTATGGTTACTCTCTGGCGACACCCCATTCATTAGTGATATGGGAAGCTCAGTTTGGAGATTTTTACAATGGTGCCCAGACGATTGTCGATCAATATATTACTGCAGCTGAAAGTAAATGGCAACGTATGTCCGGATTAGTGATGTTATTGCCACATGGATATGCCGGGCAGGGTCCTGAGCATTCTAGTGCGCGATTGGAAAGATTCCTTCAGGCTGGTGCAGAATTCAACATTACAGTGGCAAATATTACCACCCCGGCTAATTTCTTCCACGCTTTAAGAAGACAGTTGGCACGCCCTTTCCGTAAACCGCTTATTGTTATGTCTCCTAAATCTCTCTTGAGACATCCGCTGTGTGTATCAAAGATTGAAGATTTTACCGGAAAAACAGCCTTCGCAGAATTAATCGATGACAACTACGCTGATCCGAAAAAAGTGAAGAAACTTCTACTTTGCTCTGGCAAAGTGTACTTTGATTTACTCGAAAAACAACAGAACGACAAACGAAAAGATGTCGCTATTGTCAGACTTGAGCAACTCTATCCATTGCCTCAAAAACAGCTAGAAGCCGTATTCAAAAAATACGCTTCCGCACAGACCATATGGGTACAAGAAGAACCCATGAACATGGGTGCATGGCAGTATCTGTATTGTACGCTGAGAAATCCGGCATTGGAAGTGATATCCAGAAAAGCAGGTGCTTCACCGGCTACAGGATTTAAAAAGGTGCATGACGATCAGCAGGCTGATATAGTGGAGAGGGCGTTTAGCTAGACAAACATTGTCATTCCGCTGTCGGAGTCGGCTGGTCAAAAAGTCAACTCCTTAAGGGTGGTCAGAAACAGTCAGCATCTATTCTGCTTTGACAAGCAATATAGCTATACCTATTTAAACTCAACATCCTAGTCAATGCGCTTCCACAAGTGATGTAATGAATTCTGACCCATCAACTCTCCATGTCAAAAGCTATCTATACACTATCTTATTATAGCTAACTTAGCCATCTTCTGCTCTTTGCCGTCTATGATCGAAATCACATATTTGCCGGCAGGCAGATGACTTACATCTACCCGATCGTAAGATCTTATACCTTGAGACTGTAAAACGATTCGTCCATTAAAGTCATAGATTCTCAGATAATTAGTCTTTTCTGATAATCCATCAATGATGAAATAATCCGAGGTAGGATTAGGTGACATTAAGATTCTGGCTTGCTCTATATCATCCGTAGAAGTTGTTTTCTCCATGAAGGATAAAATCCATGGCACACCACGATTTAAGGCGGGCTGGATACATCCACCATGTGTAAAATTAAGCCCTCCGGACACGTCGACGGAAGTGACATTTTCTGCACCAAGCGCATTCATTATAGAATCAGCGCGCACACTATTCCGAAAAGGCACTTGCTCGTCACTTCGACAATAGAGCATTAATACCGGCGCCTTTGGAATCCAGTTGTCCAGATCAGAGTCTTTGAGCGAAAGATTAAATGGATGTAACGGATCTGATTCTATCTGATCGAATACAGTTTGGTTGAAAATTCTCTTTGGTACGGCGCGCCCAAACAAATCCCTGCTCGTCTCGACAATAAATTCATTAAGGCTAAACAAACCTTCCCCAGTACTTACAAAAGTATTGATCATCGGCATAAATTCAGCTCTGAACACTTCCGAAATATCTTCATATAGATCTCCGTAAATCTCTTGATATCCTCTGGTAGTATACACTAAATATGCCGGAAAAAAGTATTCATCATCTGTAAAAACTAGCTTACGCATAACATTGCTAAGGCTGTAAGGTCCACTCATGGGAAGCGATGCAGTCACTGTATATCTATCCGCATAATCTCTTTCGATTACCTGGTGAGCACTCATGGCTGCATGGCCTCCTTGGCTGTAACCTGTAATGAATAATTGGCCATTAGTGGCTAGTTTTTCTTGTTCAAGATATGACTCCAGTGCTTGTAACATATCAATAGAAGCACTAGCCTGTGTCGCTGCATGGACATACGGATGAAAACCTCTAGAGTCACCCATCCCCAAGAAATCAGGAGCAACTACCGCCATGCCTAAGGCTGCAAACAGCGCTCCTAGTTCATATCCCCCTCTCAGTCTGGATGGCACATCTGATCTTCCTGATGTCGTACCATGCTGATAAATCATCAAGGGCAAAGCTATATCCGGGTCCTGCGGAAGCATCACCAACCCGGAAGCAGTATCCGGCTGCATATCACTACCTTGGGTAGTGTAAGTCATTTTGTATAGGTTGATGCCATACTCGGCAGTAGTATTGACGCCGGCAAAAAATAGTAAAAACTGAATCTCCTCTTTAGAAATCCTGTTGAGATAATCCAGTGAGACAATCTGCTGTCCATAGATACCTGTGCCGAGCAAAGACATCATCGAGATATATAGAATTCTTTTCATCCGGAAGATTTACAATTTTCTTGTGATCAAAATTATTGTTCAATGATTAATGCACTCGCGCCACCACCACCATTACAAAGTGTCGCGAGCCCTTTAGCGCCACCTTGCTGAGTCAAAGTATGTACAAGCGTCGTTAAAATACGTGCCCCGGAACATCCTAATGGGTGACCTAATGCCACCGCGCCACCATGAATATTCACCTTCGAGAGTTCTATTTCACACGATTGGGCAAAAACCATCGGTACGACACTAAATGCCTCATTGACTTCATAATAATCAATATCCTTAGTGCTGAGTCCGGCACGTTTCAATGCCAAAGGTGCAGCCTTGGCAGGAGCAGTTGTAAACCATTCAGGTTCATGCGCTGCATCAGCAAACGATACAACCCTTGCCAATGGTTTTAGATTGTACTTCTTGACGGCAGCTTTACTAGCAAGGACTAAAGCTGCTGCACCATCATTGAGCGTAGAGGCATTGGCTGCTGTGACGGTGCCGTCTTTATTAAATGCTGGTTTTAAGATTGGTATTTTACTGAAATCCACATTCTTATATTCTTCGTCCTCTGACATCAATATATGATCGCCCTTACGTTGTGGAATACTGATAGGCACAATCTCATTTACAAACTTGCCATGGACAGTGGCATATTCAGCGCGTCGGTAGGAATTAATAGCATATTCGTCCTGAGCCTCACGCGATATATTATAATACTTAGCTGTCTCATCTCCCGAATATCCCATCGCCTTAAAGTTATAAGCATCCGTCAATCCATCCTTTTGCAGACCATCTACCGTCTCTTGGCTCCCGTATTTGCTGCCCCATCGCATCTGTGGAAGATAGTACGGAATATTGCTCATACTTTCCATACCGCCAGCCACGATTATATCAGCAAGTCCCAATGCAATAGTCTGACTGGCAATCATAACTGATTTTAAACCTGATGAACAAACCTTATTGATCGTGGTACATGGCACAGACATGGACAATCCGGCTTTCAATGCTGCTTGACGAGCGGGTGCTTGACCGAGATTCGCCTGACATACATTCCCCATGTAAACTTCTTCTATACTGGCAGGATCAATCCCCGTCTCTTCGATTGCTGACTTAATAGCGATAGAACCTAGGTCAATAGCACTATACCCTTTGAGCATTCCACCAAAACTACCCATCGGTGTTCGCTTTGCGCTTACTATATAAACATCCATTTGTTAAGATTTACTTGACTAATACTTAGCGTATTATTAAGGCAATTTGTTCGATAACAACGTCCTAAATAGTACTTATTAGTTCGATTTAAGCGAAATTCGCATTTACAATACTTAGACACAATGAAGATCAACATAATTATTATCTTTTTCGTTCTTTCGTTCTCTTTTCAACCTTCATTTGCGCAGGTGAATTTAAACGAAAGCCCTATCGTCTTGATGACACAAGCAAATGGTCTATACGACCAAGGGCGCTATGACGAGGCCATTCGGATTTACAATCGCATCCTAGACAATAACCAAAATTACCCACCCGCCATCCTCATGAAGGCTAAAACCAAATATGAGTTGAACGCTTACAAGGGTGTCAAAATGGATTGCGAAAAATATATAGCTGTTAATGGAGTTACAAAAGAGGTAATCAAGTTGATGGGGCGCACGGAAATAAAATTAGAAAATTTTGACGCAGCGAAGAACTACGTCCTCTCAGCCCTCGAAATGGATCCTTACGATCCTGAAATGCACTATTTAAAAGGACAGATCAATCTCGACGTCGGCACCTTAAACGATGCTTGCGAGTCGTATTATCTAGCATACGAATTGGGTTGGGATCCGGCACGCCAAGCACTCACTCAATATTGTAAATCTTACATTCCTCCCAAGAGAATACCTTTACCTCTAAGACCACTTCCACAAGAGGAAACACAACCCAAGACCCCATCAGACATATCATCTGATAAAGAAGAAAGCATTGATAAAGGAGACTCTGTTCTCGGTGATATCATAAAACTTACCGAAAAGAGGGAAGCCGATGCAGAAACTCACGAAGATACTACAGACTCATATCCTGCACCCCAAGACACGGACGAAGAGAACAAAGTCGAAATTTCTGCTGTACTTGCGCTAGACTTAGAATACCTCAATGCCTCGCAAACGATTATCATTGATGACGAAATATCTGTCGTACTTACATATGGTCTCGGCGAGAGACAAGTTAAAGAAGTACCTGAAATATTTATCGTAGCCAATGAAAATGGGCATTTGACCATCGATGTCTGTGTTGATAAACGCGGCTCTGTGGTTACCACAGCCTTTAATGAAGCGGAATCTAGCATTAATCGTAATGCCTTAACCTCATTGGGCATGCGAAAGGCTCGTGAATTTGCGTTCGCTTCCTCCACCAAGGAAAGAGAATGCGGTAGGATTATCTATGTTCTGTCCGTATCAGGCAATTAAAGTTCGCCCTTGGCCAATAACTAGGCTTAGACGCCGATAAGAAAAGTGTGACGGCAATACCTTGATGTAATTCATGCATTAGAAATCCTATAACATGTTTATAGAATAAGACATTTATCCAAGACCGATGGAAGCCTATCGATATCTAACCTTGCTCGATCGTCAAATTTTTTAAGACTCCGTTTAATGGTTAAATCACCGCAAGTGGTTAGTTTCTTCACAGCCTGACGGTTCTCAGCAATACGCAAGTAGGGCTTTTTACCACTGAACTTCCTACGAAGAACTGAACTTTAAATTTACTACTTTCCTGTCCTA
>CAYNFR010000026.1:8128-49054 GCA_964396595.1 uncultured Saprospiraceae bacterium | reverse complement strand
GTGAAGATATTTTCTCGTGAAGGTCTCTTGCAAAGGCGCCATAAGTAAAGGTTTTCACCATAAGTCGCAGTGACACAAAGAACCTGAAGTTATACACTGCTATGATAGATTTATCTCATAAGCTGTACGATAATATAAAGGATGCAGATTACATGAATCATCCTAACAAGGTGAAAGGTGTTGGCTATTAGACAAAACTTGACCACCATCTCAAGGATCATTATAAATCTAAGAAAAAACTTAACAGCCGCTTATGTTATGACAACACCTGCTGTACATCTGTGTAGCTTAAATTGAATGCTTGTGCTACGGCTTCGTAGACGACCTTGCCATTAACGACATTCAATCCCTTTTTCAAAGAAGGATCTTGATTGCACGCGTTCTTCCAACCTACTCTTGCTAATCTCAGGCCGTAAGAAAGCGTAGCATTTGTTAAGGCAATAGTACTAGTATAGGGTACTGCTCCCGGCATATTGGCCACACAATAGTGTACAACATCATCTACTACAAAGGTCGGATCATCATGTGTAGTCGGGCGGCATGTCTCAATACACCCACCTTGATCTACAGCTACATCAACAAGTACCGTACCCGGCTTCATTTTTTTAAGCATATCTCTGGTGATCAGACTAGGAGCTTTTGCGCCCGGTATTAAGACGCCTCCTACTATTAGATCTACTTGATCTAGTAAGGATCGTATATTGTATTCGTTAGAATATTGTGTCACTACATTGGCAGGCATCACATCGTCCAAATATCTCAGTCTATTGAGATTGATATCCATGATGGTGACATGCGCCCCCAGCCCGGCAGCCATTCTAGCGGCTTGTGTTCCTACTACGCCAGCTCCAAGTACAAGCACATGACCTGGCCTTACTCCCGGGACGCCACCTAGCAGTACTCCTCTACCCCCCATGGGCTTCTCCAAATATTTAGCCCCTTCCTGTATGGACATTCTTCCTGCAACTTCGGACATAGGAACAAGTAATGGCAATGAATTGTCAGGTAATTGAACAGTCTCATAAGCTAAACATATTGCCCCTGAATCTATCATCGCCATAGTCAACGGCTCGTATGAGGCAAAATGGAAATATGTATAGACTAGCTGGCCCTCACGTATTAATTTATATTCACTTGCTATAGGTTCTTTAACCTTGATGATCATCTCAGCGATACCGTAAACCTCCTCAATCGTACCTAGTATCTGTGCCCCTGCCTGAATATACATGTCATCACTGAATCCGCTCCCTACTCCTGCCGATTTCTGAACATAAACTTTATGGCCTTCACGGCTAAAAGCTATCACGCCTGCAGGCGTTAACGCTACACGATTTTCACTTGGCTTAATCTCTTTTGGTACTCCGATGATCATTGTTCTCTTTATTTATAAGGTCTATTATTCTTAGAATTTTTCGCACTCTCATGATTTACTTCATGCACTTATAATGTGAACGGCTAAAGCAGATATGGCAAATAAGAACATCTGTTTTATTTCATCACAAAGAGACGAAATAAAGAACTTATCACGCTTAAAATTGGCTCAGATAATCAAAATATTTCTTCAATATCACAGCATTTTGCTCGCGTGGTGTCATTACTTCCAATATAACACTTTCTTCTAGCTCACTTTCATAAATTTCCGCTAATGCCTTACACAGTCCGGATTCATCTGAAACACTCTGATAGCTTACCCCAAAAGTTGTAGCAATTCCTTCTACAAAAAAGCTATGAGCAGTCTCAAAATGTTCTTCAAGCTGGCGTGTAGTACTCGGCCCAGGGATATAACGAAATATATTGCCTCCACCGTTGTTAATCACTATGACCACAAGATTAGATGGAAGGTGATGATGAAAAAAAGCATTAACATCGTAAAGAAAAGCGATATCACCCGTGACCAATGTAACCCTCTTGCTCGAAACATAGGCAAATCCCACAGCTGTAGAACTACACCCGTCAATACCGCTCACGCCACGATTAGATCGGTAATCTATGTCCTCTCGTTGGTCAAATAACTGGATATATCGTATAGGGGTGCTATTGGCAAGATGTAAGCTACTGTCTTTTGGCAATGTGCGGTGTATAAGATCAAACACCTTGAGGTCAGACCATGGGACATCGGATAAAAATGACTGATGGGCTCGCTGGGTAATATTTTCCAGATCACTCCATTGGAGAGAGTAGTCACTTTCTATATCCTCCGTAGCTAAACCATTAAAAAAATCAGTTGGTCTCATCGGGATATTGAGGGTCAGCGACTGAAAGGTATCTATATACTTATCTGAAGGATCTATATGCCAATGATGATATGGATTCATCGCTCTTAATAATGATCTTATGCGCTTAGAAACGATTGCATCACCCATGGTAATCAACAACTCAGGTGTCAAGGTCGCAGTGTTTTCTCTGTTTAGCCTTGTTATTAATCTATCTATGCTGCTTGATGTTCCCGGACATTTCACATTGGAAGTTGCCTCTGTTAATATGACTACTTTTCTAAGTCTATTAAATCGACAAAGTACTTCATCTAATTCTGGATTGGGAATCGACTGACCTATAAGGATAATCACTTTTTTGGCTTGATTCCATATGGATCGGACATGATCTAAATCTGCTTCGACCAACTGATTTGTGGGCTGCAATGTCCTTATGATCCGTGGAAGTCGATCGTCTGGCAAGAAGCCAACTTGCTGATAAAGCGGTTCTTCAAAGGGTATATTGATATGTACCGGACCAAGAGGCCGAGTGATAGAAATATCAATAGCTTCATTGATCATGCGGTCATTATACCATATTTGATCCTTGCTTGCTGGCTCGGAAACTAAGTTATAACTGGCTCTGATAAAATTGTGAAATACCTTCTCCTGCCTTAGTGTCTGCCCGGCATTCTGATCTATCCATTCTGGAGGACGATCTGCTGAAAGTACGATTAAAGGTATTTTTTGATAATATGCTTCTGCCACAGCTGGGCCATAATTAACAACTGCAGATCCGGATGTACAACACAATATCACAGGCTCTTGCAGTTTCATAGCCGTACCTAATGCAAAAAAACCTGCGGCTCTTTCGTCCGGCACATTGTAACATGTAAAGTGATCATCTTCACCGAAAGCGATAATCAAGGGCGCATTGCGCGAACCCGGTGATATTACGACATGCCTTATCCCTTTTTCCTTAGCGATATACGCCAATCTAGATGCTGAGCTTTTATCTGAGGTCATATACTCACTGGACAATATTGAGCTAGAACGTTGATAATATTTCTAGCTTTATGGATCGTTTCGTTCCATTCTTCTGTGCAAACACTCTCTCTTGTTATTCCACCTCCGACAAAAAGTGATACACGATCACTTGCCACTTTCATGCTACGAAGATTAATATATAACTCACTCCTACCCTCTTTAATCCTCCCTAAAAAACCACAGTACAATTCTCGATCATGACCTTCAATATGCCTTACGAGTTCTATTGACTCCTTTTTAGGGTATCCGCTTATGGCTGGGCCGGGGTGTAAATGGGCGACAATTTCTGGCAATGACAATTCAGTTTTAAATACGATATCCGTCGCGATGTGCAATACATTACCAGCCTTGATCGTACGTGTTTCACTTATCGTTTTCTCGAGGGCGTTAATCTTCAGAAATTCTTCAAGGAAACGAGTCAAATATCCTTGTTCTTTTATTTCTTTCGTTCCCCAGTTAACTTGATCCAGAGGAACACCAAGATCAGGCATCGTTCCGGCAACAGCAGCTGTTTGATAAGTGTCTGCTGTAATTTGCTTTAATAAAAGCTCGGGTGAAGCCCCTATCCACATACCCAGCGATGGAATATTTATAATGAAAGTATATGCTTCAGGATGTCGCTGACACAATTCATTAAAAATATCATAAGGATCAATTCTGATGTCCAAGCTGATGATCCTGGAAAGTATAAGCTTCTCAGATTGGCCGGATAGGATGGCCTGCATGCACTTCTCAAAACAGTCGTCATAATCTGATCGATCCGTACTAGCTATGCTAAAAGTGTGATTATTAGTCACCCTAAATTCTATCTGTCCCAATGCAGCCTCCACCGGAAAGTACAGTGGGGCATATTTGCCTAATTTGTCAAATCCTGCAACGACAAAAACATCTTCAGAATCGCTAAAGGCGATCGGGTTACCTAATCTCAAAAATTCATAAGTACTTCCTCCAGGAATACTGTATGCTACGAATGTCTCTTCGCAAGAAATGGATTTAGTATCACCGCGCCCCATGAACGATCTATAATGCGAATACAAAACTACCTATTCAATGGGATAGTTGTAAAATTTGGGTAAAAATGTAGCTGCCTGCGCACTTTTCCGGTAGGTGTTATTAAGATTTGATCAACGATAATACAGCTTTTAGGCATCTCATATCGCATTAACTTCTCCGCCATAGTTTTTATTTCTGCCTGGGTAGGTGCACTTCCTTCGATTACAAGGATCACTTTTTGCCCTAATACAGGATCTACAATCCAGCTTATAAAAAAGGGTGTTTTAATAACATCCAGAAGCTTCTCTTCGATTAACTCCGGATATACCTTGACACCACCTGTATTGATAACATTGTCTATTCTCCCCAGCCATTCGAATGAAGTGTCAGAAAATAAGGTCACTACATCTCTTGTAATTAATGGCGACAAAGGCAAATGGTCACTATGTATAATCAGACAGCCGTTTTGCCCTCTTTCAAATGTCACACCGGGAAGCGCCTTGAAACAATTATCTGGTTTTTCTCCATTCAATCTTCTTAATGCAACATGACTCATCGTCTCAGTCATACCATATGTTGCCCAGCATACCATAGCTTCATTGAATAATTTGGAGATCAAATCACTACCTGTAGCTGCTCCCCCTACAATGCATTTCTCTATATTTTGTAATGCCCCGGGGCTCTCTTCTGCTAATGTGTAAAGCTGCTGTGGGGTGAATGCCACAAAGTGAATCTTCTCTCTTACACCATCTACTACATTAGCCGAAGGCTTAATAATCTTCAAATCCCAATTACCGACTATTGCTCTTACCAGCATCATCATCCCCCCTATTTTCTCGACCGGTAGACATAAGAGCGCTCTTATGCCATCGGCCAATTCTAAAAAAGTGATCGTCTTCTGAGCTGAGGAAATCATATTTGCTTTCGGCAATAAAATCTGCTTGGGATCGCCAGTCGTTCCTGATGTATGGAGGGTCATGAAATCTTGATCACTATACCAATCCGCTAAGACCTTTACTATTGATTGCATCCACGTCCTCTCCTCCTTAAACATTCTGTCAGAAAGGAGATAGACATCTGATAAAGATTCTACAAGATGAACTTCGTCATTGATCAATAGTCTCATCTTATTAATTCACCTTTTTTTGAGCTGGGATATGTCCCACTTTTGATCCCGATCGTAATAAAGCTTAGCGTTTCGCACCACTAGAGGGGATGGAATATTATTGGAAAACACTTGACCTGTACCAAGACCTTGAGGCAAAGACACATTCATCGTAGAGATCCATTGAGCGATGTAGTTCAGCCCCACATTCGACTCCAGCGCAGATGTCGCCCACCAACCAATGTTATATTTCTTGGCGAGTTCTATACATCGCACACTATTATTAATGCCACCTAATAAACTGGGTTTAAGAATGATGTATTGCGGACGTATGTCCGCCAAAATTGTCTCCATATCAGATATTCCTATCAACTCTTCATCTAGCGCTATTGGAATGGGTGGGCTATCGCACAGCCGAGACATGTGCTCAAGCTGTCCCGCACGAATGGGCTGTTCTATCGAATGTATGTCATAGTCGCTAAGTTGCTTGAGTTTTTCATCTGCCTCCTCCACACTGAACGCGCCATTGGCATCAAGACGGAGTTCAATATCATCCACCGTGAAACGCCTCCTGATGTGACTCAATATCTCCATTTCTTCATCAAAATCAAGTGCTCCCACTTTCAGCTTGATACATCTAAATCCCTGATTGATTTTCTGTTCAAATTGCTTTAACATATTAGATCTATCTCCCATCCAGATGAGTCCATTGATCTCAATACCCATCTCCCCTCTTGTAAAAGGTGAATCATTAAATGTAAATGGGTCGGTAGATCCATTTCCTAGTTCAAACATTTCTGTAGCAAAACGCATTGCAGGTGAATACTCACAAGAAGCGTCGTGCGTCCCTTTACTAAAGGCGGATAACTGTATTAAGAGTGAGTCCTCCGACTCCGGATTGAGACCCGGCAGATAAGAGGCCTCTCCAATAGCACATAATTGATCACCTTCTTCCGAAAGCAAGTAATAGCTGTTTTTATGATACAACACACCTCTACTGGTACCTCCAGGTGTAACAAATTTCAGCTCATGATGAAAAGATCTAATTGATTTCATGACAGTACAAACTTAATTATTAAGTAGTTTTGAATCGATTATGTTGAGTAATCTAAATAATTCATAAATCAAGAACGAATAAGATGATGGCTGATCAGGAGCTTTGGGAAAATCTTTATGATAGCGAGAAATTTAGACAAGAGGGGTATAAGATTATTGACACCCTGGCAGACTACTTAAAATCTTCGTTAAATCGTGACGACGACGTAATCAGCCATAAAGATCCTGAATCGATGCTGCGCAAATGGTCCGAATATAACATGACTTCACTGGATGAATTTTATCGTGACTTCATAGCGGATAGCATAAGGATTCATCATCCACGGTATGCCGGTCATCAGGTGGCTGCCCCATTGCCGACCATCGCGCTGGCAGGTCTTGTATCTGATCTACTCAACAATGGTATGGGCATTTATGAAATGGGTGAAGCCGCTACAGCTCTAGAAAAGATATGTGTCAATGAGATGTGTCATGCCGTCGGATTACCTTCAGGCAGCGGAGGCTTCATGACCAATGGCGGGACACTTGCGAACTTATCCGGATTACTGGCGGCACGAAAAATGTTCATGAAAAAACATCCTGATAAAGAAGCAGTTGTTCTAGTCTCCGAGCAGGCCCATTTCTGTGTACGTCGTGCTTGTTCTGTAATGGGTATGCGTCACGATCAGCTTATCGAACTACCCGTCAATGGGCAATTTCAATTAGATCTGGAAGCACTTAAGTCCAAAATAGATGAATGTCACAACCAAAATCAAGGTATCATGGCTGTCGTCGCATGCGCTTGCTCTACAGCCACAGGATCTTATGATGACATAAGCGTCATCAGCCGAATATGCGAGGAACATGATATATGGCTACACGTCGATGGTGCGCATGGAGGTCCAGTAGTGTTTTCTCAAAAGTACAAATGCCTCATGGCCGGAGCCGAGGCTGCACATTCCATCGTGATCGATGCGCACAAGATGATGCTCACACCCGCTTTAGCTACCTTTATCCTATTCGCAGATGAAAAAAAGTCCTATGATATATTTAATCAAGATGCGTCCTATTTATTCACTCAATCAACTCAAGAGTGGTTTAATCTTGCCAAGAGAACCTATGAAACAACGAAGTACATGATGAGCCTCAAGGTATTTCTTGCTTTAAAATATATCGGCACCGATACTTTGGGAAAATTTATAGAACGCCAACACGACCTTACCAAAACATTTTCGGAATATCTGTGTGAACAGGATGATTTTGAAATCGCTCACACGCCGATGAGCAACATACTCTGCTTCAGATTCTGTGATGCTTCCCAAGGTGACAAGGCAAATAATATCATCAACCAAGCCATAAGACAGCGGCTTTTAGAACAAGGCAAATGGTACATCGTCCAGACTGTCCTCGAGAACAAAGCATACCTTCGGGTATCTCTGATGAACCCTCTTACAACAATAGAAGATCTTACAGAGTTAATAAATGATGTACGACTGTCTATCAATTCTCTCCTGTGAACCGTGTTGCTATCACCTCAGTCGATATCATGGATTTTATCAATAACATCTGTATAACATCCTTCGTTTAGTCTAGACTAAATATGCTGTTTAATAATCATGTCGCAATTTTTTAAGCCCTTAAGGGTCAATACCTAATATACAATTATTTCAAACATATATTCTGTTTTTGCGTAAATTTGTGCCCGCTAATTATAACATGCCCTACTATCAGCCAAAATATCGAAATTTTATTCTGTTGTCTCTTTTGGTAAGTGGACTTCATTTGTGTGGACAGGGAGTTACCCGTGTATCAGGAAATATCTATGACGCATCCACAAAAGAAGCGATTCCTTTCGCCAATGTGAGTTTTAGAAATACCAATGTAGGAACAGTAACAGATCTGGATGGTTTTTTTGAAATAGAATCTAGATTCGTAAGCGATAGTCTTTGCGCTTCATTTCTAGGTTTTACAGAGCAATGTATCAAAATCGCAAGAGAGACACGCACCCGAGACATTGTATTCAATCTGGAACAAGCAACTCTTCAACTGACCAATGTGGTCATATCAGCACAGAAAACCAAATACACCAAAAAAGATAATCCCGCAGTAGAACTCATGCGTAAGGTGATAAACAATAAGAAGCAAAATCGCTTAGAAGGTCAAGATTATTACAGCTTCGATCAATACGAAAAGGTCCAGCTGGATCTTAATAACATCACGACCGAGTTCAAGAACAGAAAGATTTTCAACGACTTCGATATACTTTGGCAATATCTTGACACATCCACTGTCAATGGCAAGATCTTTCTTCCCATGTACTTACTCGAAAAAAGATCAAAAGTCTATTATCGCAGAGATCCGGAATCAAGAAAGGAATACCGCTATGCCGTTAAGAAGACAGATTTTGATAGTCAGATAGACGATCAATCAGTCACAGATGCGCTGGACTTTCTTTATAAGGATATTAATATTTACGACAATGTAATTCCGATCCTTGACAACAACTTTATAAGCCCTATCAGTCCTTTAGCCTTGAATTTTTATCGGTTTTATATCCTGGATACTCTGATAGTTAATAATACACCAAGCATACGGCTAGGTTTTATCCCGCGTAATCAAACTACCTTCGGATTTACCGGAGATTTGTTTGTGAGCAATGACTCCTTGTATCGAGTTGTAAAAGCAGACTTCGGCATCATTGGCAACATCAATTTAAACTTCATTAACGATCTAAAAGTAAAACAAGAATTTGAGCCGCTTGAAGGAGCCTTCGTACTCAGTCGTGACGAGCTTGTTATCGACTACAGTATAACCAAGAATGGTATCGGTCTATTCGGTACGCGAAGCGTAGCCTATGACAGATTCAAATTTGATCGAGAAGAGGATGAATCTGTCTACAGTGCCACAGAGAAAGTAATCGATGTGCCGGGGCTTTATAGGAAAGATGAAGCCTACTGGACAGAAAATCGAATAGTGCCATTGACTGAAAATCAAACTCGACTTTATGAGATGCTTGATACCTTGACCAGCCTTCCTGCTTACAAGCGATTGGTAACAGGTGTCAAAATAGTGACAACCGGTTTTATTCCTTTAAAGGGCTTTGACATTGGGCCCTTGCCTACATTTATTAGTTTTAATCCGGTGGAAGGTACGAGAATCAGAATGGGCTTCGAGACTAATTTTGATTTTAACAAGAACTTACTTCTAGCAGGCTACGCTGCATACGGATTCAGAGATGGAAGAATGAAATATAGAGCTGCTGCGACTTACAGTTTTAGAGAAAATTTCAGACAAAACCCCAGACACTATATTCGGGTAATTAATCAACAAGATGTCTCATTTCCGGGTCTCGATTTACAATTCTTTCAAAACGACAACTTATTACTCTCTGTAAGACGCGGAGCCGCTAACAAAATGCTCTTCTTCAAAGAATCCCGCATAGAATATTCACACGAAACACCCGCATTGGCTGTGGATCTTGTTCTCAATACTAAGGCCACAGAACCCTATGGAGACCTAAAGCTAATGATAGAAGATGGTGCTACCGAGCCAAGATTACTTGATGCAATAAATACAACTTCAATAGGCCTAGGCCTTGAGTTCGCTCCCAACAAGCAGTTCATTCAAGGTCGCCAGTATCGCGCGCCGCTGATTAATGAATATCCCATATTTAATCTACGCTATGCTCACTCCTTCAGAAATATATTAGGCGGTGATTTTAACTCAGACATGTTAGAACTAGGGTTTTTTAAGCGATTTAATATGTCTATTTTAGGGCATAACAATATCGGTATAGAAGCCGGGAAAATCTGGGGCGCACAACCATACACGACCTTATTCATCCCTCGCGCCAATCAATCCTTCGCCTATGAGCGGGCTTCTTTTAACCTAATGAATTTTCTCGAATTCGTCAGTGACAGCTATGTATTCATCAGGAGCGAGCACTTTTTTAAAGGCTTTATATTTAACAGGCTTCCGTTAATCAAAAAATTGGGTTTGCGAGAGCTCATGACCTTCAAGCTGATTTATGGGGGATTAAGTGAAAGAAATGACCCCGAAAGGAATAAGTCTCTGCCAAAATTCGATACACGCAGTGACGGCCAACCAGCCACTTTTACCTTTTATGATGGTCCATATATGGAAGGTAGTGTCGGCATCAGTAATATATTTAAGGTCTTACGTATAGACCTCGTCAAGCGCTTTAATTATCTCGAACATCCGGATGTGCCGGAGTTATTCGGGGTGAAAGGGCTAGGATTAAGAGCTCGATTTAAGGTAGAATTTTAAAAGCCGCCACCTTTCTATTACCTTTTGTTATTATGGTCGAGACAATTCCGTTTTGATCAAAATCCCCAATAGTGGATATTCTCTCATTACTCAGTCTTACTTCTTTTCTCTTTCTTCTTTGAATAGGACGTGAATAAGAACATAGTAGCCATAACTTCTCCAGAATTCGCCATGATACTCCATCTAATAAAAGGTCGCTCAATTTTTTTAACTAATTATATATCATCTAATTATATAGTAACTATTTTTTAATAACATATAAAATCTGCTGTGTATTATGGAAGAATAGTGAACGAATCAGCCAGGTGATAAGATGTCCATGACTATCGTGGCGTCACAACTAATTATTTGGACAAAGGCATGAAAGGGTATATCTTTGATGCAGAAATATCGAGGATGAATTCAGAACTGATCAAAAAGTTTCATACCGATTTTGGATCGAATGGCCGACCGGATCACTACCCCATACCTCAACAGGAAAATGATCTATTATTCTTTATTCAACGCAATCAGAATATTGACACGATAGTATACAAGCTGAATAGAACACTGAGCGGACTCGTAAACAAGGATCTTCCAATGCATGCGCAATGGATAAAATACACAGAAGACGAGGCTTCGCAAGAATTAAACGAGATCCAGAATCAACTAGCTTACGGTTATAAAAGTGACTTTATCTCTTCCGATCTGTTTAGATTTCACTTCGTCTCTTATCCTTCGCTTTACTTCTACATTGCGGCAGATAAGCAAGCTAAATACAATGTGATAACCACACTGAATAATCGGCGGATAAGGTTAAGCAATATTTATGTTTATGCACTAGAATTTGGCGTATTCCCGGATGTAAAGTTTATCGAGTTCTACGGCTATACAGTTGCTGATGACCACCCTTTCTATCACAAAATCATCAACCAATAAATGGGTAAAAATCTCTACGTTTCTAATTCTCCCGAATCCATCAGACTATTTGAGAATCCGATTCTCGAATCCATGTCAAAGGTTCATTGGTCTGTTCCGCTGTATGTGTTTATTCCTATAATAGCCTTTATTCACTATTATGGGCTATCACAGTATCATTATGGTATTCTTACATATATCGGATGGATGCTGGCCGGATTGTTCATTTGGACGATCACAGAGTATATTTTACATCGATTTGTGTTTCATTTTCATCCAACTTCTGCATTTGGGAAAAAAGTACATTTTATTTTTCATGGGGTACACCATGACTATCCTTGTGATAAACTCAGATTAGTACTTCCGCCGAGTGTTAGTTTACCTCTAAGTGCTTTGTTCTTTTTGTTTTTTAAAGGCCTGCCTATGGGTATAGGTTTTTATCCTTTTTTTGCGACGTTTTTAACTGGATACTTGGTTTATGATATGTTCCATTACTCTATTCATCATTTGGAAATAAAAGGCAAATTATGGAATGTGCTTAAGACACATCACCTAAAGCATCATTATGTGAATCCGGATAAGGGATTTGGCGTAAGTAGCCCTTTGTGGGACTACATCGCAGATTCAGACTTCGCGACAAATAAAAAGGCTACACATGTTGACCCAACTTCTTATACCCAATCCTAATAGAATTTATAACTGATCGCTATATTTGTATTTCTTATCGCTGAATAAATAAAAAACTATGTTAAAAGAACGCTTGAGAAGCTATAATGTCCCACAGCAAATACAAAGCATGGGACTTTATCCTTACTTCCGTACTATTGAATCAGAACAAGACACTGTTGTTAAGATACAAGGCAAGGATATTTTAATGTTTGGCTCAAATAGTTATTTGGGACTGACGACCCACCCCAAACTTAAAGAAGCTTCTAAGGCTGCCATAGACAAATATGGATCGGGTTGTGCTGGATCACGATTTCTTAATGGTACGCTTGATCTACATCTTGAACTAGAGGAGCGCTTAGCCAAATTTGTTGGCATGGACGGAGCGCTTGTCTTTAGTACCGGATTCCAAGTCAACCTAGGTGTTTTATCCTCTATAACAGGCAGACACGATTATATCATCATTGATGAACTTGATCATGCATGTATCATCGATGGTTCACGTCTTTCTTTTTCGAAAGTGCTCAAGTATCGCCATAATGACATGGCGTCCTTAGAGACTGTACTTCAGCGTTGTGAACCGGATCGTGTCAAGTTAATCGCAATAGATGGGGTATTTAGCATGGAAGGTGACATAGCAAAACTACCTGAAATAGTTTCTCTTGCCGAGAAATACAATGCTAACATCATGATTGATGATGCCCATGGCCTTGGTGTATTGGGCAAAAATGGCCGTGGAACTGCCGATCATTTCGGCTTGACAAATAAGGTAGATCTCATCATGGGTACCTTTAGCAAGTCACTGGCGAGTATTGGTGGATTTATAGCCGCTGATCACAGTACCATTAACTACCTTAAGCACAATGCGAGATCATTAATATTCTCGGCAAGTATCGCTCCTGCCAATGCAGCCAGTGTAATTGCTGCACTCGACATCATGGAATCAGAGCCGGAGAGACTTGAAAAATTATGGGCTAACACCGACTATGCGATGAAGCTTATCAAAGATGCTGGTTTCGACACAGGTCACTCTGAGACACCGATTATACCGATCTTTATTCGAGATGACTATAAGACATTCATGATGACAAAAATCCTTCTTGAGCGTGGTGTATTTGTAAACCCCGTGGTATCACCGGCAGTTGCAAGTTCTTCAGCATTATTAAGATTCTCGCTGATGGCAACACATAGCTTCGATCAGATAGAAGAGGGTGTATCAAAGATCGCCAAAGTAGCTAAGGAAGTGGGCGTTTTTGAAAATTCATCCGAGCAAGTGTATAATGGCGCTTAGGATTGTCAAGGCCGAAGACAAGAAAAGCCTAAGTACTTTCATAGACTTCCCGCATGAACTATACAAGGACGACCCCCTATATGTCCCTGAATTGTTTATGTCCCAAAAGGAAATACTCGATCCCAAAAAAAATCCATTCTTCGAGCATGCCAGGATTCAGTGCTTTCTAGCCTATCAAAATGATAAATTAGTCGGTAGAATCACGGCTATCAAAAACGACAACTACAATCAATATCATAAGAGCAATGTAGGTTTCTTCGGTTTTTTTGACTGCATCAATGACTACGATGTGGCAAAATTGCTTTTAGACGAAGCATCGGCTTGGTGTAAATCACACGGATTTGAAGCCATGATAGGGCCTACTAACCCGAGCACCAATGATACCGCCGGTGTCCTCATCGATGGTTTTCATGAATCCCCCAAAATCATGATGACCTACAATGCTCCATACTATCAAGAGTTACTTGAAAAGTATGGCATGACTAAAGATATGGATTTGTATGCCTATATCCTGTACACACATAAAGCATCAGAAAAATCAATACGCCTCGCCCAGACACTTGAAGAAAGGCTTGAGAAACAGGGCATTATATTCAGAAATGTGAGCTTGAAAATTTTTGCCGAAGAAGTGGCTAAAATCCGAGATATTTACAATAATGCATGGCAAAATAACTGGGGCTTCGTACCATGGACAGACAGTGAAATTAAACACTTGGCCGACAACCTTAAAATGATTGTAAACGAAAACTGGTGCTTTATAGCCGAACATAATGGACAACCCATAGGATTTGCCATTACCCTTAATGATATCAACGAGATCACACGGGGATTCAAGAGAGGTAGACTCTTCCCCTTCAATATTTTCAAACTACTACTCAATAGACATAAGACTAAGTTCGTCAGAATATTAGCACTAGGAGTAAAAGAAGATTATCGTAAAAAAGGAATAGAGGCTATATTTTTTGCTAAAAATATACTTGCAGCACGCAAGTATAATGTTACAGCAGGTGAAGTATCGTGGGTTTTAGAAAACAACGAGGAAATGAATGCATCTGCGGTGAAACTCAATAGCGAATTATATAAAACCTATCGCATTTACAGATCAAATCTCACTTACTGATTTTGTAAATATTCGGATGTCAACGAGTACTATTAAAATACTAATCACCGGTGCTAATGGCTTCGTAGGCAGTCATCTTATAGACGAAGCACTTAGTAGAGGATGGGACACCTATGCAGCCATTAGAAAATCTAGCAATACAGAATTTCTAAAAGATCCGCGCATTAAGTTTTGTTATCCGGATTACATGGATGTTAACAGCATGATATCCATACTTGAAAAAGAAAAGTTTGACTTTATCATTCACAATGCTGGACTGACAAGAGCTAATAGTCTAGATGATTATCACAAAATAAATGTAGACTATACGGCCAATCTTGCGAAAGCGGCGAGTGCTGTGTCCACACTAAAAAAGTTTGTCTTCATTTCTAGTATTGAGTCTTACGGTAGTGCGGATGATACGAAAGAGGGTTTTGTTTCAGAAAATAAAAAACCTAATCCACGCACTGACTACGGTCGCAGCAAACAAAAAGCTGAAGTAGAATTAAAAAAAGAAACTAATCTGCCATGGATTATTCTGCGCCCTACGGCAGTATTCGGACCACGTGAACGCGATTTTCTCGAACTATTCAGAACAGTCAAAAAATTCAAAATCGCTCCTATTGTTGGCAGTCCGGATATAAAATACACCTTTATCTATGTGAAGGATCTTATTCGTGTAACAATGGACGCTTGCCTCGCATCAGGGACGCATAAAGGGTATTTTGTTTCTGATGGCCGTATTCACAAGATGTCCTTTTTCACCGGCTCTATCGCGAAGGCGCTAGGGGTGAATTATAAACAGGTTCGCATTCCACTGGGTATCATCGCCGGCGTCGTCAAAATAAATGGCATCCTAGATCGCTTTAAAAAACAAAAAAGCCTGCTCAATGCCGAACAATACGCTAAGATGACAGCAGAAAACTGGGATTGTGACATTTCAGGATTGGTAAATGACTTCAATTTCTTTCCTCAGTATAATCTAGAGCAAGCTATAGAAGAGACGGCAACATGGTACACTGAGAATGGTTGGTTATGATTTATGCTGAATCTATCATCACGCAGACCTCCGAGTATGTACAACAGCAACTAACACATGCAGAAGCAGGTCATGACTGGTTTCATATTAATAGGGTGTGGAAATTAGCCAAGAAAATTGCCAATACAGAGCCCGCTGCAGATATCATGATCGTCGAGCTGGCAGCACTTTTACATGATATTGCTGACCCCAAGTTCCATCATGGCGACGAGGAAATAGGCCCACAGATGGCAAATGATTTTCTTCGAAAACGTAATGTTCTTTCAGAGGATCGTATCCATATCACCAATATCATACGGCACATGTCATTTAAAAATTCATTCGACGATCATCCATTCAGCTCACTTGAGATGCATATTGTTCAGGATGCTGATCGTCTCGATGCGCTCGGTGCCATAGGTATAGCACGGACATTTCACTTCGGTGGGTTTAAAAACCACAGAATCTACGATCCGGACGTACCTCCTCGTCAGAACCTTGACAAAGCCTCATATACATCTGGGGTCAACACCTCCATCAACCACTTCTACGAAAAACTATTGCGATTGCCTGACATGATGAATACAGCGTATGCGCGGAGGCTTGCGATACAACGCGCAGCATACATGGAGGAATTTTTACAGACTTTTAAAGATGAGTGGGAAATGGAATAATATAACACCCACTTGGTGGCTCTTTTTGCATAAACCTACCCAACAAGATGGAATGATAAAGTTTTAACTTTATTAATAATTTGCTATTTAAAAATTCGATTATCAAATGGAAATTCTTCTACTTGTAGAACGGTAATTGAATGGAAGTCATTATGTTACGAATTTATCAAGAGATTCCAATCTCCTCTAGTCACCGCAGATGGCACTTTCAAAATGCAATAATTATTCTCTATGTCAAAGTAATAGCCTAATTTCTGCGTGAATCTGCCTCAAGGAAATTTTTTCCAGCCAGAAGGTAGCTGAGATTCCCTTAATTGATAAAGTTCATTTTCCTCAGGAATATGAATGGTAATCATGACATAATCAACCAGCAAGGTAGCTAGTGTCAAATGTACAGCAACTTCTGCCATGGCAAATGAACGACTCTGGGCTGTTTAAATTAGTTCAATACCTTTAGGATTCCAGCGCGCCCCATACAGTGAAGCAGCTCGACCGGTTAATGGAATAGCATATTTTCTTCTAGATAGTCTAAATACCTCTATTGCAACTACTTAGACCAATATTCCTTGATCTATATGCCTAAGCTCTCTTACAACTAAACGACGACCGGAAGAAAATTTAATTAAATCAATAGGTTTTCGCTTTCCTAATGCGTAAACAGGTGTCCTCAACCATAGTTCAAATTTCTCCATCTCTCCGAATACATCGAGCCCCAATCTAGTCAGCTCTGCAATCTCTAGATTCTTTTCGGAGTGAGTTCTTTTAAAAACATGCGTTGATTGATCCCTGTCACGTTGCAAAGATTTAGTAGAAATATTTAGAAAACTCGCCCATTCATTTTCCCTAAAAAGAGGAAAACACTGTATGGCTTCATATACAGAATGTGGTATCCCTTCGCTGACAGCTTCAATGAATAACATTTAATCAGCCCATAGGTGCTCATATTTCATATTCTTAATAAGCTCATTGGCTAGCACTTGCCCATGAAAGCATCATAAAGCTCATGAAGTGCTTGCTCATTCCTTTTGGTCGTCATTTCTTTAGAGACATCGATGCTTCAATTAAGACATTTGTACATAATAATATGACAAATTTCCTTAAAAATCAATTCAGATAGTATAATGCATTGATACAGATTGACACCCAATACACATCAAAAAAAGGGCAGATTAACACCTGCCCTCATCTATAATTTGATTGCGATAAGTTTTATGCTTGTAGCTGAAGATTGTTCTCTTCGATGAGCTTGCGCATATTGATCAAAGCGTAACGCATTCGGCCTAGTGCCGTATTGATACTTACGCGTGTCAATACCGCTATTTCTTTGAAGCTCATGTCTGCATAATGTCGCAGAATAACCACCTCTCTTTGCTCTTCCGGCAATCTATCTACCAGATCTTTGATGCGCTGATATGTCTGATTCTTAATGATCATTGTCTCCATATTATCATCTTGCACCTCTAACACGTCGAATATATCAAATGACTCTGATGGAGAGACTTTAGATCTTCTTTTAGCTCTTCTGAAGTAATCCACGCACAAGTTGTACGATATACGCATTGCCCACTGAAGGAATTTACCCTCGTGGTTGTATTTACCCTTGCGCAGCGTGTCAATGATTTTTATGAAGACTTCTTGGAATATATCCTCGGCAAGCTCGTGGTCTTTGACGAATAGATAGATAGAAGTATAAATCTTCTCTTTGTGTCTTGACAACAAGACTTCAAATGATTTCTGATCTCCTTCTAGGTAATTGAGAATTAGCTGATGATCATTGACTGACTTTAATTTCATTACTCTAATCGTTTAGTGATTAAAAAATCTTTCTAGGGTTGTAATTGAATTAGAGTAGAAATTTGGTCTATAAGCTAATTTTGGTCAAAGATAATTGATTAAATAATATTACAAAAACTTTTTATGTGTTTTTGCTTCTCGCATCAAAGAAAGCCCACTTTTGAGCACTTGTCAATAGCTATCATGAAAAAAGCTAGATTTTTATGAAAATCTTTTTGCGGTATAACCAATATACCCAGATATAAATAAAGGCTGTGTAAGCCAATGCATAAAGCAATGAAGCGAACTTTGGCGACATTCCTATATCAGTCCATGCACCCATCCACGTTGCCATTACTGATTTACCTGCTATGATCTTCATACCGAATATCTTCGCAATCAAGCCATGTAATACATAAGCCGTAATGGCATTCATTCCAAAGACTACGCCCACTTTTGTTCCTTTGCGGTAGCCAAGCTCGTCAATGATCCACATGCTCGCTGCCAGAAACATTGCGGCGAGACCGCTAGTTACTAATACATACGAACTTGTCCAGATAGGCTTGTTAATCGGAAAAAACCACGACCACACATGACCTAATAAAAAGCTTACAAAACCGGCAAAAAACAACCATATCACCTTCTGATGGTTCGTCAACTTTTTATTCAGAATAATCGCTCCTGCTAGTAAGCCGGTAATTCCCGTACCTATGGCTGGAATAGTGCTCAAAAAGCCCTCAGGATCCCAAGTACCTTGCCACATCCGTCCCGGGAGTAACAGGCTATCTACATAGGCAGCAAGATTTACCCCAGGCTCTAAAGTGCCCGCAGTCCCGCCCGGAAAGGGTACAAATGCCATTGCCAAATAATAACCGACAAGACAAAAAATACCCCAATATAGCTGCTTCTTCCAGTCGGAATTAAGATACAATATGGCACATGCAAGAAACACAATGGCTATCCGTTGCAACACTCCCGCATATCTCAATCCGGCAAAATCAAACTTCGGAAACAGCCACAAGAGCAAGCCAAGGAGAAAAATTTTGATCGATCGAGAGATAATCTTGCGATAAGTTGATGCATTGACATTGCCGCTCTGACGCTGTTTATTGTATGATAAAGCGATCGATACCCCTACTATAAACAGAAAAAAAGGAAATACCAAATCAGTCGGTGTCAATCCATGCCAATCCGCATGTAATAATGGAGCGTACACATGCGACCAACTACCCGGGTCATTAACCATTATCATCAAGGCCACCGTAAGTCCTCGAAAAAAATCAAGCGATACTAATCTATTCATCAGGATGTGCTTTAAAACAGGACAAAAATCCACCTAATGTAATCATCTCCATCAATTTCTTATCCTTTCAAGAAAAATTTTATCCAAGGCAACAAATATTATTACCCGAAGAAATATAAAAAGATCATAAAATCATTCTCCTATGGATATCTCCAATTAATAAAATTGTTTTTCTTTACTGATCAATACGTTGCAATAAGCATAAGAAAATTTACAGCTCACAGATTATAGTCATCTTAAAATGAAGAATAGAAAAAAGTCAAGAAGAGAGTTTCTCAAAAAATCAAGCCTTGCGGCTGGTTCATTTATGATCGTTCCGAGCTGTGTACTCGGCAAAAATCATATTGCCCCTAGCGACAAACTTAATATTGCAGCCATTGGTGCAGGGGGTAAGGGTAGCAGTGATCTTCGCCATGCTTGGAATAATGGAGAAAACAATGTGGTCGCGATCTGCGATGTGGACGAAAATATGGCTGCTAACTCTGCGAAAGCCTTCCCTTCTGCTCGCTTGTTCAAGGACTTTCGGAAGATGTTTGACGCTATGGGATCGGAAATAGATGCGGTGACCATCTCTACACCCGATCATACACATGCGGTTGCAGCTATGGCAGCGATGGAGTCCGGCAAGCATGTATATGTTCAAAAACCGCTTACGCATAATATTTTCGAAGCAAGACAATTAACACTTGCCGCGAATAGAAACAAAGTCGTTACCCAAATGGGTAATCAAGGTGCCTCTAATCCAGGGATTGAGCAGATGATTAAATGGTTTGACAGTGGAATCATTGGCGCGGTGGATACTGTTTATTCCTGGACTAATAGACCAGTATGGCCACAAGGTGTACCCTCCCCTTCTGAAAAAGTAGATATGCCTTCCCATCTTTCATCTGCAGACTGGGATCTTTTTATCGGGCCGGCACAGATGGTAGATTACCACCCCTTATATCATCCATTTAAGTGGAGAGGCTGGTGGAATTTTGGCACAGGAGCACTGGGAGATATGGGATGTCATTTGATGGATCCCCCATACAGAGTTTTGGGCCTGGGATATCCGACTGAAGTCGAATGTAGTGTGGGACAAGTATTTAAGCGGGACTGGGTAGCAGAGCACTTGCCTGAAAGCTGCCCGCCCTCGTCGGCAGTTCAGTTAAAGTTTCCGGCTAGCGCCAAGAATCCTAAACCTGTTTCATTTACATGGTTTGATGGCGGAATCAAACCTTTCCATCCGGATCTGATTCCTGCAGAGGATTATATGGGCGAAGAAAATAGTGCCAATGGCGCAATGATGATCGGAGAAAAAGGCATTATGATCTGTGGCACTTATGGTATAAATCCGATGCTATATCTCAAGTCGGGCGAAAAAATCACCATGCCCAAAGATTATAAGGCAGATAATCCCTTAGTGGCTCTTCCTGAATTTGGCCATCAAGCACTTTGGACGAGGGCTTGTAAAGCGGGATTCGGGTCAGCAGAGCATCGCTCATTGACTTCTTCATTTGATTATGCAGGCCCTATGACCGAGACGGTATTAATGGGTAATCTGGCTATCAGAAGCTATTCTCTCAATACAGGTAAGGATGGTAAAATGGAGTTTGCCGGTAGAAAAAAACTTCTTTGGGATGGCCAGAACACGCGTATCACAAACTTTGAACCCGCAAATCAATTTGTAGGAAGAGAATATCGATCCGGCTGGAAATTGATCTGATATGGTCATCGCAGCTAAGATAGCCTTAATCACTGGTGCCGGTTCCGGTATTGGCCAAGCGCTCGCGCTTAAGCTTGAGAAAGAAGGCTGTACGCTTGTATTGAGTGATATTTCAACTGAGGCATTGAACTTCACTAAGTCATTGCTAACGAAGGCGGATGCACATCATTTTGCAGAACTAGATGTTACCGACTATGAAGCATGGAGACAGTACGTGGATGAGCTTATTCAGAAATTCAATCACTTAGATATCGTCATTAATAATGCCGGTGTAGCGCTGGGTTCTTATTCAGTCGAGAGTGTCAGTATCAGAGATTTCGAATGGCTGATGAAAATTAATTTTTGGGGAATGGTGTACGGCACGAAAGTTTGCCTTCCCCATCTAAAAAAGCAAAAAGAAGCTTGTATTGCCAATGTCAGCAGCATACTGGGCATGATAGGGATTCTAAACCAAGCACCATATTGCGCTTCGAAGTTTGCCATACGTGGTTTTACAGAATCTTTACGCATGGAGGCTATGCTAGAATTCCCGCATGTCAATGTACTATCGATACACCCGGGAGGAATTAAAACGAACATTGCCAAGAATGCTCGATGGGAAGAAGGCGACTTCACTCAAGAACAAGTGGACTTTGCCATCAATGATTTTGAAAAAGCTTTTATCAATACACCCGCTTTTGCAGCCTGCGAGATCGTATATGCTATTAAAAATGATAAACAGCAATTAATAATAGGAAAAGATGCTCGACTCATTAATAGAATAGCTTGGTTGTTTCCGGTAAAATACACCAAGATTCTATATAACCGTATGATCAAACAGTATGACTCACTGCGGCTGAAAGTTGCTCAACATTAATCTGTTTACCTATAAATTTTTGGAATTTTCTACTGACAGGCGCAACTATCTTCAAATGTAAGCCGGTGACGGGATGATAAAGCTGTAAAGACCGTGCATGAAGAAATAATCCATAACCCTTTACAATACTATTCTCTAAACCATATTTCCGATCCCCCAATATTGGGCGATTGACGCGCGACAATTGAATACGCAACTGATGAGTACGTCCGGTGACAGGCATAAGCTTCAACATCGAAATTGGGCCATACTTAGCACTCCTTTTTACATACATGCTGTTATAATATGTCTGCGCCGCCTTTCCATCAATATTATCTTCAAGAAGACCCGCTCCTAACATTTCACCCATGCACAAAGCAAGGTACTCCTTATGAATACGTTTATTTTCGAAATCCTCGCTTAAGCTCACAAGCACCGTCCTCGTCTTGGCAACTAACAAAATCCCTGATGTCGGTGCATCTAGTCGATGTACAGGTAGTGGGTGAGTTAAACGATCTCTCGCAATCGATGGTGAGAGCACCGCATGTAGTATATTCTTTACAGTGCGATGATAATTTCCACTGACGGCTATTCCCGCCGGTTTATTGATGAAAGCAAGATAGTCATCTTCGTATAGCAAATCGATTTTGAGCCCTCTTGGCATTCGCACAATGGTGCGCTCTTGTGTATCTGTAAATATTTCAATAAACTCTCCCCCGATTACCCAATCAGCAGTTTTTCCGACTACACCATTCAGGTACACTCTTTTCTTCTCGATTTCCTTCTTCACCCCTTTACGACTTGGGATATGGAATATTTTGCCGATCAGATAATCAGATAGACGCTGTCTTGATGACAGTAATTCGACATGAATTTCTTGAATGACTTGAGAATTAGTTGTCATAAGTTTGTGAGATGCATACGGCATTGACTTTTCACCATAAAATAAGCAAATTATGCCGCTACTATAAATTCATACTTACAATAGAGCGGCAGGTTTTTTTCTCTTACGTCACAAGTTCCTACTTTTATGCAAACTTCTGTATGCTCTCAAAGAAAGCTAAATATGCCATTAATGCGCTAGTGTATATCGCACAACATTTAGATGAGCAGCCGATTTCTGTCCGCACCATTTCCAAAAACCAGAATATACCGCAAAAATTCCTAGAAGCTATTCTCAAAGAGCTAAAAAATGCCCGTATTCTAAAGAGTAAAAAAGGCAAATACGGTGGATATACACTGAATGCTAATCCTCAGTCTATCCACATGGCGAAGATCATGCGATTGTTTGATGGAGCGATTGCCTTACTACCTTGTGTTACATTCGACTTTTATGAAAGATGTGAGGAATGTAACGACGAGGCAACATGTGGCATAAGAATGATCACTATGGAAATCAGAAACGAAACAGTGCAGCGTCTTAAAAACGCTACATTAGCCAATATCTTAGAGCGCGAAAATCTTCTCAAGGCTCAGATCAAAGAGTAAAACTGCCTGACAGCAAATGTTTTGTTTATGGTTATCAACCTCGGTCCCTGTAAAGGCTTCATCAGGGTATACCAAGAAACTTATGCGTCTGAAGACTCAATCGCCACGATGGATGGTCTTGACAATATTTGACACAAGTGGCTGTGTTCTCGGCCCAGTTGTCATCTTGTAGTGGCTGTAGCGAAAAATAGCTAAAGTCTAATGACTCAAAGTCTTCGGGTTGTTGACCAAGCTGCGGATGTACCAGTTTTAACTCATCACCGCACCGAAGTATCATTGGTGCACCATGCTTCGGACTTACGCACACCCAGTCTATCGGACCCGGTAGTGCGATGGTTCCGTTTGTCTCGATGGCAATATACCACCCATGACTATGTAATGCCTCTATTAAAGCCAGATCCAGCTGTAATAAAGGCTCTCCACCGGTGCAGACAATCATCTTATTACCTTGGCCTTCCGGCCAAAGATCATTGGCCTTATTGACTAACTCTTGTACTTTATACTTGCCTCCATTTACACCATCTGTACCATGAAAGTCCGTATCGCAGAATTTACAAATCGCTCGAGATCGATCTTTCTCAAGACCACTCCACAGATTACATCCACTAAAACGACAGAAAACCGCAGATCTCCCGACATGCACCCCTTCCCCCTGTATGGTATAATATAATTCCTTTATACTGTACATCGACTTAATAAACTATGATGTTATGGCAGACACTTCAATCTCAACTAGTAAGGCTGGATCTATCAATGCAGCCACTTCCACCATAGTAAGAACAGGTCGTATCTCAGAAAAAAAAAGACTGTGCGCTTTACCTACTTCCTCCCATCGGCTTATGTCCGTTACATAAATTCTGCATCGAACTACATCCGATAAAGATGCATTAAGCTGATGTAGACTTTTTTGTATTTTTTCATAAATAAACCGGGTCTGCTCGTATGGATTGTCAATACCTACGATATTATGATCGTTATCGACACTTGTGGTGCCGGACACTTCGATACTACATCCCACTTTGACAGCGCGGGAGTAACCTACTTCCATCTCCCATCTAGTACCTGTACTGACTTGTTGTCTCGACATAATCTTGTGTTTTTGCAACTATTCGATTCACCCGATAGACAAACTAACTAGATCCGCTAGCTTCATTCTAATCGGATGGCAAATATACATGCTTGAAACATGATAAGTGAGCTCAGGACTTATCGATGACTTAAAACACTTTTGAGCACCTTTCTTTAGAGAAGTTCAGTAGGTCAAGAGCCTTTAATTGAGTAGTGTAGTCTTTATTCGTAGCAATGAACACACGCGAACCCTCAGCACAAACATGACAAGCATCGCATATCTCTCGATGATAGAACTCGGTTATCTTAACTCGTTCAATCTTGAGACCTTGGTCATCCAACCATGCCTTGATCGTCAATTCCTGATCCGGAATAGGAACGCTAGCTCCTGTCGGCTTGTCCACCCATGGATCAGTCTTGCAAGCTCTTGGGTCAAAAGAATAGCAATAGCTATAGTCACTATCTTTCGCGCATCCTATGAAAAGAAGGGTACATAAAGCTACAATTGATACAATACGTAACATTTCTCAGATTAAAACTTTCATTTAATAGTGGTCCTTGAAGCAATTTTGGCCTCAAGGATTTTAAACTATTTAAACATCTTGTGCGTACAGTCTGCTTCTTGTAAGGATAATAAATCTAAGTCTTGTAGTTCTATAAGACTGGGCTTATTGGTCTGAATATACACTCGTGCGCCTGAAGGACAAACATAACAAGCTAGACACACCACTTCGTGAAATGAAGGATCTATAGCTACTTTACTAATGTCTATACCTTTGTTATTGAGGAATTCTGCTATTCTTGTCTTTTCATCCTTGTTAGCAACACCTTGATTTTCCTCTTTGTTCCAAGCATCACCTTGACAAGATCGCAGATCAAATGAGTAACAATACTTCCCATCACTGTCATCTTTACCACATGACATGATCAAACCTAGTGCTAAGAATAAAAACATTGGATATTTCATAAATATTGATTTTGTGTTTATAGTTTTACGGTTATGATGTTCATTTAGTTGGGTAGCTATAAGTCTTATTATTACAATTTTTATAGCCTCGTCCTAAGCTCAATCAATACAATTATCTTCTGTAAAATTAAGTAACTCTAGGCGCTTCAATTTTTTACCATCACGCTGCTTGGAGACTATGAACACTCTCGGACCTTCCGGACATACAACACATGCGCGACATGTAATTTCATTTGGATAATCAAGATCCATCCCTATGGTTAATATTACTATTCCTTGTGAACTAAGATAGTCTTTTATTGCGGCCTGCCGATCTGAAACTGTCTGATCCGAGCCTCCTCCTTTACTGACCCAAGGATCAGCATGACAAGCACGAATATCAAACGAATAACATCTCACATCATCATTTTCTGAACATGATGTGATTAACAAAAGTGGAATACAGAGGAATGATAATAATTTCATCATCATGAATAGGATTAATTACAAGTATAATACGTGAAGAAAAGCTGAGATGTTGGGTAATTTATCAGATTTTTTCCGCAATATTATATACCCCTGTATGATTACGATTACTGACTACAAGTTCGGCTAGAAAGCCAGTCAGAAACAGCTGGCTTCCAATTAACAACAAGATCATCCCGAGAAAAAATAGCGGTCTATCCTGTATGCCCGAGACTTGGTAAAACATCTTCATAGCTCCGAGATACGCAAGAATGCTGATTCCGATAAATAACGACACTACACCCCAGGTCCCGAAAAAATGCATGGGTCTTTTATTGAACTTACCTACGAAAAATACGGTCAATAAATCTAAGAAACCACTTATCAGACGCTTGGCACCGAACTTTGAGACGCCATATTTCCTCGGATGATGCTCGACAACTTTCTCTGTGATTCTTGAATATCCCGCCCATTTGGCTAGTACAGGAATCCAACGATGCATGTCACCATAGAGACTAATGTCTTTAATGACCTCGCACTTGTACGCCTTTAATCCGCAGTTGAAATCATGCAGTGGTATGCCGCTCAGTTTGCTCGCCACACCATTATACAACTTAGACGGCCAACGTTTTGATATCGGGTCATGTCGCTTTTGTTTCCATCCACTTACGACATCATATCCTTCTTCTCGGATGAGTTTTATCATAGCAGGTATCTCGTCAGGCGAGTCCTGAAGATCTGCATCCATGGTCATCACGACCTCCCCTTCTGCTAAGAGAAAGCCCTCATTTAATGCGGCTGACTTACCGTAATTCCTCCGAAAACTAATCGCGCGAACAACAAGATCATACCTAGCTGCTATTTCTTTAATAACTTCCCAGCTTCTGTCTTTACTCCCATCATCAACAAATATCACCTCCGCCTTAATTGCGTTAGACTTCAATACCCGATCAATCCATTGAATCAATGGGTGTAGAGACTCTTCTTCATTATATACCGGAATGACTATCGATAAATCCATTCTTCTTGCAAATAGTCATTCAAAGGTACAACACCCCCCGACAAATAGAAGTATTTTTAATATGTAATAGGATCTATGACTTCATTTATCCCCCCTTACGCATAAGGTGAGTGTTCATTCTTCTGTATCAATGAAGCGATAAGCCCGAATATACCTGCTGAAATAAGTCTGAACAGTAGAGCCATCAGAGACATAAGCCCCGGACTCATGAAGATACTCATCATCTTCTCTGTAGCTTCGGCCTGTGCCTCACTCATCTCATCGAGATCAATACCTTCTTTTATCTGATCAAGCATATCCGTACCGATAAGCGAATAAAAAGCGTAAGTCCATACAGCAATGATAACACCAGACACTAATCCGACATATAAGGCCGTACTCATACCCTCGCCTATACTCAGATAGCCTTCATTACTTGCCTTCACAGCCTTGATAGCTAAAAACATGACAGCAAAGACATAAACCCAGGTCACTAGAGATAGTATCCAATTCTTGCCAGAGTTTTGATTTGTATAATCCTGAAGACCGCCATAGTAGACGATTAAACTAATAACTATTCCGATCAACGCTAAGATTAATCCGTATCTAATACCTGCTTTAAAGGGGGTGAGTTTTTCCATGATTTGTTTATTTTATGACTAAGGTACACAATGAATATGAATTGTGGACGAATACAAATATAATATTCGTAACTAATCAGTCAGATTCTTTCAGATCAAAAAATCAATCTACTTTTTATTAGACAAGGCTCCTTTTTGAGTGAATAGCAGAGCTATTGACTCAAAAAGAGCGGTAGGATAATAGGAAATGGGCATTTTGGGGAGCGAAATTGATCGCCACTGATTAGTTACGAATATACTTCAGACAGCCCTTCCTACTTTAGCTGAGGCAACACTATAGCTTCAGAATTAATGTATAATGTATTCGGCACCATTGACAATGCCTATGACCTTGCCTTGAAGAATTTCATTCTTGAAAGGAGAATTACGAGACTTAGAAGCCCGTTGTTCTATATTGAATGAAGACTTTACAGATGTATCGAATATGGTGAGCGAAGCAGGATACCCTTCTTCCAGCTCAGGAATCTGAATATCCAGTGCCTGGTATGAAGAATGACTAACCGCCTCTATAAGTCGAACTTTATTAACATCCGGCGCATAAGTAAGTATTGACCTTACACACTCTTCGAGTCCTGTACACCCAAATGCCGATAAACCAAAGGGCTCATCTTTTTCTTCAACAGATCTAGGTCTGTGATTAGAACTTACAAGATGAATTTTTCCATCATTAAATGCACGCACCAGCCCTTTACGATCATCGCGAGTTCTTAACGGTGGAAGCACCTTCAGATTTACATCAAAATGGGATAAAGCCATTTCATCCTCAATCAGATTAAGATAAGGAACTGAAAGAAACATGCCCTTAGCTTGCGGCGAGCTCAATACCTTCACTGATTCGAAAGCACTTATGCCATAGACAATCACCTTGTGATTACCGCAATACGCTGCCACCTGTAACAACTTTCTGATCTCTCCTTCTTCTAAGTGCCTTGGAATACCTTCCAATCCTAGACTCACGCTCATTTTTCCTTCATTGACAAGGCCTACCTTGGACAGATGATTGCCAGATAGTACGTGTATGTAAGGCTTATTGGTCAGTTTGACATAGTCCACTACCCTGGTCAACTGATTATGACTGATGTGTGTGCTGACCCCATCTGTAAAGCCATATGCTCCTGCATTGCTTAAGTCTATGATTTCAGAAAGCTCATTTCCTTCCCCACCACTTGTTACAGCAGCCAAAGGCCATAACTCGACCACAGCATCATCATCATTAGCATTCAGCATCTGCTGCACTTGAGCCTTGTTATCGATTACAGGCTGTGTATTGGGAAAAAGGGCTACTTTCCCATAACCGCCTTGTGCAGCTGCTCGCCGCACTGAATCCAGATCTTCACGATACTCGAATCCGGGTTCGCCAGACAAAGCACCTATATCGACCCATGCAGGGGATACTTCTAGGTTCTTGCTGGCTACTAGTACAGCTTCTTCATCCTCTATCTTCGCACTGATTCGCTCTATTATCCCGTCAACTATCAAGATATCACGTTTCATGGCATGATAGCGCGAATGTTTATGATGTATGTGTGCCTTTTTGAGTAAAATGCGCATTGTCAGGCTATTTCCAAAACCGAATTAATAACGTTTCTATTAACAAGAACAATAGCGCAATAATAATAAACCATCGCCACATTCTCTTTCCATCCGTCTGAAGAGATACATAGGAAGAGATATCGGCAAGATCCGCTTCACCCATTACCCATACAGTATACCCTATCCTCTGTGCTATTTCCTCAATGCTGCCATACCGCACATCAGATTCCTTTCTATCATAGTTAAAGGCTATTCTAGATATTTCTTGCTCATTTTTAGTTAATGTCCATACCCCTGCTTGTGTCACTTGGTCTCGGACATCGATGACACCTACATTTGATATAGCGGTGATGCCGGGTATGAATTCTATTTGGCCTAAAGCCAAGCGATATTGACCACTTTCCCCACTCAAGACTTGTTTATTGGGAATCAATTGATTTTCACCGATGGAATAATACAATACCGTTGCAGGACCATTTACCAAGGTCATCTTGTAGAGCATCGGTACAAAAATCTCTGCATGCAGAACCAGATCATTGTATTCGCGACTTAAGGGAGCGGAGCATAGATACAGAAAACCTTGTTGTCGTCCATACTTGGATATATAGGCTCCTCCATCTCTATACAGCATCAGATAATCTCTGCTAATCGCTGAGCTCAAGGTCAGATCAAATGAACGCTTCACACTCGGTAAGCGGAGATTCTGACGAACAGTCTCGTACACATCATTAAATATAAAATCATCCTGATTAATACGCGAAACCTCTCTTGTGTCCTCTCTAATACGACCCAACTGATCTGCATTTAATCCACCAAGAAGGGAATTAATCGAACTAGGATTGGCCGATGCATTCGGAAATATCAACAGATTACCACCATTCTTTACATAGGATACTAATTCTGAAACCAAGCCCGAGCTGTATTCACTGATATCTTCTATGATGATCAAGCGGTACTTAGCAAACTCATTAAATCTGATGGCATTTTTGGATATTTGAACCAATTCAAAATTTGGTATATTATTGATGGCATTTCTGACAAATGCGCTGCCTGATCCTTCGTAAATTGACAGTACTGAATGCCTATCAGCAATATCAAAACTCAAGTAAAAATGATCATCAAATACGATCGGATAATCGGCGATAATCAATTCTATATCGTGACGACCCGGGCGATCTATCCTGATGGCCACAGTATCGATATATTCTTCATTGGGATTGATCCTGATTGTACCTAATGGTCTCTCCTGACCCGCATAATTCATTCGCAGCTCTACATCTTCTGTATTCTCTCCATTGTTTTTGTAATGTACCAGCAAGGTATTATTCTGTCCTACCACAGGGACAGGAGCGTCAAACGCCGCATGAACTATGGCAACATTGTTTTCTTGTACAGCGCGGATAGGAACCATCTGTACCGCAATCATAGAATCCAATGGTGTATCAAACACAGAAATATTCTTCTGAAAATCGCTTAGCACATAATAATACTTGTCATATTCTGACTCTTCACGTACTAATCTATCAACTATAGCAGACACCTGGGATAAATCTGAAACCCGAGGTGTTTCTCTGATTTGATCAATAAAATTGAGCATGGTATGTTGATCAACCACCCGCATATGCTTCGGCTCTAAATCATGTGTCATCAATAAAAACCGATCAAAATCTCTATAAGCACTGACTATCTCTCTGGCTTTATCTCTTGCGATAGTAAGCAGCGGTACTTCGTCCTTGGTAGCATTCATACTAAAACTATTGTCCACAAAGACGGCTACTAGATTTCTATTGCCGGAAGTCTCGACGGCACTATTGCGTATGATAGGCTGCGCAAAGGCCATCACTAAAGCTGCTAAAGCCAGACACCTTGCCAGCAAAATGAGTAAACTCCTGAGTCGACTGCGATTGCTCGTCTCTAGCTGAAGCTCGCGAAGTAATCGGACATTCGTAAAATAAACCTTCTTAAATCGCCTGAAATGAAAAAGGTGTATGATAATTGGAATGGCTAAAGCCAATAACGCCCAAAGAAATTGAGGATACAAAAACTGCATAGTCGCGCAAAAATAAAGCTTAATCAATAAGCTACACGATCAGAGAGCCAATTCTCTGTTTTATCTTTTCATCGTGGCCGGTAAGTGACGGGTTTAAAGGGATTTTTGTAGTATGAATCGACTAAAACCTTATCTTGGCTCTTCTAATTTTTATCATATCAAATATTTAAAACCTACTATGAGAAATTACTCATTAGCATTACTACTTAGCCTGTTTGTTCAAGCTTTGTTAATCGGTACAATCAGTTCGCAAGCATTAAACCCCGATCATGTTAAAGGAATTAAAGCCCGCAATATAGGGCCTGCCGGAATGAGTGGCAGGATTACAGCCATCGATGTTGACTTATCTAACCCGCAACGAATTTTTGTCGGAGCAGCATCAGGAGGTGTATGGTTATCCACAGATGGAGGAATTACTTGGAAACCTATTTTTGATGATCAACCCAATATTGCCATCGGTGCCATCAAGATCAATCAGCGCAACCCCAGCGAAATTTGGGTAGGGACTGGTGAAGGAAATCCAAGAAACAGCCAAAATAGCGGTGCAGGCATCTTTAAGTCAGTTGATGGTGGCAGAACTTGGGCCTTCAAAGGCCTAAAAAATACAAAGACTATCCATCGCATAATCATCGATGAATCGCGTGACGGTGTAGTATATGTAGGTGCACATGGAGCTGCATGGGGAGCGTCTCCTGATCGTGGACTTTTTAAAACTACCGATGGCGGTGAAAGCTGGTCGAAAATTCTTTACGTAAATGACCAGACGGGTATCGGCGATATGGTAATCGATCCTTCTAACCCCAATAAACTTATCGTAGCAATGTACGAGCATAGCCGGAAGCCTTGGACATTCACCTCCGGAGGGCCGGGCTCAGGTCTGTACATCACCCATGATGGCGGCAAAAACTGGCGACGTGTAGAAGCCTCAGACGGACTCCCAAAAGGAGAATTGGGTCGAATAGGGCTTGCTATCGGCACCAGTAATCCTAACTATGTTTACGCGCTCGTAGAAGCGAAGGATAACGCCTTATATAAATCCACAGATGGCGGTGTTACTTGGTCTATGGTCACCTCTGGACCAAACCTTTCTGACCGACCTTTTTATTATCATGAAATATATGTCGATCCATCCAATGAAGATAGATTGTATTCTCTTTACACCTACTTGTCCACTAGCACAGATGGCGGACGAACATGGAAGGTGATAGCCGATTATGGCAATAATGTACACCCGGATCACCATGCCTTCTGGATCAGCCCGCACGACCCTAATTTCCTGATTAACGGCAATGATGGTGGACTCAATATATCTTATGACATGGGCAACAACTGGCGATTCATCAACAATCTGCCTGTCGGCCAATTTTACCATGTGAGTATAGATGATGAATTTCCCTATAACGTTTACGGTGGTATGCAGGACAATGGCTCTTGGGCAGGCCCAGGATTCGTGCTTCGCAGCGGAGGTATAACCAATTATGACTGGCAAGAAGTATTCTTCGGAGATGGATTTGATGTAACACCGAAGCCCGATGATCCCAATCTCGTTTACGCCATGTCTCAAGGTGGAAATATTGGACTAGTCGATCGCACAACAGGTGTATCTCGATTTATTAAACCGTTGCATCCGGACAATGTCAAGCTTCGCTTTAATTGGAATGCTCCTCTTGCACTAGATCCGACAAATACCTGTGGACTCTATTATGGTAGCCAGTTCGTCCACTATAGTGCGGACTGCGGAAAATCTTGGACAATTCTCTCCGGAGATCTTACGACGAATGATACAACTAAGCAAAAACAACACCTCAGTGGTGGTCTCACTATTGATGCTACGAGCGCAGAAAACAATACGACGATTATCGCCATCGCTCCGCATCCTACAGATTTTCAGACGATTCTTGTAGGAACTGATGATGGAAGATTACAGATCACTACTGATCGCGGAACTACTTGGCAAGATATATATAGACTATTGCCTCAGGCACCCTCAGGAGGGTGGATTCCACAAATCGAATGGTCACTTTCTGATGAAAATGAAGCCTTCGTTGTGCTTAACAATTATCGACAGAATGATTGGTCGGCATACCTCTACCACACACGTGATAAGGGAAAAACATGGAAGCGAATTGTCAACGACAGCCAGGTAGCAAGTTTTACACTTAGCATAGTACAAGACAAGGAAGAACCAAGACTTCTTTTTTTAGGAACAGATGTCGGTCTTTATTTTTCGATAAACAGAGGTTCGACTTGGCATAAATGGGTTGGAAATCTGCCACATGTACAAATTCAGGATATGAAAATACAGCCTACATTTGGTGATTTGGTGATGGGCACATTTGGCAGAGCATTCTGGGTGATCGATGACATAGGATTTATGAGAAAGCTGGCATCAGATAATTTTACTCTGCGAGACTTTGCGGTAGCCTCTGTATCGCCTGCTTATCGCGCTCAGTCGAGATCTTACCAAGGTATAAGATTCATCGGACAGGCTGAGTTTCAGGGAGATAATAAGAACACCAATGCCGTCTTCACTTTATGGCTAAAGCCCAATGAAGGAGGTGATAAGAAAAAGGAGAAAATACATTTTACCATCCTTGGTGAAAATGGTGACACCATAAGAAGATTCAGCAGAGAAGTTTCTGATCAAGGCATTAATCGAATCGCATGGATGCTCGAAACAGATGGCATCGAAGGCCCCAGCCCTAGGGATAGGAAAGAAGACAGCGACCCTCCGCGAGGAGATCTTGCCTTGCCAGGCATATATAAAGCATTAATTAAATACGGAGATATGTCAGACTCGATCAATGTAGAAGTCCGTATGGATCCACGATTAGATATAAGTACCCAAGATATCGCAGATCTAAAGAACGCCCTGAAAGAGATAGATAATCTCACAGAGCAAAGCCGCCAGCTTTATGACAAAATAAAAGCCGCAAAAAAATCCATGTCTATCGTCCAGAAACTCACAGAAACCCTGAGCTCAGATCTGCAAAAGGACTTGAACAAACTCATTACAGACGAGAACAAAAAATTAGAAGATCTTCACGCATTGTTCTTTAACAGGGACAATCTGAAGGGAATACAGCGCAATCCTGAAATACTGACAGGTTACATTGGTACAGCCCGCCGATATTATATGTCTTCTTATGGCTCTCCAAGCCCAAATGCGCAGTTGGCACTCGATAAAGCGAAGCGCATGTACGAAGAAGTCAAAATGGAAGTGGATAAATATTTCGAATCGGACTGGCCAATGTTCAAAAACAAAATCAACGAAACTGATTTTAAGATATTTGAAGATTGAGATGGTCTCGGCTTCATCAATATGATAATTATGTCATACAGATCGTGAGCTAATGGGTAAGGATATACATGGCATTTTGATTTTTAACTAATTTTGTCTCCTGATCACTAAACAATCTAGCCCATACAATGCTATGAATTTAATTCGAACAATGGTATTTATTCTCCTAGTAACATCAGGTTGCAATACGGAGTCTTGTAATAAAAAGGCCGATGCTTTCGCCCCCGGTCAGCCGATAGGTCAAGGCACAGATTTAGATAAGATATTCTCTAAAAGAGGCAGCTACCTGGTAAGTTCGTGTTACCTCGTGCCAGTCGAAGAGATTGCCTCACTTCTTGGCATAAATGGCAACGAGATAACTATTAAGGATAGCTCACCTCGTGATCCTAAACCGAGCCATAATTCTTGCTTCTTTAAATTTGAAGATAGTAGAGTGGTAAGTGCCGGCATATTGCTGCAAGTCATGCACAACCCACTCGCAGAAGAATATCCCACATGGGCAGCACAAATGATTACATCTAAGAGGGATATTGGTGAGATGTCACTCGAAGGTGCTCCTGATAAGTTTTTAAAGTTTGAAGGGTTTGGGGATGATGGTTCATACTCACTAGTGGCATCGAGATACTTTTGGAGATTGGGGGACAAGGTGGTTTTCAGTATAGCCTTTAATACAGCTCATACGCCTGAACAACAATATGTCCTTGCCCAAGAACTCGCAAAAAAGATGACAATCAACTATCTGAAGATATAGATTTATTGTACCGATCGGGGGAATCGAACCCCCACTCCCGAAGGAACTGGATTTTGAATCCAGCGCGTCTACCAATTCCGCCAGATCGGCATTACTAACAGCTTAGTGCTGTAGTGAAGCATGGGCAAATGTATAAATATCTTCGATATTACACACGATTTATATTGCCGCATGAGAATTTTAGGATCTGAACTTGACGACTGACATAAGCCATTATGAAACGCAGGAATCACTCAGTGACTTGCTCCATGACACGCATCAAATACTTAGACTTCAGATGATAATTAAGAATCTGAAAGAGGTGATCCCTATTTTTATCTCCTGCATCCCACTTGTGCATGGCACTCTCTGCCTCCTTAAATATATCTAAATCAATCTGCTCCACTTGGACACAAATCTGACGCTTTATCTCTTGCGGATCATCTGAGAATTCCATCTCCATCAACATTTCGTTGATGTCCATCATTTCCATTAAAAAAGATTGAGGCACTTTAGCTTCTCCTTCCGGTGGCATGATGTCATATATACTGAGAATATATGCAATACGTGAAGGGAGATGCCGGAGCACTTTGTATGCTGCGTTATTGAGCGTAGAGAGCTCGAGAATTTGATCTCTGACGGCTTCTTCCGCCTGACCGTAAAAATCAGGATGTAGGGTTTTACTTTTTTCGATGAATGCAAGCCGTAAAGCTGCTTCATCAATAAAAAACTTGGGCGTCAGCCCAAAGTGCTCAAAGTAGTTCATCCTATATTCAATCAGCTAGAAAAATCTCGATATATCAAGCTTGAGGGCATAGACCATGAGCGCCATCAATAGCCCGAACCCTGCTATCGTAGAATACTCCAGCACTTTCTCGCTCGGCTTGATTCCTGTAATCGCTTCCCACAACAGAAAAACCACATGTCCGCCATCAAGAGCGGGGATAGGAAGCAGATTCACAAAAGCCAATAGTACAGATAGCGTCGCTGTCATAAACCAAAAATGTCTCCATCTCCATTCGTTGCCAAACATAGATCCGATCGAGAGAAAACTGCCAAGCGATTCTGATGCTTTGCGCTGCCCTTTAAATATCTGGCCAAATGCCGTCACCTGATCATTTATGAAGCCCGTACTCTGCTTATATCCATGAACCATCGCCGGAAATAAGCTCAGCTTTTCGGAATAAATGGGAAGATATTTGTCGTATCCGTATGGCATGAAGCCCAGCTTGCCATCCTGTCCTATTTCGATTTCGATTTCTTGAGGGCTGTCATTCCGCAGGATTCGGAGAGGTACTGTCGCTCCGGCATTTTCACTTGCGACGCGCTGAAACTCATGAAAATAGGCTGTCTCTATATTCGCAATTCCGATGATTCGGTCATCCTTGATCAAGCCTGCCTTACTCGCATTAGTTCCTACGGGAACCTGAGCGACTGTTATAGGTAATCTGATATTGAATATGTCTTTGTCTTTATTGGCGAATGAAGCCAGATTTAAGGCCTGTTCATTGGAGATCGATAGAGAAACTGTAGAGCCTTCGCGAAGTACTTGGATGTTGTCTGCTGCATTAATGACTATTTCTTTTACCACTAGTCCGGGGGCGAATATTTCCATTGTTTTACCTCCTACACTGATGACCTGATCGCCATCCTCCAAGCCTAACTCTCGACCAAAATCCGTTACAGCAATACCATATTTGGCATCGCTACTTTTAAGATACTGCTCCCCCCATACCATCATGATCATTCCAAAAAGCAAAATACCCAAGATAAAATTGACCGTCACACCTCCAAGCATGATAATTAATCTTTGCCAAGCCGGTTTGGCTCTAAATTCCCACGGCTGCACTGAACCTTTCATCTGCTCTTTGTCCATACTCTCATCTATCATTCCGGATATTTTGACATAACCACCCAGCGGAAGCCATCCGATACCGTACTCTGTATCACCGCGCTTAATCTTAAATAGTGAAAACCATGGATCAAAAAATAGATAGAACTTTTCGACACGTGTGTTAAACCAGCGCGCAGGAAAAAAATGTCCACATTCGTGCAGAATGATCAATAAACTCAGACTGAGTACAAATTGACTGATCGTTATTAATAAGTCCATAAATAGTTCTTTGTGTATCAGGGTAAACGACCCATTTAATCAAGTCGCCAAAGGTAAATATCTTTGAATGATAAATTAGTCATAACGAAAGCATGAACCGTTTCTTCTCCCACAAAGTTCAGGACATGAAAGTTTATCTTGAGGATCAAGAGGCGCTGCATTGCGCAAAAGTCCTTAGACACAAGATCAATGATAAGATAGAGATCATTGATGGATCAGGCCAACTCTATATAGCAAGTATTGAACAAATCAATAAATCTAACATTCAATGCAACATTCTCGAGTCGACTCCACTAGATCTACCGACCAAATATCCCGATATCGGTTTCTGCCTTCTCAAAAATCCCTCGCGGATGGAATGGGTGGTCGAAAAAATAGTTGAGATAGGGGTGAGAAATATTCACCCGCTCGTCAGCCAAAACTGCGAACGCGTAAAATGGAATGCTGAACGCTTCAATAAAATCTGTATTAGCGCTATGAAACAATCACAAAAAGTACATTTGCCTACATTGCATATACCGATGCCATTCAGTCAATTCATTGACTCAAGTCTTTCGCAAACTCAATCACAGGTGGTGGCTCATTTTGCTGATGAAAATGCCCACCTGCTCGATATACCCCTTTCTGAGCACCCATTAGTTCTCATCGGCCCCGAAGGAGATTTTACCAAAAAAGAAATCGAGCTAGCTCAGCAGAATGGATTCAGACAGGTTAATTTGGGTAATTCTAGACTACGGGCGGAGACTGCTGTCATCGTGGCAACTGCTTATTGTGTGCGATAATTTACATATGACGGTAAGTAAATATCATAATGTCTTGTGAATCACCGTTACATTTGATGATACGATAAAAATGAATCAATGAATTTTCAATTGAGGATCAGTGTAGGAGCTATAATTCTGAGCATGCTTTCATTCGTGAGCATGCCTGATGAGTCATTGCCGAAGGCAAATCTAAAATTAGCTCTATTGAAGTATGGAGGAGGAGGTGATTGGTATGCTAATCCTACCTCATTGACCAATCTGGCAAGATTCTGCAACGAGCGCCTCAGTACTAATTTTGACATTAATTATGCGACAGTAGATGCCGGAAGTGTAGAGATCTTCAATTATCCATTCGTACACATGACAGGTCATGGTAATGTGGTGTTTTCGGATGCCGATGCACGTAACTTGCGAAATTATCTGCTGGCTGGCGGGTTTTTACATATAGATGACAATTATGGCATGGATCCTTATGTGCGACCTGCCATGAAGAAGGTTTTCCCAGAACTCAACTTTGTCGAGCTTCCATTTAACCACCCCATATATAATCAGTATTTCACCTTTAAAAATGGTCTCCCTAAGATTCATGAACATGATGGCTTACCGCCACAGGGCTTTGGATTAATCTGGGAAGATAGACTTATCTGTTTTTATAGTTACGAAACAGATCTAGGTGATGGCTGGGAAGACCCTGAAGTACATAATAACGCTCCTGACAAGCGTATGCAAGCATTGCAGATGGGGGCTAATATTATAAGTTATGTATTCGGCGATCTGAATGCTCAGTCTATAAGATAGGACTTGGCATCGCGGATATGATCACGTATTTTCACCCAGAAAGCAATGAATAGGTAGAAAATTATTGGAGACCCTATGGTTATAAAGCTACTGTAGATAAAATATCGCTGTACCACGACAGTGGGGATCCCTATCTTAAGACCGATGTATTCGCATACACCGTAGCCATATCGCTCTAATACTGCTCTTAGCTCCTCAATTTTCGACATAACACTGTTATATTGGTTGTCACTAGATCAGATGAAGCATAGCATCATTCCTAATAGTCCAAAGATAACAATAAATGTAAGCATTACTAGTTCAAGTTTGTAAGAGTTAGTTAAATCACTCGGAGCACTCACGTCGGTGTGCTTAAATATCGGTTCTATCATGGGTATGAAATATTCTATTATTCAAATCAAGTCGTACAAATCTCGCACCAAAGGTATAAATTAATGTTTGACAGTGATTTACATATTGCTATTTATTTTAATATATATTTTTAAAGATGTGTAACAGGATGATAACAAACAACTTACCATCGATCCTAAACGATCGAATTGAGTGTTAAAAAATGGTCAAAAGATTAGTAGATATGCTGCATATTTGTATTCTTACACACTAAACAAGTCAAAATCATGTCCGACGACAAGAAGAATACTCAGAATCAGATCAACATAGAGCTACCTGAAGAGATAGCAGAAGGGATATATTCTAATTTAGCGATCATCTCGCATTCGCAGAATGAATTTGTTATCGACTTCGTAAGGATGCTGCCTAATGTACCGAAGGCCAAGGTTAAATCACGGATTGTATTAACTCCTGAGCACGCCAAGCGATTTCTAAAGGCATTGGCCGAGAATATTGGCAAATTTGAATCTCAGAATGGTGCCATTGTGGACAAAGGACACGGCAACCAGTTTCCGCCATTAAATTTCACACCTACTGCTCAAGCCTAGATTTCTGATTAAAAGAGGGTCGCACTTGAGGTAGGTGGTATAATATTGAGGTGTTTATAAGCGCGTTCTGTTGCTATTCTGCCGCGTTGAGTTCGTTGGATGAAGCCTTCCATGATTAAAAAAGGTTCATACACCTCTTCGATTGTGCCTGCCTCCTCTCCTACTGCTGTTGCTATTGTACTGATGCCTGTCGGTCCGCCTTTAAACTTCTCTATCAGCACACTCAGTATTCGATTATCCATTTCGTCCAGACCTAGTTCATCCACATCGAGTGCTGCAAGTGCTATCCTACTGATAGAGAGATCTATTATACCGGTACCTTTTACTTGTGCGAAGTCCCTTACTCTTCTTAACAGCGCATTGGCAATGCGCGGAGTTCCTCTGCTGCGCCTTGCTATTTCATGAGCCCCTTCGGGATTGATTTCTATTTGTAATAGATCAGCGCTTCTGTGAATTATCCGTTGTAAGGTTTTAACATCATAATAGTCCAGATGACAGGATATGCCAAATCGGGCTCTCAACGGAGGCGTAAGTAAGCCCATGCGTGTCGTCGCTCCGATAAGGGTGAACGGGTTAATATTGAGCTGTATTGAGCGGGCATTGGGTCCACTATCTATCATGATATCAATTCGATAGTCTTCCATTGCTGAATATAGATATTCTTCGACAATGTTATTGAGTCGATGTATTTCATCTATAAACAAGACATCACCGACTTGAAGGTTGGTCAAAATTCCGGCGAGGTCACCTGGCTTTTCCAAAACCGGCCCTGAAGTCATCTTTAATGATGATCCGAGCTCAGTAGAAATGATATGCGATAGTGTGGTTTTCCCCAGTCCGGGAGGCCCGTGAAGAAGCACATGATCCAAGGCGTCACCACGAAGTTTGGCTGCTTGTATGAATACTTTCAAATTATCAACTATCTTGGACTGGCCATGAAACTCAGTGAGATCCTTAGGCCTTAAGGCTCTTTCTATTTGCCTCTCATCTGTTGAAAACTGTGAAGCGTTGGGGTCTAAATGCGGATTCAAATGTGCGGTGGACTTTGGGACAAAATTACAATTAACACACTTGTAAACAAAATGAATCATCATGACATATAATATGTTTACATTTAAGTTGAGATCATTTCGTACATCTTGAGATCATTTCGTACATCTTGAGATCATTT
>CAYNFR010000026.1:0-8028 GCA_964396595.1 uncultured Saprospiraceae bacterium | reverse complement strand
TTGAGATCATTTCGTACATCTTGAGATCATTTCGTACATCTTGAGATCATTTAAGTTCGAAGTTTGTTATCATATTATGATTAAGTACCTGCTGTCGCTTTACTTTCGAATTAGCCTTCTGACAGGATTTCTATGTACCATACATAGCGCTGACGCTCAAATAAGGGGGCTCGACATCATCCCCATAGACAAAAATTATGTCCAGGTGCCCTTCGAATATGAAAATGGCTTCATCATTCTGAATGCCTGGCTAGGTGGTATCTTGCCTGTTCGACTAATCTTTGATACAGGAGCTGAGAATACCATCATTTTTGATAAAGAACTCGCCACATTGATCGAATTGGAGTACGATCGACAGATCATGATAACGGGATCAGATCTAGATACGATGATCGCTGCCAATATTAGCCGCAATGTTTCTATGAGGATAAGCGGGACATTGAGAGTCTTGCGTGATATTATCGTCCTAGAACGAAATCATTATATGCTCAAAGAGAGACTTGGAATAGACGTTCATGGGATTTTAGGCGGGACATATTTTAGCAATCTAGTTGTTAAGATCGATTATAAACATGAGATGCTCACTTTTTATAGGGACATTAAATATGTCAAGCGATTGTCATCATACGAGAAATTTGATCTTTTTGTCCAAAATCATAAACCTTATCTAGAGACATCAGTACAGATAATAGATGAAAAACCACGAAATCTGCGACTGCTGATCGACTCAGGGGCGTCATTGCCATGTTTAATAAATGCATTAGACAACCCGACCAAGCAACTTCCTGAAAAGGTAATGCCGGGAAATGTGGGATTTGGTTTGTCGGGAATGATCACGGGATATTCTGGGAGAATATCGCAGCTGCGCTTCGACCCATTTCGGTTCACCAATTTATTTACCACTTTCCAGCTCTTCAGTAATGACAACATGGAAGATTTTAAAAGCAGTCGAGATGGATTAATAGGCAACCTGCTCTTAGAACGATTTGACATCATCATTGACTATGCTCGGGAGATATTGTACTTGAAGCCCAAAAGGAAATACAATGCTGAGGTTAGATTTGATAAATCAGGCTTGACTATTTATGCCTTTGGCACCGAACTTAACAAATACTATGTCGTATCTGTGCAAGAAGGCAGTCCGGCTGCCAAAGCCGGCGTTAAACAAGGTGACTTGGTTCATCGTATTAACGGCTCATTTACACGCAATATCAACCTAGAGAAAATTAATAACAAATTGTCGGCAAAACAAGGCCGGAAAATAAACATGGTACTGATCAGAAACGACGAGAAAATCAAAACATCCTTCAGATTGTTAGAATGGTACGAGAATAATTAAGATGATCTATCATTAATCAAATCAATATTATATATTTGCAGCCCATTTCGAAAAATACGTAATATGTTTGTAATAGTTAACATAGCCGGACAACAATTTAAGGTCAGCGAAGGTCAAGAAATCTTCGTACATCACCTAGACAAAGAAGAGGGTAGCAAGGTTTCTTTTTCTGATGTATTGCTCGTAAACAGAGAAGGCAACATCACTGTGGGTACGCCACATGTATCTGCTGCGTCTGTCAATGCAACTGTCCTTAATGACCAAAAAGGGGACAAGGTCATCGTCTTCAAAAAGAAGAGAAGAAAGGGATATCAGGTGAAAAATGGTCACCGTCAGTTATTCACAAAGATTAAAATAGACTCAATAAACGCATAACTCATGGCTCATAAGAAAGGTGTAGGTAGTTCAGATAATGGACGTGATAGTAAAAGTAAACGCCTAGGTGTTAAACTATTCGGCGGTCAAACGGCTATCGCAGGCAACATCATCGTAAGACAGAGAGGTACGAAGTTTCACCCCGGTCTTAACGTCGGAATCGGTAAAGATCATACGCTATATGCACTGACCGATGGTGTAGTGAACTTTGTTAAGAAAAGAAACAATCGCACATATATTGATATTAAAGGCAATACCCCGACTGGTCTGCCTGTCATAGTTGCTAAAGTAGCTAAAATAGCTCCACCAGTTGTTACCACATCAGCTGACAAAGACGCTGAGGAATAAATGCCTAGCACCAAAAAAATTACAAGGGTTAGAATCAGATGATTTTAACCCTTTCTTTTTTTACCCAACCTTCATCCTTATCTGACAGCCTGATCTTGAACCACTCACTTAGTTCATCAATTATATAAACCTTCATTCCCTCCGCTAGCGGCGTTACTACCCCGCTCCGCTCGTCAGCGGCATTATATAACTGAGTTCTCTCTTCTATTACTACAGCATGCCTATCAATAAAATAAAGCTGATGATGCAATCTCCCGAGTCCAATGACGATTAAGACCGCCACCACCAGAGAAGCCGCTATAAGTACTTGTCTAAATGATTGCTTCTTTCTGATCAAGTATTCAAACATCACCCAAATCAATGCGCCGACCATGACTATCTGGAACACTATCCAAATCATAGCATTAAAAGTCAATGCCAATCTCTTAATGGCACTTATCACAAAAAAGTCAGGAATATTGCTCAGAGAAATTTCAGTCTTATTTTCGATATCCGCTATGACAGAACTCGATTTTCGATCATAACCGTAGTGCTTTAACAATCGCTCATAGTACAGTCTAGACATTCCGTAACTTCCCATTTCATAGTATGCCCTTCCCAGATTAGCATAAAGCTCTCTGGATGTATTTCCCTCTGATTCTAGCTCGAGATAAAGTGTTATAGCCTCTTCGATCTGACCGTCAATATGCTTTTGTACAGCAACATTGAAACTATCACTTGCTCGTAAGGCATATATATTCATCACCACAATGATGAATATACGACAGAATCTGATCATACGGGATAGACTTATTCTGTTGATCATTTTCTGAATATTAAAATACTCTCAATAGTAGGCCTCTCTTCTAATCGCCATCTGAATCCACGAAGATATTGAGATTTATAATTAACGAGTTCATTGTAATTCTCAAAACTATTCTCGGGACTACCATATTGATTAAGCCTATCCATCCGACCATCCTCTAGATAAATAGTCATTGACAATGACTTAGTCAAACTCACCCCCTCGATTTGCTCTTCATTCTTGACGATATAAAAGACTTCCGCATTGCCTGTAACTTCGGACTGACTAATGCTTCCGTCATCTATCAGATTAACAATCTTAGTCCCTTTAATCTGGTTGTAGTAATCCATAGTGTCTGGAATGACAATAAAAGCACTATTGACAAGAATGAGCTTTTCAATCTGTTGATTGACAAAATATATACCGATGGTATCTCCACTCAGCTGGGTACTATCCGACCAGATCACCGGATCCCCGTAAAGCCACATGATGGAGTCGAGTGAACTAAAGTCCATAAAATCCGATCTTCCCAGTATATTTCCTTTACTCAATTTGACACCATGTATGGCTCTTAAAGTGCTATAAGTACTATCACCTTCTCCATAGTCTTGTGTGATTAAAGTATCCGCAAGAATATACAAGCTATCTTCCTCTACTCTCAGGGCCATTAGTGATTTATCGCCATCTTCGCGGTACAAAATGGAGCGATTTATTGAATCAATTCTTTCGGAAATATACGTCCATGCAGTTAATTGATTAGTTGTGTCAACAATTACCACGCCGCCACTCGCTTTAGACCCTGCCTCTGTTTTTTCAAAACTTGAAGATGTTATGGTTCTTCCTTCCTCGACTAACTTTGAGCTGCCAGTCGTGATATATCTACCTGTAGAATCATTATACGTGAGAAAAGGAGCTTCTATAACCGCACCATCAGCATTTTGATAAAATGCCCTACCGGACAAAATCATGTCCCTCGATTGTTCATAATAGATGATCGTATCCGCCTTCGTTACGGTGCCATCAGACTCAGTGATTACCGGGTCATAGTACAAATAATATATCTTGCTCTCTCCATCAAGCTCCGCCAGACCTGCCCTGATCAATCGTTCTTCCTCCATTATCTGCACATCTTCAGCCAAAATTAGTTTGTTGTCCTTCTTGCTGAAAATTCCTTGACGACTGTACATGCGCGTACTATCCCTTATGATATTGGCAGGACTGAGAAAGCGGATTACCTCGTCATCCATATAATAAAGCATACTATCTGCCAATACTACTTGGCTGCTGTCTTGATAGCGCACGTTTTCTTTAAATATCGTTGTCTTGCGTTTGCCATCATAGACACCTTTATTGGACTGAAGCTGGGTTCCCTCAGAAAACATGATTGCGCCATTGTGATATACTCCGATTTCAGTCTCTGTATTATAATCTAGTCCGTATGCATGTAATTCATCTTGACCATCTATCAATATCACCTCTCTACTCAAATAGGCATCCTTCGTGTCACCATCATATAGCAATGTATCACAGTAAATCAATACACTGTCTTTTTGGATAATGATCACATCTCCATAAGCCCTCGCCGTCCTCTTATCGAACAAAATCGCCTTTCTTGTCGTGATGACTAGACTATCTTGAATTAATTCAACATTACCCAGCAAGGTATCTATGCTTACATTGTCTATCAATGTGGATATTACCCTGTCCGCCTTTATTACTATTTTATCTTGCGCTTCATTCTCAGCTTCTATAACCTGTGCATAAGAAGTGAGACATGAACATACCAAGATCATTAATAGACATAGTCTCATCAATCTGATTCTTCTGAATCTTCTGCTGTTCCTGTGATGACTGCTATTGCCCCTGATCATATTCCTTCTAATAAACCTAAGACTCTATTTGCAATAATAGGAGCTATCGCAACACCCATCCCACCAAGTCTTAACGCGACCACCTGATGTTCAGACACTCGCTCAACTATTGGCAGCCGAGTCGTCCCTCCGGATAATAAACCTGACCAAGCATAGTCAATTTCACATTGCACCCCTTGAGGTAGAATATATTCCTCCAATATATTCTTGAGGTACAGTAAGTTATCGACATTCATCCCTAACTGATCCGTCTCTTCTTCAGGGAATACATGCCGCGCTCCACCTATCAATATCCGATCATCCAAGTCCCGAAAATAAATATAACCTTGATCCATGTGGTAAGCTCCCCGGATAAATGGCCTGGAAAATTTCTGCGTGACCAATACCTGATTCCGTACGGTCTTGAGCACTCCTTTATCACGACTAAGCCACTTTTGATTAAGACTGTTCGTACAATTAATGAGTGACTTAACCGTAATCTTAGCTCCGATATCCCGGACTTCGAGTTCTACACCAACCGATGATTCTACAATATCGGTGACAGTTCGACCGGTTTCAATTGTCACTCCATGCGTGATACATTCTCTTCTGAGAAGTCTGAAATACGTTCCTGTGTCAATATGCCCTTCTACCTTGTTGAAAATCGCAACAGGATCTAATCTAAATCGCGAAGCAGCCACCTCTGAATAGGGTCTGATACCAATAGCTCTTTGTAGTGCATCGTTGTATAACTCGATATGTGCTATAGCCTCTTCACGAATACTCTTCTCTTTAAACAATTCGTAGCCTCCACACCAATCAAAAGATATAGCCTGACCATATTTCTGTTCGATATATTTCAACCCTGCATATCGCATTTCTACGAGATCTATAACCTTATCAAGACCATACTGCTCCGTATCACTTATCAATTCGGTAACACTACCTATACATGCAAATCCAGCATTTCTGCTCGATGCCATAGCACCATGTTGTTGACTTTCTACAAGAAGTACCTTCGCTTTAGGTGATTTCTGCTTGATATGTAGTGCGATATACATACCTACAAACCCACCGCCTATGATACCGTAGTCATAAGAATGTAAATGATGATTGAAATGCCAATAGCAATTGTTCATAAATAATCGTAAAAAGGTAGCGTCAGCAAATTAATGTCGATTTTAACAGCATCCAGCTTATTTAACGAAATATTATCTTTGACATAAAGATATTAAGATGATACAACGTATCCAGACTCTGTTCCTTGCGCTAGCAGCTATACTCAACGGTTTAATCTTCACACAACCTTTCGCTGCGACTAGTGAATCTGTCCCAGGTATATTTGAAGACAAGCTTTACACTGTTCAAGATCATGTGATATTAATGATATTAACAATCATTGGTGTACTAATAGGGGTAATTGCCATTTTTATGTATAAAAATCGGCCACTACAGATAAGGATGAGCTACTTGGGTGCGACGCTCGGTATTGTCCTTCCTTTGATCGCTTTATTGATTTATATGAATCACAGCCCTGAACTAGGGGATACAGAAGTTACAGATAAAGCAGGTATTTATCTTCCGATCCTTGTGATTGTATTCTATGTGCTCGCTTCAAGATTCATACAGAAGGATAATAAACTTGTCAGATCGATGGATCGACTGAGATGATTACCCACCTAGCAGAGATAGTCAAGCCTTAAGACGAATCTCGAGATGAGGGGACACAGTAATCGGTTACAGGTGTTCGGTTTCTATTAACAAGTATCAATTATATCAGAGCGTATCTCGTCGCATTGACCTTCGGGGAAAGCTCAAACGATATGCCATAACCGATATCGCGAAGTTTCAATTATCGGTTTTGGGTCCATAGATACATTCGCTAAATTTCCTATTGCCCTGCCCCTTCAAAGGGGTAGACAGAAGGACAAGGATCAAAATTTCACTATTTTATATGCAAACATGCTATAGCTCGCAGATTTGTCACACTACATGCGTCAATAATATATTGAAATCAAATACTCAGGTGACACTTAAGAAACTACTATTCAGAATACGAGTAATAGCAGATTACTTTGATCTCGATGATAACAGCTGAAATTGAGTTTTGTTAATTGTCGTTGTAAGTAATCTGTTACGTGATTTCTGAGATTACATATCGATGCCGATCACAAAAATTATTGAAAATAATCTTTTGCAGAATCCAACTCAATATGGGTTCTAAATTGAAAATGATTATGCGTCCTCGCACCTGTCCACGAAGTGTACTAAGATCATAAAACTACGCTTATGTCACTATAAAATCAATAAAAATGATTTGAACTTAAAGTATAAAAAAAGGGGGATATTGCTATCCCCCTTGTAACACAAACGTTTATTACTCAGTCTATAATTGCTATTGAAGTGCTCTATCTCTCGTCTTAGCCGAGTAGTTCACTTTGAGTTGTCCAGCTTTTCGAAGAGCTGTCTTGATATCTCCTACGATTCCCATTGTCACGTTTTCATCAATTTTTAAGGATGATGTGATCAGTCCACGTTGATTCTCAGGCACATTAATTCTATGTTGCTCTAGAAACAAGGGAATATCCTCCATTGTCGCAAATTTATCTCCTAACTGTAACCTAGGGCTAGTTCCATACTCTGCTTGAAATTTTTCAATAGGTCTTCCCACAAAGAGAAAATTAACTAATGACTTCTTCTCTAGCTTTGTTAACTGTGTTGCGCTGGGTCTATTCACGGCTACCTTCTCACTTGCATCTCGTAATACGGTTACAACCATAAAAAAGAACAATAACATGAATATGATATCCGGCAAGGAAGCTGTTGAAACCTTCGGGGAAGCAGACCCTCTTTTCTTTTTAAACATTGACATATTATAAATATTTTAATGATTAAGATTCATCTCCAAACTCTGTCGGTTCAGCTTCAGATAGTTTCAGTGGAATCATTTCATTGATTTCCTTCTTTTGTTCAGAACTCAAGAATTCATACATTTTACCAAACTTTCTTGAGGCTGCTTCATCACGAAGCTCATCGTATGCTGCCTTCACTTCGTTATAAACATCAAGATAAATTTTATACTTCGTACCCCTATCGTTTTTAAAGGAAACTACAGCATCTTGAGGTGACTCCGCATAATCATCTCTTCCTAGCGGGTTAAGAATGAATTCTTTAATATTGCCTCTCAAGTCTGCTACTCTCATAGGTTCCAATCTTACTAGTAAATCATTATTGGCATTTACAAGGATAGAAAATACATTTCTTGTCTTGAACTTCGACGGATCAGCAGGCTCTTCTGACCATGGTGGAAGCCTTACAAGAACTCCCTTGTC
>CAYNFR010000025.1:0-51719 GCA_964396595.1 uncultured Saprospiraceae bacterium | reverse complement strand
AGATATAGTCTCCCTAAGGGATTGAAAATAAGCTTTAAGCTCGTCATCAGATCTGTCTAAAAAAGGAACTGGATGATAGTTTATCAAGCTTTAATAAAGTATATCGTAATCGTCTATTATTCAGGATTTCCCTAAATTATGTCCGTTGATTTTTCAAGTATTTTGGCCGACGGCCAAATAAGAAAATGACACCAATAAAAGTAATCGTCACGAACTTAAACAAACCCATATCCATCGAAAATTAACAAGTTAACGCCCTACTTTTTAATACTGCATATTGCTTACACCATTTCGCTATGAATGGCACTACAAGCACCGTAGGTAAAAGCCAAACGATAAAACCGGAAATATCACTCCTAAACTTATCCCAATTCACCACAATAAAAGCAGCAAGCGCAGATATATATGCCGTCGTCATGCTGTTAATATGCGCCAGTAGTACATAAGTGGCACGCTTAGACTTGCCGGAGAGATTGATGTAATCTTGTACTTTAAATCCTACATCGAGCATTCCAAAAACAATGAATGCAGTGCCAAAGCTCTGACCTCCCTTTAATAACCGACTACCAATAATAACAAAACCAATACCGGCCAAGAACATGATCAAGCCTACAAGCCTGTCTATCTAACCAATCCTGGAACGGTCTGCGGTACTTTTTAATCGCAGATTACTATCGTCTGCGGCAGTCATATAATAGTGAAGATACCGACCATAAAAACAAAATGATTCCAATTTAAGATTGACAAAGCTATGGCCGAAAAGCTGGAAATCATAATACTGTAATAGAACATCTTTCCCACATTCTGGTGCGCAGTGGCGGATTTCTTACGCATAATATTCAGAGTGTCGGACAGCAGTCCCAGTGAACCCAAGACAACATGGACATAGAGTAATATAGTAAATATCATATGATATAACTACGATTTAATCCGTATATTAATCGAATAAACAGAGTATATATAGTATTAAGCATGATATCACTATCAATTCTTGACAAGTCTGACCGCCATTAAGCTTATCCCCAAAAAAAACCAGCCCACCATATTATATATCAAAATGAATACGTCATGATTATTCTAAGAAGTTTCGTAACTAATAGACCCACTCATGTAATGTCGTATCATACGTGCATTCAGCATTTGGAAATTCGACATAGTCCATATTTAAGTAGTAACGCTCTATATTCTTATAATACATTAAATCGCGCCATAGGTACTCGGCCCTCTCTCGAATTGTTTCTTCCGGCAACATAGGGGTATTGAAGATCTCTTTGAAGCCATATATTTTAAAATCTGAAGTTAACTTAAATTGACCAGCTACACCGCGCTTATGATCCAATGCATGTCGGACAGGTCTGATCATCAAGAAATAGTGGGTACTATCTATGTCGATATGGTAATATAATAGTTCAAACTTGGATAATTCATTTTTGTATAGATAACGATATTCAGGATTGAACTTGTCATTTTTAGATACACCACGAGGTACTTTATAAGTATAGATTACTATATCTGTAAGTAGTGAATCTTGTAATTCCTCAGAAATATAGTGATCAATATCGTATCGATTTTTTTTGTTACAAGATACTATTAAAAGTATTGTAATAAGAGCAGTACTTAAGAAAATTAACAATTGTCTAAGCATGATAAATATTGAAAAAAGTCAGTCGAGATTAGTCTCGACTGACTTCACAAAATATAAAAAATCTTTATTAATTACCTAGTAAAACCGTAATCATTGCTGATTGAGAAGTTTGACCATCCTTGAGTCCAATCATTCGATACTCCGAAAGCACCTACAAAAGGTACTTCTTCAAAAGATCCAAACCACGCACTACTAGGATTCGAAATCCCGGGTAAGTTGTTCCACGCAGCTGCTGAAGCCGCCACACTGTTGTTAGCAATAGTAAACTTAGATACACCTCTGTCAAATACCGATCCGTCTATTCCAGTCATATCCCACGCAGCCATAAACTGATTGCCATAAGTCGGTGTCAAGAACCAACCAAGAGCATCAAAGTTTGCTACATTATATCTGATACTGTGTCCTCTAGGTTCTGAGCCCGGATGGTTACCTCTTACATTTCCATTGGCGTCTGTCCATGGCAACTCAGGTGCTTGTAAATCTGGATAACTAGCAGAGTTAAGAGCTGATTGGTGTCCATAGGCGCGATTAGTATCATATGCTTTACCAAAACCATTACCACCCCAGCCTCTTACACCGGCTAATATGGTATTTCTGATCTGTAACTCATCATCTATCGCATGCTGAGTAGTGGCATTACCATCGATAAAAATACCCATAGGATATCCTGTGAAGATTGAATTGTATATTCTCAACTTACTTGATCTTCTCAATTGGGCTCCATGTTGGAATTCTGATGAAATAGATGTTTCACGCGTCTTCTTAGGACCGATGACAGTGATATTAGAAAATACCGTAGATGTAAAAGGTGCTCTCAATTCACCACTACCGTTGTTATCCACTTCGAATCCATTTGACCCTGATTGATCAGCATCTTTGGCATCTCTGATGCCGATGGCAAATTGTACATTACCATTATGTCCTAAATCTACATCGAAGTCATCATCAAGACCTCTGTAAGCAATCAAATATCTTCCGTCAACTGTTCCCCCGAACCACTCGAATGCATCATCAAGACCATAAGAAGCTTGTACATATTCTAAAACAGTTCTTCTTCCTACACTACCAAGAGTTACGGTGTTTACCTCTTCATTCGGGTTGATAGGTATTCCAGCCCACTCGATACGTACATATTTTACGACACCAGAGTCATCATCATTATTATTTCCGCCGTGCCATGCCGCATAAGCTCCTTCAAGCTGAACACTTGGCCCTTCGTTGTTAATTGCTCTGCCACAGATCACTAGTCCGCCCCAGTCGCCAGGGGTTCTTTCACCAGGAGCTTTTGCAGAAGTCATTATGATAGGCTCACTTGCTGTACCTTCAGCCATAATTTTTCCTCCTCTTTGTATAATAAGTGTTCCTTTAGTTGCTTGATCGCCAAATATAACCGTACCTGCTTCAATAGTAATTACACCTTCAGTCCTGCCATCATCTGTTTGGAGATTCTGACCTGCAGCCGGTATAGGACCTACGCGCACAAAACCCATAAGAACATAATGCTTGTCCTTAGTCAAACTTACATTTCTGTTTTGAAGATATGTACCCTCAATACCCGGTACTGAAACACCCACAATGTGTTCGTCAAACCCGGGCAATCGTGTTGTTCCACCTACTTGAACGACTCTTTTGGGTGGTAAAGCAGAAACTGTTACTCTAAATGGATCAGATGTCACTGCCCTTCCTTCAGCATCTGTTGCTATAAAGGTAAAGTTAACAACTGTACCGGGAGCTAATTGCTCAATCGTATAATTTAGCGTGTAAGTGGCTTGTGTTCCTGTTAAGGTCTGTGTCGTAAAAGCTGGATCAGGTGCACCATTCTTAAGAATCTGAAGCGATCTCAATCCGGCAGGTCCATTGACCGTAACCTGGGAACTTACAGAGGATCCTGCGAGTCCCATAGCCGTAGGTGGAGCTACTGTGATCGTCGGAGGCGCTGCCGGTGGTTGAGGATCATCATCATCACCACAGCTAGCTGTGAAGATCAAGGTGCCTAGAAGGAATATTGACAGAAATCTGTTCAAATACCCCGTTGTTTTTGGACATAAAAATCCTAGTGAACTTGTGTTCATTTGTTAATAATTTTAAGTGATTATTGAATTTTCATCTAAATAACTCTATATGACAGACCTATAGAAAATGATGTTCCCGGTCTGAATTGTCTAAATACCTGATTGTTCTTTCTATTAAAATTACCGTCTTCACGGCTATTCTGTAATAGTAAAAATTCTTGGTTCAATAAATCCTTAGCACCAATTCTAAGGGTAATCTTATCTGTTAAACCTTTACTTAAATTAAGATCAAGTAAATTTCTTGGCATCTCGTAAGTATCCGGAATTGCTGCTGCTCCTACTAATAATATCCTCTTACCAATAACATTATATGCAAGATTGACTTGTAAGTTTTTATCTTTATCTTCGTAGAAGACTCCTGTATTAATTATATAGTTAGACTGTCCTTGTAGTGGTCGGTCTTTGGCTCTTAAAAGTTCTCCTATCTCATCACCGAGAGTAACCTGACTATCAATGATAGAAACATTTGCTAATAGAGAAATTTTATTGATAAAGGTAGACCTTGTAAAGTCCTTTAATGACTTTCTTAAATCGATTTCAATACCTCGGGCTAAGGCACTTTCTGTATTTCTAAAGAAAAATGTCGATTGCTCACTACCAGAATTGCCATAGAGAAACTCTATAGGATTCTGAAACCTCTTATAAAATAAAGCGAATGATACCGTTTCTGTAGCGCTCGGATATGATTCCCAGCGTAAATCAAAATTATCAATGGTCGCATTTTTCAAGGCAGAGTAGCCAGTCGCTGTTGCATCAAACACAAAGTCGTAAAATCCGAATGGGGCGATCTCACGAAACTCCGGTCTATTGATAGTCTTACCGTACACAGCCTTTAGATACATGTTTGCTCCGAGGGCGTATGACAAAGTAGCGGATGGTAACGCAATAGTTTGCTTTATCTCGACTGGTACAAATGGCGCCGTTGCAGAACCCTCAACAAAACGATCGGGGCTACGCAAAAATTGAAGATTATCTTCCACTCTTAGTCCACCGAAAAGTTGCAATTTTTTGGTAAGGGGAAGGTTTGCTGCAGCATAAAATGCCAAAAGATCATTTCCTGCAACAAAAAAGTTGCTTGAAGAAAAATTCTCTCCCAGGCGTAACCCTGTTCGCGAATTGATATTCTCCGGATTGAACATCTGTCTTATCGTAAGACTCGCTAGGCTTTCATCAAAATCAAACCCTCTATTAAATCCAAGATTTCTTGCTTCAAAATTTCTGTCCCTTTGCTCGTAATATGAACCAATTTTTACACTAGGCTGGAAAGTCGACTTAAACTTTGGTTGGATTGTAAGGTTTATGGCTCCCGAATAAATGCTTTCTCTCATTGACGAGTAAAACCTACCCAAGAAATCTGGCGTTTGACCTCTAGGAACAAAAATAACAGAAGTGGCTTCCCCACTAGACATATCAACATTAGTCCTGTATCTTCTATAGTCAGGCAAATCGTTGAATGTGCTACCATAACCTCCTACCCATTCTAGTTTAATCGTCTCTTTTGCAAATTGGTGATTCCCTATAAGCTGTCCAGAATAAATACCACGATATTCATTTAAAAATGCATGATTATTTTGAGTAAATCCCTGTGCAACTTGATCCCCAAATCTATCTACATATTCAAGACTAGTAAGTCGATTATATAAATTCTTCCACTCTATCACATTATTTTGATTGAATCTGAATGCCCAATTGTGTACAATGCCGGTCATTATCTCCTGTCCATATTCCCTATCGTTAAAGGTGTATCTCAGTTTAGCCTCGTTATTGACAAAATCATACGCTTCAAAGGATTGATTCAAAACATCATAAATTGTTTTAGTGTTACTGTACATCAAACTTGTTACTATTCCCAATTGCCTCTGACCAGAAAAATTCTTGGCATAATTGTGCGTAATACCTATTTTGTAGTCAACACCAGAATTATATTCGCTCGGAGTCCAATTATTGGGCAAAGACCTACCTATTTGATCAATCTGATCGTTTGACAATCCCGCAAGCCTTTCAGGAAAACTAGAAGGAAGATCGTTCCTCCCATGGTTAAATCCAGTAAGATGATTTTTGCGGCGTCTATCTGCCGAAAAAGTCTGTAACGATGAGCCCACTCTATATCCCGATGATATGTCAATGTATAGGCTACTTTCTTCAGGAATACTTTTTGTAAATATTTTGATAGCCCCCCCTGAGAAATCCCCTGGGAGTTCTGGTGCTGGACTCTTGTATATCAATACTTGATCAATAATACTACTCGGCAAAACATCCAGTGAAAAACTTCTCACATCTGCTTCCATACTAGGCGTGGTAATGCCATGAAGAAGCGTCGTATTGTAACGTTCGTTAAGGCCTCTTATCACCACAAACCTGTCCCCAATGACCGTCACACCAGGTATGCGCTTTACGACTTGAGAAGCATCACTATCCTGCGTTTTCTTTATCGTTTCAGCAGAAAGACCGCTGACAATCTGCATACTCTCTTTTATCGTATTCAATACGGTTGTTTCTGAAGCCACCTTACGGACAGCCGTAATAGTAACATTTTCTAGCATCTTAGCATCCTCTACCAGTTTGAAGTTTAACTCGTATTGTTGATTGAATCCAAGTGTCACGACTGTTGAATCCTGAATGTAACCGAGATATGAGCATACAAGTTTATACACTCCGGCACCCAATTTTGTCAATTCATAATTTCCGTCAAAATCAGTTATTGTCCCAGAACCAGTGCCGACTATCTCTATTGTCGCACCTATAACCTCTTCGTTAGTAGAGGCATCTTTTACCGTTCCATATATACGCCCACTTTGACTGTGTATCGTAGAACTAAACAAAATAACAATTATAGAACTTAAAAGAATTCTCATCTGGGTTGTAGAATTATGGTGTACGATCTTTAATCGCGACAAAAGTATACTCCCAATATTATGAGAATGTAAACACTACATGATATGTCAGTTAAACCTTGATTGTTCAAAAAGACGTGATGAAGGAACATGTTGGTTTTAGCGGTATTCCGACTTAACAGCTATACTACCTTATCAATCTAGCTTATGTGCGCTCAAATCACGAGTAGAAGTCTTATTCGCAGCAAGCAAGAGTATAAAAGAGTGAATGTGTGATAACAGGTGACATAGACTTGATAAAGTTCCTCAATTATTGCACCTGCCATGTGGGAAGCAGCTCACTCATTTCCGGCAAGAATCTGAATAAACATCATACATAGAACTAATACTACGTGCACCCTTGAGACAAACTGAATATCGCTGGGTTCCTACACTGAACTAGCCAAGCTAAATCATACCTTAATCAAACTCAACATAAAAGCACTACCGCCCTTCAGGCGATATTGTGCTACTTAAGTTGCCCTATCAAGAACTTCAATTAAAACCTGTAAACCCAGCCACCGCAATCACCAGCATGATGGCAACAGCATATATGATCATAGTAACAATCAATAATATCCCCATGAACTTAAAGAGTGATTTTAGATTTTCAAATCCGTTAGTGACATCATAAAAGTTATGCTCCTCTATACCCCTTTTAATACTGACTGAAAACCTATACAGGTAAGTCGTCGGAAAATAATAAAGTGCTGCTATAGCCATATAAACTAAACCCTGGTATCAACCAATAAGAGCAATTAGAAATGCATACAGGTTTTTTACACAGCCGCATTATTGAGCAAGTGAGTCATTAGCAATTTGAAAAACTCAGTGTTAGCTGCTAAATATTTTCTAAAGTTGATAATTACCGCTCAATTTTATTCCTGAGGCAATACCCTACAATCTAAATCCTGAGTGACCGTCGTAATTCATTAATAAGACAAGTGCATAAGGCTTACTCAATATATCCCGCCCGAACACATTCGCTCAACAAAAGCCTTCTAATTCTTCTTCCTATAGTCGTCAGGAGAGATAAAATATTGATCTGATCCATAATGGATTAACTCCAGCGTAGCATACTTACTATAACAATATGTAAGCCATTCTGATGAATGGAGTATGTTAAAAAAATGCAGTTCAGGTATCTGTGCATCACCTTCCAGCTCCGCAAATCCAAATAATTGATATGCATTTAATCCAAGTGCTCGCGTGATATATACTTCGTCGGATTCATTGCTATCTATATATTGCATCCGATAGCCGATACTCTCGATAGTCTTCCTATCGGCAGCGTCCACCACTAGTAACTTGGTGTTCTCTAACCGCGTCAATTGCTCACGATAGAGCTCTCTTTCACTTGTGATGTCCACCATCTGCTCGCGAAACCATGGTTTGCCATTTTCATCTTTTCCCATGATCTGATACAGCCCGGTAGGATAAGATATGACTGCATCTATCATATCATCTAGCGGTGTATATAATATTATGCGACCCGTCTTATTGATAAAAAATGTCAATTCTTGAGGCTCTCCGTCATTCTTATCTAACTTATATACAATAGACCGATTAAATACAAGCTCCTCTTTCTCCGTCCTTGACTGAAACGATGATGTCACATTAATATCATTCGCGGCAGAGATTGTAGAGACATTATCTGTCAAGGGAACTTGCAGATTACATGATGCAAAGGAAAATGAGCTTATCAACAAGAAGAAAAAGAGTGGAGACATATTATTGTATTTTCAGTTATCGAAAGTACAACTTTTAACACACCGATGATACTTAATCGCTCGTCTCGACGTACTGCCTTTACACATTTTATGATTGAACAAGCGACTAAGCCTTCCTATCAGTATCTCGTACATAAATCGATCACCTTGAGCCGTATGGTCTCAAAGGAACATATTACACGCCTCTGAGATCATGAAAGATTTCGTAAAATAGAGGGGTTATCCTACATAGCATGGGACATAAAAAAACTCTCATCCATCAGGATGAGAGTCTCGATAATATTCTTAGGAATTAGTGTTGTGTACTAGTCAGACCCGTAAAATTTCTCGCGATAAACCGCATTCAGGATCACGTTTCTTCTTTCTACAGAAGGTTTAGTGAAGTTCTTCCGTCTTCTTACTTCCTTAAGTAGACCAGTAGATTGAAACTTACGTTTGTAGCGCTTAAGCGCTCTGTCAATTGTCTCTTCTTCTTTGATATTGATAATAAGCATAAATGTCTTTTTGAATCGGGCTGCAAATATATACCTTATTTTATATCGTCATTAATTTTTTATAACAAATTGTCAATATCCACCCTGTCCCCAATAATGCGGTTTAACTGATCAATTTTGACTCTAGTTTGTGCCAGAGTGTCTCTATCTCTGATTGTCACCGTATTATCTTCCATTGTATCAAAGTCAATAGTCACACAGTACGGCGTACCTATGGCATCCTGTCGGCGGTATCTTCGACCGATAGCATCTTTGTCATCATATTGTACCAAGCAGGTCTTACGCAATTGCTGCGTAACATCTTTCGCCGCTTTAACTAGCTCTTCCTTGTTTTTCAGCAAGGGCAGAATCGCGCACTTCACCGGAGCGATAGGAGCAGGAAGCTTCATAACCGTACGGATGCTCTCATTACCATCCGCATCAGGTACTTTTTCGTCTGTCAATGCGAGACTAACCTGAGCTAAAAACATGCGATCACATCCTATCGATGTCTCTACCACATACGGCACGTAGCTCTCGTTTATCTCGGGATCAAAGTATTGCAGTTTTTTTCCTGATAGTTCTTGGTGACTGCCGAGGTCAAAATTCGTACGTGAATGTATCCCTTCTAACTCACGGAAACCGAACGGAAATTCATATTCAATATCAACCGCCGCATTAGCATAATGTGCCAGATTATCATGATCGTGGAATCTTAATTTACTCACTGGGACACCAAGATTTTTATGCCATGACAAGCGCGTGGACTTCCAGTGATTATACCACTCCATCTCTGTACCCGGCTTGACAAAAAACTGCATTTCCATCTGTTCAAACTCACGCATGCGAAAGATAAACTGTCGTGCTACTATTTCATTTCTGAAAGCCTTACCGATCTGCGCTATACCAAAGGGTATTTTTTGGCGAGTGGTTTTTTGAACATTGAGAAAATTGACAAATATCCCTTGTGCTGTCTCAGGTCTTAGATAAAGAAGACTTTCTTCTCCGGCTATATTGCCTAGCTGTGTAGAAAACATCAAGTTAAACTGTCTGACTTCTGTCCAATTACGACTTCCGCTTTCAGGACAGGCAATTTCGAGATCATCAATCATCTGCTTGAGCCCTTCCATATTTCCGGCACCCATGTACTCAGCAAGCTGCTTAAGAACCCTGTCGATTGTCGCTTGGCGCTCAATGATACGGTCGTTAGTCGTGCGGAATTGTTGCTCATCAAATTGAGCTCCGAATCGCCCCCTGGCTTTCTCAACATCCTTGTCAATCTTCGCAGCTATCTTTTCGCAATAGCCTTCGATTAATTGATCGGCACGATACCGTTTTTTAGAATCCTTATTGTCAACAAGTGGATCATTAAATGCATCCACATGACCCGAAGCCTTCCATGTCTTAGGATGCATAAAGATACCCGCATCGATACCTACTATATTGTCATGCATGTGCACCATGCTCTTCCACCAATATTCTTTGATATTATTTTTTAGCTCTACACCATATGGACCATAATCATATACAGCTGCCAGACCGTCATAGATCTCGCTTGATTGATAAACAAAACCGTATTCCTTGCAGTGTGCAACAATATCTTTTAATTCCATGATGACTTGTTATTCTTCTTCATTAATGTGTGACGACTCAAGAGACTTAATTTCGATTTCTTGCTCATCAAGAAATTTATTTAATTTTTCGATCGGCATATTGGACTTTATCTGTCCGAATGGATCAATTCCGATATCAAAGCCCTTGAGTTTCTTGTGCACCTCCGCTTCGACTTTTTTAGACAATCTTTTTGGCATACCTTATTTTAATTGGCCAGCGTCTCTAAGCCATTCATAATTCTTTCTGACACGCTAGCTGATCCCAGCAAGTAAATCATCTCCATCAGATCCGGCCCTTCCATTGTTCCGGTAATTAATATTCTCAAGACCGGCATCACATCTCCAAATTTCAGACCATTCTCGGTGATATAGCTTTTAATCTTGGTCGATATGGCTCCTAATTCCCATGTTGTTGATTCCGAAAGTATTCTGGCTATGGACATAAAATGAACATAATTCTCTGCTTTGTATTTTTTCGCAAAGGACTGCTCATCATACTCCTTAATTTCATCAAACATGAAATGTGACTTGCTCACTAGCTCCGGCAAGAAATTGACCCTCGGCTGAAACAGAGATATAACGCTATTTAAATAATCCTTAGAAGCCGATGGAAATTCATCTTTAAGCTCTTCATACAGCGAATCCACAGAACTATTGATAATGAACTGTTGATTAAACCATTTGGCCTTATCATAATTGAATTGTGCTCCGGACTTATTGATCTGTTCTATATTAAAGGCTTGCGCCAATGTGTCCATGTCAAATATTTCTTGATCTGTACCGGGATTCCATCCCAATAAAGCTAGAAAATTGATCATGGCGGGTGCCAGGAAACCTGTCTCCTTAAATCCCGGAAATGTTTCATCCTCTTCGACCCAGTCCAATGGAAAGACAGGAAAACCAAATTTGGCACCGTCCCGCTTACTCAATTTACCTTGGCCGGTAGGCTTAAGTATCAAAGGCAAATGGGCAAAAGAAGGCATTTCTTCCTCCCATCCAAAAAATCTGTATAGCAATACATGGTGAGCCGTACTCGATAGCCACTCTTCTCCCCTGATCACATGGGAAATCTCCATTAGTCTGTCATCCACTACATTTGCCAGATGATAAGTAGGTAGTCCATCGGCTTTCATGATCACTCTGTCATCGAGTTCTGATGAATCAAAATTGATTCGACCTCTGATTTCATCATTAAAGCTGATAATCTCGCCTGCAGGCACTTTCATCCGGACTGTTACATTCTCCCCCTTGGCCAATAATGTTTGTACTTCAGCTTCACACAATGTGAGACTATTGCGCATCTGCATTCTTACAGATTGATCATATTTAGGACTATGCACCCCTTGTGCCGTAAACCGCTGTCGCATTTCTTCTAAATCCTCTGGCGTGTCGAATGCATAATAAGCATGACCGGCAGCGACAAGCTTATTCACATGCTCAGTGTAAATAACTCGCCTATCCGATTGTCGATAAGGGCCATAATCACCGCCTACGTCGACCCCTTCATCAAATGTCAAGCCCGACCATCTGAGCGCATCGATGATATATTTCTCCGCACCGGGGACGTATCTGAGTTGATCTGTATCCTCTATACGTAATATAAACTTTCCACCATGCTTTCTGGCAAATAAATAATTATATAAGGCTGTCCTTACCCCTCCAATATGCAACGGACCTGTAGGGCTGGGGGCAAATCTTACGCGTATTGATCGACTCATCGCTAGAATGTCAAAGTGCTTAAATAGTATTATATAGTGTTCGCTCTGCTTGTCAACAACAGCGGGTGGCAAAAATACTATGTTTTCAAGAGTGAAGTCATTTGACTATGAATCATTACTGTGTAATAGATAATCATGGTTTATGGTGTTCCATGTGTAGGGTAAATCAGTGCACTTCATACAAAGGAAGAGCTTTGTGATATTTCCTACCTTTGTATCAATTATCCGAACCGCTTGTATATCATGTCAGACTCAATGTTACCCTGCCCCACTTGTCAATCCCCATACAGCTACCCATCTGACGAAATAAATTACCTGTGTTCAGAGTGCGAACATCAGTGGAATCCAGCAGAAACTTCAGATTCTGAAGAGCTAATCGTTAAAGATACCAATGGAAACCTCTTGCAAAAAGGTGACTCTGTAATTGTTATCAAAGATTTACCTGTCAAAGGCTCTCTCAGGCCTGTTAAGGCAGGAACGAAAGTTAAAAACATTAGACTAAGCTCAGGCGATCATAACATAGACTGCAAGATTGATGGCTTCGGCTCTATGGCGCTTAAGTCAGAATTTGTCCGCAAGGCGTAAATGGAAATATTAAATGTAACTGATAATTTCCACTGTCATGTGGTATCCTAAACGTGTTCCTTTTTTCTTGCCACATTTTTTTCCAAGCATTAGATGGAGTCTGGAAGCCTACGAATCACCGCAGTTAGCCTTAACATTTGACGATGGGCCTCATCCAGATAGCACCCTTCTACTATTGGAACTACTTAAGAAATATGATGTCCGAGCAACTATGTTTCTCTTGAGTGAGCAAGCCACAAGTCACACATCATTGGTAGATGTAATCAAAGAGGATGGACATAGCATTGGTGCACATGGTATCAGGCATATCAACGGATGGCGTACCTCTACAGCCATGTATGTCGAAGCAGCAATGAAATCTATGTGTGATCTTAATACTACCCTTTTTCGCCCGCCATACGGGCGACTTACATACAGGCAATACCGTGCTTTAATCAACAAGGCTGACATAATCATGTGGTCGAGTTTGACTGGAGATTTTGACAAAAACATTTCTTCCGATCATCTGAGACAGAATTATAAAAATATAAAGGCCGGAGACATAGTGGTTTGTCATGATTCTCCATATGCATGGCATAAAAGCAAAGAGACACTTTCAGAATTTATAGAAGAAAGACTGGTATCAGGATATCGATTTGTTACCTTGTGATAATGCAGTAAGTTGCCAAGACATTGATCTAAATATATGAATAAGCGCAGCTCATCGATGATTCGAAATGTATGGAATCCGCATATCTTTGCGGCCGAATCATGAATCAGTAACTATGCCTTCATTATCGCATCGCGCATCCAGCCTTGGCCAGAGTCCCATTAGAAGCCTTGCTCCATTTGCGCGAGCAGCAAAAGAAAAGGGAGTAACTGTACATCATCTCAACATAGGCCAGCCGGATATTCCCACACCTGGCAATGCCATCCAAAACCTCAGAAACTACGATAACGACACAATAAAATATGGCGATTCCGAGGGCAGTCTAAGTTTGAGAAAAACGGTTGCAGCATACTATCAGCAATATACTTCGGATCTATCTCATGAACATATACTAGTCACTACTGGCGCATCAGAAGCCATTTCTATGGCCTTGAGTGTATGCTTTAATGAAGGTGATGAATTGATAATTCCGGAGCCCTTTTATGCCAACTATCTGGGCTTTGCACATGTATCCGGTGTGAGACTAGTAGCGGTCGCTAGTTCAATTGAAAATGGATTCGCCCTGCCGCATCCTTCTGAATTTGAAAAATTAATTACACCACGCACTAAGGGTATATTTCTATGCAACCCCGGTAATCCCACAGGCTGTCTCTATACAGTTCAGGAACTCGAAGCCATAGCGGGGATCGTGGCTGACTATGACTTATTCTTACTCGTAGATGAAGTTTATAGAGAATTCTGCTATGATACGAAATTTACATCAGTGCTGAATTTCACCAATGTCAGAGAGCAAGTATTGGTCATTGATTCTATTTCGAAGGTGTTTAGTGCCTGCGGTGCAAGAGTCGGATTTCTTGTCACGCGCAATAAGATTCTGCTACAGGCTATCCTAAAATATGCAGAACTGCGGCTATGCCCTCCGGCCATCGGCCAATATATCGCAGAGGCTTGTTTTCAAGACCGCCATGGATATCTGTCTGCTGTCAAAAAAGAATATCAAGACAGAAGAGATTACTTGTATAGCAGACTAATAAAGATGCCTGGGGTTAAATGCTACAAACCGGGAGCTGCATTTTATATCATGGCTGAGTTGCCTATCGACGACTGCTATCGTTTCGCTAAATGGATGCTCAGCGATTTCAGCTATAAGGGGCAGACAGTGATGATAGCTCCCGGAGCAGGTTTTTATTATCACGGTGCGCTGGGTAAAAAACAGGTAAGAATAGCCTTCATTCTGGGTGTAGAAGCATTGGCGCAAGCCATGGATTGCTTTGAATACGGTCTGCTCGCATATAGCAAAATATTGGTAGGCGACAAATTATATTCAGAAAGCTAAGTGATTTACACTAGTGTCCTATTAATGCTTAAAGACGGACAAAACGGCAGACAAATGAAGATTTAAATGACTTGAGATATCAATCCGACTCAATTCTTCTATTCTCGAGTTTTAGTACCCCTCTGGGACATACTGCTGAACAAACACCACAACCCACACAACTCGCTCTGAGAATATCCTGACCTTTCTGGGCATACGCTCTGACATCTATACCCATCTCGCAATAGGTAGAGCAATTACCACAAGAGATGCACTGACCGCCATTAGTCGTGATTCTGAATCTGCTAAAATAACGTTGCTGAATACCCAAAATAGCTGCCATAGGGCAGCCAAATCTACACCATACTCTACTACCCATGATAGGATAAAACCCGACACCGATCACACCGCTGAAAGCCGCTCCTATCAGAAATCCATAACTAGAGCGCAAAGTATATCCATCAATAAAAAACGCATTCCCGCTCCCGATTACATAATTAATCCATAATGCCAATGGCAAAAATAAAATAACGCTCAGTGCTATCTTCCTTACATTGCTCGACAAAGCTTCCAGCCCAAACTTCCCTTTAAAAAGTATAAACCCTATCACCGCAAATACCAGCGTAATGATTATTGAAAAAGATAGTTTGCTCAGCCAAAATCCTTCTCCGTTGTTGTGAAAGAAGCTATACAAGGTAGCTGTCGTCATAATCACCACAAACACTAATACTCCATGGATCATCCATCGCTCTATCTGCCATGCCATGAGCGACTTGTCAGATAGCTGTCTATATGGATCTCCCGCCGTCTCCGCCAATCCTCCACAACCACATACCCAACTACAATACCATCGTTTACCATAATAATAAGTCAATATTGGCGACAGCACAAAAATTAAAAACAAGCCCGATCCTATCATTAACATACCCACGCTACCACTGGATAACATACCCCTGATACTCCACTCGTCAAAAAAATAATAATTAAGTGGCCACATATTTTTAAAATCATAATAGGGATAATGTAATGCCTGCATTAATTCCGGTATTAAAAATGCAAATCCAAGTTGAAAAAACATCACACTACATGTGCGCAAGACCTGATACCGATTGTGTCTATATTTAAAAATAAATCGTACCCCAAAAATTAAAATCGCTAAGGTGTAAAGAGCCCCATATACAAACCATTGACTAGCCGCTTGTTGTTTTAAAAAATAAGATAAAGGATCGAAGATGCTAATAAGACCCGCATTATGATTGCCATTTTCTCCCAAGCCCAATAAGCCCGGAAACCAATATAAGACCACATAAAAAGAAGTGATGAAGATACCCGTAAACCATCCCATCAATCCACGTCCCGTCCAGCCACTTGCCCAAATATCATTGTTGCGAATACCCGGCAATCCCTTTCCGAATCTGTCCCACGCAAAGATGACAACACCCGCGCTGATTAAAAATATACTTAAAAGCAGATCTGTGATTCCCTCGCCTATCCTAAAATTAAAAACACCTAAAACCAAAATAACCAGGCCTACAGCACCCAATAATGAAGCTATTTTTTGAACACTGCTGAGACCTTGCGGATCTGGCTCAGCAATTGATAAACTTTTATAAATCTGCGACATGGTTTATACTTTTTTAAAGAATGAAATAATACGACTCCACCCTTTGGGTGCGGGATAGCTCAATTGCTCTCCAAATCGTTGATTAAAACAATCGACAAGAGCATGGCTATGTTTTTCATAAAACTCCGGATCAAATCCAGCCCGGTCAAATGTCCTGATTACTTCCGACAGAGAAACACCTTGATTGATCCAAGCGGTACATACATCTTGTCTTAACCTCGTACCCAAAGCATGAATACCGATTAAGGCTATGTCATTTGTTCTGAACACTAATCTTATGGCTATTTCTTTAGATGGATGCTGCCAGTATAGACTATCTAAGTCGTCTTGGGGTCGGGAAGGTACATAACCATAGACTTGGTATTCGATATCTAGAAACTTTGCTGAGTTAAACCATGCTCCGGGATCATAGCTACACTTCTCGCCTAGAATATTAGCCGCCGCACACTCCCCCATCATCCTACCCGTGTACCACACTGCCTCAATAGCTTTTCTGCCGAGCTGAGGCCGTAATAACTCTACACAGTCCCCAACAGCATATATGTCAGGGATATTGGTCTGTAGATATTCATCAACCAGTATTCCTCGACTCACTTTAATAGGGCTATCCTTGACTAATTCGATATTCGGACTTACTCCGGCTGTGAGCCCTACATATTGACATGAGAGCTCTTCTCCAGTCTCCGAGATTACTACAGAGCTTACGATACCTTGTTGATCCCCTTTGATTTCTTGTAGATTCGTACTAAGCCGCAAATCAATATGATGTGCCTTTATATGTCTGCTGATCATGGCTGCTTCTTCCTCAGGTAGTACATTGTCCCAATATTGCGCTTCGCGGACAAGCATTGTCACGGTCTTACCACGACTTAAAAGCATTTCGGCGAGTTCTATACCGATAAGGCCACCACCGACTATCACAGCTCGATTTATACTTGACGAAGCTGCCTCTAGTCTTCGAAGATCATTGATGCTATATAACCCACCTACATTCTTAAGATCTTGCCCCGGCCAGCCAAATAAATTATACTTCGATCCCAAGGCAAGAACCAACTTATCAAATTTCTCAATCCCGCCGGATCTGAGAACTACTCGCTTATCAATCACATCAATACTGACGACATGATCAAAGATCAGATTGATACGATTTTGTGTCCAGAAATCATCCGAATAGGGCTTTATATCCGTATATCGCATATGCCCCATGTAAAGATACATCAGCGCGGTGCGTGAGTAAAAATGCATCGTTTCGGATGAAATCACGCTGATCTGATGATCACTATTCTTTCGAATGTGACGTGCAGTAGTGATTCCACTGATTCCATTGCCTATGATAAGAATACGCATCCGTCGAGTAAAAGATTAATGTAACAAGTTAGTGTATTGTTCTGAATGGCAAGCTTATTATGAGATATTTAAATAAAGATTACATTTCTCGTGGTATACCCTTAAAATTGATGGTAATACAGATGTCATATTTACATCAGATCATAATTTAATACAAGTTATAAATGATACATTGTTGAAATTCAATCATATATGGTTTATAAAATTTATTAATATTACATACTACTGCTCATAAAAAACTTTATATTTGGGTCGATAATTTATGATTATTAACAAAAATTTACCAACCCAATACAATATCACGCGTTACCTTTACGATATGAAATATTTTGTACTGCGTCTCTTGCTTATCATCGGGCTTCTCTCAGGAGGAAAGCAGTACATTTTTGCCCAGTCGAGCACCTCCATCAGTCCATACAATCATAAAGAAGTAGAGGCGAGGATATACCCTAATCCTACAGACGATTACTTTAAGGTAGAAACCACATCAAAAGTAAAGCGTGTAACCATCTCTGATATCTTCGGCAAGGTCATATTTGATTACAGAGTCACACCTGATAATCGTTACAATGTAGCCACTCTTAACAAAGGGGTATATATAGTTCGCATATGGGACACGGAGAATCAACCGATCAAGGTCGTTCGTCTGAGCAAATCTTAAGATACCTTTCATAGCTTTCGTTATGACGATTGTCCACAACAGATGAAAATCGCTTTAGCACAGATTTATTCGTCTCCCGGCGGCATAGATATCAATAGAGAGAAGCATCATTCTGCAATCATCAATGCTGTGCAGCATGAATGCAGGTTCATCTTCTTTCCCGAATTATCACTCACAGCCTACGAGCCTGCGCTAGCAGCCTCACTCGCGATGAATAAAGAAGACCCACATCTCGACTTTTTTCAACAATTGAGTAATGAACTTGATTTAGTCATAGGCCTGGGCATACCCACATGTGCATCTAAAAGCATATTAATCAGCATGGCCATTTTTCAGCCCTTTCAAAAGCTGATAATCTATAGCAAGCAACTCCTTCATTCAGATGAAGAGCCCTATTTCAGCTCCGGACAGAGGAGTGTTACCATAAAATCCGGCAACTATTGTATTGCGCCTGCGATATGTTACGAAAGTCTTCAATTAAGCCATTTATCTCAATCATTAGCTCAGGGAGCGAATATCTATCTCGCAAGTGTAGCAAAATCGACATCAAGTCTTCAAAGCGCCTATGATTACTATAGGCAACAGGCACATCTGCATTCTGTCCATATACTCATGGTCAATAATGTAGGGCAAAACGACAACTTTATATCCGGAGGTAAATCGGCTATCTGGACACCTGATGGATCTTGTGCAGGCTTCCTAGATCAATATGAAGAGGCCTTACTTGTCTATGATTTTCGAACACTGAAAGCCTCCAAAGTGACACTCATCTAGGGCTTAAACTCTCGTTCGCCTCATCTTTATGCTGTCACCTTACTGAGACCAACTATTTAGTAATTCGTAATTGGAGCGCAAGCGACCGTAATGCGTAATTAAGCAAAGCGCCGTAATTCGTAATTGGAGCGCAAGCGACCGTAATTCGTAATTAAGCGAAGCGGCCGTAATTCGAAATTGTCTTTACGCCGGATACTGCGCATAATTCCTCGGAGTTTCCCACAGTGTCACCGTAACCTCGTAGTCAGAGCCCAGCTTTTCACTCATGATCTGCCATATAACATAACATAAATTTTCTGTCGAAGGAGCTAGCTTTTCGAATTCAGGTAATTCTAGATTAAGGTTTTTATGGTCAAATCTATCCTCTACATGTTCTGAGATCAGATCTTTGAGGTATTTAAGATCAATGACCATACCGGTCTCTTGATCTACCTCTCCGACCACTTTGACCTCCAGCTCATAATTGTGACCGTGATAATGCGGATTGTTACATTTGCCGAATACCTCCTTATTCTTTTCATCAGACCATTTTGGATTATGTAGTCTATGTGCGGCATTGAAATGTCCCCTCCTGAATATTGCGATTCTCATATTTGTGCATCTTTGTCCATCAAACAGCGCCAATATTAATTAAGTTTCGGCTATCTATGCATCATGACTTGGCAGAATAAAATTATCGGTCAGAAGGAAGCTCTCCAGACAGTTTATAAAACCATTGTTGAGGGCAAATTTCCGCATGCCACACTGATAAGTGGCAAACCTGGTTATGGCACATTGCCTCTAGCCATGAATATTATCAAGGCGCTTTGTTGTACCAATTTTTCTGCAGAAGGACCTTGTAATGAATGTAGCGCCTGTCGACGAATAGATACATTGCAGTATCCTGATCTCCATATGGCTTTTCCGGTGACCACACTAGATGGTAAAATAAGAGCCGCTACTACTTCCGAAGATTTCATGATACAATGGAGAGAACAATTGCTCTCTGAACCTTATTTTGATCTCGAAAGCTGGACAATCAAGATCAGCAGAACATCATCCAATCCCGATATAAACGCAGCAGAAGTGCAGCGCATACTGCAACAATTAAGCTTACAAGCGTTCAGTGGAGAAGTAAAAATCCAATTGATCTGGATGGCACATCTAGTCGGTGATCAATCTAACAAACTGCTCAAAATAATAGAAGAGCCTCCGGCATATACATTTTTCATCCTCGTGACCATCGATGCGGATAGCATATTGCCTACCATTCTGTCACGATGCCAACATATTCGCGTGTACCCCATAGAAGGTAGTGAACTCAGAAGCTATCTTGAAGATCTTCATGGACTCACGCCCAATAACGCAGCGCATATCGCTAATTTTACAGGCGGTGATTATTTGGAATCCCTTGTAATGATAGCTTCAGACCACGAAGAAGATCTTCGATCAATCATCAGCTGGTGGGAATACTGTGCGAACTACGATCTTGTCAATATCATTAATTGGTCTAATGAATTTTCCGCATTATCCAAGGTGTATAAAATCAACCTACTCAGATATGCAATTAAATTACTTAAAGGGATCGTCCATTTAAAAACATTGGGCAGCAGCCAAAAAATTCTTTCCAATCAAGAGCTTCAGGCCATCCGCAAAGCAGGACTTGTGGATCGTCTTGAACTGGATCAAATAGCACAACTACATGACATAAAAGCCTCCCTTATCACAGGTATCAATCGCAACCTGCATGACAAGATGCAAATATTTAATTCTTGTCTTCTGATAGAATCTCTGCTTAATTCTCGCGTTAAGTATCCCATATAATTAGATTAACTTTGTGGAATGGGATGTTCAGGTTGTACAATAGATGGAAATGGTACCCCAAAAGGCTGCGGAAGTAAAGGGCACTGTTCGACAGGGCAATGTAATAAAATGAATACCTACGATTGGCTATCGCCAATGATGCTCAATGATCCTAATGAGTTTCAATTCGTAGAGGTAAGTTTTAAAAACGGTGCGCGGAAAGATTTTTTCATGCACGCTGAGAAGACAGGAGCCATCACCGGGGATATGGTAGTAGTGGAGTCTTCTGCCGGATATGACATTGGTAAAATCTCCCTTTCTGGAGAGCTGGTACGGCTACAAATGCGCAAAAAACGCATGAGCGAAGATCGTGTCATGCATAAAATAATCCGCATCGCCAATGAACGAGATCTGGAAAGACTCGATGAAGCGCGTAGCCGCGAAAAAGGGGTATTGGTCAAAGCACGTGCTATCAGCAGAATGCTAGACATAGAGATGAAACTCGGTGATGTAGAGTTTCAAGGAGATAACAAAAAGGCAACGTTCTATTATACAGCTGAGGGAAGAATAGACTTCCGCGAGCTAGTCAGACATTACGCTTCCGAGTTCAGAGTAAAAGTTGAAATGAGACAGATAGGCGCGAGGCAGGAATCCGCTCGTATAGGTGGACTAGGCCCTTGCGGCAGAGAATTATGCTGTAGTACTTGGCTCTCGGATTTTAAATCAGTTAGCACTTCTGCAGCGCGATATCAGAACATTTCAATCAATCAGACAAAACTATCAGGTCAGTGCGGCCGTCTAAAATGCTGCCTCAACTATGAACTAGATTCTTACCTCGATGCCATCCAGTCCTTTCCGAAAAAGGCAGATCGCATCAATACAAAATATAACTCTTACGACCTGATCAAAACAGATATCTTCAAAGGCATCATGTACTATATCCAAGTCATCGATACAGGCCGAGGCCCCATCCTCTCCATACCCAAAGATCGTGTAGCAGAAGTTGTAGAGATGAATCGTCAAGGTATATTTCCGGAAGAACTAGGCGCTGTTGATTACGCGACGATAGGGATAGAGAAAGAAGAGGTCATCGATTTTGAAGATGTTACCGGTCAGATCGAATTACCACCGGAAACAAAATCAAATAAACGCCGACGAGAGAACAAAAATCGAAATAGTCGTCCGGATAACCGCAGAAATGATGAGAGAAATCGCCGACAGGACAGACCCACATCAGGACCATCTGCTCGAGATCGCGACCACAGAGAAAAACCACAAGGAGAATCAGATAGTCGTCCTGTAAACAAAGAGAGTACATCGCTTCGACCACCTAGAGACAACAGACCGGCAAGAAACATCCGCGATGCTCGACCTCCTAGGCCGAGAGAAGAACGTAAGCCAAATATTGAAGCATCAGGAAGTCAACAGCCAAGAGAAGAACGAGATAGTCATAACGATTCCGAGCCAAACAGGAAGAATAAATTCCGTCGCAATAAGAATCGCAATGGAGATAACAGAAACAATAACTCATAAAAAGCTTAGTCTATGTCTTACGATGTAATCGTCATCGGCTCGGGTCCCGGTGGTTATGTATGCGCTATCAGATGTGCACAATTAGGCTTTAAAACAGCCATGGTCGAGAAAGAAAACTCCCTCGGAGGTACTTGCCTTAACGTGGGCTGTATACCGAGCAAAGCCCTTCTGGACAGCTCAGAACACTATCATATAGCCCAAGAAAGATTTAAAGAGCATGGTATTAATGTAACAGGATTAAAACTTGATCTTAATCAGATGATCGATCGTAAGCAAGCCGTAGTTGACCAGACAGTCGGCGGTATCGACTATCTGATGAAGAAAAATAAAATCGATGTCCTTCGTGGCTGGGGAAGTATTAAGGATGCTAATACAGTTACTGTAACCGGTACTGAGACGACCGATTATCAGACAAAGTATGTCGTAATAGCCACTGGGTCCGAACCCATTACACCCGAGGCCATGGCCTATGACGGCGTACGCGTAATAACCTCCACAGAGGCTCTCGAAATACGCCAACTGCCTAAAAGCATGGTTGTCATCGGCGGTGGAGTCATCGGTCTAGAACTCGGATCTGTCTATGCCCGACTAGGTACTAAAGTCACCGTCATCGAATTCATGGACAGAATCATCCCCGGTATGGACGGTGATATGAGCAAGGAATTAATGCGCTCTCTCAAAAAAATAGGAGTAGAGTTTAAACTCGGCCATGCCGTTAAAGATGTTAAGGCAACAAAAAAAAGCGCTACGGTAAATTTCTCGAAAAAAGGTTCTGAAGAAATAGAAAGCATCACAGCAGACTACTGCCTAGTGTCGATCGGACGAAGAGCATTTACAGATAATCTCGGTCTCGAAAATGCAGGTATATCCACAGATGACCGCGGTCGTATCGAAGTGAATCATCATCTACAGACTAGCGTACCTAATATATACGCAATAGGTGACGTGATCAAAGGCGCCATGCTAGCGCACAAGGCTGAAGAGGAAGGAATATTCGTCGCAGAAGTCATGGCCGGTCAACAACCACATATCAACTACAATCTTATCCCCGGTGTCGTATATACATGGCCGGAAGTCGCCGGTGTAGGAGCCACGGAAGAAGAGCTGAAGTCAGCAGGCGTAGCGTATAAAGTCGGAAAATTCCCAATGAAAGCACTCGGCCGCGCACGTGCCAGTATGGATATCGAAGGAATCGTCAAGGTTATCGCAGATGCTCAGACAGATGAAATTCTAGGCGTGCATATGATCGGAGCGCGTGCAGCTGATATGATCATGGAAGCCGTAGCCCTCATGGAATTCAGAGCGTCCGCAGAAGACATGGCAAGGATTTCACATCCACACCCGACATATACAGAAGCTATCAAGGAAGCAGCTTTAGCTGCAACTGGGGATCGCGCGATACATATTTAAGCATTGAGTACAATGAAACCCGATGGTCGCAGTTTGCAAAAATCGAATCACTTAGTGACTACGCTCATAAAAAAACGTCAGCTATCTATTGATGATACTTGTTTATTCAGGAGATATACCATTTTGAAAATGATTTAACACATTTCGCGCCTCCCTACTCATTAAGCCAATCAAAAGATCCCACCAGAAAATAAGAGAAAAATATAGCCACTAGGGCGGGCACGAGCGAAGCACTCAAGATGAACCAATAGTACGAGCGAGGAATCTTGCTCTTCTCCAGCGCATCAAATATCAATGACAACAACAGTATTGCGAAAGCAATACAGGCGATAATCAGACATAACAAAAACCCTATATAGCTATTCCACAGATAGATCAACGAATAAAAAATGACCTGAAGCAAAATGATCTCAACTAATCTCAACCGCACAGCTGTCTAAATTTTAGGTTAATTTATGGGTATTTTACAATTCCGGAGGGATAAATTCTGTTAATGCTGTGAATTAATCTACCAATGAAAGCTACGTTTTTTTTTGTTTTTGTGATAGGCTTACCTCTGTCGATAGTGGCGCAGATAGTAGACAGCTTTGCCATCGCCTTCGAGCAACAGTATGCTATAAATATCATGAAGGAGGAAATTAATGGTGTATATATTCCGGTAGATGTAGCTGATGCCCTACTCGAGCTGGATAGATTTGGCACTGATGAGTCGCGCAATAAAATCCGTCAAGGAGAAGAAGAGATCGTAGCCACGCGATTAAGCCGAGGTCTGGGTAAGTGGATGATCGTCAACTGGAATTTTGAAGAGGGATCAAGACTGTCACATCATCTGAAAAAGATGGGTGTAAGTCACCCTGATGATATGGCCTTATTTTTAGTCGTATCGTACTATCGCTATCTGAAGGGTGTCGATTTGGAACTCACCAAAAGAGCAGAGGAGCAGCGTAAAAACCGCGAGAAAATATATCGAGAAAGTAAGAAAGTACGTATTGTCTCGGTGGTCGACAACTGAGCCCGGATGATCCATAGTCAGGCCACAACTATTGAGTAGAATACAGAGGCTCTCCATTCAGATTATGACTCAATATATCACTCATATAGTCTAGCCATGGTCTCAATGCTCGAAAACTCTCGTTGCAACTAGCGACAAAATCCGCTTGCGTCACTTCTTTATCCTTAAAATTACGGAAGAAGACAAATTGCTTCTTCCTGATGTATGCTATCTGTGGATGATCCTTCTCGTATCCTTTCGGTGCCGTCTTGAGGCCTTCTCCTTGTAATACACCATAATGCTTAACAATCTCCGGACTACTTACAAGACCTACAAATCTCCGTCCATCCATTTCAATATTTCGTCTAATCAATTCTAGATCTGCACTTTCAGGATTCCAAAAACCGCAAGCTAGCATACAATTACCGGGTGAAATGCGAATATAATAGCCACCACGTAACCATGGCTTTAATCTCGTAAAGGCAAGATCCATAAAGTCCTTATAAGGTGTCTTATCCTTCGAAAATCGGACATCCCGATAAATGCGATAAAGCTTGCTACTCTCTATTCTGTCATGCTCATTGAGCATTGCTTCGATATGATGTTGAAACAAGCTCATGTTCTCCTTTGCCATCAGATATCGATCTTTATTCTGTTCAAACCATATCTTGTGGTTGTTATCTCGCAGATCAGAGATGAAGCTCAATGTCTTTTTGTCAATCATGGAAACTATTTTACAGGAAAGTCAAACGAGGTATAGGGAAAGGGCTCTTTGCGAAGGGTATAATGCCACCATTCTTTCTCATAGCTTCGGAAGCCATATCGGGACATAACATTTTTGAGAAGCTTGCGATTTGATTTTTGATTTTTGGATAGAACGGTATAGTCATGGTGGGATTCCACGCCAAAAAAATCAAACGGGCTGCCCATATCCAGAACCTCTCCTGATTCCAAATAATAAAGTCCCAGATCAATAGTACTTCCTCGCGTATGCGCACTTTTTGACGAAATATAGCCTAATGGAAACAATTGGTTTTTAAGCAGCCTAGGATAATAAGCACGCCGCTGGATGGTGTCTTTGTCATCTTGGGCCCATTGTACAAAATCATTGACAGCCGTTTGAGGTCGATAGGCATCATAAATGATAAAACCAAGTCCCGATTTTGCTAACTCTCTAGCTGCTTTGTCAAGTGCCTCTGCGGCAGCACAGGTCATGATAGCCCGGGCATTTTCATATGCCTTTACCTGTCTTCCCAAAAAATTATTCATTCCATGATAGCGTAGATCTGTTTTTAAATGCATCACTTTTTCATCTGCATAGCAGAAACCATCAGGTAATATAGCTTGGCCAAATGCCTGAATAAATATCAATGTAAAAACAACTGAACTAATAATCCGATTCATATTCTCTTATAAGTCGATAATTAATGGCTTGACACTTTTCTCGCAGCCACCTTACGTGCAATGATATTGCCGACAGGTACATTTTCAATCTTACTCTCTAGCCATGAAATGATGTCCAAATACAAAAATGGTCTGCGCTCATAAGGCTCTTTCTTTAACTCTACTAGCTTGTTTTTAAGTTTGTTAAACTCACGCTTTAACTCTTTCTCCTTAATATGGGGTGTAATCTTAATGAAATCAAAAATTTCCTTCAATGCTTTGTGCAAATGATGCATCTTGGCTAAAAAGCGATACGTATTTTTGATCTGGTTCGTCACAAGCTGCTCATTGCCCAGATCGAAATGTGCTATTAAATTGAGTATGCGCGCGAAACATTGAATATCCTCGCGAAAGTTAGGATATATAGCATTGGTTATCTTGTTGAGATGGTCGATCGCTGATCCCAAGTCGCCTTGACAGAAATAAATAGAGGCAATTTTATAATGGAACAATAATATTCTGTTTAGATCCCAGTCATACCGATTGTCCTGCAGAACAGACTCCAATTCTTTCACGTATTTTACTCCATCTTGAAACTCCGCAGTCAGAAAAAATCGGTTTAAGCCATGCAGGTATTCGATTAATTTTAATGTACTGTACTGATCTCGTGTCATATCTTCTCCATATTGGATAGCGATGTGATCAACCAACTGAAGTATGGGTTCAAACTTATCGTAGCGCTCAGCCATAAACAAGGCATTAAGTACATTGTGCAGACCCTTAATATAGAGTGCCAGATCACGCTGCTTATGCTGAGGGAAGTCGTTATAGAGATCTAACCATCGCTGGGCATGCCGATAACAGTTGACAAAATCCTGTACCATGTTATAATACCACACAAAAGCCTGACAATGATACAGTCGCCCTTTATAATCAAGAGTCTCGTAGTCAACCTCCGGCAAATGATCCCGAAAATAATCCGAAATAAAGGCGTAGTCTCGGGCATCCTTGACGTAGCCGTACTTAAGATACAGACCATATAGTCCGAGAGAAAGATTGGACAGGTCGTTGTTTATCTGTAAGGTTCTCAGTACGTTCCTGCTTTCCTCACGCAGCTCTTGCGCCTTAGGGTACATACTGCCCGTGATATAGAGGCTCTCAATAGATTTTTCAAGTTCTATAAAAGACAATAGTTCACTATACTCGCACATCTCCTCGGCCATTATCTTACTTCTTGACAAGACTTGTAACGAAGCATGGTATAAACCCTTCTGACGGAGGATGCGAGCAAAGTCAAGATTCTCACGCAGCGCAATTCGCTCATCAGCATTTCGCCGCGTCTGTCTAAGACTAGTTAATATCTGCTTAAAAAGATTGGACTTGAGATTACTTAACTGACTTTTCTTAATGTCAGGGAGACGCTGAACTATTTTATCTTCACTGTATTCATCATATCTGACCAGATAGTCAAATAGTTGTACAAAGAGAATATCCCCCTTAGTGCTAGTCCGCTGAGCGAATAGCTTGAACTGACGCTTTTCTGCCGTCGTGAGTCGTCTGATAAGCTGGAGTAACTGCTCCGTTGATCTATTGGGCATATTCCTATTGATTGCGCTAAGATAATGGTAACTATTCAGCTACAGAATGAATCAATTATTTCTTATGGGATTACTGATCTAGTTAACAGATTGATACAAAAGGGTATCAATTAAACTGGTGAACTATTTCTGCGTCTTTATGCGCTATCTGCGGGAGTAAAAAGACCCTGACTGGTGATTTGTGGATTGAAAAACAAAAAGATGACCAGTTGCATAAGAGGAATACTTATCAGTGTACTATAACTATGCGCGCCTTGAAACCATTAGGTTTTGTATATGATTCGTTGGCTAAGCAGGGACAAATATCTTTGGTGTAGTATAACCATGCAACTATTGGTTGTTCTGTTCGTCTATAATAAGGATCTTAGCCTGAAATAGAGGATGCAAGAGGAGATTATAGCTTTATGTCAGAAGGGTGACAGGACTGCCCAAAGCAGACTGTATTATCTATACGCTGATGCTATGTATAACATCGCATGCAGAATGGTAAATGATGATGAAGAAGCCCGCGATGTACTCCAAATGGCCTTTGTAGATGTCTTTCGAAATCTGCATCAATTTAATGGTCAATCCACTATCGGTGCATGGATAAAGCGTGTGGTAATCAACAGAGCCATCACACATCTCAGATTAAAACAACAGGATACGGAAATATTTGACTTAAACCTTCATAATAGAGCAGAAGAAAATGACGATGACCATACACCATTACTCAATATTGAAACCGTGAGATACGCCATCGAATCGTTGCCGGACGGTTATCGTATAGTATTGTCACTGTACCTGCTAGAAGGCTATGATCATCAAGAAATCGCATCCATTCTCAAAATATCAGAATCAACTTCAAAAACGCAATACCATAGAGCCAAAATAAAACTGAGATCCATATTAAAAACCATAACCGTTGACCATGGATAACATAGAAAAATACATTCGCGAGCATAAAGATCATTTTGATCATCGAAAAGCACCCGATGGCCTATGGCAAAGTATTGAAAAGGAAATCAACCAGCCTCCGGCCAATAAGAAGTCCTGGAACAACATAATCGCGTTACTCGCACTATGTCTAATGTTCTCTCTTGCAATATTAAAAATTAACCAAAAAGCAGATACTTCAAATGACCAAAATCTTGATCCGGAAATGTATACAGAACTAAATGAATATCAAGAGTCAGAATATTTCTTTAAAAACTTATCAAAAGAATATATCAACGAACTCGCAACCTTAGGTGCCGAATCAGCCATTTTCGATGATCTCAAAATTATGAATGAATACGAATCAGAACTTAAAAAAGAGCTGCTAACAGCACATGGGCAGCATAAGCTGTCTATAATCGAAGCACTCATGCAAAATCACCTTACACAAATTTCACTCTTACAAGAATTAATTGAAGAACTTAAAAATAGCAAAAAAAATGAATCGATATATCAGCAATACTAATGCAATTTACGCAATCCTGACACTTCTCTTCTGCGGGCTATATCATGAAAGTGCCGCACAAAAAAGCTATGTAGAGACCATAGAGCGGTCATTTGACTTCAGTGTCAGTAATCCTAGAATATCAGTAACTAACAAGTATGGCAATGTCAAAGTACAAACAACGAAAGAATCAAAAGCCTTTTTCACCATTGAAATAGAGGGAAAAACGTCAAGCGAAGCAAAATTCAAAGAACAATTACAACGCGTTAATATTGACTTTACACCCACCAATGGTAGTGTCGATGCTTTGCTTTCTATAAGTCAAGACAAGGGTGTGCTATTTGGATCAAATATGGGTCTTAAATTTAACTGGACGATAATAATTCCTGAAAATAGTCAATTAAAAATATCTAATAGCTACGGTGACGTTTTTACTACAAATCTCGGAAATGATTTAACACTCAATCTGAGATACGGTAATGGCCTGATTCAAAATATCGACGGTGACCTCAATATCAGCCTCGGCTATGTTAAAAAATTTACCGCAGAAGCAGTTAAAGGAAACATTACAAGTAAAATGTCATACTCAAATATGGATATCATTTCTGGAAAAAATCTCAAGCTCGAAAGCAAATATTCCAATTTTAACATTGACCGCTGTGGAGATGCTTCAATAAACAGCAATTATGATAAGGTGTCAATTCAAAATGTAGATCAACTGTATGGAGAACTTAGATATAGCACACTAAAAATCGGAAAGGCTTCAATCATCAAAGTTAATTCTAGATATACAACCAATATAGTCGGAGAAGTGCTTAAAGATGCCGATTTCGACTCAGGCTACGGTTCCATTAAAATAGACGAAATCGCTGATTCGTTCACTAGTGTTAGAATTAATAGTAAGTATACGGAGGTCAATCTTGGAGCACCACAACATTTTCACTTAGACCTACAGATAAGCAGGACAGGTTTTAATGCACCGGATAAACTAGGCATTCGATCAGGTGCAGGGTCTAGCACGGAAATTAAGAAGACTATAGGCAATAATCCTTCGGGGCGTATTAAAATAGACATGAATTACGGTAGGCTCAATATGAAATGATAAGCATGATGGCATCACTATGTGATCAATATTGATATTCCAGATACTTCTTTACTTCATCAGCAACTTGTTCGCCATAATACTTGCTCAACACATAGAAGCTCATGTCCATACCGGCACTAACACCTTCTGAAATGATTATTCGCTCATGATCTATGAATCGCGCCGATCTGTCAACAATTATAGAGCAATCTATAGATATCAAGGTGTCGATAGCTGCATAATGGGTTGTTGCTCGTATGCCACTCAGCATGCCTAGTTTAGCTAGTATTAAAGAACCGGTGCATACGGTGCATACTACATGACTCCTTTGAACAAGTGCTGAAATAAAACGCAACATTGATTCATCCCTTATTATATTTCTTGTACCTATGCCTCCGGGAATAATTAAAATGTCATAATCCGCATCTGACAAAGTGAGTAACCGATTGACCTTAATCTCAAGATCACATTTAGCCACCTTTATACTCGGGTGAAAAGCTATCGTATCTATTTGATTAAACGTGGTCTCAAATAAATAACGTGCCGTCGTAAATATTTGTAATGGTCCTGCAAAATCTAATAACTCTACATCATCAAAGAGAAGTATTCCTACGGTCTTAGGTCTAGAAAAAACTTCAGTCATTAGTTTCCTGTAATGATCTTATAAAATTAAAAATCGATCAATATCTTGTTTAAATATTAGAGCATTGAACACTGGCCTGCCACTGTCTTGGATTAATAATCTCTCGTCTGTAAATATCTAAGCACGTATTTGCCCACTATATCAAATTCTAAGTTCACCTTATCCCTTACATTTATGTTTTTAAAAATAGTGTGCTCGTAGGTGTACGGAATAATGGCTACTTCAAAACGATCGTCCCCCGGAGAGATAACTGTCAAGCTCACGCCAGAGACAGCTATAGAGCCCTTGTCCACTAACAAATGCCTATACTTCCGATCATATTCAAAGCTAAATCGCCAGCTACCTCCTTCATCTTTCTTGCTCACACAGATACCAACGGCATCTACATGCCCTTGCATTAGGTGTCCATCTAGACGTCCATTAAATGGCAGACAACGCTCGATATTGACTAACTTACCTTTTTGCCATTCTTCGATATCTGTCTTGTTGATTGTTTCTGAGACAGCTGTCACCAGGTGCTTTCCAGATAAAACTTGCTCCACCGTCAGGCAAATACCATTATGACTGACACTCTGATCGACTCTAAGCTCATCTGACACTGGAGATGATATCCAGTATCTTTTGTTAGTTCGATCTATTACAATTTCTTCTATTATCCCTACACATTCTACTATCCCCGTAAACATATTTCTACCGTATCAGATGAATATAACCTGTTAAAATATTGGCCGCAGGCGTCACGCCATCGACCCTCTTTTCAAATAATTGACAAGTGTAATAATACGTCCCCGCCAATAGCTTTTTACCATTATTATCCGAACCATCCCAATTGATCAATGGATCGCTCGTCCTAAACACCTCTTGCCCCCATCTGTTCACCACCACAAATTCTACCCTATCAATAAATCGCGCTATCCGCGGAGTGAACCGATCGTTCGCATTATCATTGTTAGGTGTGAAAGTATTGGGCAGTTCGTAACTAGGGCAATTATCGACGCACACGACACGCGAAAATTCACTTTCGTTACCACTAGAGTCTATAGCCGTCACCGCATAACAACCGGCAATATCATTGATTCTGATATGTTCAAAACTCTGACGACCAGCATCTATCGAAGATAGAAACTCAAAACCCCCATTCACCGAAGGACTGAAATAGACATTATATCGAACTATGTCATCATCATCACAAGATGAATCACGCCTCCATGTGATGAAATTTATCAGATCCGCCTGTAAGGCATCTCTATCACACACCGTGGTCACTGATATCATAGGAGAACATGGTGGCAAGCTATCCACCGGTATTACACAACTGACTTGGCTCCAATTAATTAAAGGGTCGTTAATTTCAATAATATTATAGCGGCCATAAGCCTCCACTTGAAAACAGTATTCAACCCCATTGGTAAGGCCAAAAATGCTTGTTTCTTGAGCTGGAGTACGCTCGCGAAATATACGCTGACCACTATCGGTAATTTCATAAATCTCGTAAGAAAAATTCGTCCATGGGACATTAAAATCCCATGATAATATAGCTCTTTTGTCATTGGCTCGTGAAGACAAGAAAACAGTACTAGCCGGGTGCGCATCAGACAACACCCTGTCTTGTTGATAGCTTAGTTCTACACGGAAACTGTGCGGTGTTAAGACTGTATTTAGATTACCTGCACTAAAACTCGTGTCCAGTGATGCCATAACAGAAGCTGATCTGCGACTACCGGCTATAACATTCAGCCCAGAGCCACCTAGATTAGGCGCAGTACTTAATTCGGTCGAGTAAGGAGCCGGAAACCTGTTCTGATCAATATCCTCCTCCCCAGGTACATACCACACGACATCTACAATGCCCACTACATTATCCGTTGTCCGCACGGAGGCATGAGTCATCAATGGCTTCTCCCTATTCGCCAGAATACACAGCTCTTCTGATCGTAGACTTGTTGTCGGATTAAATGGATTGCCCCCATCAGTCAGCCGCGCATATTCTCCTAATACCCTATAACACCATATGTCCGCACCATCGATATCCAAATCATAACTTACAAATTCACCATTCTCTATCTCTGCTGTACTAAAGACAATTTTTTCATATCCTAGCCCACCCAATCCCCCTCGACAACTATCTATGTTCAAGAACTGGCTTCCGGCACGACGCCACACTGAAAAACCGCGAAAATTTGTACTTCCTTTACATGGATAATCTTCCTCCCATGACAGTCTTATGCGTCCATTATCAAATGTTATCTCCTTAACTTCCGGCGCTGGCGCCAATACACGTATTAACAGAGTCTTGAGCGTTGCCAGAGCGGTATTGGGCTTGGAGGCAGCATCTGTTACGCGAAACACCACTTGATACGCTTCCGCAGATATGTGCTCGCAGTCAGTCTGCCATGTAAACCTACCTACTACACGCGATTCATTACTGAACACCCTAGAAGTAAAAGTTGCGGGCGAAATATCAAGCTCGAAGGGCCCTCCTAGCACAGTCATTTCCAATATTTCAAAACTGTCCCTATCTGTGCCGATTACTTCAAGATCTATCAAAGTGCCAGCTATCACACATATCTCTGTAGGCAAATCGATCTCCGGAGGCCTGTTTTCATCCGGACAAATTCTGACAAGTATCTGCATATCACGAATGATGCTATTAATCAATACGCCCTGACGATACTCATTTATGCGGTAAGTAATGTTAAACTCGCCCTGTAGCTGCGGAGTTGCCCAGACGAAATCCCCGGTGATCGGATCAAGACGAGCAATATTATTGGGTCCTGGTGCTATTCTATCCGGCAGTTGATAATTGGGTACTAGTGAACCGGCCTCCTGAAATGGCGTGATAAGCTCATAGGTTATGCTGTCCCCATCAGGGTCATAGGCATTGGGATTGTAGGTATATACTTGGCCGACGCAAGCATAATCTATCGGTGGCTGAAGCAAAATAACAGAACTATTGCGGCCCTGAAACCTAGGATCAAGTAAGGTAAAAGTGGTCGCCAGATGAAACTGTATATTGACTGAGTTCGGAAAATCAATATTGAGAATACCTGCAATTCTATTAGGATCTGTAACTGACATGGTATATGTGCCACGTGTCGTATAGGTATGTTCGCCGATATAGTAATTTACCTTGATATCATTGGGGAGCTCCTCCCCAAAACCATTACTTCGCTTGATAAAATTAGAAGTACCATCACCCCATACCATTTCAAGACTATCTCTATCCGCTCCGAAACTTGAGGTACGCGTATAGGTAGTTATTGTTGCTCTTATCGTCAGTGGCCCGATCTGCTCATAGGTGATATCGCCAGCACGATTGTGCGTAGCACAAATATCAAGCCCACTCACCAGGAGCACAAAGAGCCATATCCATTTAACAAACCGCATATAACAGGTGCAACTCATTATTTAACGTATAAGCATCTGCAAAAAAAGTACAAAAGCATACTTTTGACGTCCTTGATAATGCTTCATTAATTGATAAACGAACAACATATACCAATGTTAAGAGAAAAGATAAGCTCATTAGAGAAAATATCAAAGAATCTTGAGCCGAATCAGCAAGAACGACAAGAAATTCGTTCAAAAGCAGTCGATTATAGCGAATCTTTTCTCGAATCCATATACATATCTCCGGCTTTCATCACGCTCAATAACCAACTTGCACCTCTTCAAAATCTTGAGATAACAGAAGAGCCGAAACCGCTCGATATACTTATCACCATCCTGAATAACAGTGTGGATCAAGTGGGGCTCAACCCTGCCTCAGAGGGTCATTTGGGTTATATTCCCGGTGGTGGTCTATATACCTCGGCGGTAGCTGATTATCTCGCTGATATCAGCAATAGATACGCCGGACTATCCTTTGGCTCTCCAGGGGCTGTCAAGATGGAAAACAAATTGATCGAATGGTCTTGTGGGCTGATCGGTTATCCGACCACAGCACATGGCAATCTAGCTTCGGGAGGCTCCATCGCCAATCTTATCGCCATTACCACCGCCAGGGACACAATGAAAATCACCCCGGATAAAGTGACCCGCGCCGTAATTTACCTTACACGCCAAACACACCACTGCATTCATAAGGCTCTTCGAATTGCTGGACTAGGCACTGCTGTCATGAGACTAATACCACTAGACGACCAATACAGGATGAGTCCTGTAGCCCTCCGCCAACAGATTATTGCAGACAAGGCAGCCGGCTTGATACCATTTTATGTTGCTTCATCATGCGGAAGTACAGATACCGGAGCAGTTGATCAACTAGACTTGATTGCAGATATAGCAGAGGAGCACAGTCTCTGGTTCCATGTGGATGCGGCTTATGGTGGGTATTTTATATTGGTCGAGCAACTCCGTCATTTATTTAAAGGTATTGAGCGGTCTGACTCCGTAGTACTTGATCCGCACAAGAGTTTGTTCTTGCCATATGGCACGGGCATTGTACTCGTCAAAAATGGCCAGGCACTTTACGAATCCCAGCATTACATGGCGAGTTATCTTCAAGATGCATATGACGGCACACAAGAACTATCACCCGCAGACTTGTCTCCTGAGCTGACCAAGCATTTCAGAGGATTGCGTATGTGGCTGCCCTTACACCTCCACGGCTTATCACCTTTCAGAGCAGGACTGGAAGAAAAACATTTACTATGCAAATATTTCTTTGAAGAGGTTCAGAAATTGGGCTTTGAAGTAGGCCCATATCCGCAGCTTTCCGTGGCTATTTACCGATACATTCCACCTCAGAGCGATCCTAACGCATTCAATGAAGCACTCGTCAAAGAAATCCAAAAAGACGGTCGAATCTTTATCAGCTCCACCACGATAGATGGTACCTATTGGATACGGATAGCCATCGTGTCATTTAGAACACATCTGGTAACTATAGATAGATATCTAGCAATACTGAAAGAAAAACTCGCGGTTTTACTTATGACATAAATGCCCAATATCCCCTTTCTATCATGCTGATCTACTTAATGACCATTCAAGCGCTTAAAGCTCATATCCTCAATTGCCAATAAGGATTTCTCTTGAGCTTAATGGATTGATTTAGCAGCTTCCAATAATCTTCTCGGTACTTTTCAAAAGTGATTTGTTTGCCCTTTATCTTTTTGGGCAATTCTATCGACTGTGAGTCTACATCTAAATTGATTTCTGTGGCTTCTATAACCAGCTCGTCATCGTACTCTAGCATAAGTATCAGTCCCGGCAAACCCCCGAGTCCCTCCGGACCGGTACTGACAGGAATTTTGTCTGAATACCACGCCACGACCAATTTATCATGCAATGGGTGAATAGTGGTGGCTTTTTGACATAAGTATCCTGCCACTTCACGGATCTCATTTTGTATTTTCCATTTAATCTTAGGCGTATCACCTTTTATGATATAATCTTTTCCGGCCAATCCCAACTTGTCTAAAAATGTCTTGTTTTCTAAGTCTCTGTAATAAAACACCTCTTCTTCTTTCCATGACCAGCCCCAATCATTCGCTTCTTTCGATTGATGATAAAATGAAACATTGCTACTAAAATCTAAAAAGTACTTTTCAGCATACTTGCCTTGTCTATTGCCGTAGAGCGCAAGTTCCTTCTCTTTCTGCTCCTGCGACAAGTATGGTAACTTAGAATATATATTCACCCAAAACGCTCTCCTCTCGTATGCAACCCTTCCCTCGATAGGCTGGGTATATCCATAAAGTGTCATACACAAAAACAAGAATAAGCCTAAATATCTCATAATACTAATTTTACTTTTTTTTACCAATAACTGTTGCCTGTATTTAACGCTGATTTCATTCCCTTAATGTTGTAGCTGAACTGCATCATAAAATATCTTGCCAATGCCAATGTATTATTCTGAGAAACGATATTATTATTTGCGGAAAGACTAAAATTCCGGTTCTTGTCCAATAAATCATACGCAGATATCCGAATTTCAGCTTGATTGTTCTTTAAAAATTGTCTTGCCAGACTCATGTTTATAATGGGAATATTCGTATTCTGACCGAACCGATCATTTTTGAAAAAACGATGGGTATAACTACCGTTAAAATAGGTATTTTTTAGCAATTTGATACTTGCTGTAGATCCCATGTTCTGGTTCACTATCCTCTGATCTTGCGATTTATTGATACTATAAGAAGTATTGGACTGACTGTAAGAGTAATTAAAAAGTAAGGTGAAATTATCCGATACGGTAAAATTAAGATTAGTAGATGGGTTAAAACCAGTGGTTACAGTCTTGTTTTCTGCCCGATTCACTAAACGATATGCCGATTCATTATTCACACCTAGTCGTACGGAGGCTCTTAATTTATTCTTGAGCATGGCAAAAGAAACATTAGGAGAAAAATTAATGGAAAATGCATTCTTATAGTTAATCGGACGTGTAGTGGTTATTAAAGACTCCGTGACCACCTCCTCTTGTGTAATGGCATTTTCTTTAAACGAAACGTTACTCCACAAACTCAGCCTAAATCCAGATGCTGGCTTAGATATCCAAATATTTCCATAAATAGAATTATCTACCTCAGGTTGTAAATTCGGATTTCCCTCAATGATGAATAGCGGATTTACATTATTGATAATAGGTGTAATCTGACTAATTCGCGGGTTGTTGACTCCTCTACTATAAGAGGCCGACATGCTGCTCGTGCGTGTAAATTGATAATACAAATCAGCGAAAATTCGGCCATTGGCAAACGAGTTATTAACGCTCCCGCTATTGTCAATCAATCCTTCAAAATCACCCATTAGATCCGTGAACTGATAACCATATCCTAAGCTAATATTTAAACCCTCATACGAATATCTCATTGATGCTCCGGAAAAATTATATCTTACATTAGTCGTATAATTTCGAGTGAGTAGCGTATTAACAGTCTCTTGGTTTCCAACACGATCTTTGACATTAATGTCACCGACCTGATGAATATTGTCATAATTATGAAAGACATTAAAAAAGAGCCTACTACCAATAGGTTCTGTGAAAGTCGCATTAATCTGAAATTCCGACTTATTCGCATCGTTCAAAAAAGTCTGATTGAGATCTTCTATATTTCCTGAGCTAAAAGAAAGAAAGGAATTGTTCAAAGTGATTTCTGACAACTTAGACTGTCCATAGATACTGTTGATTGCAAAAAAGCGCGCCTTCTTTCTAAATTTCTTGCTATATACTAGAGTCCCTCGTGTCATATGACCGGATGTACTGCGATCATTGTTTATATCAGAAGAAGAAATCAGATCACTTAGGTTAATAAAGGACTGCCCATCACTCTGAAACTCCCTATCTGAGCTTAGATTACTAAAGTCAAAATATGCAGACACGGTATTAAAACTATCCAAGTCTACAGAAATCATTGATTCGAGACGATGTACGTTTCCGCCGGTATTTGTCACGGAAGTGGTTGTATCAAAATTCGTCACGTTATTGGGCAAGAAGCGGTTTACGGATCTGAAGCTCTCTATCTCATTGCCGCGATGATTGAATATATACCTAGTGCTAGCTCTTACCTTGTCAGTTTCATAATTGTAATTAAGCCCGACCATCCCATTAGTCGGAAATCCTCGGTTATTATTTCCCCAGAAAAGCTCCTGAATCTTCCCATCAAGATTCAAGTCATCGCCATCGCCTGTAAAATTGAAGAACCGCATACCTCCACCGAAGCCGTATTTAAACTCTTGAAAGGTATATGCCTGTGATCCAAAAAAATCCTGACTATCCTCCCAGCCCAATCCATTACGTCCCGTATTGTTGCCATTGGCCAATAGGCTGTACTGATGTTTTTGCGCAAATCTGTTGAGGCTAAGTTTTCCTTCGAGTCTATCCATATTGCCTGCGCCCACTACTCCTTTACCAAAAGTCAGATTTTTGAAATCTTCCTTGAGGACAACATTCATTTCTTTCTCATTTGTCGGTGCCGCATTCGTGGCGAGTTGCTCGTCCGTCTTGCGGTCATATACTTGAACACTCGATACCGCGTCGGCAGGAAGATTTTTAGTCGCCATGGTTGGATTGTTACCGAAGAAGTTTTTACCATCTACCTTGACCGAAGTAACATCCTTGCCATCCATAGTGACTCTACCGCCTTCACCTACCTCCATGCCGGGCAACCTTCTGACAAGATCTTCGAGTGTACTGTTCTGTGGAACTTTAAATTGCGAAATATCAAACTCGATAGTATCTCCCTTCATCTTAAGCGGTGCCCGGGCAGCCTTTACCACCACTTCCATCAGCTGGGTATTGATCTCTTGAATGCTTATATCTTCGACATCAGTTTCCTTCTTATCTACTTTGAGAGGGATAGTCTTTGGTATAAATCCCAGATAGGTAACTTTTAACAAATATTCTCCATAAGGTACTTTGGTGAACCGATATTTACCAAGATCATCCGTCTGGGTAAAATCAACTAAAGTCGAATCCTCATCCATGATCATTACAGATGCCAAGATTAACCCATAGCCCGTCGTGTCAGATACGAATCCCGATACTCTTGACGTCTGCGCCTGAAGACTTATGCAGCACTGCAGCATTACAACTACCGATATAAATATTTTATTCATCACAACAAATTTTATTACCACTTAACAGATGCAGATGTACTATAAAATGCACAAGGTCGGACATAAAATTTTACGCCCCCTTTAATCGGGCAGCGACTTCATCACCATCCCCTTCACAATCATAAACTGCGCAAGAATATACGTCCCCATCACTGTCAGGCTCCCTACCGGATATCCCGCAAATTTCTCCAAGGCCAAGGCACTATCTGATATCAAGAAAAAAACCGTCCCTGCGAATACCCACCAATATCCCGGCAATCGATAATCACGCGTGTAACTCACCCATGACATCAGCGCAATGGCTATGGTGTAAAGCAATACCCATACCTTCATCGCACCTAAACTAGCCCACATCTGACTGATGACAAGACCCACAATAGCGACTAGAATTAAAGCATAAATCCATTCCCTTCGACCTACAAAGCATCTATCCCGTCTGAAGCAAGCGATATAAAGTACTTGCATAACTAAAAACGCACCCAGTCCCGCTATAAACATACCCGGTATCATCAATAAGACATCTCCTGCCAAAGCTGCTAACATCGCGACAATGAGTAGACCATGCGTGAAATGTATACTCTTCGTCGCAACGAGATAATAGGTGATCAGGCAGATCATTATCATCGGCTTGGTAAACATTCGGATCTGCCAGCCATTATAACCTGCCGCCAATTCAGCTAGCGAAATAAAGTAGAAGAGATAAAGAAAGTACTTAGAATTCATGCTTAACGGATGGATTATTAATCGTTATCAAAGCTCAATGTAGGCATTCTTTTGACCAGTGAAATTATTCTATAATATTTAAGTTTCCCTTAACAAGATCGTGTAGGGCATACCACATATCAGAAACAAAAATTCGTGACCATTTAGTATTATCACTTGAAGAGATGTCGAATTAATCATAATTTGTCATCCACGTGAATGTTTATTTTCTGCGCCCATCTGCCCTATCTACAGAAGAAAAAAATTAGGCACTCGCTCCATTCTGCTGAACTTGTCAACCATAATATTTCAAATCTCTGTCATCCACTTTAACCTTTGTCATCCGCAGGATCTGAGGGAGAAAAATATTATCCGATCTCGCTGTTGGCAATAAGCGAGCTAATCCAAAGTCAGAAAATGCAATAGTGCCGAACTTTCAATATAGTTCCTTCTATACATCCGATATTTGCGTCATCTTTAAGAAATCCATTAAAAATAATTTAGCAAGCAAATAGATTGCACGATAGTGTGCATCTTGTGATTATAAACATACCGATCTATGCAAGAGAATCTTCAAAAAAGCGATTATACAGAAGTATTTATCAAAGCTTACCAAGCCTTAAATCCCGAACAAAAAGAAGCCGTGGATACTATTGACGGCCCGGTGATGGTCATCGCAGGCCCCGGTACAGGTAAAACCCAAATACTTGCATTGCGCGTAGCCAATATTCTACAACAGACGGATTCTCAAGCGCACAACATCCTGTGTCTGACTTTTACAGAAGCCGGTGTTCAATCCATGCGTCGACGATTAGTACAAATGATTGGCCCGATCGCACATCAGGTCAACATCTACACCTTTCATGCCTTCTGCAATAATATTATTCAGGAAAATCTCGGCAGATTTAATCAATTTAAAGAACTCGAAGTACTGTCCGATCTTGAAGCAGTGGAGCTGTATCGCACACTAGAAGATGAACTCCCCAATGATCATCCGCTTAAAAGATTAAGAAACGATGACGATGTTAACACACGACGATTCAGCAATCTTTTCAAATTGATGAAAGAAGAGTATCTGAGTCAAGAGGCATTCATCCAATTAATTGATGAACACATCTTAAGAATGTACCATGATCAAAAATATAGATACCAACGAAAAACGAAGACAACAGAGAAGACATTCGAAATAGGCGACCTCAAAGAAAAAATGTGGGAAGAATTCTCCCAAAAAATGGCTAAAACAAAAGCCGCCGTAGCATTATTCGATCGATATTCAGAATTGCTGACGCAAATGAACCGATTTGAATATACAGACATGATCCTATGGGTCTTAAGAGAGTTTACCCGAGATCATGAATTTCTCCTGAGCTATCAAGAAAAATATCATTTCATCCTAGTTGATGAGTTTCAAGATACTAACGGTGCTCAAAACGCACTTATCAAGCTTCTTGCTTCATACTGGGGTGATCAAGCCAATGTGTTTGTAGTAGGTGATGCCGATCAGGCCATTTATAAATTTCAAGGTGCCAATGTGGAAAACATAACCGCCTTTGAGCAAAAGTATTCTCCCAGGCTCATCACCCTAAAGCATAATTACCGATCAACACAGAACATTCTGAATATCTCTCACAAGCTAATCAAGAATAACAACCAGAGACTCAACCCTGATGTCTTGATAGCACATAGCAATCATGCTTCCAATGACGAAAAAATTAACATCCTAATCTTCCCAAATAATATCCAAGAAGAAACCTATTACGCAGATTTACTAACAACCATTTATAGGCAGACGAATATTCTCAACAATATAGCCATCATCTACCGCAGACACAGCCAAGTAGAAAATCTTGTCAATGTACTTGAAAAAAGATCCATCCCGCTCAACATCTCCAAAAGAGTTGACATCCTTAAACTAGTCTTCGTCCGCAACCTTTGCAATATTTTAAAATATATCGAACAGCAAAGCAAAGAACCGGGAAAATCAAACGAGCTCTTGTTCGAAATCATGCATTATAATTTCTTCGGTCTTGATGCCAGAGATATTAACAAAATCAGCCTCGGATATCTTCATGAAGATTTTGCCGATAGGTCGTATGAATACCGCATAGACACCGCTATAACTAAACGGCCTTTTTTAGAAAAATTAGAATTAGGCAATATCGATAGTATCATTCATTTCAGCAATCTGCTCAGCTCATGGATAGCGTCCATTCGAAATAGTACGTTTCAAGAACTATTCGAAAATGTCATCAACAATAGCGGACTGCTCAATCAAGTGATTAATGGAAAAGATAAAACCTGGGAACTACAACTATTAACCACACTCTTCGATCTTATAAAATCAGCATGCGACAAGAATTATCTATTTTCTATTTCTGACTTTAACAGAATGATCGAAGACATGAACACTCATCATATTCCACTTCCGGTATCCAAGGTAGTCAGTGATAGCACAGGTGTTCATTTCCTCACTGCACATGCTTCTAAAGGTCTCGAATTCGATCAAGTATATGTCATAGGTGCTACGCATGACATGTGGAAACCGCGTAGATCAGGATCAGGCACTTTTAGTTATCCCGACCAAGTAAAAAGCAATGACAATTCCACATTAGAAGATGAAAGAAGATTGATGTATGTCGCCATGACAAGGGCTCGACAACAATTGACCCTCAGCTATCCGCTAAAAACTACAGATGGAAAAGATCTATCTCCGACTGTCTTTATTGATGAAATAGCCGAAAGTTCACATGCCCACCTCGAAACTATTACTATCAGTGAATCAGCCATCAATCAATATCAATATCATACATTACTATCCCTTTCAAAGCAGCCCACATTTATCGAGCATGCAGTCATCGACAGAGTGCTTGCCAATTTCAAACTTAGCGTAACAGCTCTCAATAAATATCTGAAATGCCCGATCAGCTTTTATTTCGAAAACATCCTCAGAATACCCTCAGCTCGATCTAAACATATTGGGTTCGGTAGAGCTATTCACGGGGCTATTGAAAAATTATTCAATAGACAACAAGCCGGTAATGCTATGAACTTAGCCGATCTTCTCAAGTACTTTGATAAGACTATTGAAGACCATAGATCATATTTTACAGAAAAGGAATGGATTGATATGAAGGCGTATGGACAAAAATGTCTCAGCTCATATTTTGAAAATCGACTTTCAACATTGCCTCCGGCAAAAAAAATCATTTCCGAATATCGCATAGACATTATTGACTATAAAGGTGTACCGATCAAAGGTCTATTAGATAGGGTTGATTTTTATGATCACCATATACATATCATAGATTACAAAACCGGCTCACCAAAGAACTTCTCTAGTAAATTGAAAATGCCGGATGACAAAAATGAACTTGGAGGGGACTACTGGCGGCAAATGGTCTTTTATCACATCTTGATGACTAAGGATAATCGTAACACCTTAAAGATCGGGAAAGGCTTGTTTGAAGTAATCGAGCCCGATAGTCAGGACAAATTTGTTGTGGCTCGTGAATTGATGATTTCACAAGATGAAATAGACATCGTCGGCGAGCAAATAGTCACAGTATGGCGAGATATCAACGATCACAAATTTGATAAAAGATGCGATGAAGAAACTTGTCGATGGTGTAATTTCATAAAAAATGACTACGTGTTAAGCCTGCCTGATGAAGACGAGGAGGTAGAAATGACGACATTCATGATGCCAGATCAATAGACATCAATCACACGCGGAAAAGCCTTTCGCCAATTATCTGCTCTTCGGTAATGATAAATTGTTTTATTTAGAGGTCTAAATATCCACGCAATGCCCACCATCACAGAATCTACTATCCGAAGCACCTTTGATGCTTTAGTCGCCAATGAATATGCCTTCGGTGCCTCTACAGCCAAACAACGAAAAGCACTGCTTAAGAAATTCATTACTTCAGTCAATAATCACAAATCTGAAATCCGTACTGCTCTTCACAAAGAGTATAACAAACCTGCAGCAGAAGTAGATCTCACAGAGATATTCCCGCTTACATCTGAGGTTAAACACATCAATAGCAAGCTCGACAAGTGGATGGCAAGGAAGCCCGTAGACACACCACTGTCGATGTTCGGTTCGAGCTCGTTTATTCAGTATGAACCCAAAGGTGTCAGCCTCATCATTGCCCCTTGGAATTATCCTTTCCAATTACTGTTCATGCCTATGGTTTCCGCCATAGCCGCAGGAAATCCATGTGTATTAAAGCCATCAGAGCACACGCCCAATATCAATGCGGTTATCAAAAAAATCGTCAACGAGGTCTTCAATGAAAATGAAGTGGTCGTGATCGAAGGCGGTGTAGAGCTTACCACAGAATTACTAAAATTGCCTTTCAGGCATATATTCTTTACAGGAGCACCGGAGATCGGAAAAATCGTCATGCGCGCTGCCGCAGAAAACCTAGCTAGCGTAACACTGGAACTGGGTGGTAAATCCCCCACCATCATTGACGAAACAGCAGATATCAACAAAGCAGCCTTACGGATTGGATGGACTAAGTTTTCTAACAATGGTCAGATATGCCTTGCTCCGGATTATATACTAGTGAACAATAAGGTAAAGGCTAAGTTTGAAGCCGCTCTGCAGGCCCAGCTCAAATCCTTTTATGGCAATGATCCATCACAGTCACAAGATTATATGCGGATCATCAATCTTAATCACTTCCACAGACTATCCGGCTATCTCAAGGATGCCGTCGAGCGCGGGGCGACGATTCTTACCGGTGGACAGACGAAAGAAAACGAAAACTATATTGCTCCTACACTCCTTACTAATGTATCGATGGATGCCACCGTCATGCAAAAAGAAATATTCGGGCCGATATTGCCGATTATCGGCTGGGACTCTATAGATGAGTGTATCAGTATTATCCGTCGTGGAGAGAAACCACTCGGACTCTACATTTACTCGCGTAATAAAAAGAACATCGACAAAGTACTGAACAGTACGCGCAGCGGTGGCGTATGTATCAACAACAGTGCAGTCCATTATTTCAATCCCGAACTTCCATTTGGTGGAGTGAATAATAGTGGTATCGGGAAGACAGGCGGATGGTATGGATTCGAAGCTTTTTCAAATGCGAAGTCCGTACTTAAACAAAACATGCCGAGTGCACTCGAGAGACTAATGCCCCCATACACAGATGCTAAGCAAAAATTAATTGACCTCACGGTCAAGTGGTTTTAGTGGTGAGTCAGTTGACGTTTGCTTTTCACTGATAGATTTCCTCAAGGATTCTCGCCATAAAAGGCTTAGTTACATATTTCAGCTGATCTGATCCATTCCTGCTATCATCTGCGCAATCTCCGGGAGTAAATGCCCATAATTTTGATGATTGATGGATAGTAAACGATACTCCGAATACATCTCTCTTCCTCGCACACTCTCTTCTCCCTTATTCTCGTTACTTTTGCATCAGTCATGAATGAAGGTCAATGCTGTCACTAAGCACAGATACTCGAAATGCCGTCTTGTCTTCTCTCTATTACTTGATAGAAGAGAAGAATGATTACATCCTTACTGCCAATGAGCAGGATCTGCGACATTGCGATCAATCCGACAAGGCACTTTATGACCGATTAAAATTGGATTCTACCAAAATCCAATCAATGCTAAGAGCTATCGAGAGCATCAGAAATGCCCCAGATCCGGTCGGCCAGATCAGATATCAATACGACCACCCCCAAGGGATGCACATCATCGACAAGACAGCTCCTTTTGGTACGATTTTAATTATCTATGAATCTCGCCCCGATGTCACTATTGAAGCGGCAATTGTTGCTTTCAAAGCCGATAGTCGAATTCTACTCAAAGGTGGCAAAGAAGCATTGTATAGTAATCGTGCCTTAGTTCAATGCTGGCATGAAGCTTTAGCGATGCATGATATTCAGAGAGATGCCGTTCAATTGTTGGAATGGGATAGACAGGCTACCCAAGACTTCTTAAAGAATCCTACCAGTAAAATAGACCTGATAGTACCACGAGGCGGGGATAAACTCATCGCATTTGTCAAAGAGCACGCTACTTGCCCGGTATTAATTAGCGGTCGTGGCAATAACTTCATCTATGTTCATGATGATGCCGACTGGGATAAAGTCCTGACCGTTATTCTCAATGCGAAAACCAACAAAATTTCAGCTTGCAATGCACTTGATAAAGTACTCATCAATCAATCATTGCCGCATATACAAGTAAAACTTACGACGCTCTTAAATCTGCTGTCCGATCATGGTGTGGATATACGGCTTGATCCTGCCATACCATTAAAAGATGCAAGGTTTAGGCACATAGCTGATGAACAAGAGTGGTACACAGAGTACCTAGACATGAAAATTGCTGTAGGCAGTATAGAAGATATTCATACCGCCGTAGGCTTTATTAATAAGTATAGCGGGGGACATTCTGTGGGTATAATGACCGAAAGTGAGGAGACTGCGGGATTTTTTATGGAGCGCATCGATGCAGCGGCTGTTTACCACAATACCAGCACCAGATTTACGGATGGTGGCGAAATGGGAATAGGTGCAGAGCTAGCCATCAGCACAGACAAGCTTCATCATCGTGGGCCGCTAGGGCTAAATCACCTCGTTACGAACAAATGGTTTATATACGGAAATGGTCAAGTCAGATAAGCGCAAAGTTGTCCTCAAAATCGGTAGTTCGACGCTGACACAAGGAAGCGCCCGCATCTCTAGGGGTAAAATAGAAGATATAGCCGCTCAATTTTATGCCTTAAAAGAAGAGATTGACTTTATTCTTGTGAGCTCTGGAGCTATTGCCGCCGCTCGACAATTTACGGCACTTAACAAGACTGAATCCCTACAAGAAAAGCAAGCATTGGCAGCTATCGGCCAGGTGCATCTGATGCGTATATACCAAGAAGTGTTTAGAGATTATGGTTTAAATATGGCTCAATGCCTCTTTACTCATTATGATTTTAATAATAATACCAGTGCGGATAATATCAAGAACACTATTGGCGCTCTACTCGATTATCACTATGTGCCGATCATCAATGAGAATGACACTGTATCAACCGAAGAGATAAAGTTTGGGGACAACGATAAATTAGCGGCCATGACGGCTGTACTCTTGAAAGCAGATCTGCTGATTCTCGCGACTGACACAAATGGCGTATATGACAAGGATCCCAAAAATCATCCAGACGCCTCACTTCTCTCTATAATCACAAATCCGGCCGCCATTTTATCAACCATCGAAAGTTCAACTTCTATGCTAGGCTCAGGCGGCATGAAGTCAAAGATTATCTCTGCCACCATCGCTGCAGAAGCCGGTATAGAATCCTGGATACTCAATGGCGGTGAAGAAAATTTTATTAACCGCGCCTTACAGAATACCCTCCCCTTTACGAAAATAGTTGTCAGTAAAGAAGCACATTGAGGAAGAGCGACTAAGCATCTACACTATTATCCCATTATCCTTAATAACAAGTCACAGATCGTAACTAACCAATCAGATGCTTTCAGGTCAAAAAATCAGTCTATTTTTATTAGACAATGCTCCTTTTTGAGTGAATAGCAGAGCTATTGATGAAAAAAGAACGGCAGGATAATTAGAAATGGCATTTTTGGAGCGCTATTGATCGCAACTGATTAGTTACCACAGATCTAATACAGATTACAGTTTGTTTACACCATTTATCCCATCTTAATATTCAGTAAAATGGCAAGCCCAAAAATCAAATTTCCATAAGCGCCGAATACTCGTACATTTGACCTCAAAATGTTTCAGTCGCAACTATGAGCGAAGTAACCGACCTAATACAGCAGGCAGATACCACAGAACTAGAGCTTTATATCGAGGCATTAGTGTTTTCCTCGCCTGCGCCATTGACTATTGAAGATATTTCTAAAGCTATCACAGCCACATTCGACCATAAGGCCGATGACACGGACATATACACGTATCTACGAAATATCCAAAATAAATATGGTGATAGCAACACAGCTATCCAACTAAGCTCCATCGCGGAAGGTTGGTCATTTATGACCAAGCCCGCCTACCATCATATCATCTCTGAACATCTCAAGCTACGAGAAAAGAAAAATCTCTCCAAAGCAGCGCTCGAAACACTTGCTATCATCGCTTACCGACAGCCCGTTACCAAAAATGAAATGGAAAGCATCAGAGGCGTGAGCTGCGATTATAGTATCCAAAAATTACTTGAAAAAGAACTCATAGAAATCACAGGCAGAAGAGACACCCCGGGTCGACCACTGACCTATGGCACCACCTTAAAGTTTCTAAACCACTTCGGACTCAAGGATAAGACTGATCTGCCGACAATAAAAGAATTTAATCAGTCCAAAGAAATGATCGGCTCTCTAGAGGAAGAATAAACTTCATGGGAACGTATTCCAGATTTTTTTGTTAATCTATTTGTCAGACATATTCCGGCATCAATATGGAGAAAGAACTAGTCAATCGAGTCGCAGAAAGCGGTATTATCACCATCAATCTAGAACAATATTACCCCAAGAATACAATCCTGGAAATCGATATCAAAGATTATCTGTTTCAAGGGCTGATATTGAAAGAAAAGGATTTTCGAACGGCATTAAAGGAAATTGATTGGACACAATACCGGGATAATATCGTGCTAGTCTTCTGCAGTACAGATGCCATTATACCCGTATGGGCGTACATGCTGTTGTCTAGTTATCTCAATCCTCAAGCTGCTCAAGTGTTCATCGGCACGAGGGAACAATTCATGGATGGACATTTTGCCAAGCATATCGAGAGCATTGATCCCACTATCTATTCCGAACAACGTGTGGTTATCAAAGGATGTAGTGATAAGCCCGTACCGCCATCTGCCTACGCATATATCACAGCACGCCTTCAACCCTATGCTCAGAGCATCATGTATGGAGAGCCGTGCTCGACAGTGCCTGTCTTTAAACGACCTAGAATTCTCAATCGCCCGACAAGCGACTGTGCGCAGCCCTGAGATCAGTTATAGAAATCAGGTGATGTGAGGTGTTATAGACACTTCTACCCCTATGGACGATGATTATCTGTGGTGATTGATGAACAACATTATACCGCGCAGCAATTTCATTGGAAATAGCTCTATGGCTCAATAAATCCAGATAATAAAATTTTACCTCACTCCCCAATGATGACCAATCATCATGCAGCCTATGACGTGCAGCAGCACTTATACCACAAGTCAGACTGTCTTTAAATAATACAATGGGCTGCGACTGAGATAAAATATCGATGCGATCAAGATCACTCATATCGGTAATAGCTTGCCATTCGTCATGAAGTACCTTCCTGCTCTGAAACATATTACTTAAAAAACTCATTGTGAGATATTTAGTGTATCATAAAATGCTAAATGGTTTAAAGAAGTTCGTTGCACATCAATTTTATTTTTTATCTTTTATTGGCTTCGCCAAAAATTTCTTTGTTTCTGCTACAACCTTTGGCGCGAGGATCAAGGTCGCTGTCATGGTCGGAACGGCCATCAAGGCATAAAAGCCATCTATCAAATTGATCATCAAGTCCAGTGATGTTACTGCCCCGAGCAATATACTCGCCAGATAAAAATAGTTGTACCAATGTGCGCGCTCCGCGCCAATGAGAAAAGACAAAGCCTTAGACCCGTAATACGAGAAGGTAAACAAGGATGAAACGCTGAATATCGTGATGCATATCATCAAGAGATACCTACCGACATAAGGTATAGACTCTCCAAAAGCCGCCGCCGTCAAGCTTACCCCGTTGCTGTCAGAACTCTGCCATACTCCTGTCACCAGTATTGCCAATGCCGTGAGCGTGCACACCACCAATGTATCAATAAATGGCCCCAGCATGGCTACCAGTCCCTCCTTGATCGGTTCGTTAGTCTTCGAAGCACCGTGTGCCATCGGCGCTGTGCCGATACCCGCTTCGTTAGAAAATGCGCCACGCCTTATCCCTAGCAAAATCAATCCTCCCAGCGATCCACCGAGAAAAGCATCTCCTTTAAAATAATGCGCACTGAATGCATCTGTAAATATCAGCCCGATGTAGTGCGGCACTTGCTCGATATTCATCATCAGTATAAGCACCACCGAACCAAAATATACGACCACCATTAACGGCACAAGCATGGACGCTACCGATGCGATCCGCTTAAGACCTCCCAATATAACCAACGCCGTAGCACCACACAATAGAAAGCCGATGATCCATTCGGATGTCTGTACTTGGTACAAATCATTCGGTATCAGGATGATATCTCTGATCGCCTGTGTCAGCTGATTTACATTAAAAAGCGGTAAGGCTCCTATCAATCCAGCAAGACTAAAAAAAATCGCCATGCCTCGCCACTTCCCCCCGAGACCGTGAAGGATAAAGTACATGGGGCCTCCTTGGACTTTGCCTTGAGAGTCTTTGCCTCGGTACATTATCGCTAGCGAGCAAGTGAAAAATTTAGTGCTCATCCCGACTATACCACTTACCCACATCCAGAAGATGGCTCCCGGGCCGCCTATGTAGATGGCAACCGCCACACCCGCTATATTGCCCATCCCGATGGTCGATGCCAATGCCGTGGACAATGCCTCGAAATGGCTAATATCCCCATCATCTTCCTCACCCCCAGACTCTCTACCCCGCAATATATTAACCGCCCTACCGAACTGTAACAAAGGAAGTCCTTTGATCAAGATCAACATATACAGCCCCCCTCCTATCAACAATATCAACAACGGCAGCCCCCATGCCAAGGAGGCAAAATCAGCAACTATTTGATTAATCTTCTCCATCAAGCCAAGATAGCTGATTACACATTAGCATGTATATACATCGCCTTGGTTATATACTATCTACTTTCTACATTAATTAATTTTTTTCCTCCAGATAAATCCGGCTGCAATTCAAAATCCGGAGGCAAGAAAGAGTACCTTTAGTAATTATGCCTTGATACAACTCTGTGCCCCCTTCGTGTAACGCTGTGGAATAGTTAAAACACAAAAACCCCTAAGTGGACTGCACCCTTAAGTTTAGACAAAATTAATAATTAAGTTTTATCATGATGAGCTCGACGACTACGAAAAGGGTGGACACATTTTATCACATTAATACCTGAATCGCTCCCTATTCATATCATTTATACTTGACCACTCAGTACCCCCCCGTCATCATTACCCTGTGTTTGTCCTCATTTTTCATCATTTTTTAGTTAAATTATACCATATCGCTATCTACTTATGGTACATAACATTATATTGTCATGGACATTAATTGTGAACATAATAAAGTCAGTGGGATGTATAGTAAGAATTATCTATTAACAGCAAGTGTTCGTACCTTATTTAATCAGTATAAGTGGCTCTCTCTAGCCGCTGTGATACTGTTGTCTTGTAGCCCGTGGGGTGGATCCTTAATAGCGCAATATACCATACTCGAGTATCGCGAGTATGGTAATGAAAAATATTATAGCAATATTTTGGCGGGCAGTGGGTCAAGTATTGTAACGGAGTTTT
>CAYNFR010000024.1:0-55147 GCA_964396595.1 uncultured Saprospiraceae bacterium | reverse complement strand
GATTGATCAATCAACAATCACTCGCTCTATAGCATATGGTGAAGCGATAGCAGAGGTGATTTACCAATGGTCATTAAATGATGGTGGGAATAGAGCCTATTTAAAGAATTTTGACAAAACTTTTCAACGCGAATCCACACCAGGATCTTGGCATCCTGCTTTATTTTCACAGTCGTTTAGCCATAATCCATTGCATCCTTATTGGGGTGACAATCGGACGTTTCTTCGCGAGAACCATGAAGTGATTAAACCGCTTTTTTTATCTTACGACAGCATTTACGGATCGGCATATCACAAACAGTTTAAGGTGGTCTACGAAGTCGAGCAGAATCTGACACAAGAGCAAAAGGAGATTGCCATATGGTGGAGTGATGACCCGGATGATACTTTTACGCCTGGTGGTCACTCTTATTATATCGGATTAAGACTGATTGAGCAAGAAGGTTTGGATTTGCTTGGCGGGTCGATGATGATGGCTCGAATCGGTATAGCAATAGCGGATGCCTATATCAAATGCTGGGAATGGAAATATTTGTATTTCTCAGAAAGGCCGAACAGTTTCATATCTGAACACATCGACCGTGAATGGGAGTCCTTCTGGCCTGATCCACCATTTCCGGCATTTCCATCCGGGCATGCTATTCAAGCCGGTGCGAGTGCTACGGTTATGATTGATATGCTCGGTGATAATATTTCATTTACGGATAGAGCGCATGAGGGACGAGAACGCGATAAAGTACGTAGTGTAGATTTTGTGCCGAGACAATACAATTCTATATGGTCCATCGCCCAGGAGACAGCAGAGTCCAGACTATTGGGAGGTATCCACATTCCATATGATAATGAAGTTGGTCTCTCCAAAGGTGCTGAGATTGCTACCAATGTTATTCGATTAGCCTGGTTGAAAGATGATTAAGTGTATCGAAAATATACTCTTGTTTAGATGTCTGATAGCTGTAATAAGTTGTCATACACTTACCGCACAGATCGTATTCGAGGATGTGAGCGCAGAGGCAGGGATTGATCATCAATATAAAGTGTTTGAAGGATTATTCGGCGGAGCAGCATGTGTCATAGACATTAATGGAGATGGATATGAGGATTTATATATTACCGGAGGATTGGTGGATGACCAACTGTTATTTAACAATGGGGATGGAACGTTTACAAATATTTTTATAGGCTCAGGACTTGAAATCACGCGAAAATTTGTCACCCTTGGCGTCGTATCTGCTGACGTAAACCGCGATGGTTATCCTGATCTTTATATTACGACCAGCACGAGAGCAGATACTGTCTTACCTATTCCGCAGGCGATTAATTTGCTTTTTCTGAATAATGGTGACAATAGCTTCAGGGATGTTACAGCGGATTTTAAACTGGATAATCATTTTGCTTTTAGTACTGGTGCGTGTTTTGGAGATTTTAATGCGGATGGCTATCCTGATCTATATGTAGGCAATTATTTTCTTGACTATGACGGTCCGCTTACAGAGATCAGTGATGCCACGATAGTAAATGCTAGTCGTACAGCTCCGGGTGCTTTATATATAAACCGAGATGGTAAGTATTTTGAAAATGTATATGGGGCTTATGGGTTGAATCATAAGGGGTTTGGATTCGGCGGGGTGTTTACGGATTATGATAATGACGGAGATCAGGATCTCATCGTCAATCACGATTTCGGCTATAAAGCGCAGCCAAATTATGTATTGAGAAATGAGTATCCGCGCAAGAAATTCAGCTATGTAGAAGAAGAGCTAGGACTCGATCTACGTATAAATGCGATGGGTACGGCCATAGGCGATGTAAATGAGGATGGATTCATGGATTTCTTCTTTACGAATATCAAGTTTAACCGATTTATGATCAGCCAAGGTCCCGGAAAGCCATACATCGATCAAGCTAAGGAACTAGGCACACACATGTTTACCATCAGCTGGGGGGCACATTTTGCTGACTTTGATCATGATGGTGACCTAGACTTATACGTCGTCAATGGAGATCTTAACCCTTACTGCACGGCAATGAGCAACTATTTATTTGAAAATATAAATGGTAAATTTTTAGACATAAGTCGTGCCGCAGGTGTCAATGATTATGGCATGGGGAGAGGCAGTGTAGTGTTTGATTATGACAATGACGGTGATCTTGATATATTGGTCATTAATCAAAATGCCGTTCGATCCTATCCGGATTCGACGCGCACTAAACTATTTCGCAACAATACTATCAGCGACGGCAACTGGGTCAGAATAAAGCTGGTCGGTCAAAGATCTGAATCTAGAGGTATAGGAGCGAGACTCATAATCAAGACAGGTGGACGACTTCAGATGCGCGACATTGATGGCGGTGGTTCTAGCCATCTATCACAAAACAGCTCTATAGCACACTTTGGTCTCGGTAATGCCGAAAAAGTAGATACAATCATAATCGAATGGCCTGGAGGCCAAAGACAAATAATAAAAGATCTATCCGTAAATCAACTACATACTGTGGAGCAATCCAATTTTCGGTTATCGGGTATGCATCTCAGATTGCGGACAAGTTTATATACCTTGGCTATAGGGGGTATCGCGGTGTTGTTTTATTATCTGGGTGGTAGGAGAGGAAGGAGAAGGGGTAGGTAAGAAGAAGGAGTAGGTCGGGAGAGGTTTGGGTTGGATGTCAAAGAAACTTTTGTTGTTTTGAGAAGTTGTGGAGAGTAACGGACAAGTAGCCATAGACCAAAAGGATGTAAGAAGTATATAAAGCCTTAGCCACTGTTAGTTAAAATTATGACAAGCTAGTATTAAAAGTTAACCATGCCTACGGTTCTAATAAAAGTAAGCGAAACAGACTATCAGAAGTACAACTTAGAAAAAGAAGAAATAAAATTTACTAATTTGGTAGAAAAAATCAATCGGGAGCATACTCGTAAAGCACTACTGGCGTGTGATGAAATTGTCGAAAAAGTATGACTTTCTGAGCTGACAATTGAAGAAATGGATGCTACAATCAAAGCTGCGATTGGAAGACACCCACATTCATTGGTCTCCCACCAGTACATAGACTTATCGAAGAGTTGTTTAAGGCTCAGCGACTTCAAGACAGAAACGTCCTCTACTGTTATCCGAAGGTAGCGATTTCGGGGCACTTCACTGTCCACCAAGCACTAGCTTTGATGGCAAGTATTTAGCTTGTCGAAATAAAGAATGTAGCTTAGCTGGCGTATCGAGTTGTATACGCTTCTTAGATCCCTTGCCTCCGGTATCACTTCAGCACTCCTTACAATCACGCAGAGGAGTCAATTCACACGAGTACTCACTTTGATCAATCCAATAAGAAACGACCCTTTCCCAAGTGTGGCTTATATCCTACAACCACTTGCAAGAGCAACTAGTCAGTATTTAAATGTCTAATATTAATGGATTAGATCTTGCTCCATGCACTCACACTGACCCAAAATGTATTTCATTCTTAAAGCTATAAATCTCACTCAGGCTTAACCAGGCTAATCATATCACTACCCACATCCCAGCGGTCTTTTCGGATACCTTTTACCATAGGTGCTTTGACGTCAGATGGTGTCGTGATCGGCGACTGAATAATATACGCTTCATCCCACAGCTGATCCTTGATGAAAGAGCTCAATACTTGCGCCCCCCCTTCTATGAGGATATGGTAGATACCTCGACACAGCGTATCTCGTAAAATATACTCAAGATGATAATCATCAGGAGAAAGTGTAATCCACTCTTTGTTGTCAGCAAGAACGGGTGGGGTAGTAAGGCTGTAGATAATCGTACGATGCTCGTCAGATAATAGCTTGCTATTGAGTGGTACTTTACCAGTGCGATCGAGTAGAATCCTTGTCGGTGAATTACCCTGATAATGTCTGGTAGTAAGAGAGGGATCATCTACTAATGTCGTCCCACTCCCGATAAGAATACCATCCACTTCAGATCTGAGTTTGTGCCCGAAGGTGCCGGATAGCTTGCCACTGATCAGTATACGTTCTCGTGTTGAGCCTATCATCTTACGAGCATCTTGAGCCCATTTAAGGCTGACAAAGCTCCGTTTTTTAAATTGGTTAGTAAGAAATACTTTATTAACTTCTTCCGCTTCAACTGCGCATGAGCCTACATGTACGGCCATCCCCAAAGCACGCATAATTTCTATGCTACGCCCGGACATAAGCGGATTAGGATCAATAGTGGTGATGTGTACGGATTTTATTTTGTGCGTGATAATAGCATCCAGACAAGGTGGCGTCAAGCCATGATGATTGCATGGTTCTAGTGTTATGTACATTTCCGCATCGGGTAGCAGATGCCGCAGATTGGCAGGCACACTGTTGATCGCTTGTCGCTCAGCATGTGCCTCCCCTCGAACGTGATGATAGCCTTCGCCTATTATTCTATTATTGTGTGCGATAACGCAGCCGACCTTTGGATTAGCGCCTACGCGCCGATCTGCTAATGATGCCAAGTGGATAGCTCGCCGCATCATGGCAATGCGCATATCGGCTTCTGGTGATAACATGCTATCGTTTGACGATTTCGGCCAATTTGTCAACCGCAAAATCGATTTCCTCGTGTGTCGTGTGATGTGACAGTGAGAAACGTATGGTCTTCCTTTCTCTCGCCAGAGCGATAGCCGATAAGACATGCGAATCCTGCTCAGCGCCTGAGCTGCATGCACTACCTGCCGAAGCACACACACCGGCGATATCGAGATTAAACATGATCAATTCCGTTGTTTCTGTTCTGGGGAAATGCGCACTCAGAATATGCGGGAGATAATGGCGATCTTGATTACCGTTAAATTGTGCATCAATATTCGCCGCCAGGAGGCGAGACTTAAAATACTGTCTCTTTTCGTCAATGGTGGCGAAATAATTATCGAAACCTTGTAGAAATTCCATAGCCTTTGCAAATCCCGCAATGCCATATACATTCTCTGTGCCACTGCGCATGTTGCGCTCCTGACCACCACCGTTTATCAATGGTCTAATCTGATTACGTGTGTTAACATACAATAGACCCACACCTTTTGGTCCGTATATTTTATGACCCGATGCGGAAAGAAAATCAACGTTCATCGCACTTAAATCCAATGGAATCTTGCCCAATGTCTGTACCGCATCACAATGATATAAAGCACTATAAGATTGACATAATGCACCTATTTCTAGCACAGGATGCATCGTTCCGATTTCGTTGTTACCATGCATCAATGACACCATGGTTTTACTTGACCGGTCTTGTAACAGCGCCTCAAGTTGGGAAAGCTCAATATTCCCGTATTGATCAACAGCTAGCCATGTTATCTCTGTCTGATATTGGCTAGCTACATATTTCAAGCTATTGATGATGCATGGATGCTCGGTAGGGGCGCTGATAATGCCCTTCACGCCGAGATCGCGCACGGCGGTGATTATAGCAGTATTATTTGATTCAGTAGCACTCGAAGTAAAAAAAATCTCACCCATAGACGCATTTAACATCTTGGCCACTTTCTTACGGGCATCTTCCAATATTATTTTTGCCTGACGGCCAATGGAATGGATCGAAGATGGATTGCCATACGTATCGCGCATGACAGAGATCAGCTCTTCCAATACAATAGGCTCTAAGGGTGTAGTGGAGGCGTTATCAAGATAGACTTTCATTAACTGTTTATTTATTAAGAATATAGTATTTGCTTGATTTCATCTACAAGCATTTGCGCACGTTCTACAGTTTTGGCTTCGGCATATAGCCTGATGATGGGTTCAGTATTTGATGGCCTCAAATGAACCCAACCATCTGCAAAACTAATCTTTACCCCATCAATTGTATTTAATCTCTCAGGAGCAATAGACTTGATTAGTTTTTCTTTTAAAGTATCAAATCTGAAGCCATCGTCTAGATCGATTTTTTGCTTAATAGTGGTGTAGTTAGGATATTTAGCGCGGAGCTGTGACAGGCTGATATTGTGATGTGCGAGCGCACTCAATACCAAGGCTACTCCGATCATAGCATCTCTTCCATAATGTAGCCCCGGATAAATCACACCACCGTTACCCTCACCACCGATGACTGCATTCGTCGATTTCATAGCGACCACTACATTGACTTCTCCTACAGCAGATGCCCTAAACTGTTGTCCATATGCCTCAGTGATTTCTTGTAAGACTCTAGTGGAGGAAAGATTAGAAACAGTATTGCCAGGGGTCAGCTGTAAGATCCAGTCAGCCACCATCACTAGCGTGTATTCCTCTCCACAATATACTCCTTGCTCATCTACAAATGCGAGTCGATCCACATCTGGATCTACGGCTATACCCAGATCGGCTTTGTGCTTGAGAACAGCCTTTTTAAGTTGGGATAGATTTTCGTCGAGTGGTTCAGGATTATGGGCAAATTTCCCAAGAGACTGGGCATTAATGATCTTTGTTTCGCAATTAAGGGCGTTGAGTAATCTCTTCATCGCCATACCACCAGTCGAATTGATAGCATCAACAACGACCTTAAACTTACGACTTTTAATTTTTGACGCATTGACATGGGGTGCCGACAGAATTGCCTCTACATGTCTGTCAAGACTGCCTGAATCATTAACCCTTCTCCCTAGATTTTCTACAGTCGCATATGTAAAGGACTTCTTGTCTGCTATTTTGAGTAGGGTCTGACCTTGTTCTGCAGATATAAATTCTCCCAGGTGATTTAAGAACTTGAGGGCATTCCAGTTGCCCGGATTGTGGCTGGCGGTTATAATGATGCCTCCATGGGCGGATTGATGAAGCACTTCCATTTCGACGGTAGGCGTAGTGGAAAGGCCGAGATCTATGACATTTATACCCAGCATGATCAGCGTATTAATGACTAACTCTTGCACCATCTTGCCAGATAGCCTGCCGTCCCGTCCGACCACCACAGTCACATGATCATTATCAGTAAGTAACATCATGCCGTACGCTGATGTCATTTCGACAATATCCACAGGAGTCAGATTTTGACCCGGTATGCTTCCTATCGTACCACGCATGCCCGATATCGACTTAATTAAACTCATAATTTAAGGGCTTTGCAATATTACGCGAAGGTAAGAAAGAACTATGTTTGAAGCGTGTAAAGTAAATAAGACAATATGCACAAAAATGGAAGCAATTTGAGCGCCACCCCATAGGTGTGGAAAAATTATAACCATAGGTTCAAATCACAAAGCTTGTGAATATATTACAATGGGATTATGATCTTTTTATCAGGATTAATTCGTGGCCGGCGGATACATGGTGGGCGTATCTATTGATATTGGCGCGCCTTAAATGGATATGGTACCCTTTTTACATCTTTGTCATATTCTACCTGATCAAGCAGTATAGACCGTTGTATAAGGCATTGACGTTAATAATAAGCATGATCTTACTGGTGGTGACCGCCGATACATTGAGCAGTAGAATTGTTAAAACCACCATAGCAAGAGAGCGCCCATGCAATGATCTACAAATAGCGCATATCACCAATATGCACACCACATGCAAACAATCATTCAGTTTTCCGTCGTCTCATGCTGTCAATCATACCGCCCTCGCACTTGTTATAGGATTATTATGGTCGAGTCGACGAAGGAACTTTAAATGGTCTATACTTTCTATCTGGGTACTGCTTATTTGCCTGGGGCAAATATATGTAGGGGTACATTTCCCATTGGATATTATCGGCGGCATATTGCTAGGTTTGCTTGTAGGACGAGCGTGGTACGGATTCATGATTAAACCATTGCTACTCCGTACACATGAAGTCACCTAATTTAATCCCTTTAATATGTACAACACCGGACAGCTTGTTCTCAGCAGTCAGCGGCACGCAGATCGGATTGGAGACCACAGGTCGAACAGGGAATAAGTCTTCATTGACGAATACCCAACTCACACCCGATGGGAAGCTCGTAATACGACCCAATAATAAATTTCGCATAAGAACTAAATCAGCTCCTGTAAGTGTACCTGATAAATTGATGTCTCCGGCTACGAGATCTTCAGGACAAGAGCGCGCTAACCCTATGATCGACAACTGCCCTTTTATGAGATCCGACACAGTTATTCCCCTGATGGCTTCATCATTTCTGATGATACAGACTTCTTTAACATCTGACAATGGGATAGTGCCCATTACCATGACTTGGCTATCCTGCTGCATAAATGGCATCTGAACTTGCTCACCATTTTCCATAATTATGATGACTGAATCGATTGACAAGGCAATGCCTTCTCTATCTACGACAATCAACTCTAACATGGTGTCTAGAACAGCATTGGGATCAAGAGGCACAGTGAAATCATAGGTGTCAGAACATCCGGCTTCATTGCTCACAGTCACAGTATAATTCCCGGCTCTCAAACCAGAGGCAATAGAATCCATACTGCCGCTTGACCAGCTAAAACGCAACGAGTCTGAACAAGAACTTACAGAAAGACTGATCCTACCGCTATTCATTCCATCATCTGTGTCAATGTTAGCACTTCTGAATCTACTTACCCGTATATTATTGATTCTGATCTCTTGGGACATAGTAAAAATCGTATCTCTACACATACTGTAAAACTGATAGAGTCTTGTTAATTGTCTGTTGTCGCATGCCGTCGAGGTGTCGACTGTCTCGATCGATAGCAATGTTATATCACAACTAAGCTCTACTTGATCAATTGGCAAATTATCTATTTCATCCAGACATATGTTAGCGTAAGTCACAACAGGCCTTAAGTCCACCGAATTAAGATCAGAAGCCTCCACAGTAAACTGTTGAACACAACTTTCTGCGACTGCTCCATTGAGCAGGGCAACCCATGTTCTCTGGACTATCATGTCTTCGGGACATTGTGTCATTACAGAATCCCTAAATGCAAAAGCATCATATCCGATGATAACAGGCTCTCCGGTAATCTCGATATTCAGCTCACTCCCACAAGCAAGGGTAATGTCAGGAGGGCAGATCAAGGTTCTCTCCACTGTATCAATTAAGTTAACTGTAAACGAGAAGCTAGCTATACAGCCCAATGAATTGGTAATGCTTAAATCATAGCTGCCTGCCGCCAGGCTATCGATACGTGTGCCATTGGCTCCGGTAGACCAGGAAAGGCTTAGACTGTCAGTATCAGAACATGTACTGATGAAGACTTCAATACTACCCAGAGAGGACCCCGCCACATTATTGACCTCACTACTATCGAGCGTAACAAATTTTAAATTTTCAATGATGATAGGCTGCTGAATAGTGATCATGGTATCGAGACATTCGCTCCTTACAGCTATCGTTCTGGTAGCCGACAGGAATTGGCAAGTAGCTATGCTATCTAATACGATGCTATCACTTACAACCACAAAATCACAAACCAATGACGGAAGATCTAATCTCAAACCGGCTAATTCTTCTACACACAACTCGCGCAATACAATCGTATCTGCGGATACATTACTTATTGATGCGATATCAGGCTTAACAATAGTAATCGACTGACTACAAGAGTCTGCTAGCATATCATTGGTATAGGCATAATAAGTTCTTGTGAATACTTGATCATCAGGACAAGTAGAGATCAACCTCTCTACAAAACTTAAGCTATCATATCCCGAGAATGTTGCTGTGCCCCATGGCAAATCAATGACAGAGTGACCACAATTAAGTGTGGTGTCAGGAGGACATGTTAATATAAAGGATACACTATCAAGCTGATTAACTGTAAACGAGAAGCTAGCTATACAGCCCAATGAATTGGTAATGCTTAAATCATAGCTGCCTGCCGCCAGGCTATCGATACGTGTGCCATTGGCTCCGGTAGACCAGGAAAGGCTTAGACTGTCAGTATCAGAACATGTACTGATGAAGACTTCAATACTACCCAGAGAGGACCCCGCCACATTATTGACCTCACTACTATCGAGCGTAACAAATTTTAAATTTTCAATGATGATAGGCTGCTGAATAGTGATCATGGTATCGAGACATTCGCTCCTTACAGCTATCGTTCTGGTAGCCGACAGGAATTGGCAAGTAGCTATGCTATCTAATACGATGCTATCACTTACAACCACAAAATCACAAACCAATGACGGAAGATCTAATCTCAAACCGGCTAATTCTTCTACACACAACTCGCGCAATACAATCGTATCTGCGGATACATTACTTATTGATGCGATATCAGGCTTAACAATAGTAATCGACTGACTACAAGAGTCTGCTAGCATATCATTGGTATAGGCATAATAAGTTCTTGTGAATACTTGATCATCAGGACAAGTAGAGATCAACCTCTCTACAAAACTTAAGCTATCATATCCCGAGAATGTTGCTGTGCCCCATGGCAAATCAATGACAGAGTGACCACAATTAAGTGTGGTGTCAGGAGGACATGTTAAGGTAAAGATAACCGTATCCTGCATCCTTCCCGCCACAGCAAAATTAAAGGTGTCTGAGCACTGAAAATCATTTGTCACGATAACTGAGTAATTGCCGGAAGATACGTTTACGATAGCCGTGTCCGTATCGCCGTTCGACCATAAGTAGGTGAGTGGTCCATCCTTGCAACCGGGCTCCAGCATGATTCCGCCTGTGGATTGTTCAGTGCTATCGGGCGTAATTACAATATTTCTAAAATCTACCACAGGTGGATTATTGCTGATGATAATGGATTTAAACTGGACGGAGGTATCTCTACATTGATCTCCGAATGTCCATGCTCCTTCCCATACTTTGCGTGAGCATGTATTTTCCAAGAGTTCGAATCTTATGCTGTCGATCCCCAGATTACATGGTAGATTAAGACCTTCAAGAATAGGATCATTTAAAGACGTCAGACAGATACCATCAAACATTAAGGTGTCAATGAGTTTAAAGTCTTCGAGCTTATCCACGATGACGGTAATGCGCTGGGTACAAGTATCTGCTATGGTAAGTAAAGAGTCCATACCGGCTATCCAGCTGCGTTCCAGTATAATATCATCCGGACATCTTTGAATGATACTATCCACAAAACTCACAAATCCATAACCCTCCACTATAGGTAAGCCCGTAAAAGAAGGTGTTATGAGCACAGTACACGATATAGTCGTATCAGGCGGACAAGTAAGGCTGAAAATCACTTCAGAAGTATCAATGGATTCAGAGTATGTAGCTGCTCTTGAAACTACATTATGATCAAGTACAAGAAATTTTTGATCTATCTTATCTATATTCAGTGATACGGCTTCGTCAAAAACAGTTGGTGTAGCTGCATTATTTGCCTCAGTAAATGTAAAAAATACAAGCATAAATAAGGCTCGTAATATAAAAACGGATGGATTGTTCGAATTGGTCATATAATGAGGTACGGTTTAACAAGGGTCAAATATAAATGTAAAGCTGACGACATTTTGCGGCTACTTGTTTTTTTTGGGGTAAATACCTAGTATCATGTCTGGAGCGCTGTATTGGTAGTTGAAGCAATTACTCATCTTTTTCAAGGCAGAAAAACGGTGAATATCATAATGTAGGTAGTTAACTCTGAATAACCTGACTCCTTGTTTTCAGAAAAGAGTTTTACCACAGTTGTCCCCCTTGGAAAGGGTGTACCAGAGGCGGGGATTGAAAGAACTTAATTCACGCTATAGCGAATAATTCTTTCCTATCTCACTAAATGATATACAGCCCTGAAACGTTTGCGGTATGGGATCGTAATACAATACATCTCTTCCGATCTTCTCTGAAGTGAAGTATCCCCATAGGATCATAGACTTTAAGCCCCTGTAAAAGCCTACCGGTTTTTGTGTACCGACTGCTGTACCCCACACAGCTCGATTGAACTTGGGACTTGCTTTTTCCTCGTTTAAGAGGAATTTTTTCAAGTCCTCTTCGGCAAGGTCATTAATGCCTTTGCCTGATGTTTCTGTGCATTTATTATTGAATTCAGTCAGATTCGCGACGAAATTATCACGCCCTTCTTGATCCATCATTTTGCCCAGCACGAGATCAATAAACATATCTACCTTCATATCTATTCCCCCGGGCGTACTTGTACGAGGTAGGATCATATCTACTAGTCTGTTTACCATCCTGGCATGATCCGAACTGACAGCTATCGGAGACCAATCAAGGCGGGGTGTCTCTTTGCATGATTGTAATAGTCCGATAAAACTTGCAGATAAGCTCACTGTACCCACCAGTCCGGCCGTATTTTTGATTGCTTCTCGTCGATTCATTGGTAAGATATTTATAAGTTCATTTTTTTCAGTTCACTGACTGCATAATTTGCCGCGCGTGCTGTCAACGCCATGTAAGTAAGAGAGGGGTTAACACAAGAATTGGAAGTCATGCAAGCGCCATCTGTCACGAAGACATTTTTCGCTGCATGGACTTGACTCCATTTATTCAAAACGGATGTCTTGGGATCACGACCCATACGGGCAGTACCCATTTCATGAATACCATATCCCGGCTCGTGGTGATTGTTAAATCCTTGAATGTTTTTAAGCCCACATTTCTCGAGCATTTCTACTGCGTCTATTTCTATTTGATTGTTTATAGCTTTTTCATTTTCTTTAAATTCACAATCAATAGCCAATGTAGGTTGACCCCATTTATCCAGATTTTCTTTATCCAATGTCACCTTGTTATCGTGATAAGGTAGACACTCGGCGAATCCGGTGATAAAAAACTCCCAAGATCCAGCATCACTAATGAGATTATCCTTAAAGTCAGCACCAAACGCCTCAATATTCGCCCCAGCACCCCAGCCGGGACGATAAGCTCCTCCTTGATATCCGAAACCGCGGACAAACTTGTCGGACTTTGTTTTTTCATCAAGGTTCCAATATCGGGGTATATAAATACCATTGGGTCTGCGACCCTTGTAGTGTTGATTTTCAAATCCCTCAAAGGTACCGACTGCACCTACTCGATACGTATGATCCATCAAGTTATGCCCCAGCTCCCCGCTGTCGTTACCGAACCCATTGGGGAATCTGTCCGATGTGGAGTTCAGAAGTATCTGCGTTGTACCAAGTGCAGATGCATTACAGAATATAATTCTAGCGTGGTAATCGATCATTTCATTTGTCTCCGCATCAATGATACGCACACCTGTTGCCTTACCCTTCGTGTTATCATAGATGATAGAGTGCACAATAGAGAATGGTCTCATTGTCAGATTTCCAGTTGCATTGGCCGCTGGCAAGGTTACAGCATTGCTACTAAAATAAGCGCCATAGGGACAGCCACGACTACATCTGTTGCGATATTGACAGACCCCACGTCCATTAAGAGCTGCGGTTAAGTGCGCTACTCGTCCAATGATCAGATGTCTACCGGGAAAATTTTTCTCTAATCGGCCTTTTACCTCTTTCTCGACGCAGTTGAGTTCCATCGGAGGCAAGAAATGACTATCCGGTAGTTGCGGTAGACCCAATGCCTCTCCGCTGATACCGGCGAATTTTTCGACATGTGTGTACCATGGCTCAATATCGCTATATCTGATAGGCCAGTCTATACCATGACCATCTTTGGCATTAGCCTCGAAGTCCAACTCACTCCATCGATAACATTGCTTTCCCCACAGGATGGATCTACCTCCCATCTGATAGGCACGCATCCATAAAAACGGTTTTACCTCTGTATACGGACTCTCGGTATCGTCAGCCCAGAAATGCTCTGTATCAGATCCGATAAAACCGGAACGTATGCCTTTATAGTGCTTTTTCTTTTGTTCGGGTGTGAGTGAACCGCGAAGCTCACTATCCCATGGATCATCGTTCATTGTAGGATAGTCCTTGACATGCTCGACTAATCTCCCACGTTCGAGAACAAGGGTTTTTAATCCACCTTCACAAAGTTCTTTAGCCGCCCAGCCGCCACTGATTCCTGATCCGATGACTATGGCATCATAGGTGTGCGTTTTTACTGCGTCGATATTAAAATTTGCCATTCGTACATTATTTATCGGGTAAAAAGTCCGCTGAGATTATGTCTTACATTCAGATGCAAGTTAACTTGTATCGAGACAGTCCCGCTGATATGCGGTTAAAAATATTCAACTCTTGAAATATGAAGAGCAACAAGCGTTGAATTTTATTGTCGAATACATCGGGATTTTGATCTATGATCTACTCAATCGTACAATGTATCTATATTTGCGGCGGATATAAAGAGCGCATAATCATGTTTGAAAGTCTTAGTGATAAGTTAGAAGGAGCCTTCAAATCGCTTAAAGGAGATGGCAAGTTAACTGAACTCAATATTGCCACGTCTGTAAAGGAGATCCGCAGAGCACTGGTCGCGGCGGATGTTAACTATAAAATTGCCAAAGAATTTACAGACAAGATCAAGGATGAAGCGCTAGGTACGCGCAATATCCTTAAATCTGTGAAGCCCGGTGAGTTAATGGTCAAGATCGTATTGGACGAAATGACCGCTCTTATGGGTGGAGAGGTTGCAGGAATAGACCTCAATGGTAAACCGACAGTCATTTTGATAGCCGGACTACAAGGTTCGGGTAAAACTACATTCAGCGGTAAGCTCGCCATGTGGCTCAAGGAGAAAAAGAAAAAAAACGTATTACTCGTCGCTGCGGATGTCTACAGACCTGCCGCGATTGAACAGCTGACAGTATTGTCAGAACAGGTAGGCGTACAGGTTTACAAGGAAATTGAAAACAAAAATCCAGTGGCGATCGCACAAAACGCCATATTGTATGCACAAGAAAATAAGATAGATATAGTCATTGTGGATACAGCAGGACGTCTAGCCATTGATGAGGCCATGATGGACGAGATTGCCTCCATAAAGTCGAATATCATTCCGAATGAAACATTGTTTGTCGTCGACTCTATGACAGGTCAAGACGCTGTTAATACGGCTAAAGCCTTCAATGATCGAATCGATTTTGATGGTGTGGTATTAACCAAGCTTGATGGTGATACACGCGGTGGGGCGGCTTTATCAGTAAAATACACAGTCGGCAAACCAATAAAATTCATCAGTACGGGCGAAAAAATGGATGCCTTGGATATGTTCTATCCAGATAGAATGGCGCAACGTATCCTAGGTATGGGTGATATCATATCGTTTGTCGAGCGCGCCCAAGATCAATTTGATGAAGAGGAAGCTAAGCGATTAGAAAAAAAGATCAAAAAGAACAAGTTTGATTTTAATGATTTCTTGAAGCAAGTAGAGCAGATCAAAAAAATGGGTGATTTAAAAGGGGTAATGAACATGATACCCGGCTTGAACAAAATCACTAAAGATGTGGATATCGATAATAATGCATTCAAAAAAGTAGAATCGATCATTCAATCCATGACACCCAAAGAAAGAGCCAATCCAGATGTGCTCAACATGAGTCGCAAGAAGAGAATTGCTGCAGGTTCAGGAAGATCACTTCACGAGATAAATATGTTTATCAAGCAGTTCGATCAGATGCGCAAAATGATGCATATGATGAGCCAAGGTGATAATATGCAACGCATGATGGAGCAAATGCAACGCATGGGAGGTCCCAAATTTTAAATGACGTTCTCCGCACAAACTTTATTAATAGCTTAAGTAACTATAATGAGAAAAAAAATTGCCGCAGGCAACTGGAAAATGAACACTCTAGCTTCCGCTTCTGCAGAATGGGTATCTAGATTTGGAGAATTTACTACACGTGAGGATGTGGAGGTTGTATTATGTGTACCATTTACGCATTTATCAACTCTAAAAATTGCAGCGGCTGAACACATTCATCTTGGTGCACAAAATCTATCAGATAAAGATTCAGGTGCATTTACCGGTGAAATATCCGGTGCTATGCTAAAAGATATCGGCGTCTCTCATGTGATCATCGGTCATAGTGAGCGACGGGAATATTTTAACGAGACCAATGAGCTTCTGGCCATCAAGCTCCGACAAGCCTTAGAAAACGGATTGATACCCATTTTCTGTTGTGGAGAGCCCCTTGAAGTACGAAAACGAGATGAACATATCGAGTATGTATTAGGGCAGTTGAAAGCATCATTTGCTGAATTTTCAGATTCTGAATTAAGCACTTTGGTCATTGCATATGAGCCCATATGGGCTATAGGCACAGGCGAGACGGCTACACCGGAGCAAGCGCAACAAATGCATGAAGCTATCCGTATATGGCTGGCTAGTCGGTTCTCTACTTCATTTGCTGATCGCGTTCCCATCCTATATGGAGGTTCTGTTAAATCCTCCAATGCCGCAGAACTCTTCGCTAAGCCGGATATTGATGGCGGGCTGGTAGGTGGGGCTAGTCTGGATGTAGAGGGGTTTGCTAAGATTTGTCAATCATTTTCTTAGGCTTTGCCAAATAATTGTTCGACAGCAGTCACGCGATAGTTAAATATCTCTTCTAGCTTAGGGCGTACTATGAATGGATGTACCATTCTGCCAATTAATCCCAATGGGGGCAAATAATGAATAAGATCCGTCATCAAGACCCCTCGCTCGTTTTCAACAAAAAAATGCTTGTGATGCCAGAACGCATATGGCCCAAATCGCTGTTCATCAACAAAATAATGTGGCGCAAAGACGTGAGTAATTTCTGTAGTCCATTTGATCGGAATACCAAGAAGCGGCTTGACGATGTAGTTGATAATTTGGCCGGAATACATGCTCTCAAGCTCTTCACTGGGTGTAAGAACGTTAAAAGATAAAGCCTCTGGTGTAATTTTTTGAAGATTGCCGGGTCTAGAAAAGAATGCCCATGCCTCATCTAATGATATCGGTAGCTGCTGTTCTTTTTTGAGTACGTATGTTTTCATCTATTGTGATTTCATTGGCTTGGTACGGTATGGTTAACTATTCTCGAAAGAATAAGTTTATGGATGTCAAAACAGAATTAATGGATGAGGTGTACCTTTAGCCCGTTTACAGATAAATCGTAAAAGAACACAATATGCAACGCCCCTTAGTAGCGCCAATAGATCGAAATTCAGGTGAAGAAGTAGCAGAAATGGCTGCATTTTATGAAGAGACATTGGGCTTTGTGCCCAATAGTTTATTTACGATGTTTCACAGACCACGTATAGCCAAGGCATTCTTAGAACTGAATATGGCAGTGATGGAAAATCAGGGGCGAGTGACTAGTTCGTTGAAACGACTGATCGCCTACATAGCTAGCAATACTGCGGGATGCAGATATTGTGAAGCACACACCATCAGGGCAGCAGCAAGATACGGTAGCGAAGAAGATAGACTGCTACATGTATGGGATTATCGAAGCTACCCTGCATTTACGGAAGCTGAGAAAGCCGCCTTTGATCTGGCAGTTGCAGCAGCTTCACTTCCAAATCAGGTCGATGACGAAATCAGTGAACGGATGCGACAGTTTTGGACAGATGGAGAAATAGTGGAGATTATGGGCGTGATCGCATTGTTCGGATATCTCAATAGATGGAACGATAGCATGGGTACCCAATTAGAAGAACCGGCTGCTTCGGATGCCGCTTTATATTTGCATGCAGCCGGATGGGAGCGTGGAAAACATGACTATTCTAAATGAAAGGCATAGACTAATGATTGTAGAGGAATTCAGTAAAGTACTTTCAGTTGATCAAATAATAACAGGGGAGGATGTAGGGGAAAGATACGAGCACATATGGACTATGGACGTACCATTGAAAGCCCTCGCTGTGTTGCTTCCTAAAAGCGCAGAGCAGCTATCTGCTATCCTGAAGATATGCCATGATCATGATCAACCGATTGTCATTCATGGAGGGTTGACTAATCTCACAGGAGCAACCGAGACTAGACCTGATGAAGTTGTTATCGCCCTGGATCGGATGAACAAGATCATTGAGATTGATCCCCAGAGCAGGACGATGACCGTGGAGAGCGGTGTGATTTTGGAACAAATTCATCTGGCAACAGAACCGAAAGGATTACTGTTTCCCCTAAATTTTGGTGCTAAAGGATCAGCTCAAATAGGCGGAATAATCGCCACCAATGCCGGTGGGCTACGAGTAATAAGATATGGGATGACCCGAAATCTAATACTCGGTCTTGAAGTTGTCTTAGCCGATGGTACTATACTATCTTCTCTAAAGAAGATTATAAAAGACAATTCGGGCTATGACCTAAAACATCTATTCATCGGCTCTGAAGGTACACTAGGGATAATTACAAAAGCTGTCTTAAAGCTATCTGAGACACCTAAGAGCAGGGTTAGTGCGTTCGTAGGCATAAAGCGTTATGAAGATGTCATGAGCTTATTGAAGTTTATGGACGCAGGCTTGGCAGGGACATTAACCGGTTTTGAACTGATGTGGCGAGATTGCTACCAGGCCATGACAAGTCCACCTTCGATGATGAAAGCTCCTTTGTCTGGTGATTACACATATTATGTGTTGATTGATTGCTTAGGAAGTATTCAGGCTTATGATGAAGAGCGCATGACAAATTTACTCTCAGAGGCTTTGGAAGAAGGGTTTATTGAAGATGCGGCATTGGCTTGTACACAGGCTGACCTTCATTGGTTCTGGACTATACGAGAAGATGTAGGCGTGTTTGTAACACAGCATGCATTTAGTCAACATTTTGATATCTCTCTACCAATACCGCTTATTGGGGAGCTTATTGACAAGATAAGTGAGGAATTAAGACAGCTCGAAGGTGTGGAGGCCGTATATAATTTTGGGCATGTAGGGGACGGTAATATACATATCATAGCAGGAAAGTCCACGGATGCGCCATCACTGAAGCAACGCATCAATGATATCGTCTATGCTCCTCTCCAAGCAATAGGTGGATCCGTATCAGCAGAACATGGTATTGGACTTCATAAGAAGGCATATCTACCTATCTCGAGAACAGCCAATGAAATCGCTGTGATGACAAGCATAAAGCGTTGTCTCGATCCTAAAAACCTCTTAAACCGAAATAAAATACTAGACGCATAATTAGTCGGAAAATTTTGTCTTAGCACGATAACAAAATTTTACCTGAATTATTCTAATTATATTTGATAATTACATACTTTTGACAAATTATATTTTAAGGCATAAACAGTTCGTTGGCTAAAAAACTAAATTGCTCACTAAGTTAAAATACAAAGAGAATGAACCCGCAAGAAGTTAAACTTGATAATATAGATCTCAAAATTTTGAAGTTACTTCAAGAGAATAGCAAAATAACAAATCTGGATCTCAGCAAGAAAATCGGATTATCTCCGGCTCCTACATTGGAGAGAGTCAAAAAATTAGAACAAAGTGGTGTCATTCAGAGCTATCATGCTAAGGTAGACGGTAGAAAACTGGGTCTTACGGTCAGTACGTTCGTATTGGTGTCATTGGCATGGCAGAAGGAAAATGCACTCGAAAATTTTATTAGTAAAATCCAGCATATAGATGAGGTAACAGAATGTTACATCATAACAGGTGACGGAGATGCATTAGTGCGTGTCATTTGTCAAGATATGACGGCTTATGAGCAGCTATTGTTCAAAAAATTATCACAGATAGAAGAAGTGGAGCGTCTTAAAACATTGATGACCCTTTCCAAGGTCAAGAAGTCTAAGGTTCTTCCATTCGATTATCAATAAATGTTGGCCAATCCGTAGTTACGATCATATCATAATTGCCTTCAGCTGAACACCGCTTCTTTGACTAATACATTATTCTGGCGATGTAGTTCTAAAGAGTCACCTCAGACAAGCGGGGTCATTTTCGGGACGATACATGTGCATCATCCGAGATTCTCTGACATTATAAAGAGAGCTCAAGATCTTTTGTCATCCAGATCTGTATTCTATGCTGAATCAGATCTTGACACCATATCAGAATATAGCCCTCCTCAGCTTGACTACCACGTATTTAAACAATATGTCACCGACAGCCAAGAAAGAGATTTGGCCAAATATTTAGAGAAATACATCGGAATCTCACTACATCAAGTACGCGCATTACGTCCAATGATGATCAGCGCTTTGGTTCAAAAAAAAATGATGGAAGACGACGATGTACATCGTCCATCGGTTGACGAAGCCCTCTGGAATCATGCCCGATCACATGGTATTCCCCGATATGGACTAGAGACACCCGCAGAGCAATTGTCCTACCTAGATTTTATGCCCCTTGAGCATGAATATCGAGATCTCGTGAGGCTTGTTAGAAATATTTCTAGATCGAAATCTCAAATTAACAAGATGATCGACATGTATGCGCAAGAACAAATCCGAGAATTATATGCACACGCAAGAAAGAGCTTGGGTGTCAATAGAAAATTGATGATTAATCATCGGAACAGCCTGATCTGCACACGGATCATTGAACACTCTCGTCACCATGAAGGTTTTTACTGTTTTGGTGCAGCACACCTATCAGGAAACCATGGCGTCTTAAGACTATTAAAACAAGCTGGTATGGAAGTTAAGCCCCTATAATAAATATCTTCGCGCCTTCATTCAATTAATTACTACATGAAATCAGCAACTATCTCTCTGGGAATAAAACTCGACAATGATAACAGACCAGAACATATTGACTGGCACAGCACTGATGGTCAGAATCAATCAAAGCAACCGGCTAAGGCATTTTTGTTATCTATTTTCGAGAAAGATACATTGGAGACCCTCAAGATTGATTTGTGGACTAAAGACTTAGAAGTCGGGGAAATGAATCGATTGATGTATAATACGCTTAGAGGATTGGCAGAGACCTATCACAAGGCTACCAATGACGAAAATCTTTCGAATGATTTTGCGCGATTCGCACAATATTTCGGCGAGGAAGCTCACGTGATCACAAGAAGCCCAGAACAGAATTAATACAGTTTGAGTATTTTATATATTATAAAAGATATATATTAAACAAATATTGTATATGTTTGCGTCCATAAGTCGTATACCTATGCACGAAGTTACAAGACGTTTTAATGAAACCTTTAAATATCTAAAGACTAAAGGAATAGTAAAATCAGCACGTCAATATGCTTTAGAAATAGGGGCTTTCCCACAAGCTATGAACGAGGTATTGAAAGGTCGCCGAGAGGTGACAATCGACATGCTTTATGTCGCGATCAATCGATTTGAACTCAATCCTAATTATCTATTCAAAGGTTCAGGACATATTACTTCCAATACTCATGACTTGCCAACAACCACACGACTTTCCTACCTCAGCATTACCCATTACCAGAGTTTTTTAAAGAATAACATCGACGTATCAGTCAGTAAGTTTCCTGAAGAGATTGTTCTTCCGAGCAATCTTGTAAACCATAATACGCAGCTCATCGCTGTACAAGTAAACGAGAATTATCGCATGTTAAAGATTTCCACCGGCGATATTTTGATATGTCAGAAACTTGTTGAACCGATCTCCCAGCTCAATTTACAACTCGGAAATTATTATTTAGTCAGAAGTGATAGTGTCATTTGTCTTGCACTTTATCAAGGTAAATCACTCTATGATCAATACAAGTGGTCGTCAGAGTCAGCGCATTTCATGATATCTCCCGAAAATCTAAAAGAAGTCTGGATACCGAAATTTAAATTGGCGCAATCAACTGTCTTGCCCAACATTTTCAATCTCACTCCACCTAAAAGTGATATGCATCAAGGTAGCATTCTTAAGACAGTAACAATATCATAGATAATTAAGAGAAACACCTCTGAATAATCCCAGCTTCCATCTCCGAGGACTTAAGTTGATTTTCATTGTTAGGCGATCTTTCACCATAGGATTGTAAAGGATTAAGCCGAAGTTATAAAAATCTAATACAACATTAAACTGATCGAGAGATTTTAAATATTGCCAATTTTCTTTGGCGCATTGAAGGGTATGTATATCCGGAATAAAGTAGCCAAATAGCTTAACCTTATCATTCGGTATGGATATATGATGCTCGTCTTGCCCAATCTTAACAATAGGAGAATCGGCATTAAGTCGGCTTAAGTAATCACTAATACCCTTGAAATATGCATCGATATCTTTGACTGCTATTTCATCAATATGTATTTTTAGACCGAATAAGAAAGGAGAGTCAATCTCGTCGAGTGTTTTTGCAGATAAGAACCAAAAGAAATGATAAAATGGTCTAGACAATAAATCCGCATTTATATGAAAAGCGAAGTTCGAACACCCAGTATAAACCCGATTTTAAGTATAATCCCCTCTAAATCAGAAGTTTTTATATGTGTTATTTCTGGGTGTTCGAAAACGCGCGTGATGGGTGGATGATGGGACTTGAACCCACGACCCCTGGAACCACAATCCAGTGCTCTAACCAGCTGAGCTACAACCACCATTATAAAAGAGGCTGCAAATAAAAGGATAGTTCACGACAGAAACAAGTCTTTGAACTTGCTAAATGCGATTTGTCCATAGAATTATTTAAGAAGAACTAAATATTAGCTTTCTTAGATATATAAATGTCTATATTTGTCGCTCTATTACAAGCCGATATTGGGACGAATGAGCACCATTGAGCAATTTGACACTATTATGGAAGAATGTCTCGAAATCTTCATGAAGAAGAATGCAGACTATGGTTCTTCATGGCGTGTTATGCGCCCTTCTTCACTTACGGATCAGATTCTGATTAAGATAAAACGGCTACGCTCAATAGATGAAAAAGGCACACAGAGAGTTTCAGATTCTATAGACTTAGAATTCATTGGCATTATCAATTATGCAATCATGGCCATTGTTCAGCTTAAGAATAATTGGGAAGGTGAACTGTTCGAGTCGTCTGATGATCTTAAATCACTATATGTTTCAGAAATAAACACTGCACGCGAACTACTGCAGGCGAAGAATCATGATTATGGAGAGGCATGGCGATTGATGCGCTTGTCCAGCATCATCGACATTATATTGATGAAAGTTTATCGAACTAAGAGCATTGAGCAAAATGGTGGCAAAACAATTATTTCGGAAGGTCTCGCAGCTAATTATCAAGATATGATTAACTACAGCGTTTTTGGGTTAATAAAATTAAAGGAGCAATAACATGACACTGAGCACTTTACTTATTTATGTCGGTTTAGCAGCACTAATCTTGACTGGCATTACCCACATTGGCTTCAAAGCGACAAAGAGGATATTGATGTCCTATGTACAGCATTTCTGTGGTGCATTGTTTATTTTCTCAGGTTATGTTAAGGCGATCGATCCTCTCGGAACAGCCTACAAAATGGAACAGTACTTTGACCAATTTGAAGCTGTATTTCAGACTACTTGGTTTAGTTTTCTTTCTCCTTTGTTTCCGGTACTGAGTAGCTATAGCGTGGCATTTGCTGTAGCAATGATCATATTTGAAATAGTACTGGGATTTATGTTGATTTTGGGGCATAAGCCCAAGTTAAGTGCTTGGTCTTTTTTATTGCTCGTGGCTTTCTTTACAATTCTGACCGGATTTACTTATCTGACTGGTTATGTACCTTCTGAGGCAAATTTCTTTAATTTCTCAGCATGGGGAGAGTACAAGCAATCTAATATGAAAGTTACTGATTGTGGATGTTTTGGGGACTTCATCAAGCTTGAACCGAAGGTATCGTTTCTCAAAGACGTTTTTTTACTGATCCCTGCTATCTTTTTTCTATGGAAATCGGATTGTATGCACACCATATCGACGCGCACGATCCGAAACATATCTGTAAGTATTCTGACAATTGGACTACTGTATTACTGTCTTAGTAATTACCACTGGGATTTGCCAAAGCAGGATTTTCGCCCTTTTAAAAAAGGAAGAGACATTCGCGCTCAGCGCGAATTAGAAGACAGGTCGACAGCAAATACACGAATACTGTTTTATGACGTTACAGAAAAGTCATCTAAGATCAAAAAGAGAATACCGTACGAAGAGTATTTAAAGACCTTCAAAGATTATCCATCTGCTGAGTGGGATCTTGAACAGATCTATTCAGATCCGGAAGTGCCTCCCACGAAAATTAGCGATTTTAATTTCTATGATCTCGACGGATATGACTTAAGCCCGGAGTTACTGTCTTCTGAAGGAGTCACTATTTTAATTATTGCGCATAAAATGTATGCAGACGGAGTGCGTGAAAGTGTAATCGTGAGAGATACTGTGTATAGGCTTGATACTATTATTACCCCTCAAGGAGAAATAACATATGCGAGTAATATTCAGCGTATCAATGAAAGGAGTGTTGATATCACGAACTTTATGTGGAAGGGATTCTATGAAGAAAGATACACCAATGTAGTAAAACCATTCGTGGAAACTGCTAAAAAAGATGGCATAAGGATAATAATGATAGCCGGCGGCGTGGGGTCAGAACAGTTACAAGATTTTGAAACAGATATTGCGCTAGGCGCTGAATATGCTACTGCAGACGATATATTATTGAAAACGATAGTGCGGTCTAATCCCGGAATTGTACTCTTTAAAAATGGTGTAATATTGGATAAATGGCATTACAAGAAATTGCCATCATATGACTCAATCAAAAATAAATATTTTAATTAAAAAGGAATAGCTAAGATGCTGAGTAGAAGAAGTGTTAGAATTAAAGCAATGCAAATATTATATGCGGTTAATAGAGACAAAGAACTCACCCCCGATACCGCAGAAAAGCGTTTTTGGGAATCTATTGAAGATACATTCAATTTATATCTGCTCAATCTTTATCTTTTGGTGGAGGTGTCCAAGAGAGCGAATATTGATATGAAAAAACGTAAGGGCAAGCATTTACCGACAGATGAAGATAAGATATTTAAAGACCACCTGTATAGCAATTCGCTGATTAAGAATCTTGAGCTCAACACTACGCTTCAAAAGAAGATCAGTGCTGTTAAATTTGATGAGACTGTCAATAAAGACTACATAGAGAAAATGTATTCTGAGTTTTCAAAACTTGATGGCTATAAGGAGTATCTCAAGAATGTAAAAGACAATCAAGATCACTTGAACATTCTTCTTGAACTATATCGGTTTTTGCGACAGAATGCTCTCTACAATGAAACAATGGAGGATCATTACGGTGTATGGGAAGATGATAAGAGTGTGGTCATCGGTGCTGTCAAAAAGACAATCAAGCGATTGCCTGAGACGGATGATGAGTTCTATATGGAGTATTATCCCAGTGACGAAACAGTAAAAGAATTCGGTTATCAGCTTTTTAAAACGGCCAGTAAAAATAATGATGAACTTCTTAAATTAATCGAACCTACTCTTAAAAATTGGGATAGTGAGCGCCTTGCTATTGTGGATATGATATTGCTCAAAATGGCTACAGCCGAATTGATTCATTTTGAAACAATTCCGGCTAAGGTCACACTAAATGAATACATTGATCTAGCCCGTAATTATAGTACCGCGAAGAGCAAAGAGTTTATCAATGGTGTTATTGATAGAATTATGAATGATCTCATTGAAAATAAAATCATCAACAAGGTAATAGAGGACGAAAATTAAGTTGATGGAAGTAAAAAAAAACAAGGTAGTCATATTAGATTTTGGCTCTCAGTATACACAGTTGATAGCTCGTAGAGTCAGGGAGTTAAACGTATTTTGTGAGATCTTTCCTTACAATCATCCCATTGAGGATATACTCGATGCCCAAGCAATAATATTATCAGGTAGCCCATGTTCGGTCAGTGATGAAACGCGTATAGATGTAGATATAGCCCGCATTATGACCATAGCTCCTGTGCTGGGTATTTGTTATGGTGCGCAGTATATAGCTGACTTTTTAGGTGGTCGGGTAGCCAAGTCTTCCAAAAGAGAATATGGTCGAGCTGAGCTAAGTATTGTGAAGCTCCCTGATCCACTGTTTGCTAATATATCCGCAAATTCGAGAGTATGGATGTCTCATGCGGATAGTATAGTTGACCTCTCAGATCAATGTGAGATTGTAGCGACAACAAGCTCCATACCTGTAGCTGCTTATCTGTATAACAAATCTCGGTATCCTGTATACGGTATCCAGTTTCATCCCGAGGTGACGCATTCGACTGAGGGTAGTCGATTGTTGGCAAATTTTATCTTTAATATAGCGGGTTGTGAGGCTGATTGGACGCCAGATTCATTTGTAGAAGAAAAGGTATGGGAGATAAAATCTATGGTAGGAGAAGAAAAGGTGCTCTTAGCCATATCAGGAGGTGTGGATTCGACTGTAGCAGCTATGTTGATTCATCGCGCGATAGGAAGCAATCTGACTTCTATCTTTATTAATAATGGTCTATTGCGCAAAGGAGAATACGAAGAAGTTCTTGATGCGTATAAGAAGTACGGCCTCAATGTAAAGGGTGTAGATGCCAGCCGGAGGTTTCTGGATGAGCTAGACGGTGTATCTGATCCTGAACAAAAAAGGAAGATAATCGGAAGGGTATTCATAGATGTATTCTTGGATGAAGCTCGACAGCTTAATGGAATAGCATGGTTTGCTCAAGGAACGATATATCCCGATGTCATCGAATCAGTCAGTGTTAAAGGACCCTCCGCTACCATTAAATCACATCATAATGTAGGTGGTCTGCCTGATTATTTGAATTTAAAATTGCTCGAACCTCTTCGTATGTTGTTCAAAGACGAAGTAAGAAGGGTGGGGCGCGTTTTGGAATTACCAGACAGCTTCATCAGCAGACATCCTTTCCCGGGACCTGGCTTAGCAGTTAGGGTACTTGGTGAATTATCTGAGGACAAAATACGTTTATGTCAAGAAGCAGATCATATTTATATATCGCTTCTCAAAAAGCACGATTTATACCATAAAGTGTGGCAAGCCGGTGCTATCCTTTTACCGGTAAAGTCGGTCGGTGTGATGGGTGATGAGCGCACCTATGAGTACACATGTGCCCTGAGAGCGGTCAATAGTGTAGACGGGATGACTGCCGAATGGAGTAATTTGCCGTATGAAGTACTAGCGGAGATATCAAACGAAATAATAAATAGCGTTAAAGGTATAAATAGAGTCGTATATGACATTAGCACAAAGCCCCCTGCGACAATTGAGTGGGAGTAAATTTGGATTAATTGCGGTATTGATCCTATTAGTTTCTTGTAGTAGTACTAAGAATAGTCATTCGTCGTCCAGTGCACGCATCATAAAACCTAATACTAATACGACAGTAACTAGTCCTACAAAAGTATCACTTGCACCTCCTGATACCATGTTACTGACCTTGATCGCAGATGAAAAATCAATGCCCATAGCTTCTTCTGATTTCAGGCAATCAATCTCCACGACATTATCACAAGCAAAAAAGTCAGTTTACAATGTTGCATTATTGATGCCTTTCAGAGGTAGCACACTTGATGAAAACAATATGAAATTTGCCAACTTCTATGGTGGGCTCCAACTAGCAGCGGCAGAAAGCGCTGATGTCATTATTAGAATGAGAACATACAGCACGGAGAGATCTGAAGGTTCTATCCGAAAAATATTAAATGATTTTGATAGTTGGTCGCCGGATCTTATTGTAGGGCCATTCGAGACGGAACACTTACAATCAATTGCGGATTATGGAAAAAAGAACCGTATCCCGGTAATTTCACCTTGGAAAAGCTCCACCCAGATTACAAATGATAATCCATACTTTCTCCAGATACGCCCTAATATAACCGATTACTACGCCAATATAGTTCAGCATATCAATGCCAACTTTGACAGATCGCAGGTATGCATTATTGGACGTCCCGGAAATCAAGATCTTAGTAAGAACAGAGCTATACAGCGATTGAATCAAGAGCTATCAAATCTCCCACTTGTTCAAGCTTATCGTGAATTTTCGGTATCAATTGATTCACTGCTGCAGACAGATACAACTGTATTCGTAAAGGAACTCGATGCAGGTGTTAAAGCTTTCATTGTACCACACTATGTAATCAGAGATGAAAGTTATGTTTATAGCTGTTTGAGAAAGCTTTATGCTGAGAAAGGGGAAAGTGAATTTTATGTATACACGATGCCCACAGCGATTGGAACAGAGGATCTGGATCTTAATATATTCAAGCAACTGAAATTAAGAACTTGCGAATTCAAATTCGTCGATAAACGAAATCCTCAGGTAAAGCGAATAAGGGAAAAGTTCTTTAATCAATATGGATCGTTACCAGATAGTGATGCTTATTATGGTTATGATCTTATGCAATATATCAAAAAAGGGCTGGCAGAAGAAGGACAGTACTTCTACTATTATCTCAAAAACAGAACGCTTGAGTTCTCTCAAATGAGTCTTAAAGTAAAAGAAGTTGTTAACGCCAATGACAGAACGGATTATTTTGTCAATAGTCATATGTATTTGATCGAATTCATTAATGATACCTTCGTAGCCAGAAGCCTTGCTGAATAATGCTGGATATCACCCCGGAAAGAGATGAGCGCTTTAGACAAGTAGCTCAATGGAGGCAAGCAGATCTAACGATTATTCTAGAAAATGTTCATGACCCTCATAATGTAGGGGCTGTTTTACGATCTGCGGACGCAGTCGGCATTTCTGAAGTTTATCTTATACATACGGATCCGCGCATTATCGAGCGAGAGAAAAATAGCGGTAAAAGCACCAGCACAGGTGTATTGCGTTGGCTTAAAATAAAGGTGCATTACGATCTAGAAGAATGTATTGACGTCGTCAGAAAGAAATATGAGACCATTTATGGAACGCTTCTCAATGTAGAGAGTCAAAGTCTATACGACCTGGATATGACAAGATCGGTCGCATTGATGTTTGGAAATGAACATAAAGGATTAAGCACTGAAGCCCTAAAACATATCGACGGTAATTTCATCATCCCTCAATATGGATTTGCACAAAGTCTCAATATCAGTGTGGCATGCGCAGTGAGTCTCTTCGAAGCAAGCCGGCAGCGTAAAATAAGCGGTTATTATGACCATGTGCGAAACCAAGAGCACGTCGAACTAACTTATCAACAGTTTATTGAGATCAACGACCGTCTGAAGCTGAACAAACGCCAGAAAAGGATTAATTGGGACAAATAGGTAGAAAACAACTATTTAATCGCTCCAAAAAAAGCTTGTAATCTTTGGCAGGCTTTTAAAAGCACTTCATCTGATGCGGCATAAGAAAGTCGAATACAGTTTTCGGCACCAAATGCGGCACCACTTACAGTGGCGACATGTGCTTTTTCGAGTATTAATTCCGCCAATACATCAGCATTTTCGATCACATGATGATCATATGATTTGCCAAAGAAATAACTGCAGTCCGGGAATACGTAAAAAGCACCATCCGGAATACTCAATTTTAATCCGCTTATCTTCTTAAGTTCTCCGATGACAAGATCTCTTCGTTTTTTAAATGTCTCGGTCATGAGCTTAACTTCTGATAGATCGCTTTGTAGTGCTGCTGCAGCTGCCATCTGACCGAAAGAGCTCGCCCCTGAAGTTACTTGTCCTTGGATTTTGGTACAAGCATCCACGATATCTTTTGGTCCCGCAATATAACCTAAACGCCAACCTGTCATTGCAAATCCTTTAGACATGCCGTTTACGACAACAGTACGAGCAAAGATATCACTATTCTGGGCTATGCTCGAATGTACTCCATCGAACACGATGTATTCATAAATCTCGTCAGACACGACAATTATATCTTCATGAGGAGCAATGACATTGGCAATCTCTGTAAGTTCATTGGCATTATAAACGGATCCTGTGGGGTTACACGGACTAGAGAATAGTACGAACTTTGTCTTTTTAGTAATTGCTTGTTTTACTTGTTGAGCAGAAACTTTATAATCTCGCTCGACAGTTGCCTTTAATTCTATAGGAACGCCTCCACACAGACGTATCATCTCCACATAACTCACCCAGTATGGCGCAAAAACGATTACTTCATCGCCGGGATTAATCAATGCTCGGCATAGGTTGTAAATACTTTGCTTAGCGCCATTAGATACCAATATATTGCCTATACTATATTCAAGTCCATTGTCTCGTTTTAGCTTTTCCACGATTGCCTTCCGCAACTCAGCCAATCCTGCTACAGGTGTATAATAAGTAAAACCATCATCAAGTGCCTTCTTAGCAGCGTCTTTAATAAATGAAGGTGTAGTAAAATCCGGCTCTCCAATACTGAGACTAATGACATCATTTCCTTTTTCTTTTAGCTCACGCGCCAATTGGGTCATGCGAAGCGTAGCTGATTCTTCAAGCTGAAGTACTGCTTGCGATAATACCTTTTTCAATGTCATGATTGTAAATGATTGCCGCACAAAAGTACACAGGCTATTTCGTTCCAAGATGGAAAGAAAGGCACAACTTTTGCTCTTGACTTATTTTATTTACTCATGAAGTTTACAAACACACCTACCATACAGATCTTTGTGACAGGGGGAACCTTTGATAAGGATTATAATTATATCACCGGTGAGCTTTATTTTAAGAACACGCATCTTCATGACATGCTCGTCAGAGGGCGATGCTGTGTCCCGACAGATGTCAAAACGCTGATGATGATTGACAGTAATGATATGACGGATGCAGAGCGTCTTATCGTATCCTATAATTGCGAACAAACCCCTCACAAGCACATTATTGTCACGCATGGGACAGACACAATGACAGAAACCGGCATTTATCTCCGTAACAGAAGAATTGATGACAAGACGATCATACTCACGGGTGCGATGATCCCTTATGCCTTCGGGAGCTCTTCTGATGGGTTCTTTAACCTAGGTAGCGCAATGGCATTTGCACAAAGTCTCACACCGGGCGTTTATATATGTATGAATGGAAGGGCTTTTAACGTTGATAATGTAGAAAAGAATCGACACACAGGATACTTTCAGATTATTAAATAAGATAATACGTTGCTGCTAGACTGTTAGTCATTTATACATAAAGCTATCTCTGTATGCAATGTTTTGTTATTTTTGCGTCTGGGTCGTGTATCAAGAACTTTGGCTGGATAAAAGAATGTCATATTTATTGAGTTATTTCGTTTACCTATAAGTTGGTATACGACTAAAATTTAACACTAGAACAGATGAGATTAGTCTTAACACTAGGTTTTACCATATTCATCTTGTCAAGTTCCGTCATAGGGCAAGATCATCCCTCGGGAGTGGGGATTAGAGTTCGTACCTTACTTCTAGATTATCAATCTCAGAATGGGGGAGACATCACAGCTTTTAACCGCTATCACCATGGATGGGAGGTAGGATTTTTAAAGCACCTTACGAATGGACTGTATGCATCAGTACCCTTTCGTGCAGGAATAGTACAGCATGAAAATGAACTTGATGGGTTTCATAAAACAATTGCAAGTGCTGATCTACAGTTGCAGTATCATTTTTTCAAACCATCACAGCCTATTATCCCTTACCTCACTGTTGGGGCAGGTTATGTTTATGAAAAAGATGGACTTTCTAATATTCAAATACCCGTAGGCCTAGGTTTCAATTTTAGGATTACGAATAGAGCACACATCACATGGCAATCGGAGTATCGATATTCTTTGGAGAGTGACAGACATAATTTACAGCATGGTATAGGAATTTCTTATTTCTTCGGAAAACCTGAGCCTCCTTCTATGTTAAAGGATTCGTCATCGGTGGACATGCCTGAAAAGAAAGATATCGAACAGTTAGATTCGGACGGAGATGGTATACCTGATGTACTGGATTTATGTCCTCAAGAAGCCGGTTCGAAGGAACTTGACGGCTGTCCGGATAGAGATGGCGATGGTGTGCCTGATTACAAAGATCAGTGTCCAGATGAGTTTGGTTTAATTGCACTGAGGGGTTGTCCTGATTCTGATGGTGACGGTGTTTCTGACCACGAAGATGAATGTCCGAAGGTACACGGGACTATTGAGAATAAAGGTTGTCCCGAAGGAGACATGGACTCTGATGGTGACGGAGTGCCTGATCATCTTGATAAATGTCCAAATGTACCAGGTCCAGCCTCAAATGCAGGCTGTCCTGACTTAGATTCAGATGGTGATGGCGTCCCCGATAGTATTGATAAATGCCCAAATGTGCCAGGGCCCAAAAATACACTTGGTTGTCCGGATCAGGATGGGGACGGAATTCCGGATTACGAGGACAGATGTCCAACTGTACCCGGAAGCATCACTAACTACGGATGCCCTGACGGCAGACCTGATTCTGATGGCGATGGGGTTCCGGATCATTTGGACAGATGTCCTAATGTGCCAGGCCCGGCTATTTTCAGCGGTTGTCCTGACACAGATGGTGACGGTATTCCAGACATAGATGATCAATGTCCGGACCTGCCAGGAGACAGGGCGAATAAAGGTTGTCCCGAGAGTACAGGAACTTCTGTGGATCAAACCAAGGATAAAGATGGTGATGGTGTTCCGGATCATTTAGATAATTGCCCAGATGTGCCAGGACCTGCTATATACGATGGCTGTCCAGATACTGACGGTGATGGTATCGATGATAGCAGAGATAGATGCCCTAATACTCCCGGCCCAGTGTATACTCAGGGTTGTCCTGAAGTGGCACCAAGTGACCAGAGAGTTCTTGAAATCGCTATGCGATCAGTTCAGTTCGAATCTGGTCAAGTTGCTATTAAGTCAGAATCCTTTAATATTCTTCGACAAATTGCCGAAATCATGACTAGGTATCCTGATTTCAACTTGACTATCGGTGGACATACGGATGCGCAAGGTAATGCCGTAGAAAATCAAATTCTATCCGAGAAAAGAGCAAAGGCTTGCTACGATTTCTTGATAAACTCAGGAGTAAGTCCGTCGAGAATGTCATATGCAGGATATGGACAGTCAAGACCTGTGGCAACTAATCAGACGATAAGCGGACGTACACTAAATCGCAGGGTTGAATTTGCACTAGTGCCAAGGTTCTAGAAGTTCGTATTGCATCAGATCAATCAAAAAGGTATTCACGGGAAGATCATAAGCTAAAATTGATCTTCCCGTGTTATTTTAACTACCTTCGCGATAGGGCGAAATCTAAGATATTATTGAGAATGACTATAATAGACGGTAAAGAACTTTCCGCTAGATTGAAGCGGCAAATAGCAGAAGATGTGAACGACATAAAGAAAAATGGTGGGAAAATACCCCATCTTGCAGCCGTATTGGTCGGATCCAATCCCGCCAGCCAAAGCTATGTCCGTAACAAAGTAAAGTCATGTGAAGAGGTGGGATTTGAGTCAACCTTGATCAAAAGGGATAATAGTATATCTGAAAAAGAGTTACTTCAAATTATTCAGGATCTAAACCAAGACAGTAACATAGACGGCTTTATTGTCCAATTACCTTTACCATCACATATTGATGCCGAAAAAATCAACCTCGCGGTCGATCCAAAGAAAGATGTAGATGGCTTTCACCCTATGAATGTCGGCAGAATGACTTTGGGCTTGCCGGCTTATCTTCCTGCTACACCTCAAGGCATATTGACGATGCTAGAAGCATACAACATTGAAACAGCAGGAAAAAAATGTGTAATCATCGGCAGGTCAAATATTGTCGGCATGCCAATGGCCATTCTGCTGAGCCAAAAAAGAAAGGTAGGCAATTGCACCGTGACAATGGTGCATAGCCGAACTAAGAACATTGATGAAGAGCTCCTACAAGCCGATATTATCGTCGCTGCCATAGGTATTCCTCGTTTTGTGAAATCCCATATGGTGAAACAAGGTGTCGTAATCATTGATGTCGGTATAAATCGGATCGATGATACTACGACCACATCAGGATACAGACTGGTAGGCGATGTAGACTTCGATGACGTTAAAGATAAAGTGTCTTACATCACACCTGTCCCGGGTGGCGTGGGTCCTATGACCGTGACTTCTCTTGTTCTCAACACCCTCTTGGCGGCTAAAAAGACAATATATGGATAATTCGAGTTGTATTGCCCAGTCGATAGTTTTAATAAAGGACATTAAACGTCTCCTCATCAGTCTCCCGGATGATGTTCTAACGTATCCTTTGGAGGTGTATGAGGGCTCCACATTGGGTGGGCATTTTAGGCATATTTACGAGTTTTTCCAAACAGTTGTTAAAGCGGATAATCTTATTGACTATACATTGAGATTGAGGAACGTGGATATTGAATCTCGCAAACAGATCGCCATTAGATCATTTGAAGAGATCGAGTATTCGCTTACTACATTGGATGAAAGAAAACAGGTATGGGTCAGACCGGACTTTAAGGAAAGATCTGAACGTATGGTAGCTAGTAGCATCGGACGCGAATTAGTCTATGCATATGACCATGCTGTTCATCATCTTGCTCTTATTCGCATTGGCTTATATGAAATCATGCCTGAAATGGTAGTTGATCCGTCCATAGGTGTGGCAGCAAGTACCCTGCAACACAAAAAAATAAACTATGACCCTAAATGAGTTTTATGTACTCAAGATAGCAGAACAAGACGAACATAGCCGCCAGCTGATGATGGCATTTCTAGGCGAAATAGACGAGATCAGTGCCATCGAAGAGCAAGTTGATCGAATATTAGTCTATCATGATGACCAAAGAGTACTTCTGCGAGCAATTGACTTTTTAAAATTGTCTTATGAATCGTTTGGGGATAGCAGCTACGAGCTAGATTCCTTGCCGACACAAAATTGGAACTCAGAATGGGAAAAAAGCTTCCAACCAATAGTCATACCGGGCTTTGTAGTCGTACGCGCAAGCTTTCACGAACCTGAAAAACAGTCAGAAGTCTTAGATCTTGTGATTGATCCTGAAATGGCCTTTGGAACAGGTCATCATGAGACTACCTATCTTGTTATGGAGCAAATGCGCAACATAGTTTTCTCAAGAAAGTATGTGCTTGATTATGGTTCGGGTACCGCCATATTAGCCATCCTAGCAGAGAAGCTCGGTGCTGAATCTATTATAGCATTGGACTATGACCAAAATGCTACTAGATGTGCCACGAAGTGTCTAAATCTTAACGACTGCAATAGGATTAGGCCTATTACAGGAGAATTAAAAGATCTTGCATTGGATTATTATGATGTGATCCTTGCGAATATCAATCGAAATGTTCTGCTCGATATGGCATCGTCAGTATCTTCAAGACAGAAGGAGGGTGGGGTACTCGTGTTATCTGGATTCATGGAAAATGACAAGTCAATGATCGTGAGCAGATATAATGAAGTGGGCTATGATGTAGAAACCACCACGCAACAAAACGAGTGGATTTCGATTAAGCTTAAGAAGTGCTGATATAAATTGATGGGTTATGTTGCCAAGGGACTCCCGTAAAATTGTTATTTGCGATATAAGACAATCTCATACTTATGAGGAGGTTTGGCAGTTGCAGACGCATCTTCAACAAAAGCTCATTAAGGCCAAGCGCCAGGGCATAACCGATCATCCTTCGTATCTTATCAGGTGTGAGCATAAGCCCGTCTATACACTAGGCAAAAATGGAGACATCGATAATCTTTTACTCAATGAAAGCGGATTAAAAGCGCAAGGCATAGAATTCTATAAAATCAACAGAGGAGGGGATATTACTTATCACGGTCCGGGTCAATTGACTTTCTATCCTATCCTGGATATGGATTACTATTATCACGATGTACACAGATATGTCAGAGACCTGGAAGAACTTATTATCAAGACTTTATCCCGATACAGTATTGCCGGTATAAGGCTCAAAGACTACACCGGCGTGTGGATCGAGGACAATGGCCAATTCAGAAAGTTATGTGCTATCGGTGTCCACATGAGCAGATGGGTAAGTATGCATGGACTCGCGCTTAATATCAATACAGCGGTTGATCTATTTTCTAACATCATTCCATGTGGGATAAACCTCCGTACACATAGCGTGAGTTCTATTGCATTTGAGTGTAACGAAGTGTGGCCATTCGAACAAGTAGTTCAACATGTCACAACCGAATTCTGCGAGGTATTCGACTGCGAAACAATCGAATCCGATATATACCCGATGTAATTATTCAGATACGACAACTACTCCATGGAAATGCCATCCATCATGTTTTTGTAGTCTTTATTTCTGATGGTTACTTTGCCAGAATCAATCTTTTTTACCTCCCAAGAACTATGCTTATTATCTGATTTTCTTTTTGATATTGATTCTAGTACGAAGCCATTCATGATTTCGGCTTCCATTTTGCTGGACTTAGGTTTAAAATGCGGAGAAAATTTTTCCATCATCTTACCGAATGCACTTTGCCAACTGAATGGCATACCAGTGCCGATATAAAACTCACCTGTGTCTTCAACACTCTCCATATCGTATCTCATAGCAGTATAGCCTAATATACGCTTGGTCTTACTCGTTTTTTTAAACTCTATCTCCTCGTCCTGGCGTTTCATTTCTTCTTGTGCCATTGCACCTACGGAGGTCATAATATTGGCCATAGCCATAACTGTTTTGTCCTTGTCATTATAGATAACCATCTTGTCCTTCTCAGAGTCATAGACCATTCTGCCCATCTGACTGTTATCCATTTGCTCAAATCCAAAGGCTTTACCGTCATTGGCGATGAGCATTTTGACAGTCTGGCCTTTTTTATCACCGTAGTCCTTGACCTCAATAGTAAGGGTGTAATCAAATTCATATTTCTCAGGTAAGTCCACTGCGCCGAATAAGCTGGACATCATTGTGGCCATCATTTGAGCTCGCTCTTCGTCGCTCATATTCGGATCGCCTTCGAAGTCCTTTCCGTGCACATCTTTATAACGCTCTTTAAACATTTCGTCTATGGCATGATTGATAGGCTTTACAGCGGCATTGGCGATCTTTTCGGAGAGTTCTTCTACAACTTTCTCTTCCACCTTCCGCTCGACCTTATCAACGACCGCATTACGCAGTCTACCTAAAAGTTGCGCGTCTACAGAATTTGTAGTTACAAGAAGTGATACAATAATTGCGAGATACAGTTTTTTCATAATTCCATTGTTGTGGTGCGAAATTAAATATAAATGTCCAAAAGAGTAATAATAGATAGTTTTGTTAATAGAACAATAACAAGATGAAATACAGAAGATTCGGTAGAACTGATTGGCATGTGGGAGAAATAGCTTATGGCATGTGGGGATTGGCAGAATGGCAGGGAACTGATATGCGAGAAGTAGAAAGCGCATTGGATCATTCACTTGAGCTAGGTTGTAATTTTTATGATACGGCAGCTGCCTATGGAAATGGCAAAAGCGAGTTAATACTTTCTGCCTTGCTATCAAGACACAAGGACAAGGAAATTCTCTATGCTACCAAGATTCCTCCGATGAATCTAAAATGGCCTTCTAAGCCCCATTACGCTCTTAGAGACGTCTTTCCTAAGCGACATATCATCGAGTACACAGAACGATCCTTAAAGCATCTCAATGTCGAATGTATTCCACTTCAGCAATTTCATGTATGGGAAGATAACTGGGCAAATATTGATGAATGGAAAGAAGCGATCGAAATACTTTCTGCACAAGGAAAAGTACAACATTGGGGAATCAGCATCAACAGATGGGAACCACACAATGTATTGAACACTCTGCGGACGGGTCTGATTGATGCCGTGCAGGTGATTTACAATATTTTTGACCAAAACCCCGAAGACGAGCTATTCGCCTTGTGTCGGGATTTAGATATTGGCGTGATAGCGCGTGTACCATTTGATGAAGGAACTCTCACCGGGACTATGACAGAAGATACTGTATTCCCGGCGGATGATTGGAGAGCAAGCTATTTTGTTCCCGAGAACTTAATACCAAGTGTTCGTAGAGCCAATGCCCTGAAAACACTTGTTCCCAAGGGTATGAACTTGCCGGAGCTAGCGCTAAGGTTTATACTTGAATGTGAGGATGTCCACACGATCATACCCGGTATGCGCAGACTTGCCCATGTAAGAAGCAATATGCTGACTAGTGATGGGCATAGACTAGATAAAGGTATTCTCACTGAACTAAAGAAGCACAGATGGGTGCGTACTCCGACAGAATGGAGTCAATGATTATGACTCTGTGTCAAAGTACAGCTTGTAATATTTTCGACCATCAGAATCAGAGCCGCTTTCTATCATGGAGCGATCCCCATGGATATAGATATGAAAATTTTTGTCAAGCTTAAGCACACTCTTAAAATTCTTGGCATATCGCTTAACAGCATTGTGAGATATGGGGAAACTGTCGGGTAGTTCTTCCGCAAATTCCAACAAGCTGGATTCCTTATACTGATTAAAACTATGAATCACATTGTCATCTTGAAGTACTTCTTTTTGATAAGTCTCTTCATCAAATGAATCATTGGACTTAAAGTAATCAGCAGTGCGTCTGATCAAATTGGCGCGGTCAGCACCATCAATCTGAAATTCATCTTCTAGCTTGTGTTTCAGATATGTCTCAGTCAGATTCATATATCGCTTAGTGTAATGGAAAGCATCTGAGACATTCTCACAGACCAAGAAATGTTCACGCCAGTACTGTGCTTCTACGCGTCCATTCTTTCTGTCAACGATAGATAGTCGATATCCATCTTCCCTTATAACATCGTAAATAATAGCCGCTTTATCTAGCTTGGTGATCAGTATCCCGTGATGATGACTCAGGTCTATTCTTGATGCAGAATCCGCAAAAGTGATAAAACTATCCTTTGACTCACTTTTTATCAAGGCCAGGCACCTGATGAGTTGATCCTCGAAAATAACATTCTCCAAAGCCATCAAAATGAACTCGCCAGACTTAACTTGATGGTGATTAGCTGATTGAAATAAGTTCATGGCTAGCAGCTTGCTTAAAGCATGAAAATCCATATCATCCGCCCAATACGAAGAGACCGCCTGATGCACCGCGTAGCGATCATTTTCATCGCCCTGCATCTGTCTGAACTGGTATAGTTCCGCTTTTTCTTCAAATGCCCATGTAGCATGCCTTACAAGCTCGTCCGCTATCCAGTCAGACGAAATATTTATTGGCGCATCAGAATAGAGTACGTTAGAATTTTCGATATTCAATTTGTGAACGGATATGTGGCGCAATGTAGCCTCAGCGAAAATGAACATATGGCTTAATTTAGTGGTAAATTTAAGAGAAACATGTCGTAAGAAAGGATATTAACCTAATGCATTAATGCTTTAAGAAGCAAAAAATATATTGATAAAGCTTGATAACTAGTGGATTTAAACATTGTTAATTTTATAATTGATTTATCAAATTAAGAAAAAAGAGTACTCCGGCAAGGGTATGACGCACATTCTCCTGGAAAGTGTGCTTTATCCTGTCAAGGGAAGGTTAATTTTGCCTGTCGGCGAATCTTCATTGATATAGCTAATTTAAAAATTCAAAGAGAAATATATGGCAATACTAGATTTCCAGATGCCCAAGATGGGGGAAAGTATCATGGAAGCGACCATCATCAAATGGCATAAAAAGCTGGGGGATCATGTAGAACTAGATGAGATTCTTCTTGAGATAGCCACCGATAAAGTAGACAGTGAAATACCATCACCACTAGCCGGCATAGTAGAAGAAATTCTTTATCACGAGAACGATGTCGTTCAGATTGGCGACGTGATCGCCCGCATTAATTCGGAATCTGGACAAATAGAAACAAAAGCTGCTGCTGAGGAAGTGAGTAACACAAAAGAAGCTTTGGCTGAAGCCAATGATAATCTTGATCACGCTACACTGACTAAGGAGGATACTGATTCCGGAAAGAAAAAATTCATTTCCCCGCTCGTCAAATCAATAGCTAATCGCGAAGGGATAAATGAAGATAAAATAACTCAAATGGTGGGTTCCGGAGCAGACGGACGGATTACGAAAGCGGACATATTGGCTCTTGTCAAAGAAGCTGAAGAGAAACCGCTTCCTTCAAAAACTGTCGAAGTGTATTCTAATATTCCTACACTCAAGTATACTGAGCCTACATTATCCGATACCATAGCTTCCAAGGAGGCGCCAAGCCCTCAGGTAGATCCCGTTGAAAAACCACAGCGAGTTACAAGCATGAGTGGTGAAGATGAAATCATCGAAATGGATCGTATGCGTCGCTTGATAGCCGATCATATGGTCAATAGCAAGCGGACTTCCCCTCATGTGACCTCATTTATAGAAGTGGATGTAACTCCTATAGTGATATGGCGTGAGAAAGTAAAACAATCATTCGAAGCTCATTACGGAGAAAAAATCACCTATACGCCTATATTTATTCAGGCTGTAGCTCGCGCCATTCAAGATTTTCCGTTGATCAATGTAAGTGTGGATGGACACAGTATTATCAAGAAGAAAAACATCAATATAGGTATGGCTACTGCACTTCCTACTGGAAATCTCATCGTGCCGGTCATCAAGAATGCAGATCAACTTAATCTGCTGGGAGTGACGAAAAAAGTCAATGACCTTGCGTTGAGAGCACGCACTAACAAATTGTCACCTGACGAGATACAAGGAGGGACATTTACACTTACCAATGTAGGTACATTTGGTAACGTCATGGGCACTCCAATCATAAATCAACCGCAAGTAGCCATCATGTCCGTAGGAGCTATCAAGAAAAAACCCGCTGTTATAGAGACCCCTGCCGGAGATAGTATAGGAATCCGACACATGATGTTCATTTCCTTGTCATACGACCATAGAGTCGTGGATGGTATGCTGGGTGGTTCTTTTCTAAGAAGGGTAGGAGATTATCTTGAGAGATTTGATTCTAATACACCCTTGTAGCTCAGTTATCTACCGGCTAATTTCTTCCCTAAAAAAGCAGCAGGTATATAAACCAGACAATCAAGTGCTGAAAACCACACCGGATGTGAGATGGTCAGAAGGTTGATGATACCCATGATTAAAAAAAATGCACCCAGGACTAAGGCTATCATACTAAATTTATTGTCAGCTATCTTACATGCCATAAAACTTGCTGCGCCAGTCCCGAGTATATGAGAAATGATGACGACGATAAAAGACACATTGGGCAATTCTTTTATATACTCTTTCATGGCCTCATGGTTGTTAAGGTCGATCCCCGGAGGAAGGGGCGCTAATCTGTAATTAAGCGATTGAATACCCGCCGTGACGATAAAGCCCACCACTAATCCTGTTAAGAGGCCCAATACATTTCGTACCATAAGGTCTATTTATTGAAGTGACAATATTAGTGGTAAAAATAGTAATATGTATGTAAGAAAGTTTCATGATTATATATGTGAAGCACTTAAATTGTAATCATCAAGCTTACTCTGCTTATGAATATGCTGACACTCATATAATCCTAGCTTGATACTCCATAGAACAATACTATATTTGCCGCCATGAGATTGAAGAGACTGAATATTAAAGGTTTCAAGAGCTTTGCCGACGAAACCGAAGTTCATTTTAATGAGAACCTGATCGGGATAGTAGGGCCTAATGGTTCGGGTAAGTCTAATATAGTCGATTCTATCCGATGGGTACTAGGAGAACAAAAGACGACCGAGCTAAGACTCGAAAACATGACAGATGTCATTTTTAATGGCTCTAAAGCGCGTAAGGAAGGGAAGATTGCTCGGGTTAGTCTGACATTCGAGAATACTAAGAACCTACTGCCAACAGATTACAATGAGGTAAGTATAGGACGGGTACTCTATCGAGATGGAACAAGCGAATATCTATTAAATAATGTCTCTTGCCGTCGTAAGGATATAACTAATCTCTTCATAGACTCAGGAATCGGTTCTAACAGTTATGCGATCATTAGCCTCAATATGGTAGAGGACATTCTTCATGACAATGGAGGATACAGACGCGCCATGATTGAACAAGCAGCTGGAATCGCAAAATATAAGATTCGCAAAAAAGAAACTGCCCTAAAACTCAAAGGCACGGAAGAAGACCTAGATAGGATAGAGGACATCCTACACGAGATCAAGAAAAACATGACGTCATTTGAGCGTCAAGCGAAAAGAACCGAAAAATATAACAATCTCAAAGCAGAGTACAGGCAAATCACCCTTCGACTATCTAAGCAGGAGTGCAAGCAGATAATCGCCCAGATTCAAGAACTATCTAAGCTCTCCGAAATCGAAAAGCTGAATAGGATCAAAGTCAATACGGCTTCATTAGAAAAAGACGCCACGCTTCAGCAACTCAAGCTCGAAATAGTAGAATCCGAGAAAATGCTCAGTACAGATCAGCAAGCATACAACCAGCTGATAGAAGTATTGAGCAGTCGTGAAAACGCGAAAAATCTAACCCTTCAGACGATCCAAAGCAGCAAAGACTTTCTCAAAGATCTTGGTAAAAACAGGATAGAACTCACCCTAAGTGAAAGTAATGCCATAAAACATCTCGCACAGTCTGAGCAAAATATCGCAGAGCTCGCTGCTCAATTAGATACCAAAAAAAAGCGACTCACGGATATTTCGAATCAACTGAATGTTTCGAATCAGTTACTTGGCGATCTGCGTAAAAGGGAGCGAGAACTAATAAACCAAATCAACGCTAATCAAAGCTTAAAGAATAGCCTTACAAGAGATTTAGAATCACTTCGTGCTAAAAAGAATTTATTTATCGCCGATATAGAAGAACTCAAGAAAAAAGAATCTCAGACAAATGATGAACTCTCCATACTACAAAAGCAACTGAAATCGGCTGAGTCAGAAGTTGAAAAGGCGGACAAGCAGCTGAAGAAGATCCAAGAACAAGTGGTCGAAAGCCAAAATCGTCTTGAAGTAGCACTCGAAGAACTAAACGGCAGTAAAAAAAGATATAGCCAGCTCGAGCTTGATCTGTCATCTGTAGATCAGCGCATCCGCTTTATGTCTAATATCATAGAGAAAAATGAAGGTGTTCCGGAAGCAGTCAAATTCGCTTTACAGTCCGGCAAAAGTTCTAAACCTCAGCTATTATCAGACATTATATCCGTCAAGGATGAAGCGTACACCAAGATTATTGAGTTCTTCCTAGAGCCTTACATACATTATGTAGTTGTGGAAAATGCTGCCTCAGCCTTTGCTTTAACTGATATCGTGAGAAAAGGACAAAAAGGTAAACTCCATCAATATATACTTGATGAAATACCTGAATCATCCATAATTCAACGCTACGGGCTCATACCCATCATTGATCTACTCAAAGTTGATCGAGGAATGTTAAACCTGGTTAAGTGGTTGCTCAGAGATGTGTACATCGCGACCGAACGGTACGCAGACTTTGACAAGACTAAACTTGACGGTAACATTACTGTTTTATTTCATGAAGATTACCTAATAGTCTCCCAGGCAAAACTGTACGGTGGTTCATCGACACTTTTCGAAGGTGCCCAACTGGGTAGAAAACAAATGCTCGAAAAACTCGAAGCTGAAAAGCTCAAGACCTTGGCCACCATCGAAAAACAACAAGAAAGAATTAACCATATACAGACTAAGTACGCTGATACGCAATCGCTTCTAACGACCAATCGGAATAGCGAAATGCAAGGCCGACAATCGTTGGAGAACCTTAATCGACAATTATATCAGACTAAAAGTCAGTGTACGAACACACAGCAAAATCTGGCCTATCTTTCACATCAAATAGTTGAGAAAAGTGGTTTGTTATCGCAGGTAGTGGCTGATCTCGAAGTACAGCAAAAACGATTTGAAGAAATCGAAGCACATCAGGTCGAAGAGCTAAGAGATGATGCATTAAGCCAGAAGATTGAACAAGTGAGCCTGGATAACTTAAAAATAGGACAGGAAAAGGACAAAGCACAAAGAGATCTGTACGAGTGGCAAAGTAAATATGATCTGGCTCTTAAAGATCAGCAATATTACAAGAATACCATAGATACGATCGTCGAGCGACTTAAGAGACTCGATAGTGATCAAGAATTACATCAGTCAAAATTGGTTCAAGCAGAATCTAATCTTCAGACCATAAGTGAAGAGCTGAACACCTTATACACCAAGAAGAAAGAAATTCAATACCAATTATCTGATAAAGAAGATAATTACTATAAGCGCAAGGGGGACATATTCGAACTCGAAAAAGAGCTCAGTGTATTTCGAGCAGATCTCCACCAATTAGATGACAAAATACTTCTCACAACAGAGAATCTAAACAAGCTGCGCTTTGAATTACAGAGTATCAAGGATCGTACTTTGATAGAATTTGGGGTGAATATAGACGAACTTCAATCTGCTGATCAAGATATCGAAGAGTCGGATGATGAGACCATGGATTATGTCGAAGCGAAAAGGATCAGAGAACAACTTCGTGAGAAGATACATAATTTCGGAGATATCAACCCATTGGCTATAACGGCATACAATGAAATAAAGGAGCGCTACGAGCAGATCGACCGTGAACGAAATGATGTCCTTGAAGCTAAGAAAACCCTTCTGGAGACCATGGGAGAAATCGAAGAAACAGCCTCTGGTCTGTTCAATGAAGCGCTGAGGCAAATACGCGAAAACTTTCAGATGGTATTCCAAGGATTATTCTCCGAAGACGACAGTTGTGATATAGTTCTGCTTGACAATGAAAATCCACTGGATGCCAAAGTTGAAATTATCGCAAAACCCAAGGGTAAAAAACCCAAAACTATCAGCCAGCTATCAGGTGGTGAAAAGACACTTACAGCAGCTTCATTTTTGTTTGCGCTGTATCTGTTGAAACCTGCGCCATTCTGTATATTTGATGAAGTCGATGCCCCACTAGATGACGTCAATATCCAGAAATTCAATAAGATCATACGTCAGTTCTCCAAGGATTCCCAATTTATCGTCATTACACACAATAAGCTGACCATGGCCGAAGTCGATGTACTTTACGGCGTCTTTCTGAAAGAACAAGGTGTATCAGGTCTAAGTGCTGTGGATTTTAGGTCATATGAAGCAGCGGAGATACTGACTTCGGATAATTAAATGAAAAGGGTTAGCGACAATGTTATGATTAATAACTTTGTGTCTAAGAATTTGCTTCTGCCATCTACTAACGGAGTGTTTTAAGCAATCATACACCCAGACGTTAAGGTCTCGATTGAATTCTAGTAGATCACCAATACGAAAATCGAAAAAGCACATAATCTTGATTTGTCTTATTCATTGGACAATACAGTACTTTTGATCCCTTTGATAAAACTTATCCAGATGAAAATTGCGCAACTATCTGATATTCATATCGACGCAGCCGGTGAAACGCCCCAAGGGATTGATGTTCGAAAAAATTTCATACGTATCCTTGATCGTATAAAAGAAGATAACGTTGATTTATTAGTCGTGACAGGAGACTTGTGTTATCAAACACCTGCCGTGGAGATATATCATTATATTAACGAGGAAATAAGTACACGGATCGGTGCGATACCGATCAAATATATACCCGGAAATCATGATGACAGTAACATGCTTGCTACGCATCTGGGCGCCGCGGATGAATTAAAAGGAGATGAACTGTACTTCACTTACCGCATTAATGGGGATAATCGTGTTTATATCTTCTTAGACACAGCCAGAGGCTCATGCTCAGATGTCCAGATGGACTGGTTAAAAAAACAGATTTTCGACCAAAAAGACAATGCCATTGTTGTCATTTTTATGCATCATCCTCCTGTAATAGGGGGCGTGCTACATATGGACAATCGTCATGCTATGAAGGGAAAGCGCTCGTTCCAATCACTGTTAGAAACATACGAAGACCATCGTTTTGAGATATTTTGTGGACACTATCACAATGAAAGGACAATAAGTGCAAAGAATTGGTCAGTACATATTTGCCCCTCTACTTTTCTTCAGATTGACCATCGGATAGAAGCCTTTCGTGTCCTTCATCACAGACCCGGTTATCGCATAATAGATATCAATAGGGACAGCTTACAGTTTTTTACAGTATATTTAGATCAATAGAACTCGCTTTGATGATGAATGAAAAGATGGATTGTTACAAGCTTCTGAAAGAACGATTTGAATATATATTCGAAGATGCCCTACTAAAGCAAATCTGTGAAGTCGGTCAGCTAAAACAGTTTGAAGAAGAGCTAACCCTCATAGATATTGGAAGTCTGATTACACATATGCCTATCGTCATCCGTGGATCAATAAAAATTGTCACCGAGGATGCCAATGGTGATGAATTGCTGCTTTATTATTTAGAACTAGGTGATACTTGCGCTGTAACCCTCACTTGCTGTACGCGCCAAAGTATCTCTTCTATCAGGGCAATTACAGAGTTACCCACCACCTTAATCTTTATCCCTGTCCAATACATCGAAGATTGGATGATCAAGTATAAGTCTTGGCGCGCCTTTGTGCTAGAGAGTTACAATGAACGTATCAATGAATTATTGAAAACGATTGATGTATTGGTATTTCAAAGCATGGAAGAGCGCGTACATGGATACTTGAGGGATAAGGCAATGATTACAGGATCAGGTGTGTTAAAAATATCTCATTACCAAATCGCCAATGATCTTCACTCTTCCAGGGTTGTAATATCACGCATCATGAAGAAACTAGAAAAAAACGGCCTCTTGAGCCAAGGGCGTAATCAAGTAGATTTATTTGAATTTATGCCTAAATAGGCAATAAGCTGCTACATGTAACCTTGGTTACACATGATGAGTTTTATCTCCAATAGATTTGTTACATCAATCAGATCAAAAATGTCTTGATCTATTACTTAATATTAAATCATTTTTTATGAAAATCGAACAAATTTATACCGGTTGTCTAGCTGAAGCGGCTTACTACATTGAGTCTGATGGCGAAGCTGTCATCATCGATCCACTACGAGATTCTCAACCATATCTTGACAGAGCTGAAAAAGATGGCGCCAAAATAAAATACATCCTAGAGACGCATTTTCATGCAGATTTTGTCTCAGGACATATTGATTTGGCTAAAAAGTCAGGTGCCACGATCGTATATGGACCGACAGAAATGCCTACAGGATTTGATAAATATGTCGCCAAAGATGGCGAAGTGCTCAAAGTCGGAAAATTGACAATTGAAGTACTTCATACACCGGGACACACGATGGAAAGTAGCTGTTATCTCTTAAGAGATGAAAATGGTAAAGCACATGGTGTCTTTACAGGAGATACCTTGTTTATAGGCGATGTGGGAAGACCCGACCTCGCACAAAAAGTCATCGCTGAGTTGACTCAAGACAAATTAGCGCGACACTTGTATCACTCTCTTAGAACTAAGTTAATGCCACTACCTGACGATATTATCGTTTATCCGGGACATGGAAAGGGTAGTGCTTGCGGCAAAAATATGAGTAGCGAAACTACAGATACATTGGGCAATCAAAAGAACACGAACTACGCATTGCAAGAAATGACTGAGGATGAATTCGTAACAAAAGTTCTCGACGGACTAACCCCTCCGCCCAGCTATTTCCCGCAAAATGTGTTAATGAATATTCAAGGATACGAAAATCTTGACAATGTTCTTGAACAAGGAACACGTGCATTATCACCTAGAGAATTTGAATTGGTGGCTACAGAAACAGATGCAGTCATTATTGACACACGCAGTCAAGACAAGTTTCGTAGAGCACACATCCCAAATTCTATCTTTATCGGAATAGATGGAGACTTTGCACCATGGGTAGGCACAATGATTCCGGACGTAAAGCAGGAGATACTAGTTGTTGCAGAAGATGACAGAATAGAAGAGGTAGTAACGAGATTGGCTCGGGTGGGATTTGACAATGTTAAAGGATATCTTAAAGGTGGTATTCGAGCATGGAAACGAGCAGGCTTTGAGACAGACAAAATCGAAACCATAACAGCCAGAAATCTGTCTAAACTACAAAACCCCAATATCCTTGACGTTCGCCGTGCGAGCGAGCATAATAGCGAGCATCTCCTTAATGCTACCAATGCACCACTTGACTACATCAATGAAAGTATGAAGAAAGTAATACCGACGACTACTCAGCACGTACATTGTGCAGGGGGGTATAGATCGCTCATATTTATTTCTGTTTTGCAATCTAGAGGTTTTAGAAACCTGATCGATATCAAAGGCGGATTTAAGGCGCTAAAAAGCTTAAATAAGTTTCCGATCTCGGATTACATATGTCCGACTACGATGTTGTAACATCAAGTCACGCATATCAATACTCTATGGAGAAGAGACCTATATTACGTATAGGTCTCTATTTTTGATTTAGATAAAATGAAGAATGCCTTTGCTTATAGATAGATCCCATATCCTTTTATTGTTCCTGGCGGTGACTTTAGTCTGTTTGTCATGTTCCAGACCTGAATCAAAGCAGACGTACGATAATGAATCTCAAAGAGAGATAAGTAGTGATGATGCTAAACTCATAGCAGAAGAGACAGTCCTGATGGCGAGCGCTGCATTAATGAAAACGCTTTCTGATAAAATCCAAAATGACGGTTTAGAATCTGCCATTCATTACTGCAATCTCAAAGCAACCTATATTACAGATAGTATATCTATACTGTACGGAGCGGATATAAAGCGCACAAGCCTATTCTACCGCAACCCTGCTAATGCCCCCACTGAAGAAGAACAGATATTTCTCAATAGGTATCAAGATCTATTGAATCAAGGGGAAGCTACTTCATTTATGATGATAGAAAGTCATGATTCTTATCAATATTTTTCACCTATCAGAGTCCAGGAGATGTGTTTAAATTGTCACGGTTTACCGAATAGGATCCGTGCTTCTGAAATCATTTCAACTCTGTATCCTAATGATTTGGCAACGGGTTATCTTGCGGGAGACTTACGCGGTATGTGGAGCATTTCGATTAAAAAATTAAAATAACACCATTTAATATAAAAGCATGACAGGAATTATCATCGGAACTGTAATACTAAGCTATTTACTATTTAGATATTTTATGCGAAAACAAGACGCGCAAGCTTATACAGATATCAGCGCATCAGACCTTCGGAATAAATTGTCAGCAAACGAAACGATAGTCTTACTTGATGTTCGTACCCCAGACGAGATAGCTCATGGCAAAATAGCCGGAGCTTTGGAGTTCGATTTTAATCGCTCTGACTTTAGCCATAAGATTGCCAGTCTTGATAAGAACAAAAAGTATATGGTGTACTGCAGGAGTGGAAACCGAAGTGCAAAAGCTTGTAAGATGATGTCCCAGATGGGATTTATAGAACTGTATAATCTTAGTGGCGGCTTTAACGCTTGGAAATAAATCGATACAACTATTCAATCAATGTCATTCAAACACTTCTCTAGCTTGATAAAATGAGTCAAAGTAAATTTAAATTAGCACGTTTCTTTCCCATTGTCAAAGATCTGAAGGGGTATAACAGAAGTATGCTGATAGACGACTTATCGGCAGGTTTGATTGTCGGTGTCATGTTGATACCTCAAGGAATGGCTTACGCAATGTTAGCTGGACTGCCGCCGATCTATGGTCTGTATGCCGCCACATTACCGCTTATCATCTATGCATTATTAGGAACATCTCGACACTTGGCTGTGGGGCCGGTTGCCATGATATCATTGCTGGTAGCGAGTGGGGTAGGAAGTATAGCTGTGGCGGGCACGGAAGAATACATCGGCCTAGTCATTGTACTAGCCTTTATGGCAGGGCTAATTCAATTCTCTCTGGGGCTATTTAAATTAGGCTTCTTAGTCAATTTTTTATCGCACCCGGTTATAGCAGGATTCACTTCAGCAGCAGCCATCATCATCATCGTTAGTCAGTTTAATCACTTATTGGGAATAAAGATTCCACAAGGCAAGTTATATGATAATATACTATTTATTTTTCAGAATATTAAACAAACAAATGTAATCACAATTATTATAGGCGTACTGAGCATGGTAATGCTACAAGCAATGAAACTGTGGAATAATAAGATTCCAGCTCCGCTAGTGGTAGTTATACTAGCTGTATCAGTAGTCTATCTATTTCAATTAACTGATCGTGGCGTCTCGATAGTCGGAGAAATACCGACAGGATTGATGCGACCGGCGATTCCTGCACTTGATTTGGGCGCTATTAGATCATTGGCTTTGATTGCATTAACGATTTCGTTTGTCAGTTTTATGGAATCAATCGCTGTTGCCAAGGCGATCCAAGCTAAGCATAAATCCTATGATATCGACCCTAATAAAGAGCTCATAGCATTAGGTTTAGCCAATATAGTGGGTTCGTTCTTCAAGTCCATGCCCGTCACAGGAGGATTTAGCCGGACAGCAGTAAATGATCAATCCGGTGCTAAAACGAGTGTGGCCTCGATTATCAGTGCCTTCTTAATCATATTAACTTTACTGTACCTAACCAAGTATTTTTACTACTTGCCCAATGCTGTTCTTGCTGCTATCATCATCATGGCCGTTTATAAACTGATAGATATTAAAGAAGCCAGACATTTGTGGCAATATGATAAGACTGATTTTACGGTTTTTGTCATAACTGCAGCATCTACCTTGCTTATCGGAATCGAAGAGGGAATTCTGATCGGTGTTGTTATCTCTCTTGCCTACATGATTTACAAGCAGTCATATCCGCATGTCGCACCACTAGGTCGTGTACCGGAGAGTACGGAATTCAGAAATCTTAATAGATTCGAAAACCTGATTACGGATGATAAAATCTTCATCTTTCGCTACGATGCACCTTTGTACTTCGCCAATTGTAATTATTTCAAAGACATTGTTTCACAACGGCTGCACAGCGACGCGCAAATAAAGCACATCATTGTAGAATGCACAGCCATCACCAATATTGATAGCTCCGCTATCCATATGCTGAAAGATCTCATCGAAGAGCTTATGGCAATAAAGGTGAAACTCTATTTTTCCAATGTAAAAGGACCTGTAAGGGATATTCTTCACAGAAATGGTTTACACCGGAATGGGGATAAACTAGCTTTCTTTTTAATGACCAAGGATGCTGTGGATTATATAAAACATCAACAAGAAGGACAGTTTGATCAGTATATCAATCAGTTTCAATAGATAAAACAATGGATAAAAAACTGGTTTTCAGCATGCTAAATATGTCTATTTAAGGTGTTGGTCGAAAAACTCAATGGTTCGTTGCCATGCCAAGTCGGCTGCATCTTTGTCAAAACGAGGTGTGCTATAATTATGAAAACCATGATTGGCACCTTCGTAGAAATATGACTCAAATACTTTATCATTTGCCCGAAGCGCATCTTCATAAGCCTCACGTCCTGCATTGACTCGTTCGTCAAATTCGGCATAATGAAACTGAAGTGGTGCTTGTATTGTATTCACGGCATCAACTGTTGCTTGGCTGCCATAATAGGGGACACTGGCAGCAAGATCCTGAATACGGACAGCCATCATGTTGGTAATCCACCCACCGAAGCAAAACCCAACTGTGCCGACTCTGCCATTACATAATTTATGCTCTCGAAGTGTATAAAATGCCGCGATAAAATCCTCCAACATTTCATGACGATCTCGCTGGCTCTGCATTTTGCGACCATCATCATCATTACCCGGATAGCCACCCATCGGACTAAGTGCGTCGGGTGATAATGAAATATAACCTGCCAATGCCGCCGCTCTTCCTACGTCTTCGATATATGGATTCAGACCTCGATTTTCATGAACTACAACTATTCCTGGTAGTGTGCCCGACAACTCCTTTGGGTAACACAGTAAACCAGTAATCTTTCCACCACCACTCGGAGACTCAAAGGTGAATTGCTCTTCGACCAACTTGTCATTTATGATACGCTCTGATGAGCGTCCATACTTCGGTATAAGATACTCAAGTAAGTAGGGTAGTGTGACTCCACCAACGGCATACATCTGGAGCTTCTCAATAAAAGTTCTTCGATCTATGTGATCATGCGCATAGTCATTGTACAGATCAAGTAGTTCTTGTTTAATACGTGAGTTCTCTGGAATCATATGGTGCGTTATGTCGTTAATGTAACACAAGTTACTTTGTAATGACCTGAATGCATGTAAGTTTGTGTTCAATTATTACCATAAAGCATTTATTACATATGATTATTGAACAGATTTATACCGGATGTCTCGCTCAAGGAGCCTATTACATTGAAAGTAAAGGAGAGGCTGTTATCATTGACCCATTGAGAGAGACGTCACCATATATCGAGAAATTACAAAGGAGTGGTGCAAGGCTCAAGTATATTTTTGAGACACATTTTCATGCAGACTTTGTTTCAGGACATATTGATCTAGCTCGAAAAACCGGAGCTACCATTGTCTTTGGCCCATTAGCTTCTACCGAATATGACATACATTCCGCTCAAGACGGAGAGGTATTAACTGTTGGCGAAGTCAGTTTTACTGTATTACACACTCCCGGTCATACGATGGAAAGCACCGTGTATTTACTAAAAAATGCACAAGGAGAAGATCATGCCATTTTTACTGGAGATACATTATTTCTCGGTGATGTAGGCAGACCTGATCTAGCCATTAAGCACGGCAAGATAACAAAAGAAGATCTTGCCGGATTTCTTTTCGATAGCTTGCGAAACAAGATAATGCCACTCGGGGATCATGTCATTGTATATCCAGCACATGGTGCAGGATCTGCCTGCGGCAAAAATCTAAGTAAGGATACATGGGGATATCTCGGAGATCAGAAGAAGACAAATTATGCATTGAGAAGTGATATGTCCAGAGAAGAGTTCATAGCAGAAGTATTGACAGGTTTAACTCCAGCCCCACATTATTTTGCTCAAAATGCTATGATGAATAAGAGTGGGTATGATCGCATAGAAGACGTTATTAAACGTGGAGCTGTAGCATTGGGGCCGCATCAATTCGAAGAAATGGTTGAGCGTTATGAAGCGCTTGTGCTGGATACCAGAAGTGCACAGGATTTTGCGCAAGGACACATTCCTAATGCTATCAATATCGGTATTGATGGCTCATTTGCTCCCTGGGTGGGTGCGTTGATTACGGATATTAAGCAGTCTATTCTGTTGGTGGTGCCGGAAGGTAGAGCTGAAGAAGTTGTTACTCGTCTGGCGAGGGTAGGATATGATAATACTTATGGATATCTCTCGGGTGGAATGATTGCATGGAAGGAAACCGGTAAGGAAATCGTATCCATCGAAAGTATCAGCCCGGCAGAGTTGGCCAAAAGAATGACAACAGGACAAGAAGTAAATTTAGTCGATGTTCGTAAACCTTCTGAATATCTGGCACATCATGCACTTGATGCCGAAAATATTCCATTAGACTACCTTAACAGCAATATGCATCGGTTTGACCGGAAAAAAACTTATCACATTCATTGCGCAGGAGGATATCGATCCATGATTGCAGCTTCAATTCTCAAGTCACGTGGATTCGATGATATCATTGATGTCCAGCAAGGCTTTAAGGGAATCGAAGAAGGAGGTATAATAGAAATATCGGCGTACACTTGCCCTTCTACCTTACCGCAAGAAGTAGTAGACGCAGCGGTGGCTGCAGTCATCTAAATTTATTCAGAGTTAATTAATTAATCAAATAGTATGGGTTTAATAGAAATGGTGAGCCAGCCATGGCATTGGGCTGTCTCAGGAATTGGAATTGTATTTGTAGTCTTTTTATTGTTATGGCTAGGGGGGGAGTTTGGTGTGTCATCTAATTTCCGAACCATATGCGCCATGTCAGGAGCCGGTAAGACATGTGAATTTTTTGACTTTAAATGGCGCGACAATTTATGGAATCTGGTGTTTCTTGCCGGATCGATGATCGGCGGTTTTATTGCCATTAACTGGCTGTCAGATCCCAATCCTGTTCTGCTATCCATGAAGACACAAACATTCTTGTCGAGCTCAGGTGTAGAAACGCCTCTTTCCGAAAATCTTGGATTGTCTTTTGTGCCAAATGAATTGTTTAGCCTTAACTCACCTAAATTATTTCGTAATGTAATTCTCTTGATTTTAGGAGGTTTTTTTGTGGGCTTTGGATCACGTTATGCAGGAGGCTGTACCTCAGGTCATGCGATCAGCGGACTATCTAACCTTCAGCTACCATCTCTGATAGCAGTAATAGGATTCTTTATCGGGGGGATGGCCATGGCGTGGGTTATACTGCCTTATTTTTTATCAATTTAATACACTTCAGGAATATGAAAGATTTACGCTATTTGTTACCGGGCATTATCTTCGGAATAGTCATGACCAAATCCGAGGCTATCAGTTGGTTTAGAATTCAGGAGATGTTCAGATTTGAGAGTTTCCATATGTATGGGATCATAGGGACAGCAGTTACGCTGGGCGCCATGATGACCTATTTTATCAAAACACGGGGGGTGAAGAATATCCAGGGCAGCGTCATACAATTTTCGCCAAAGGCCAATGGTATATCCAGATATCTATTCGGTGGAATCATTTTTGGACTAGGTTGGGCCATGACAGGTGCTTGTCCAGGTCCCATATTCATACTAGTGGGTCATGGAATTTTTTCTTTTCTGATCGTTATCGCCGGAGCCGTGTTGGGCACATATGTCTATGGAATGGTCAGAACCAAACTGCCGCATTAGTCCGAATTAATTAAGAATTGTGAATCTCACAAAAAGAATATTACTCATTACTATCTTATTTTCAGCCGGCCAGATCTTTATTCAAGCACAGACTGAAAGTTTAATCGGCAAGAATGACAAGTCAGACGAATTGTCTTCTTTCAAGCCAAGAATAGAAAGTCAACTTTCATTACAGTTATGGACGACCTACACATTCGGGCAACAAGTGTATGATGAATATACACATACTTATAACCGGACAAATAATACCTTCAATACACAATTAAGAAGAGCAAGATTCGGATTTACATCACATCTTAGCCCTAGACTCAAGACCAATATTGTCACGGCTTGGAACTTCGTAGGTAGCAATGCTCAGTCCGCTACGTATTATGCCCCTTACGAACAGTCCCATAAACCCATAATATGGTCGATGCATGTAGAATGGCGGCTTTTGAAAAATAGTCCGACTGTCAATCTTGTATCAGGTTACTTTCTGCCACAAATAGGAAGGGAGAGCATTACAAGAGGATTCGATTCTAACTCATTCGAGAAATCTTTGGCACAAAACTATTTACGACGATCGCTTACCGGTACGAATCAAGGAAGAGCCCCGGGCTTAATGCTTGGTGGTATCATTGGAAAAAATGTCAAAATCAGATACGATTTTGGTATATTTTCTACACCCGAACTCGCTGCTGAATTAGAGGCTTCTCCATTGTACACAGGCAGGGTAGTCGTTATGATCGGTGATTCGGAAAACGAGCACTATGGATTGAGACATAAGTTAAATTTCGACAATCAAAGACGCTGTGTCTCTATAGGTATGGCTCTAGCCCATCAAGACCGGAATAGGGTCGCCCATAG
>CAYNFR010000023.1:15792-57216 GCA_964396595.1 uncultured Saprospiraceae bacterium | reverse complement strand
CGTCGCTCTACCAATTGAGCTACTCCCCTAAAAATTCAGTTTCGGAATACTTCTATTCCCGATTAATCAAGATACAGAAGCACCTCGCTAAAGCGAGATGCTTCTTATATTCTTATATTTCAAATAAACGCTTAAGATATGATCTCAGTCACCTGACCAGCACCTACTGTACGACCGCCTTCGCGTATCGCAAATCTTAATCCTTTCTCCATCGCGATAGGGCTAAGAAGTTTAACTTCAAGACTCACATTATCGCCAGGCATTACCATCTCTACACCAGCAGGTAGATTCACATCACCTGTTACATCTGTAGTACGGAAGTAGAACTGGGGACGGTAACCATTGAAGAATGGCGTGTGACGACCACCTTCATCTTTTCCAAGTACATAAACTTCACACTTAAAATGTGCATGAGGCTTAACACTCTGAGGCTTACAGATAACCATTCCTCTCTTGATAGCCTCCTTCTCGACACCTCTCAATAGAAGACCCGCATTATCACCTGCTTCTCCTCGTGCAAGAATCTTGCGGAACATCTCAACACCCGTAATAGTTGATGTAAGAGGTTTGTCACCAGCTTTCATCATACCCACTATCTCAACAGGATCTCCTGTATTAATTACGCCTCTTTCTATACGGCCAGTAGCCACTGTACCTCTACCTGTGATAGAGAAAACGTCTTCTACAGGCATCAAGAACGGCTTATCGATTTCACGAATAGGTTCAGGGATAAATGTATCAACCGCATCCATCAATTCCATGATTTTTGCTTGAGCAGCGGGATCTCCTTCGAGGGACTTAAGTGCAGAACCCATGATTACTGGTGTATTATCACCGTCAAAATCATATTGATCAAGGATTTCTCTTACTTCCATTTCTACAAGCTCTAACATCTCAGGGTCATCCACTAGGTCAACTTTGTTCATAAAAACAACGATCTTAGGAACACCTACTTGGCGACATAACAGAACGTGCTCTCTTGTCTGGGGCATGGGGCCATCAGTAGCAGCAACTACCAAGATCGCACCATCCATCTGAGCGGCACCTGTTACCATGTTTTTTACATAGTCAGCGTGACCAGGACAGTCAACGTGTGCATAGTGACGAGCTTCCGTCTGATACTCTACGTGTGCAGTATTGATAGTAATACCACGCTCCCTTTCTTCCGGAGCCGCATCAATAGAATCATAGTCTTTTCTTTCTGATAATCCTTTCTCTGCTAGAACATAAGTGATCGCTGCCGTAAGAGTCGTCTTACCGTGGTCAACGTGACCAATGGTACCTACGTTAACGTGGGGTTTGGTCCTCTGAAAAGTTTCCTTGGCCATCTGTCTAAGTTTTTAAATTAGTTTTAAATCAGTGTTAATTATGAATATTAATTTTTTCTTGCTTTAAGCGAAACTGAGCCAATGAAGGGAATTGAACCCTCGACCCCTTCCTTACCAAGGAAGTACTCTACCCCTGAGCTACATTGGCCTCTCAATCGTCATCTTCGATACTACACCAATGTCCCTCTTCCTCTTTGTCTATCTGAGCGGGAGACGAGACTCGAACCCGCGACCCTTAGCTTGGAAGGCTAATGCTCTACCAACTGAGCTACTCCCGCATGATGACAAACACAAGAATGTGGGGGTGATAGGATTCGAACCTATTCAGACGAATCACCAGATTTACAGTCTGGCCCGGCTCTCCTACTCCGGCGCACCCCCTCTTTTTTCTTTCCACCGGCGACAGTACATCTTATCGCTTGGCTGAGCCAGCAGAGGGACTCGAACCCCCGACCAGCTGATTACAAATCAGCTGCTCTACCAACTGAGCTATGCTGGCAAAAATCACTCTTTCAATCGCTTTATCCTCGGTTTTATCCTTAGAAAAATCACATTACCTCTACCCTTCGGCAAAAGTGAGTGCAAAAATAAAACATTATCACGAATAAGTAAATGATGTATACGCTTTTTTACGTAAAAAATATTACGCCTTCGGATGCGCCTTCTGATAGACTGATCTGATACGATCAATCGTATTGTGCATATAGATCTCCGTCGCAGATAAATTGGCGTGACCTAGTAATTCCTTAATAGAATTTAAGTCCGCCCCATTTTCTGCCAAATGTGTAGCAAAACTGTGCCTCAAGATATGGGGGCTTAGTTTCTCCGCTCGACTGTACAACTTGAGATTATCATGTACGATATTGTATATTAATCGAGGATAAGCCGCCCTTCCTTGATTGCTCAAAATAAGCTCGCGCCCTCGCAAATCAGGAAAAGTTTCCTTCACAAGCTCGTAATATTCAATTACCATCTGTAGAAGTGCTTGACTTATCGGAATAATACGTTCCTTACCTCCTTTTCCCATTACTTTTATCTCCTTGCGCAGTTGATTAAAGTGCCCATAAGTTAGACTTAATAGTTCGCTACGACGTAAACCTGTGCAATAAAGCAACTCTATAACCAGCTTATCCCGAAGTGATGGAAAGTCCGTAAAAGTAATTTCATCTTGAATAGGTCGCATCTCATCTTGGCGTATGTACACAGGTAATCTTTCAGGCTTCTTCGGCCCTGAAAGCTTGGCAGCAGGGTTATGCTGTATAACCCCAATACGCTTCATCCATCGATAAAATGCCTTTAAAGCCGATAGCTTTCTGTTGACTGATCTTGCTTTGTAGTCCGACTTCATCAATTCTACGATCCATGAACGCACGACGGGCATTGTGGCCTCCTCCACACCTCCTATAGCAAAACTTGTCTTGATATACAAGTCATACTGAGCCAAGTCATTCTTGTAAGAAATAATCGTATTCGGCGAGAAGCGCTTCTCGTACTCTAGGTACTTGAGAAATCTAGATATATAATCCATATTGTGCTATTAACAACTAGATGGTAAAATTCGTGCCAAATGAAGTGATTGATTTATTCATTGTTGCAAAAAAAATCTCTCTTCGTTTAATGCACTGAGGCGCAAAATGTGCGCAATTATGAATGACAAACTAGGACTGTGTAATCAAAATGACGAATGACGAATGACGAAATAAAATTTATTTATTACGAATGTCTGGCTAGGAATCCCCAATGACCGACTAGAAATGACGAACTATCCATTATCAATTATCCACATTTCATCCTTCACCTCTCCCCTTCCATAAGCTCAGGGCAAGCTTTTTTACTTTTCACTCTTCACTTTTCACTAAAGCGCTTTCTAATACACATAAAAAAAATAGAGGGCTGAACAAGGTTCAACCCTCTATTTTATCTAGATATGAATCTACTAATTATCTCAGACCGGCAGGCCAAGTGCCTGATCTTCTGATCAAAGTCGTAGTTCCTCCATCACCCCAGGTGTTTACCCAACTAAAGGTGAGTCTTGTAGCGTCGTGCTCGATATACTGTAGCGAATATCCATCTCCGTATTTGTCTGTACCACTCATAGAAATTCCTCCACAAGCGTCATTAAAACGTACCGTTCCGCCCGGAGGTGAATCACCATATGCACAATCGAATATACCAAATGAGCTATCTGAGATGGTGTATGAAGTGGCTCCTGCCGATACAGCAGTCAAGGTAACTTCTCCTGTTTTGACATCTCCACAATTTGCTACATCTGCACCAGATCCACCAACTACAGAACGTGTCTCAAAATCATACGTACCCGAAAGAGCTGATGGACAGACGACACTCGCTCTGTAAAAGAACGGAGAATCATAGAATGAACCTGTTGCAATATCCGTAGATAGGTTATTGTCTGAGAATACCCTCCCATCAGAAGTATTCAGTACAAGTCTGTACTCGATAAAGTCTCCACCGTTAATATCAGCTGTGGTCAAAGACATCGCTTGCAATGACTGCGACAAAGGAATTGATATCAATGCGGCAGGGTAGGTACGATTGGGTGCAAGAGGAAAGTTACGTGTACCAGGGTAAGCACCGAAAGCACTTCCCGGAATCTCTGTAACCTTTACATAAGGTGTAAGTGCCTGAACACGTCTTCGTCTTACGAACACCTCTACATTACCTACTACACCTTCGCCATTATTATCCGCTACTGCCTCTACAACTATCTCGAACTTCGCATTCGCCATATCAAAGAAGTTGATATTTACAGCACGTCTCTCTGTAGTGCGGAGATAAACACCTGTATCGAAACCATTATAAGGGATGGCAGGCTCAACAAAGTCTGCACATGACGACATAATCAGCATTATGGCGACACCCAGGTATAAACTTATTTTTTTCATAATTTTTATTCTCTAAGTGTTATAACATTAATCAATAAATCCATCAGGGTTATTATCCCAGAACACCTTAATAGTCAACCCAGGCTTCTGATCCGCGTTGCTGTTTCTCTCCACGTTGTTGGACGGATAAAAGAAAGATCTAGGGAACGGACCCGGATCAGGGTTCTGTGCTTTTTGCTGTTTTCCCAGAATACCTGTACGTCTGTAAAGATTATAAGCTTCATGTCCTGCACCAAAGCAAGATAACCAATATTCCCGCCCAATAATCTCCATTTTATCACTTGTCGCATCAAAATCAGACAAAACACGATTCACGTATGCATCAAGTTTCGCTGCGTGCTGCTCGTTACTTACGAAACCCATAATACGAGCGGCTTGGTTTGTAGTAAGCGACCAAGATCTGACATAATTAATATGCTTACGGATTGCACTTTCAAGTAAAGCTTTCGGATCACCATTAGAACCAATCGTCTGCGCCGCTTCAGCCAACATAAAGTCAACATAAGCCGGTAGCATGATCGCTTGAATTCCTGCTCCCGTAGATCCCGGATTATTCGTGGGATTCAACGCCCCTCCTGTACCGATGTCAAATGCCGCACCAGCAGGGTAGATACCATGCTGCGATCTTAACAAACCATCCGGTGGAATACCTTGTGGATCAAGGTGATCACGTCCCCAGTATCCTCGTTGACCCGGTCGACAAAATACATCGTCAAAACTATAATGTTGAGGCGGAAATTCGTTAATACATCTTAACTCTGCCTCGTTAGTCGTATTATTTACTGTCTGTCGATAGAAATAATACTCCGCTCTAGGATCAAAACTTGTAGTCGCCTGCCCGGGATTTTCATCTTTCGATTCAGTAATATACCACATAAAGTAGTTAGACAAATATTGTCCTCCTCCTTGTGGTGAATATTGGGGATGTCTAGTAAACGGATCTTGAAGGTTCGTTCCATATCTGAAAACGAACTCATCACCTACATCCGGCAGCCCCGCTCCTATCAATGCATTTATCGCCGATGCTGAAGCTCCGGCATTCGTTAATCTCAAATTTAAATGATACTTCAACTGAAATGCATTGTTTACTTTCTTCCACCTAGCATAGTTATTGGATAAGAACAAGTCAGTAGGCGTACCCACAGAATTAGTGGCGTCGAAGTCCGCCTGGGCCGAAACCAATAAATCCAGCGCTGCCTTGTACACATCAGCTCCACTATCCCTACCCGGGTTAAAATTTCCGGCATCGAATGCTTGAGAAAAAGGTACATCTCCATATGTATCCACTAGTAACATCCAGACATATGCTTCGAGTGTTTTTGCAATACCCATGTGTCTACGTAAATTCCTTTCCTCTCCTATGGTTTTAAGCGCATTTATATTCTGCAATACTCCCGAATAAGGCCATGAGCCATTCATGGCGATCTGAGAATACGCTGTCTGCCATACGTCTCCACCCAGATGATGAATCCGCGTGACCTGAGCACCACGATTCTGGAAAGTCTGATACACACCTGCAAATCCAGTTTGTATATTCACCAAAAGTGCATTGGGATCTGCACTAGATATTGTTACATTATTGGGGTCATCCAATAAATCGAATTCACAAGCACCTATAGTAAACACTAATAGTACCAGTAAAAATTTGTTTATAAAATTCTTCATTTCTTACTATTTAAATCGTTAATTAAAATGTAAGGTTCAAAGTAGCACCATATCTTCTTGCACTCGGACCTGTTAAATAATCAAATCCCTGTGCATTACCCACTCCTGTACTCAATACATCTGTATCGAAGTTCACATATTTAGGGAAATTTAATGCTCTAAACCATATGTTATTAGCAGAAAGGCTCAAAGCTGCTCTTTTAAACGGAGAGTTCTTAAGGACAGATGTCGGAAGATTATAAGAAAGGCTAGCTTCTCTCAATCTGATCGTACTGCCATCAAAGGTGATCGCCTCGTCTGTAAAGAAATAATTATCGAAGAAATAATTCGCTGCAGAAATCTGAGTCGTATTGGGAGATCCATCAGAGGTTACGCCAGGCAAAACAAGTGATAATTCTCTATCTAAAACTTCTGTGTCACGTGACAAACCTCTTGCCAATACTCCTTTAACTGTCTGACTTACTATTACACCTCCATGTCGATACTCCCACATGAAACTAAGATTAAATCCTTTGAATCTGAAATTATTGATCAGAGATGTGTTAAAATCTGGATTTGGATCACCTAATCTTTGATTTCCTACTGTAGGCAAATATCTTCCCGATGGCTGCACAACCTTAGGAAGACTTGGATCCCACGGTGTACCTGCAGGACGTAATCTCTCAATTGCACGACCTTCAATCACACCATATGGTTCGTTGACAATGGCAAAATTACCAAGACTGGTAAAGCCTACACCGAGTTGTACCCTATCGAGTCCTTCAGTAAGCTCTGTAATGATGGATCTATATAGTCCAAAGTTAAGCGTGAAATCCCATGAAAACCCATTTTGTAAGCTTAGTGGATTAAAGTTCATCATCAGATCTATACCTCTCGTACGCATTCCTCCCACGTTGATGGTCGTTTCTGAAAATCCAGTTGAAGGATCCAGAGGCGCTGCTGTGATCAAGTCTCTCGAATTACGTTGGTACAGCGATAAGTCAAACTTAAATTTATTACGGAACATCGTTCCTTCAATTCCCAACTCCGCCTCTCTATGTAATTCAGGTAATAAGTTTGGATTACCTAAACGGAAATTGATTCCTTGAGTGGCTAAGGTATTACTGCCCACAAGCCATCCTCTAGCACTCTGATCCAATATGTTTCTCGTATTATAAGGACCAGGGAAGCCAGCAGATGTACCGTAACCAACTCTAACCTTTAGATAATTGAGGATATCGCTCTGTGTATTGAAGGCAGTTGTAGGAATAAAAGATACACTGACTCCCGGATATAGAATTCTAGCATTTTCTGGTTCAACAGTAGAAGTCCAGTCATTACGCGCAAGCGCATTAAAATATAAGAAATCTTTATAATCTAAGGTCAAGCTAGCATAGACACCGGCTCTCTTCTCCTCGACCACGGAATTAAGTGCACGACCACTTAATGGATTGGTGGAAGAAACTTGTGTGAAGTTACGGTGATTAAATAAATCTCTAGCAAGCTGACCTGTACTGACCAAACCAACTCTCTCAAACTGGTCATGACGATAGTTACCACCCACAATTGCTGTGAAAATTAAGTCATCAGAAATTGTTTTATTATAGTTTACATTGACATCATGATTCCATATTGTGTTAGTAATATTAGTAGTGCCATACAATCCACTTTGTAACACCACAGATGTACCTTGTCCTGATCCTTTATTGTATCTATTTTCAAGTGTCTGGCTATAGGTATCAAGACCTACCCGATATAGTACACTAAGGTTGTCAGATATTGTATATGTAAGCTGATTGGAAGAGAAGAAACGTCTTGTATTATCGAAATTTCTATGATTCTTTACTAACCATAGTGGATTAGGTATATCATTACCGCCACGATAGTACACAGCGCTTCCATCTTCCGGGTGCTCAAATGGAAGATTGGCTAAATCAACGTTTCTTGGTGTGTAAAGCACGTTAGCAAAAGCTGATGGAATACCGCCAGCAGCATTACTACCAAAACCCGCATTTAATGGTGGTTGTTGTACATCGGTATTTGCAAAGTTAAAAGAAGAGCGTATTGACAAACGCGATGATAATGCCGCCGTATATCCTAGACCTAAATTAAGTCGGTTCAGACTATTGCCAGGTGTAAAGCCCTCTTCTGTATTGTAAGCAAAACTTGCACTGTAAGATGAATTATCGCTACCGCCAGATATATTCAATGAAGTCTGTAATTGATTACCGGTGCGGAAGAATGCTTTACCCGGATCATCATAAGCTTTGTTGTCATATCTCACTACGTTACCTACGTTGGCACCTGGCCCCCATGGCATGCTAGGATCTACTGCATATTCCGGAAATGCATTACGGATAAATGGTACTGTAGAAACACCTATCGGATGTGGCACTGAAGGAAGATCTGCAAAGTTAGCACCCCATGTACTGAAGAACCATGCGTTAGGCGTCAATTGCTGAAATCCACCACCATAATTGTTTTGATACACAGGTAGTGATGCAATGGTATTCTGGAAGTAAGACTGTGAAAACTCAAATTGCGCTTTCTTGGCAGATGCAGATCCGGTCTTTGTTGTCACGAGTATAACACCGTTACGACCTTGATCCCCATAAAGTACCGTTGCAGAAAGACCCTTAAGAACAGTCACGTTCTCAATATTATTCGGGTCAAGGTCGAGCATTCTCGAGGAAGCTCCATTACCACCAGTAGTAAAGCCCGCCTGGGCATTCGTTCCAGAGTTAAAAGGAACACCATCGACTACCCAAAGTGGCTGGTTACTACCTGTGAGTGATGAAAATCCTCGGATGATCACGTTCGTTCCTGATCCGGATACACCACCAGTTGAGGTAATATTAACCCCCGGGATCTTACCTTGTAGGATTCGAGAGATGTCTCCTTCCGGACGGTCTTCGAGAAGCTCTTTGTTGATGGTGGTTACCGCATACCCTAGCGCTCTCTTTTCTTTCTTGATCGCTAAGCTCGTTACCACCACCTCAGTAAGCACCTGACCTTCTGCTAATACGGCATTTACTACCGTAGTCGCTGAAATGTCAAAGTCCTGCGTCTCATAACCAGTATAACTGATTGTAAGCGCAGTAACCGCATTGGAGACTGTCAATGAAAAACTGCCATCTATGTCTGTGACAGTGCCTGTAAAGGCATCACCTTTGGCGATAATGGTCGCACCGATAAGTGGATCTCCGGCATTGTCAACTACCGTACCGGTAATCGTACGTTGCGCCATCATAGCACTCACGGATAAAAACAAAACACCAAAAAGTAGTGAAAATCTTTTCATACAATTTCGATTTTGATTTAAAAATGATTTAACAAAAAATAAATAATAACCCTTGAGTATGTCAAGGATCTGTTAACAATACGCTAAAGTAGTACAATTCGTTGCCTGCGTATTAAATTGATGTTAATTTTTTTCTTCAGACAACAAATTTTTTTCGCTCACCCCCCTCTTTAGCGAGCTAAGACTTAATAAATCTGTTAACATGAGCCAGGTTATGCTGCTGTCGTACACACAGGCTATTAGATACCCGGCAATAGTGATGATGCATCGATAAGCTGATTATCTCCTGATGTATCGAGCATGCCGTACTTGATAACTCTTCCATAATTGTTAATACTCTTTTACTGCCACTTTTGATTCATCGACAGTTCCTTGTCGATAACAATATAAATATGTTTACTTATCGGATAAGGATGAATCCTGACTTCAAGAGATGATGATATTACTGAAGTACTTGTCTTGACTATCGAGGCGCAATCATATCCGCACACGGATGGATCACTTTCCGAAGTCTCTGTAAAACATGTCATTAATGATGGTCTATGCGCGCGATCAGACCAATGATAGGAAGCATTGGGCTGTAAGCCCAATATCAATGCCCTATATCCATCAGGCCACTCTATCCGCACAGAATCTATAACACTTGCCCCCGCTAAGCCAATATGCAGCGCAAGGGCATGCTGTGATGCATGTGACCCTCATGATAAATAAGTACCGGTATTCACACCCTTATCCGTACTGAAGAATCCTTGGCATCCATAAAATTGTGTCAATTGCGCCGCATTAAACCGAAAGCAATGGAAGCATTTTCTTGCTGCTGTCTATTCTAAAGCAAAACGGATCGGCCTCCCACGGTATTTCCCTCGCAATCAACTATGACTACTGTCTTGTATAAAAAGATCTTCATCACCATCATTATCAAAAATCTCCTTTGACAACACCTCTCTGTCTGCCTGTCAATCTACTTATATCGCTATCCCTCGAATCGATAAAATAGTCTCATGCCTTGTTGTAATACTTGCATGTATCATCAATATCAAACTGCAAAAATGGCACAGAAGGCACACAACCATGCGCAACAAAAAGGACTTCTCTGCCATCCAGATCTCCATCAATAAATACGGCACCCCCAGCGAATAGTGCGTGTATAATCTGTCACATATCGATTATCAATACCTAGTTCTTTAGATCTATCTACATATATCCCATCGTTAGACTCTATCAGCACATTTGCGCCAATATTCGTAATCTAATAGTCGTATAGCCCATCATGATTTATGTCTGTGCTCGCAATACCCTTCCCAAACATCTCTACATCAAGGCTCGTCTGTGGTGCAAACTCTTGATATGTGTCACCCGATGTAATGAAATATTCAAAGGGGCAGAGCCATTCTCCATAATCATTGGCTACTATTAAAGCAGGGCTATCGTCTTCATAACTTAACTGAGCAGCTAGCGAGCGGCCACATCCACTCTCACCATGATCTCCCGTTGCATCCCGAAAAGTCCCATCGCTATGTTAATATATAATACATTGGCTGCACATTCATGTGCAAAGCCAATGATCGCATCCATCGAATCCCTAATGAAACCCGGACGGTCTATGTAATGTACAAGATATAGATCTTCCCACCCGTCATTATTATAATCTAATGGCATCACGCCCATGATCTCGCCCCTGTATAGAAGTCCGGCTTGATTACTCACCGGCACAAATCGGCCTGTGCAATCTCCTATGAGTAGCACAGCCGGGGCATTCTTATTTTATGTGCCAAAGATCAAGTCGATGCGTCCATCCTCGTTATAATCAAGGTAGTTAACGCAGGTCGTAGCGTAGTCCTTTATGAAATTATGACGCAAGCCTTCATACTCACGTGTTAAACTCATGTCTCTATTGTTATAATATTACGTCGTCATCGGCATCACCTGTTAATACGCTATCGAACCAGCCATCCTGATCTATATCCATCACTGCCACCCCGCCATCAAACATCAATCCCGAGCGATGGAAATGTCTTATGTCAGCCTCAATACGAACATCTCTTTATTGTTGGCCTTGCGCCGATAAAGTCTAAAAACAACACGCGGTTAATACAACCGCCTTGATCCCTAGCGAATCTTTACAAGGGTCTGCGAGTACTGTCGATCACCGATGGACATCTTAATATAATAAATGCCATCATTGAGATCTGCCATTTGCCACAGGGTCTGCCCTTTGGCTACTTGGGGTACAAACCAGATGCGCCTCCCCAGTAAGTCTGTCAGCTCTAATTGGAATCTACCCGTCACTTCTAGTGGAACATCTATTGTCAGGATGTCCGATACAGGATTAGGAGCTATACGGATACCTATGTTCTCATCCTGCTTTTGGTCAATATTAGTCACAGCATTACTTAAGTCAAGCACTGTAGATTTAAGATTACATCCATCTCTAGAGGTGACGACAAAAAACTTAGCTTTCTCACCGTCATATTCTAGCGTACGCTCATTAGCACCGGGAATAACTTGGTCATTCTTATACCATTGATAAGATTGTCCGGCACGAAAGCTTACTAACTGCGTGGGGTTCCGGATAATATAGTTCGAATCAAGCATACTCTCTACCACTGACAATGTTCTAGTCCATTGATCGCTTGCTCCTGTAGCATCTCTGATCACCAATTTGACTTGATATTCGCCTGCATCAGTAAAACTGTATAAAAAGCCTTGATCCATTCCGGACAACTCCAGTACATCGTTCACATACCAATCAAGCCCTATAGCCGGCCCGAGGCTGCGAGATGAAAAGGTCGTCAGACCCTTAGCGCATAATAGGTCAGCTTCGAAATCTGCGAATAATACTTGGCCACATGCTCTTTGGACCCAGCCGGTACTGTTCTGGATAGTACTGCTGGCATCGACAGATACGACACTATTGCCTGCTAGATTAACACCTAGTATATTCAGACCTGTAAAACAATATAAATGACGGTGTTGGATAAAAAATACCGCAGAGGATAAGCTACCCAAAGTAGTATTGGGTGAAAGTGCTAGGATGTTACCATCCAATATTAATGAATCAGACAACAATAAAGTAGATTCAAAAGCCAGTTCTAGGCCCTCTACGCGAAGTGGGCTTGACATAGTGATTTCTGCCGCTTCTATTCGCATTAATCCGAAAGAGGAGTTTCTAAGATTCATAGACCCAAAACCATGGACAGAAATTAGCGCATTAACCTTCTGACCTTGAAAATCAATCCGGCCTCCTTGCAAATCAAAGGATAATGTAGATTTCAAGTCATCTGCGTATTGCCCACCGGCTTCGAGAAAAAAACTATTGATTTCTGTGAGTTCTGAATGCACTACATTCACTGCGCCATCCCGCCCTATCGACCAATCGGGAGCACTCACAAAACTCCTTATCAAATTGAAATTGCCCGAAAGAACTTCGATCGATGCGATCTCCAGTCCCGCATCGTAACATGACCATATAGCTCTGTTGTTCTCTGTAATAACCAGGTCGACATCCGTCATAGTGATGCCGTTAAGGTTGAGCAGATGTTCGTTACGAAGGTCTCCATCTTCAAGCTCTATGGCGCCATTGATTATACTAAAAGTAGGACTTGCTATCTGAAGAGGACCGGAACATCGCAGCGTATATCCATTCAAGTCCAATGTGATATTTTTACTGCCAAACATCGATAGACCTTTCACCTCGTAGTCGCGATCCATAGTAATGGTGGTATTATTACCGCTTACAGAATTGTCATCTATAATTACCCTGACATTAGTATCCGGAAATTGATTGGTGGACTGACCACCTGATCTCTGACTCCATACGCTATTAGCGTTCCAACTATTTTCATTTCCGATCCAATATAGGTTTGTTATTGGTTCAGATTCAGAGCGATATTCGATAATAAGTGAATAAGCTTGCGTCTCCGTGCGCAATGCACTCTTGGCCTTAATAGTCAAAAAATAACGTCGTTGTTCGAGCTCTTCAATAAATATTTGCTCCACATTATCTCTAAAATTATCACCTCTTGTGGCGGTGCGATTGGGATTCGCTGGATCAAGAATATAGGGAAAAAAGGTCTTCCCGCCTTCGTCGGAGATCCGCATGTCCAGATCATGTACAAGCATTAGATCTGGAGGGTCAAGGCTTGCTGGCGGCGGGCTACCAGCGGGATCTGTCCATACGAGTGTGGCCCTAAGAGAGCTACCAGACAATGGATTCAATTCGATGGTTACATCACCACGATCCTGTATTTCACCTTCCTGGATGATGGTATTGGATTGATCTCGGTCAAGCAATAATTCAGAAGCCTTGCCTACATCAAGTAATCCCCAGCCAAATCTATAATCCGGCCCTTCTCCATTACCGGCTGATTTGGCCGTATGGATAGCCAGGGCTTTTAAGGTGGAGGCGCGCATAAATTGATTAGTCAACTCTCTATATAGCTGTTGCAATAGCAACAATCCGCCTGCAGCACTAGGCGCAGAAAAAGATGTTCCTTGTGTAGAACGGTAACCCATATCACTATCAGCTGTAGCGGTATATACATCGACACCTACAGCTACGATATCAGGCTTTATGCGACCATCATCAGTAGGCCCCCATCCGCTGAAGGAGCTCATCTCTATATTGCTGCGAGGCACGTAAGCTTGTCTGTTTTTGCGTATGGCACCTACTGTTAATATATTCTTTGAAAGACTTGCTCCTGCGATACAATCGAAGGGTCCGTCAGGTGGAAAATTTGCAGATGTACCACTATCACCTCTATCGTTTCCGGCGCTCTTGACAATCATGTAGTATGGTGCATTATATGCTATCTCATCCCAATTCCGCGCCTGAGCATCATAGTATCCGAATCGCCAGTCTTCTTGTGTACTGATATTGGGATCACCCAACCATCGGTTATCATGCCATCCACGTAACTGACCGTAAGAATGGTTAGACATGATAAGTTGTCGCTGAAGTTGTGCTTGGACCATCTCTCGTTCGTCATCAAAAAAATCATAAGCCGCTACTTGCGCATCGTATGCCATACCGCGAGCGCGCTCTTGAGAACCCAGCCCTATCAATGTGCTGGCTACACCTGTAGCATGATCACTGAACTCACTTCCTGCAGCACCATCCAGATATCGTACCCTACTTCTTATGCTTTCATGCGTGGTACGCACAATACCTCCGTCCCATAAACCTAGCTCCATCCCTCTCCCTGTCAGTTTAAGCCCGAGATCACCACCATCTCGCACTCGATCTAGACCGATCGCTATGGCAGCCTCGTCATTCTCATTAGCTAGCCAAATCGGCTTACCATCAATGACGTCATATAGGTATAGGGCTTGAGTATTTTCTATAGGAGTCAGCTGACTATTCTGAGGATTCTTTAAGAACTCAGCTATCCGCTCCTCTCTTACAGATTGCTCCTTATCCCATTTTGATAGAAGCGTCTCTAATCCCACTCTATTTATGAGATACTCCTGTGCTTCTGAACGATTCAGAAAAGAAATCATCATTAAAACCGCTAGAAATCTACACAACATACATAGACAGTTATCAAGATACAAAGTAAAAAAGGATGTCCTTTGTTGAAGACATCCTTTTCAAATGTATGATAATTCGCACAATGTAATTGCGCAGATCTAGTAATATCTGTTAATAAAATTAATTTGGTCTAAATACCACTACAGCCCCAAATCCATTGGCTGGTTCCCACCATGGAAGTGTAAGCGTCCGTGTACTGGCATCCCACGATCCGGGGCCATAGCCTTCATCAGCATCTGTTCTATAGTTGAATGAAGCCTTTGCGCCACGTCTATCTATCGTGATGACATCACAAATATTTCTGATATAAGCATCCTCGTCACGATCACAACATCCCAGCAATGGAAGTACGCCGGCCGTAATATCTGAAACCAAGAATGTGCCGTCACCTGCATCTCTTATGGTCACATCGTTACGCGACACACCTGTTGCACCGAAAGCCCCTTCGACAATCGTCACTGTCCATGTTCTATCAAGAGGTATGGTATTAGGACATAATACTTGAATACGGAAGGTCACTGTCGAAAATTCATTTGCCACAGCAAGATCGCCGCCGGTTATTCTTACCGCTAGCGTCAACATTTCGCCGGGCTCAATATTATCCGGAAAAATCTGAATGGGTAATTCTCCAAAGCTGGCATTAGCAGGTATCTGAGTCGTATTACCTGTAACGCGATAATGGAGATTGAGAATAGCAGAACTCGTCGGCAATATTTCGAAACTTACATTCGTAGGTGTTGATCGTTGAGGGGCAATTAACATAGCTCTCATTTCTGCCGGAACGGGTTGATTTAAGCCTTGTCGCAAATATAGCTTCTGTGTACTAGAAGCATCAATTCCCAGAAATTCATCTTGTATAGTCAATGGTATCTCATCGTTACATGACACCAAGATTGAAAGGGCAAGTAAGCCAAGTAGAAAATATTTTATCGTATTCATTGTCTTCTATTTTTGATAGTCGATTAATTATAGCCTGGATTCTGAACCATATTCTGGTTTACATCCATTTCTCGGCGCGGAATAGGCATGACCGTTAATACGTCATTGGCGCTTAGCGAACAATTGCCTAGAGCTAGTTCTATTCCGGTATTGCACTGCTTACGGACAATGTCTATGCCGTTGCGTATGTAATCAAACCACGCATGACCTTCGAATGCTAGCTCTCGATGACGTTCGTCAAGAATAGTACTAAAGCTTAAGCTTTCGAGCATGGAAGCACTCCTGGAAGCCCGTAAATCATTAATATCATTTAAAGCGCCCGCGGTATTTCCTTGTCTGAATCTTGCCTCTGCTCTTATTAATAACACTTCTGCCAGTCGCAGGATTTTCGGACTATGCAAGCCTGCGATTCCATCCTGGCTTAGGTATTTCGACTGATATATTTGATTATTTGTATGAATATAGAGATGACTCAATCTAGTGTCATCAGCTTCGTATTTTTCAATCAGATCTGAAGCTACACGTATATCACCATAGACATCAGGGTTGTATATACCTCCCATATTGTCAGCCCCATTAGTCTCGGACGCCAACACGCGAAGTGTAAATATCTCTTCTGAAGATCCGGGTGCTTCAAACATTTCAATTACATTCCTAGCAAGGGTATAGCGACCGGAAGAAATGACTGCATTGGCAGCAGACTCAGCTGCCGCCCAGTTACCACTATAGAGATTCACACGTGCTAGCAGTGCATCTACCGCATCTTTAGAAAATCTATCTAGTCTTTTATCAGGAAGTAAGTTTCTAGCAGCATTGAGATCAGATAAAACTTGCGCATAAACTTCTGCAACTGTATTTCGCGCTGGTTCGGATATAGCTGCTTCGAGCATGATCGGCACGCCAAGATCCGATGCAGGGTTTCCATTGGTAGGCTGCTTAGCGAATAGTCTTACGAGGTCAAAATGTGCCAAGGCTCTAATAGTCAATGCTTGTGCCTTTATATCATTTTTTACAGCGGCATCGCCCACTAGATCGTCGATATTATTAATAACATTATTGACTCTGAGGATAACCGCATACGCCAAATTCCAAAAACTGGTAAAAGTGCCCTCAGCCGAATTCCACTGATAGATATAGTTATTTACAAATCTGTTGGAATTGTTAATAGAGAGATATACCAAATTGGCTTGAATTTCAGGTATGACAAGATAGTTGCGTCCATAGTAATTAACTGATTGTAATCCATCGTATGCACCATACAGAGCTGTCCTCATACCGTCAATATCGACAAGTGCCTCAGCTGTAGATAAGGATTGGGCAGGGTTAAGATCAAGTGCCTCTTCACATGAGACACAGATCAACAGAATCATTGCGTAGATAAATATTTTTAATGTTTTCATTCTTAATTGCATTTTGATCGTTGCTTAAAAAGTAACATCTATTCCGAAGGTAAGTGACTTACCGACAGGATAGCGGAAAAACTCTGTTCCATTCTCATCTGCTTCAGGATCAAACCCGCTGTAATTTGTACGAGTCCAAAGATTCTGACCTTGTACATATACTCTGATACCGCCTATTTTCATCTTGTCAATGACTCCTTGTGGTATCACATAGCCCGCCTGAATATTGCGTAATCTGATAAAAGATGCGTCTTCCAGAAACCTGGTAGAGCGATTATTCGCCGCATTATTACCTCCCACACGAGGTTGAGGTCTCGATGAAATATCGCCCGGAGCTTTCCAGTGATCAAGCGCAGAAGCCAGATGACTCCAGCCATATCGTTGGCCATCACTTTCGATAAACTGACGTGAGTTATTATATATCTCATTGCCTTGAACTGTATAAAAGAAAGCAGAAAGGCTAATACCTTTGAAAGAAAATGTATTGGTCCATCCGGCAATGAAATCAGGTTCAGCATTGCCATTTATAAATCTTCCGGCATTACGATATAAACCGGTCACGCCGGAAATATTACCATCATCATCAGCTACATGCCATAGAGGTGTGCCATTGGCAGGATTGACACCTGCCCAACTCTCCATGTAGAATGACCTTACGGGAAATCCTTCTCTGAATACTTGAGAACCATTCAAAATATCTTCTCCATCCGGTAAGCTCAATATCTTATTCCTATTAAAGGAAATATTAAAGTCAGAAGACCATCTGAAACCACTTCTAGTTTGAACAGGTACAAGGTTCAAGGTTAACTCGACACCCTGATTTTGCATACTTCCAACGTTACGAAGGGCTGTTGTAAAACCGCTGGTAGAGGAGACAGGTACATTAAGTAATAGGTCTGTAGATTTTCTACGATACCACTCTACCGTACCACCTACTCTACCGCCCCTGAACAATGTGAAATCAAGACCCACATTTAGATTGGTTGTTTTTTCCCATGTCAGATCCGGATTTGAAATTTGCTGAGGTCTGCTTCCCGGCTCGCCTAGATAAGGATTTCCGAAGGTGTATAGCTCCAATGAGGAGAAATTCCCAATCGCCGCATTACCTGTAGTACCATAACTAGCGCGTAGACGCATAGTTTGGATCTGTTTGATTGAAGACAGAAAAGACTCCTGAGCTACATCCCATGAAGCGCCTACCGACCAAAAGTTTGCCCAGCGGTTGTTTGCTCCAAATCTTGAAGAACCATCTCTTCTAAAAGAAGCAGAAAGGTTATATCGATTCTTAAATCCGTAGCTCACTTGTCCAAGAAGACCTTGAAAAGAATACAAAGTCTCAGCACCGGCAACACCTTGTGGTTCTGCAGAGCTGTTAAGTGTCTGTAGTTTACCCGATGCGAATCCTATACCCGAAGCACTGAATGCATTTTCATCATAGCGTTGATATTCATAAACTCCCAATAAGTTAACACTGTGATCCTCTCCAATATCTTTGAAGTAAGTCAGCATTGACTGTGTGGTTAATGTACGCGCATTGGTAAAGGCATTGTTGAGAAAACCATTCTGATTACGTCCGTCATTAGTCGTAGGATCTTGCCATAATTTTTCATCAATATTAATGAAGTCAACAGCCCCATTTTGTGTAAATCTCAAGTTATCTAGAATGTTGTAGGACATTTCAAGCTTAGACAATATCCTGAGTGTATTCAGATTTACATAATTAATCGGTGTCGAATACAAGAAATTATCTGGAAGAAAGGCAGTCCATCCCGGTTCATCCCCTCTAAAAAGCTCGTCCGTTTCAGGATTTATTTTACCTTGAAGTGGTGTATTGACAAATGCTCCGAGTAAAGGAGAAGAAAATCGGTTTCCATTGACCGCGTTCGTCTGCTTGCTATAGCTACTATTAAAATTTAAGTTTATGCTCAACTTATCTGTTGCCTTATGAGTGATATTTGATCGAAGAGAAGTTCGATCAAAATCCGACTCCATCAAGGTTCCCTCTTGGTTAAAGTATCCACCTGATAAGAAAAACTGCGTTTTATTCGAGCCACCTTGTGCTTGCAATTCGACGTTAGAGGTTACCCCATTACGGAAGGCTTCTTCTACCCAGTCAGTTGTATTGTCGAGCATTGTCCTTGGACGCTGTGATTCAATTACTGCTTGAGGGAATCCACTATTAGCGAGCATAAGACGTTCATAATCCCACACTTCTTGAGGGCTCATCATTTGGAATTTACCAAAATTAGGAGAAGTGATACCATATTGTGTTCGAAGGGACAACTCCGTCTTCCCATCACGACCTCTCTTCGTATTGATAACTACGACCCCATTAGCACCGCGAGCACCATAAAGCGATGTAGCCGCAGCATCCTTCAGTATATTGATACTCTCAATATCATTCGGATTGATAGAAGCAAGAATATCTGGGGCGTTAGCAGCTGCACCATTTACAGACCTATCTCCACCTTCGATAATTATTCCGTCAATCACATAAAGCGGGTTACGACCTGCGGTAATAGAACCTGTACCCCGTATGCGCACCTGTTGCTGTGCACCGGGTTGTCCGGAATTTGCAGTTGTGAATACTCCCGGTGCTCTACCTTGTAATGCTTGATTAACATCTGTTACCGGCAGATTTTCAATACTCTTTCCACTGACTGAAGAAATAGACGAGGTTATTTTGCTCCTCTGAGCTGATGTATAACCTGTCACAATTATCTCATCGATTATTTGACCTTCTGCGAGTGTTACGGTCACTACCGTAGTGGCCGATATATCCACCTCTTGTGACTGAAAACCGGTAAAACTAATAATGAGGGTATTGATGCCATCGGGTACCATTAGCTCAAAGATCCCTTCAATATCTGTGATCGTACCGGAAATGGATCCTTGTGCTAGTACATTCGCTCCTAACAAGGGCCCGCCAGATTCATCGGTGACTGTACCCGTGACCATGCGTTGCGCTTCTATCGCTTGAAACGCGATAAAAAACATCAACGCAAGCGTAAAGATCTTTCTCATAAAGCTTCTATTTAGTTGATCATTAACAAATAAAATGTACCGCTGACCATTCCTAGAATGTTTGAATAAGTGCAACGAGACATAAACTTAACGTTCTGGTTGAACATTGCGCAGCTCGTAAATAGAAAAAATATAAAAAATGAACTTGTAGTTCATTTTTTATCATAAATCTACCATATTTTGGTTATTAATAAAGACAAATTAATTGAGACAAAATCATAATATGTCTATTGTGGCTTGGAAATAGTTAACGCAACTCTCTGCAGTCAATTTATGATTAGAGTCCCGCATTGCAGCTAATGCTTGCGCGTTGTTGATGAGACTAAAGATTAGATGATTTACGTGTTCACTTTAGGCATCTGAGAGCTTCATAATGTCTTCATAAAAGACTTTCTAAAATCTTTTGATCTAGATTCTCGATAATTATAGTATCCTTCGACACGGGTGAGGTGTTTTTATTCACACGTTAAAATACTAATAATCAAATAGGCTAAATTTCCAGTTCTTTGTTTTTCTCTTTTTTGACATCCGAAACTTGCGTATTTAATAAAGGCTAGTCCCCTGGACGAATAATTGAATAAACATTTGCGTCAGCAAGGAGAATAAAATATCAATAATTTCGGCCAATAATTAGATACAATGATTCAGACTAAACTCAGTGTAAATCTTAACAAAGTTGCTTTGATACGGAACTCCAGAGGGGAAAACTATCCTGACCTTGTGAAATTCGCGCAAGATTGCGAAGCGTATGGCGCTCAAGGTATAACCATACATCCCAGACCGGATCAGCGACATGCTCGCTACACTGACGTGCTTGATCTGAAAAAAGTAGTCAAGACGGAACTCAATATTGAAGGGTATCCGAGTGAGGTCTTCCTTAGAGTGGTAGAGGAAGCTTGCCCTCATCAATGCACCTTAGTACCTGACCCCCCTGATGCACTTACTTCAGACCAAGGATGGGATACAGTGAAGCATAGGCATTTTCTCCAAGATGTCATCAGCCGACTCAAGGCTAAAGACATAAGGGTATCTATTTTTCTCAATCCTATTCCAGAGCATGCCTACGCTGCCGTTGAAACGGGAACAGATAGAGTTGAGCTATATACCGGACATTACGCTCGTCAATACGATACAGATCGGGATGCTGCCATTAAAGATCATGTTCTCACTAGTGAAGTCGTCAAAAAAGTGGGGCTAGGTCTGAATGCAGGTCATGATCTCAATCTTGACAATCTCAGCTTTTATGGGCATTCTGTTCATGATCTCGCCGAGGTCTCTATAGGTCATGCCTTGATCAGTGATGCCTTATATTATGGTCTTCAGAACACCATAGGTATGTACCTCAGATGCTTGGGCGACTAGGTTTTTCCATCGTCACTTCATATCACCATCCTATGCCGTAATCCTCGCCGTGGTTACTACTGCCGCCCCAAAATGCATTGTTTTTATGATCAAAAAAGATAGCGTTGATAGGGCCTGAAGATCTAGCTGTCGTTTCGATTTTGTAGCCCATTTTTTTGAGTGCTTGTATTGTCCATGGCGGAGTATCATCGCGAAGTAGCATATTGCCGGGTTTAATTCCATGCCCTCCGAAAGAGTCTTTCATCTGGAAACTATTCATATTCGCTGCTTCTGCGGCTTCTTGAACATTCATGTCAAATTCGACAATATTGAGAAAAAATTGAAGTAAGTTCTGGTCTTGGCTATCGCCGCCTTGCACAGCGAATGAAAGAAAAGGTTTTCCGTCTTTCATGGCAAAGGATGGTGTCAAGGTAGCACGCGGTCGTTTACCGGGTTCGACTACATTATATGGCCCCTCGGCCTCGTCAAGAACAAAACTCTGCATCCGCTGGCTTAGACCGACGCCGGTTTTCCCTGCTATTACTGCTGGAATCCATCCACCACTAGGCGTGATCGAAATTATCCAACCCGAAGTATCTGCTGCCTGGACAGAAGTAGTGCCAGAATAAAAGCTCTCATCAAAAGGCCACTCTCCCCCTTCAGAAGGCTTGAAGGCAGCCGGAAGCATGCTGCTTGATGTATTCCATTGCTCTAGAAAATGCATAAATGGATTAACGCCGCCTTGGTATGGATAAGGATCTCCCGGCTTCACATCCGGATCATTCTTGTCCCAGTTAATCAACTTTGCGCGATCACGAGCATACTCTTTAGACAATAGTCCTTTCATGGGTGAAGCAGGAGGAAAATACGGATCTCCATAATAGAAATCCCTATCTGCAAAACTTAAGTTCATAACTTGGTAAAGGGTATGCAGGTAACGCGCAGAGTTATAGCTCATCGATTTTATATTTATGTCTTCGAGGATATTAAGTGACTGAAGCATCACCGGACTTTGCACCCAAGAGGTCAATTTATAAACATCAATTCCTTTGTAATTAGTCACCTCGGGCTTCTCGATATAGACTTTCCATTTTTCAAGATCTTCCATTGTAATAAGTCCTCCTTGCTCTTGTGTGCCACGAACGAATTCTTCTGCTATGTCACCTCTATAAAAGCGGTCATAAGCTGCAAAAATGGCTTGCTTGCGGTTTTTCCCCTCCCTTAATGCTATTGCCTCTGCCTCTATTAGTTTCTTCAAAGTAGCCAACAAATCTTCCTGAACAAATATCTCTCCTGCATGCGGTGCCTCGCGATCTTCTCCCAGATGTGTGAGAAACACTTCCGCAGAGTAAGGCCATTCTTTGATTCTATTTTTGTTCCTCTCAATATTGTCGGCAGTCATCCCTTCTATGGGATAGCCTTCGGCCAATTTTACGGCCGGTGCCAGTACTTGTGCTAAACTCATCGTGCCATATTCAGCCAGCATGGTCATCAGTCCTCCCGGCGTACCCGGCGTAACCGCCGCCAATGGTCCGTATTGTGGAGGATACTTCATCTCCTTTGCCTTAAAAAAATCTACTGTCGCACCTGTCGGGGCAACTCCCAAGGCATTAATCCCTATGACTTCTCCAGTGTGCGGATTGTATATTAAAGCCTGTGTCTCCCCGCCCCAGCTCAATACATCCCACATCGTCGCAGTTGCTGCCAGCATAGCACAACCGGCATCAATGGCATTGCCGCCTTGTTGAAACACTATTGCGCCTGCCGTAGCAGCCAGCGGCTTCCCCGTAATAGCCATCCAATGCTTGCCATGCAATACAGGTTTTTGTGTCGTTTGTCCATGTACCCATCCACTTAAAATCAGTAAAACCACTAAGTATGGGATGTATTTGAAAATATTCTTCATCTCTTTACATTTTAAAAAAGTGAAACTCCCTGCAATGCAGTACTCAATGTCCACGCTAAAAATAAGATATAAAACACAAAAGCAATAATGATTATCCTCGATCTGCTTTTAATCGAATCAATTATGGTACTTTTTAAAACAAAACCAAATAATGGGACGAGCTGCATCCCATGAAGTCCAATAAAATGCGCTATCCGCAAATCACCAGCAGCCCTACTCCAATTCATAAAAATGATTCCTTCTCCCCCATCCACAGCTCCCACCGTATGTCCCTTATTCATTAACATTAAGCCTCCTGCAGCACTCCCTATTAAGTAGATAATCAGGCCCAGTCTTAGAGAAATCAAATAATCTCGAGAAAGCTCGTCATTCTGATACATCAATAAAATGAGCAGCAATATCATCATCAAAGTCGTCACTGCGATCATAATGCCCATTAGCTGAAACAAGAAAGCATCAAACAGAGAAGAAACATTGAAGTGTGATCTCACACCTCTCATCGCCTGAAAAAAAATTATTCCGATCTCAATGACCATCGATATAAATACCGTGTAACTGATGATCTTCTTCAATCTTACAAAACGACCTTGAACGTCCCCAAGATACCAAGCCACCGTCCAGACAAAAATGGCTATCGAGAGAGAAAATTTCATAGGCTTAACCCATACATTTATGCCTAGGAGCTCTCTTTGATCCAACATCGAAAATACAAGGGCAATTGCGAATAAGAAGATATTCAGCCATCCAGCATTATAGAGTAACCAGTCTCTCTTAAATATTTCATGGCGTACGCTAGAAATTATCATGCAGTAGCTTTTTAGTAAGTATCCATCTGACCAATACATAGCTTAACAAACCCACAGGTCCCATCATAAAGGTCAACAAAAGACTCGGTACAGCATACCATCTTATACCACGCTGAACGGCATCCTGCATGATCCAACAACCCACCCATAAGTCAAAGGCCAAATAGTGTACCCAGCCTGCAAGGACAGCTGTCTCGTTCTGAAATAAGGACATCACACCTGACAGTGAACCGAAATCTGAAAAAGTAAATCCGCCCCAAGAGCTGAAGATGGCATAAGCATAAAAAACACTTAGCAGCAGCGGTATCACTCCCAGCTTAATAATCTTATTTACAGGTGACCATGAATAAGCAGTTATAAGTAGTATCCATCCTATCAAGGCTATGTTATTTGCGATACCAAAGAGCGTAGTTGCATCCATATTTCTAACTTTGTTGATAATTAAAGTGCAAGTTAAAAATCTTTCTATTACGGTGGTCTCGTCGGCATGAACGCAGATAGAGCTGAGGAGGCGAATTGCGGTCAGCAGGAATGCCAAATACGACTTACATACAGGGGGGATGTAATCATCAGAAATCAACGAAATCTGCGGGAAATTATGATTCTTTAGTGGGAACCTATTGAAGGACTCCTCCCTCAAGATCTGCTAATTCCAAGGTATCTTAAAGTACCTTATATTGCTTATTAATCAAGCAGCTGATATCATGACATCATCGTGTCTATCTGACAAGGCACTTTATATTAATAAAAAACGGATAGACGTATCGCATCGTCTATCCGTTAAGTCGAAAATCTTTGTTATTGACTACATCGCCGGAGCAGAGGCAGTCAAGTTGATGCTCAAGGCTATTTCGTCATTGACGAACTTATCACCTAGATCACTAAAAATAGATTTTGAGCCATAGTTTACGCCCCATTGTGTTCTATCAATTTTGAACTGAGGTGTGCTAACCGTTACAGCATTGTCAGCAACTTGCACATTAGCCTTAAAACCTACTTCTTTGGTTGTTTCTTTGATCGTTAGGTTTCCGTAAACAAGATGAGTCGCTGTTTCGTCACCGCTAAGAGATGTCACCTTGGTGATCTCAAACTTAGCTGTAGGATAAGCTGCAACATTAAAGAAATGGTCTGCATTATCATCACCGAGACCTTTAAGGTGCTTCTCAAGATTGTCCTTGTATTCACCTTCAAGATCCGTAACATTGATGCTGCTCATATCCAAAACAAAAGACCCGCCTGTTACAACTCCTTTGTCAACGATTACCGAACCAGAACTTAAGCTTACTGTACCTGTATGCGTACCAGTCGGCTTAGCACCTTCCCAGCTTACAAAACTGCCTGCCAGTTGAACTGGAAATTCTACACCTTGGGCAGCGCTCACAGCGGCTGCATCGTTAACTTCGGCTTTCTCGCCTGCTGTTTTTTTACACGCCGTAAAAACAAGAAGAGAAAGCATTAAAATGCTTGAAAAAATTGACTTCATAGTATTCAGTATTTTAAAATAGAAATGATTTAAGCGCTAATAACTGCTAATAGAAGGAAATAGTTTATGAAAACAAAAGAAATTTCGCTATAAGTCGAATAAATTAACTCTGAGTACACATTTGTAGTCACTAATCGTTCTGTGCAAAACACAAAGAGTTTACAGTTCACAGTATGAAAGCCCTATGGGTATACCATGAGCATCTACATGTGCACTCCCTAAAAATCGTGATTCACCATAAAGCGTGCTCGCTTTTGCCGATACAGCTATTATCATAGCATCAATGATGTCGTCATTCTGTACATCTGATCTTCTATAAGTCTCCCGGGCGAGATTAAAAGCCTCTTCAATTGATTGGTAATATCGGGATAATATGGACAAACGAGTGGATTGTCCACTCGCTGTTTTCTTTTTATCCTTAGGACATTGATGATGATTTAAGTAATAAAGACATAGCTCCGGATGCACCTCCCTGATAGTGAAATCTTGATGATTAAGAAGATAAAGATCGATCTCTTTAATCTTTGGTACTATATTCCAGGTTTGCTTACTGATCCCGACGCCGGTGATCTCTCGATTAAGCACACAGGCTTGTGGATAATCAGCAGCATAAACTGCTTCGCGACAAGGTGGCGTGAAAATGCTAGATTTATATGATCTCGGTAAAATCGCTCTTGCCATTTTATCAACATCGCGCTTCACGCCCCTGGAAGATAAGCCTATAGGAATATCAATCCATAAATCTTGAAAATCAGAAATCCCTTCCATCAAGGCTGCAAAAGACCCAAACAATTGAATGCTCAGTCGCTCATCATTATCGATCAGACATGCCAGCCATCCTCCACGACAACCATCAACTCCGATGATCATTCCTTTTTGTTGTCAACGCACTTTGACATTCGCCTACATTTATCACTACAATATTTTACTGACGGCCAATCTCGCTCCCATTTCTTGCGCCAATTGAAGCTTCTAGCACAGATAGGGCATATTTTAAATGGAAGATGTATATTAATATTCGACTTAGGCTTTTGCACAGTGCTCATGTACTTTAATAGGGTTATTTGGTTTTTCCCATTGTTCAAACAGAACAGGTCTAAGAAAGTTACGTGATTCTTGAGGCTAACATTGACGCACAAGATTAAGCGCTGAGATTCAATGCGGTCAGGCACAGTTGTAGGTCAGATTCCCAATGCGGAATATTGATGCCAAGGGTTTCTGTTATCTTGGATTTATCCATTACACTCCACAGTGGCCTTGGCGCGGGCGCGCCAAATTCCCGCGTAGAAATCTCTTGGATCTCGCATTTTATATTCGCATACTTAAAAATAGTCTTGGCAAATGCCGCCCAATGAGTAATCCCTGTATTGCTGTAATTGTAAATCTGATTTATCTGCTCGCTCGTAAGGCGTCCTTCTTCCATAATCTCCATCAGATGCGCGGCGAATGTCGGTGCATAGGTCGGAGTGCCTATCTGGTCAGATACAACGGATAGCTTATCTCTCTGGGAGCCCAGACGCAGCATTGTCTTTACAAAATTTGTAGCAAAAGGAGAATAGAGCCAAGACACTCTAAAAATTATCCACTTATTGGCAGCACTGATCAATGCTTGTTCTCCTGCATACTTAGATCGTGCATAAACGCCTCTTGGGCGACATCTATCCGACTCGAGTAGAGGTCTCGTTGTGGTCGAATCGTACACATAATCTGTAGATATTTGTATCATCAGGACATCATGCTCCGCAGAAGCCAGAGCCAGATTTCGGACGCCACTTTCGTTTATTAAAAATGTCCTATCCGATTCCTGTTCAGCCATATCGACAGCAGTATATGCAGCACAGTTAATGCATATGTCTATCTGGTGATCTGTGAAAAATTGTTGTACCTGTTCTACATCGGCAATATCGAGCTTCTGCCTATCGGCAAATAAATAATTATGCATCGTATGATCACGCAATGCCATAAAACATTGGCCGAGCTGGCCATTGGCACCGGTAACCAATACGTTTTTTATATGCATTAATGGAATGGTTTATGATTTCCCAATGTGGGTTGGGCCAAATCCTTATCAGACAGGATATAATTATCCATATGTGGCCACTGTATATTGATAGTAGGGTCATTATATAAAAGTCCCCCTTCATATTCTCGGCTATAGTAGTTATCACACTTATAACTAAAAATAGCGTACTCAGACAGAACCAAAAAGCCATGGGCAAATCCCCTCGGGATGAGAAGTTGGCGTTTATTTACGTCAGATAGAATTGTGCCAAAGTATCTACCGTACGTGCTTGAGTTTGTTCTTAAGTCAACGGCTACATCATAGATTTCTCCTACTACAGCGCGAACGAGTTTAGCCTGAATCATCTCACCTGTCTGATAATGCAATCCCCTTAATACCCCTCTGACAGACTTCGATTCATTGTCTTGAACCCATTTATTATAAATGACATCTTTGACTAAGGAATGATTGTAAGATTCAAAGAAATAGCCGCGTTGATCTTCAAGCACCTTGGGCTGTATTTCATAAAGTCCTTTAAACGGTGTAGCTATTATTTCCAAGGCGCTAATCTTTGTCTTTAAAGAATAATCCTATAGGCACACCAGTAAAATCATACTTTTTGCGAAGTTGATTTTCCAGATAGTTCTTGTAACTACCGGTGATATGATTTGGATGATTGCAAAAGAGTACGAATGCAGGATATTTGTTAGGAAGCTGCGTCATATACTTAATCTTGATCGTTCTGCCACGATGGATCGGTGGATGATACCGCGTCAAGGTATCTTGCAGAAAATCATTGAGCTCTGAGGTCTTGATTCTTCTTGATCTATTGGCGTACACTCGCTCTATTACTTCTACTGTTTTGAAAATACGTTGCTTCTCATGAACAGACACAAAAAGGATCGGAATATCATTAAACGGTGCCAGTTTTTGCTTAAGTTCTTCTTCAAAATCTCTCGCGGTATTGGTCTCCTTATCCATTAGATCCCACTTATTGACCAAGAGGATTACCCCTCTGTTACGTTTCAGAATAAGCGAAAAAATGCTCATATCCTGCGACTCCAGCCCTGTGCGTGCATCGATCATGAGGATACAGACATTGGCCTCGTCGATGGACTTTACTGCCCTGATTACTGAATAGAACTCTAGATCTTCGTGTACATTTTTCTTTTTACGAATACCCGCCGTATCAATGAGTACAAAATCCTTCCCAAATTTTGTATACCTGGAATGAATGGCGTCCCTTGTGGTTCCGGCGATATCGGTAACAATATTGCGATCCTCATCAAGAAGCGCATTGACTAATGATGATTTACCTACATTGGGCCTGCCCAATATGGCGATCTTCGGTATGTCAAGTTCTTCCAAGGATGATTCGACACTTGGCGGCATTAACTCTACTGCTATGTCCAGTAATTCGCCAGTACCACTACCCGTCATGGATGACAAAAAGAAAGTGTGTTCAAATCCCAAGCCATAAAACTCAGTAGCCAATAGTTCCCTATTGGCGTTATCGACTTTATTTACAGCTAGCAAAACAGGCTTTGATACCTTACGTAACATACGCGCAACAGACTCGTCTAGATCAGTTATACCGGTTGTCACATCTACCAAAAAAATGATCATTGAAGCCTCTTCAATGGCCAATTCTACCTGACGACGGATAGCTGATTCAAAAACATCTTCGCTGCCACTGACGAATCCGCCGGTATCTACGACATTAAACTCGCGTCCATTCCAGTGAGATTGTCCATAAATCCGGTCTCGTGTAACACCGCTTGTGTCATCGATGATAGCTTTACGTTCTCCTATCAATCGGTTAAAAAGTGTTGACTTGCCTACATTAGGTCTTCCTACTATTGCTATTAATTCTCCCATCTAGTGCAAATATCCATAAGATTTTAGAGTAAAGTCGTCATCTCGCCAGTTATCCTTCACTTTTACGAATAATTCTAGAAAAACATCCGTCTCTAGAAACGCCTCGATGCCTTTGCGTGCTTCCATACCAAGTTTCTTAATTGCCGAGCCATTTTTGCCTATAAGTATGGACTTCTGTGTATTGCGCTCAACCATTATTTCTGCACTAATCCTGGTGATCGGCCCTTTGCGCGCTTCGCCTTCTTTAAAGCTTATCACATTAACTTCACAGCTGTATGGTATTTCTTCGTGATAGAGCTCAAGTATTTTCTCGCGAATGATCTCGGAAACAAAAAATCGTTGCGTTCTGTCAGTAAATTGATCTTTGGGATAATAAGGCGCACCTTCTGGCAAATCCCTGACCAGACAATCCAATAAGTAATCCGTGCCGAGATTATTCAATGCACTAATACTGATGACTTCATTGAATTTTATCTTTTCATTCCACCATTCGATAATTTGCTTGATGACATCCGGGCTGACAAGATCAATCTTATTGATTATTAGATAAACAGGCGAATGGAGTTTTTTTATCCTATTGAGTAAGTCATCATGTATGTCTGGTGACTCACTGGCATCGATCATCAATATTAAAATATCCGCATCTTCAAATGTAGACAAGGCAAATGAATTCATGGCCTGCTGCATTTTGTAATTAGGTCGGTCGATGTAACCTGGCGTATCTGAGAAAACTATCTGATAATCTTCTTCGTTGAGAATGGCTATTATCCTATGACGGGTTGTCTGCGGCTTATTGGTGATTATAGATAGTTTTTGGCCGATGAGTGCGTTAAGGAGAGTGGACTTGCCTACATTAGGTCTGCCTACTATGTTTACAAATCCCGATTTATGTGTAGTCATCTGAATGTTTTAAAGCAGGGCAAAGTTCGCCTTATGGTATTAACTCCTCTATTTTTCGGAATAAATCTTTCGGATTATATCTGAACCAGTCCATGTCACTCAAGTCTTCTGAGGTCAGGAGATACCTGTGCAAGCGATATTTGCGCATCTCTCTCTCGACATGTGACTGGAGATTTATCAAACATATATAGCCATCATGGTCCGTCACTTCTTCAGACCACTCTTCATAATAACTATCATCGTCTCCGTGAAAATTGAGTACATTATCACACAGCAAAATAAATTTGTGTATGCCACAATCGATTAATTTATCCGCCAGCTCCCGTTTGAGAAACATGGCGTCATTAGATATGCAGTCGTTCCATTCCCCCAAGAGTTCGATGATCGCATAAGCACCTGCATAACTTACAAACAATACTTTTACGAATAATGTCGGACTTCCTATGCTATCCCATAGGGGATGGATGTAATAGTTATAGATTTTCTGGTGATAGGCAAATTCATTATATCGCCTGCCATAGAATGGTGACATTTTATCTTCACTTGCAATGTAAAAATCGCGCCACTTATAATACGGCTGAATATCATGCATGACTTTAAAATCTAAGGCTCCATGGGTCTGCAAAGGTATGGTATATGACGGCTTCAGGATGACTGATTCATTGCGCATTTTCTTTTACCCCGACTAGCGCGCAGGGAATTAAATCGTAACAAGCATATGTTCTGACCACTTAATTATGTCGTTTAGTATGAGAATTGAAGGTATAATTGCCACATGATTACGCGCCAGCACAGTCAACACAGAGACCGGTCATGCTCACTTTTACCTCTGACACTTTAAATCCATGTGGTAGATCAAAATTTGCTACTTGTACCGGTACATCTACACAAAGCATTCTCTTACACTGATCACATTCAAAGTGGATATGCTCGTCGTGATGGCTATGTTCATCACAATGATGATCACATAAAGCATATTTCTGATGTCCATGCTGATCAACCGTCTGATGTATAATTCCCTTATCAATGAATGATTTAATCGTGCGGTATAGCGTGATTCTATCATGTTCGCCTATATGCACTTCGACAAGATCAATGGTGACCGCTTCACCCCGGTATTTCATGAACGCATCAAGTACTTGACGTCTGAATGGCGTATTGCGTAGCCCGTGGTGAGCTAATTTATTGATCAAAACTTCTTCCCTGTTATTCATTCTATCAAAAATCTAAGGTCTCTTCATCACTAACAAACGACGATTTGTGTTTACAAAAATATTTGCTTTAAGATAAAATATTCCGAATATATTTGCAGCGTCGTTGCATATAAATCTTGTGAAAAAGGAGCAGCGTGGATAAAGAACTTATGGCAAAAAAGAATCAGATTGACATTTACGGTGGGATTAGCTCCTTTTTGTGCGCCATTCATTGTATGGCATTTCCTGTTTTAATATCATTCGGATTGATCAGTGGCGCGGTTCTCGAAGCACATGATATTGTGGAAGGTATCGTATTAGCGATCACGCTATTCCTAGCTTCTTGGTCTATTTACAGGGCACATAAAAACGGTCAGAGTCAGCCAGTGTTGATTATTATGGTAGCAGGCCTGATAATATTGTCCATTAGCTTTATCACGCATGGGAGTCATATATGGATGGCGATAGGTGGATTAATGGTGGCAACAGGTCATATCCTAAATTTCAAAAGCCTCGTCACGGCTTAATTTAAATTCCTAACTTCGTGATTCTGATGATAATCGTGAGCATTCGTGCAACATGGATATCTTGTTATCAAAAAATTGCGTCTATGCAACTATTATTAGAAACGAGACAGTTGAGATTTCAATACCCGGGATCGACATTGATGGAATTTCCGGAAATTACTATTGATCGTGGCAGCCATACGGCTATCTTGGGTAGCTCAGGAAGTGGTAAATCGACACTCCTCCAGCTGATTGCCGGTCTCAGAACGCCGCAGTTAGGTAATATCATGATTGATGGAGAAGATATCACCAAGCTCAGTTCAGCGGTAATAGATCATATTCGAGGCAAAAAAATAGGCATCATATATCAAACTTCACACTTTGTCAAAGCGCTCAATGTGATAGAGAACATTCGACTGGCGCAGCAACTTGCCGGTCAGAAAGCGAATGACACTTTTATTGAAGATTTATTAAACAGGCTGGGCGTCGGTAGTAAACTCCGATCTAAAGCTCAACATTGTAGTATCGGTGAGCAACAGAGAATTGCAATCGCAAGGGCATTGGCCGTGAGGCCAAAATTATTATTGGCTGATGAACCTACAAGTGCACTCGATGATCAAAATGCTGAGGAAGTCTTAAATCTGCTGAAGGAGCAAGCGGACTTTACAGATGCTACCCTACTGGTGGTCACACATGATAACAGAATTAAAAATGCCTTCCAAAATAATATTACCCTATGAACTGGTTGAAACTAAGCTGGAAGAATATCATACATAAGCCATTGTCGCTGACACTAAGCTTGGTGCTGTTTGGGCTCGGAGTCGGATTGATTTCACTACTATTTATCCTACAAAAACAGATTCAAGAAAGCTTCGAAAAGAATCTCGCCAAAGTGGATCTGGTCATCGGCGCGAAAGGCAGCCCCTTGCAGATGATCCTGTCAAGTATGTATCATATCGATGCGCCGACGGGCAATATACCGCTCAAATCAATAAAAACTTTTCTCAATCCACGTCATCCTTTAATCGAAGATGCGCTTCCTTTGTCACTGGGAGATAGTTACAGAGGGTACAGAATAGTAGGCACGGAAACGAAGATCTTAAATTGGTACAATGCGGACATTGCCGAAGGCGATTTATGGAAGAGAGATTTTGAAGTCGTGCTAGGTGCCAATGTCGCTGACAAACTGAATCTGAGAATCGGGGATAAATTTAAGAGCTCGCATGGCCTGGATGATGCAGAAGATCTCGAACATGAGGATGCACACTCCTTAGAGGTAAAAGGAATTCTTGCCCGTACTGGTTCGACCATTGATCAGTTAATTCTAACGACACCGCAGACATATTGGCATATTCACGATCATGACGATAGTCATGAACACGATCATGATATGGCTGTAGAAAATGCCCCTATCAGAAGTCTACTAGAAGAAGATGAAGAACAGGCTATAACCAATGTGCTTATTAAATTTAAAGGAAAGAACTTTCAAGCGCTTAATCTCCAACGCAATATCAACGAAAATACGGATATGCAGGCCGCCACACCGGCTATAGAGATCACCAGACTATTCAGCCTTATGCGTACGGGCGAAAAGGCACTGAGTATTCTGGCTATCGTCATCATCATCGTGTCGGCACTAAGTGTATTTATCTCTCTTTTTTCGAGTCTGCGCGAGCGCAAATATGAACTAGCCTTGATGAGGAGTATGGGAGCTTCGCCCAATAGTCTATTCAGAATGATCATTGGAGAGGGGATAATCCTTGCGCTGCTGGGATTTATCCTCGGCATAACATCGAGTCACATCGCTATGACATTCGTATCGAGAATGGTCGACTCAGACTTCAAATATCAGTTTAACCCATGGGTGTTTGTTCCGGAGGAAGCCTATCTACTTTTAGCTTCTTTGGTAATAGGGCTTGTGGCTGCCGTGATCCCGGCTTGGCAAGCAAGAAATACGGATATAGCTGAGACCTTATTGAAAGATTAATGCCTAGTTGATTCTGAGATCTTCGACATGTATTCCGGGGTGTTTGGCCGGATTAAATGTGAAGAAGTCCGAAGGGTAGCTTGCGTTTGTTTTTTGGTTTTTAAGATTGAAAACTACTTTGCTTCCGTCTTTAGAGAAAGCCGTTACATGGGCGATTTTGTCTGATAGTTTATCCACTTCGATCTTGAATTTAGCGTAATCGCTGTCCCGATCACGAGGTTTAAATTCGATAGTGGCAGATTTAGTGGATTCCTCTATGAGTATATAGTCATACTTGCCTGAATTATATTGACGGAGAAGATCCTTGGGTGTCACAACAGTATAATCATCCGGATCGTAATCATAGTCGTTAATTTGCACTTCATTGCGCTTGATCAGATGAAACCATACATTATGTTCATTACAGTATATCGCCTGTTCCGGACTAGTAAAAACAAAGCTATTTCCTTTCTGGATTATCTTAACATTGGCTTTATCTGTACGGTTTTCGGCATCGCTCTGGATCATTTCGAGGTCTAATTCCATAGTTTTATAGCCATCATACTTCTTGACTAATTTATCTAATATTTTTCGTGCGGCCTGGTCTTGGCCTTTGACCTGAGTGGGGATCACCAAGGCCATTAGCATTAGTAATCCTAAAGTATTTTTAAGCATGTGGATTGCGTTTAGCTGTTACCATAACGGATCTCGCGGCCAAATATATACTAAGAATTCGTTAAAGGTCCTTTGGATAGTGGGGATGCCAATTTTAACGCTATAGCCCTATGGGAATAAGTCCCCCATATCTACCAGACTTTACTACAAATCCGATAGCATTTGTTGCTATCATCCATATTGGCTATGACATAGTAAAAGCATAACGCAAGGAAAAATACAAACAGGCGGTAGCTTCGACGGGCTCACTAACCGCCGTGGCAAAAAAGAAATTGCCGATTATGTGTTGGTTTACAAAGGCATCAAGTTAGCAATTTACTAAAATCCACTATATTTGACGAAGACCCATATAAATACCCTTATTTTACTTTCATGGCTGAAAGTAAAATTGCCATTCTGCCAGGTTCTCCAAGTGCACAGATCAGGTAATCGAGATCAACAGACTACCCTTCTCGACATGCTGACCTTCTACGACGTATAACTCAGACACAACACCGTCCTGATCCGCATAGATAGTTGTTTCCATTTTCATGGAGCTGGTGATGATCAATGGATCTCCGGATTTGACCTGGCTGCCTGTCTCCACTTTTATGGCGACAATATTAGATGGCATAGCGGCGATATAGCCGCCTAGGCTGTTTTGCTCTGTGACGACAGGCAAGGGATCAAGAAGAATCAACTCTCGCGTACCCTTCGAGGGGTGATGTATAAAGAATCTTGCTCCATGTCTCCGTATAACAAATTGCGCTGTGAGACCGACTAAACTCAGCAAGAACCTATCTTGATCATCGTGAGACATTAACTTTATAGCGTATTCCTGATTATAAAGAATACATCTGAGGCCATCTCTATGTGCAGCGTATGCTACATGAAGAGCCTCCGACTTATGCTGAAAACTGACCTCCCGTGGGCGGTAGGGATTATTAGACCATTGAGAAGGAAGCTGCTTCAATAATGTACGTGAAGCATTGTTCTCATACCAATAATAAAAACAAGCGGCTAATCCATACTGCACCGGTACCGAAGGGATGCTGTACGTCACCCGCTTCAAAAAATGCGTATCATAACTACCATCAATGAAGTCCGGGTGATCAACTATGGAAGCCAAATAATCAATATTAGTCTCTACTCCCATACATATCAAGGAAGCAAGTGCTTTGCGCATCTTGCGCAAGGCGGATAATCTATCTCGATCATGAATGATCAATTTTGCTAGCATTGAATCATAATAAATGGACACCTCCGACCCGCCCTCGACACCACTATCCATACGTAATCCCTCTATCACCGGGACTTGCCACGAATGGATTACGCCCGTAGAAGGTAGGTAATTATCTGACGGGTCTTCGGCGCAGATACGGCATTCGATCGCATAACCATTGGCGATCACTTGCTTTTGTGAAATGGTAAGCTTAGCTCCTTCAGCCATAGCAATTTGTTGTTCGACGAGATCCATACCGATAATCGCCTCGGTCACAGGATGTTCTACTTGAATGCGTGTATTGACTTCGAGGAAATAGTATTGCCGGGTTACTGAATCGAAGAGAAATTCTATCGTTCCAATGTTATTGTAGCCTATTGCCTTGGCCACAGTGACAGCTGCTTGACCCATCTGTTGGCGTAATTCAGATGAGAGTACAGGAGAGGGGCTCTCTTCAATGATTTTCTGATATCGCCGCTGAATAGTACACTCTCGCTCGAGTAAATGGATGACATTACCATGATTATCTGCGAGAATCTGGAACTCGATGTGGCGGGATGATTCAATATATTTTTCTATTAATAATTCTTCACTGCCAAAAGCCGTCTTTGCTTCCCGCTGAGCCGCGGAAATATTTTCGACAAGTTCTTCCTCAGAGCGTACTAGCCGCATGCCTCTACCACCTCCCCCTGCAGCGGCCTTCAGCAATACAGGCATACCGATTCTTCTAGCTTCGTCTATTAAGCGATCGGTAGATTGATCAGTCCCGTAATATCCGGGAACAGTAGGCACGCCGGCTTGATCTGCAGTAGCCTTAGCATGAGACTTCGAACCCATGGCAGCAATGACTTCCGGTCGAGGACCTATAAAAATCAAACCTGCCGCTACGCATTGATGCGCGAAATCGGCATTCTCCGATAGAAAACCATATCCGGGATGAATTGCCTCCGCGCCTGTGGCTTTTGCGGCAGTTATTAGTAACTCAGTATTCAAGTAGGTAAATGAAAGTTCATTACCGGGCAGATGATAAGCCTGGGTGGCGCAACGTACATGTAGTGCGGCACTATCCACATCTGAGTAAACGGCTACAGTGTCGATGCCCAGTCGATCACATGTCTTGATAATACGGATGGCGATCTCTCCCCTATTGGCAACAAGTATTTTTGAAATGCGCATGTAAACTGTTTAAATTTCAATAATTGAAGACTCTATAATACTGATCGGCACATCGATCTCTTTCATTCTGAGATACTCTCCCAATGTTTTGGCTTGCCCATCCATTTTGGCATTGGCGGCTACGCCATCACCTAGAAATCCATATATGTAAAAATTCAATCCCAATAAATTATCAAATTCAAATCTCTCCACCCTGAGCGTTTTCATCTCTTGTAGTAATTCTTTAAATTTATTTATGGTAAGTGTATTTTTTAAAAACTGATAAGCCTGAGGATCTCTTGCCCAGATACCGACATTGGCATTGCCACCTTTATCACCGGATCTTGCTGCATAGAGCTTGCCGATGGGGATCTTTTTTGTTTCGCCAACTAATGTCGGAGGGGTTATATCCTTTTTAGTCTCTAATAATGTATCATATTGATAACCAATTGTTTCCGACACCTCAACACATTCTCCCTGAATGATTACTTCCTGCTTCAACCAAGTCTTATGGACTAAAGAGGGAAAGTGTACTATGCGTGGAGCGGCGGGAGTGGGCACTCCAGCCATGCACCAACCCGGAGGAGTGCACAATGCCAGTTCGACCATCTTGGAAGTAAATAACTTACCTGCTTTTTCAGCATCTGAATCTTGCACCGCGATTCGTAGAATGGACAAAGCCTCTTCATTACAACTAGGCTCGGGGTTCTTATTTTCATAAAATTGAAAATCAATTTTTTGAAATGCCTTCTCGCCTCCGACACTTTTTAGAAAAAGATCTTTTATGATATCCACCTTTTTGGCCACATCAAGTCCGGTGATGTACATCGTCATACTATTCTGGAATCCACCCATGAGATTGGCGGTAACTTTAGCCGTGTCAGTAGCCGGAGCACCTTTTACATTCTTAACAGCTACGCGATTTGGGGCGATTTCTTCCAATGTGATGGTGTCAAATTTAGCCACCACATCAGGTGTGATATAGTGGGGTGAATCTATTTCATACATCAATTGGGCAGTGACAGTGCCCACATTTATCACTCCCCCTGTATTTTCATGTTTTGTTATTACCGCATCACCATTGCCCCTAATTTCGGCAATAGGAAAACCCATATTCTGATAATCAGAGACTTCATGGATAAAAGAATAATTGCCGCCACTAGCCTGTCCGCTGCATTCGATGATATGTCCTGCTACTGCAGCGCCTGCGAGCGAATCCCAGTCATCCCGCCTCCAATCAAATGCATATGCCGCCGGACCCATGACCACAGAAGTATCTGCTACACGACCGGTAACCACGATATCTGCATCACGTCTGAGCGCCTCTACGATACCCCAGCAGCCCAGATATGCATTGGCAGTAAGCGGAAACATGCCGGAACTTTGCAATATGCGATCATCCCAGATATGCTTGAGTTCAATCTTATCAAGTCTGTCCATGATATCATCCCCGGTGATAAAAGCTATCTTCGGGCGCAATCCGAGCTTCTGCGCGAGTCCTTCCAATGATTCCGCTAACGCAGACGGATTAAGGCCTCCTGCATTGGATACAAGTTTTACACCCCTCTCAAGACACTCCCCCATGACGCCTTCCATCTGCTTAAGGAAAGTGACAGCATAGCCATGCCTAGGATTTTTTACTTTGGCTTTATAGAGAATGGCCATGGTAAGTTCTGCAAGATAGTCACCTGTGAGGAAGTCCACCTCACCGCCTGATAGCATCTCGCGCATAGCACTAAAACGATCTCCATAAAAACCTGAAATATTGGCAATTCGGATGAACTCTTTATTTTTTTTCTGTGGCATGTCTAAAAAGATTTAATGATTGGAAAATTCCGTCTACATTCTGAAGACGCCGAAGCTCTTACTTCCTTCGAATGCTTGGTTATAGATGATTGCCAATGAAAAGCCCAGATAATTGCGGGTCTCACGTGGATCGATAACTCCATCATCCCAGACCTGAGAGGTGGAATACCATGCCGAAGAGGATTTGTTCATATCTTGTATAAGTGCATCCTTCATTGCTTGACCAAATGCTTCATTGTACTCCTTGCCTTGGGCTGCCGCAGATGCCCGTTGAACAATCTCCATCGTGCCGGCTAGCTGCTCGGCACCCATGACGGCGAGTTGTGCCTGCGGGTAGGTAAACAAGAAATTGGGCTCAAAGGAACGACCGTTCATGCCATAATTGCCAGCACCGTAACTGTTGGCTACCATGACTGTGATGCTAGGTAGCCCCGATGTTGAAACAGCATGAATAAGATTCGCTCCATGCTTGATTATGCCTCCTTGTTCGTACTCCTTGCCTACCATAAATCCGGAAGTATTTTGAAAGAATAACAAGGGTGTATTATTCCTTGCGCATAACTGAATAAACTGCGCTCCTTTGTTGGATGAATCCGAAAAAAGGACACCTTGATTCGCCAAAATACCAATAGGATAACCATGAATTTTTGCCCAGGAACAGACCAGTGAGCAACCATAATCTGGTTTAAATTCATCAAGTACTGATCCATCTACTACACGTACCAGAAGCTCGCGAATGTCAAAAGGAATTTTAGGATCAGGGGGTATGACCCCCAATATTTCATCGGCATCATATCGAGGATGGTCACAAGAATCCGGCACTAAAACCGGTGTAGTGGTTTTGATATATTTCATGATCATTCTCGCCAGACGAATGCCGTCCTTCTCATCCTGCGCCAAGTAGTCAGCTACACCCGATGTACGCGCATGCATAGTAGCTCCGCCGAGGCTTTCGTCATCAACTTCTTCGCCAGTAGCCATTTTGACGAGTGGAGGGCCGGCGAGAAATACCTTAGCATGGTCTTTTACAAAAATGCTATAATCTGACATCCCGGGTATATATGCACCACCTGCCGTAGCATTGCCAAACACCACCGAAATACTTGTCAGACCCATCTCGGATCTTCTCGATAATTCTCTAAAAGTTTCCCCTCCCGAATTAAATATCTTCGATTGATCAGGAAGGTAAGCCCCTCCGCTCTCGACTAGATTAATAACCGGAAGTTTATGAACACGTAAGATTTCGTTAAACCTTAAACTCTTACGCAGAGTAGGTTCATCTGTCGAGCCGCCTTTTCGTGTGCCGACATTGGCGGATACGCCACATAACTTACCTTGAATTAGTCCAATACCACAAATCAAGGTGCCACCAGCTCCAAATCCACTATCACTCTGATGTCCTGACAATGGCGACAACTCCATGAATGGGCTATCCTGATCTAGAAGCAAGGCTATCCGCTCTCGCGCCAGCAATTTTCCTCTCTCTCGAGCACGGGCTATATGTGTATCACTCCCCTGAAATCGAGAGGCTTCCATGTGCTTATCCAGTTGTCTGATCCACGCCATCATACCCGCGTAGTTTGACTGATAAGTGCTGGACTGTGTTTTTACTGACGATTGAAACATAGCTTAAAAAATGACTAATTGATCACTTGTATTTTCGAATGGCTCGCCCAGTAGGCAGTTAACTTCTATTCCACAATGCCTGCTTAGCGCATCGAGCCCTTTATCTGTAAAGTGTGGCATCAACAATGCCCATATCATTTTGATACAGTCTTCTAATGGCCGACCGGCTAGCTGCATCTGCGCAGACCAATAAAAGCCTATCATCCAACTCATATATGCCACAGAATCATATGTGCCGGGGATCTGCTCGGCTTTCATGTTTTCCACGCGGATAGCGTAAGCAATTATGGTCTTGAAATCGATAATGCTCTGATGCGCCTTATCCTTAAAGACCTGTCTTATGAAGGGCAAAGTCAATACATGTGTATCTGCAAAAATGAATGAATACACCTTCTGAAGTTTATGCATCGTCCGCAGCTGCGCTTCAATATTGCTAAAAGAAGGGAACTTAAGGGTACTAATATGATCTGCATCAAACCCCTCCCACATCTTACTGACAATTTCCTCAAGTAAGATCCGCTTGTCTTTATAATGATAGGCAAGATTTCCACGACTCATTTTCATGGCTTTCGCCAGATCGTGCATGTTGACATGACCATACCCGCGCTCATTGAAAAGCGCAATGGCTTGTTGAATAATAGCCGTTTTAGTATCCATTTAACAATGATACTAAATATTTAGAACATCTGTACTAATTTTTAGTATTCAGTTGTTATCAAACACTAATTAGCCCATCTTAGAAAGCTTATTCGATCTTACGGAATCCATCTTAACATTATGCAATTCCACAATACTGCAATACAGCAATACAGCAATTCAACCAATTCAACCCATTCTCCAATTCAACCCATTCTCTAATTCAACCCATTCTCCAATTCAACCCATTCTCCAACTCCGCAATTTCACAACTC
>CAYNFR010000023.1:0-15692 GCA_964396595.1 uncultured Saprospiraceae bacterium | reverse complement strand
AATTCAACCCATTCTCCAATTCAACCCATTCTCCAACTCCGCAATTTCACAACTCCACAATTCCACAATTCCACAATTCAACAATTCCACAACATCAAGCTCTCTACCTCAATTCCCAATATCCATCTGCTAAGAAAGGATCAACCTCGATATCACTGAGCTTTGCTCGCTGTCTATCACCGGAAAGCAAAATACCACCGTAGCGCTGATAATCCCACCAAGGCAAGCTAAATCTTGGTTCTGGGTCATCATAACTCCCATAGAAATCCCATTGGGTGACGAGACTTGTCAGCCTATCCACGTACACATGATATTTATTATCAGGCGTGACGCCTACTTCGTTGAAGGTCAAAGACAGAATATCCGACATAGCACCTCCGATGGCCGTGTCCTGCCCGACATATTTCAGTGTAACACCGCTATCTTTAAGTTTAAACGGCATGACCAACCAGTAACTGTCATTGATCCATATTTCTCTGGCCATTTGCAGGTATTTTCCTAAAGAATCGGGATCAGTCAATAAGTCTTCCCCTTTTTTAACATTGCCCATATCATTTAATAAATCAATGACGATGACCAATGAATCCGAGGGTATTTCAACTTTACAGCGTTGGCTATATTTATCCCAAGTCAGGACTCTTCGGCCAAAAAAATTCCATTTTAATACCCTTGTAGCATCCCAAGCTTTACGGCCACCCATGGCCTGCATTACTTTGTCAGCAATGTCCATCGCTTGTGCATCAGACTCAGCCAGATTAAAGCCCTCTGCCGCAGGATTTTCACCTTGATCATTTACCACCGATAGATTATGGCATCCGCTCAGTAATGCGCCTATCATAAATAAGAAACTAAGTAACTTCATATCGTATACATTGAATAAGCATGTAAGATAATTGATCTCTGTATTCTTTAGTCTCGATTATATTGAGAATCCGGACAAACTACTGAAACAAAATAGTATCTCCCCCCCTAATAATGGGATTTTCTTTGAATAAACAGAGATTTACATTTTGTACAAAAATCACAGCTCTACGAAAAAATCGTCTTTTTAAGCCAATTTTATTCGTTGGTAAAGAGCAGTCATTTTATTAAAGCGGTTGCTCTATTGATACGCTCGCATTAAAAGTGTTACCCCGTGGCATAGGAATCTCGTCATACAGCTATGGGTCTTACACCGATGGCAGGTTGAATAGAATGGGATATTTAGCTGAAATTAGATTTTATTTGTGCCTCACTTCATGTATATGCAATACGAGACACCGATTGTTGATAGAGCAATTTTTTTTGACAATCCTGAAATCACCGGAGCGCAAGTCAGCCCTGACGGACAATACATATCCTTTCTTAAACCATTGGATGGGATGCGCAATATATGGGTTATGCGCAGGGGAGAGTCGTTTGAAACAGCACATCCCATTACCAACGAAAAAAAACAGCCGATATCAAGTTACTTCTGGGCCTTTGATAATTCGAAAATTCTTTATGTACTTGATAATCAAGGAGATGAAAACTATCACCTATACGCGGTTGAACCGTCGACTACATTACCGACAGAATTAGTTGTCAAGACTGATCTTACCCCTTTTGACAATGTGAGGGTATTCATACTAAGACGTTCGCGAATAGATTACACAAAGCTGATCATTGCGATTAATGATCGAGATCCCAGTTGGCATGACGTTTATTCCTTAAATATTCATACTGGAAAGCTGGTCTTGATCTATCGCAATGACGATCAACTAAGCGATTTTTACTTTGATCGGGAGGATGTATTAAGAATGGTCGGGCGTTCTCTACCCCATGGAGGCGCGGAATTGCTACATATAAAAGACAATCAATTAATAAGATGCTATGAGACTGATGCCGAAGAATCAGCTTCCATTATCAGATTTATTGACAAGGATAGAGCTTATATGGTCAGCAATCGTGGCAATCGAGACATCAGCACCTTGTCGATCTTTAATCTAAATAATTACGAAGAAGAAATAATTGAACAAGACCCAGATGGGGAAGTGGATCTTGGTAATGTTTCTTTTTCAGAGAAAGAAAACGCCCTGATAGCTACCATTTATACCGGAGCCCGTAATCGCATTTATTGGAAGGATCAGGCCTGGGAAGACGCTTATAATAATGTTTGCGCTTCCTTAGGATCGGAAGAGATAGGCTTCATTAGCGGGACATTAGATGAACGGCTATGGATCGTTTATGATGATAAAGATACAGATCCCGGAGCTGCCTATCTTTATGACAAGGAGGCCGGAACTATAGATTTTTTATACCGTCCCAGACCTGCATTACCTGTGGAGCATTTAGTAGAAATGATTCCTTTGAGATACGATTCAGTAGATGGTTTAAGTATTCCGGCATACATCAGCTATCCGAGACTTAAGTCTACAGAACCGTCGTCTGCCATCATTATGGTACATGGTGGTCCGTGGGCGCGGGATCACTGGGGTTATAATTCGTGGGTGCAGTTTCTTGCTAATCGCGGGTATGTAGTTATGCAAGTAAACTTCAGAGGATCAACAGGTTATGGCAAAGCATTTCTCAACGCAGGTAATCTGGAATGGGGCAGAAAAATGCAGGATGATATTACGGCTGCCGCCCAATATTTAATCCATAATAATATCGCAAAACCTGACCAAGTAGGAATCCTGGGTGGTTCTTATGGCGGTTATGCAACATTGGCGGGGCTTACCTTCACACCGGATATATACGCATGTGGCGTGTGTATTGTGGGTCCGAGCAATTTATTCACACTTCTGGCTAGCATACCTCCCTATTGGGAAAGTGCCAGAGAAATGTTTCACAATAAAATGGGCAACCCCAATACAGAAGACGGCCAAAAGCTACTGCAAGAACGGTCACCATTATTCCATGCCGACAAAATAAAATCTCCCTTATTAGTAGCGCAAGGCAACAATGACCCCAGGGTCAAAACTGCCGAATCAGAACAAATCGTAAAAGCAATGCGCAAGCTAGATCTAGCTGTAGAATATCTCAACTTCCCGGATGAAGGTCATGGTTTCGCCAATCCAAAAAACAATATGGCCTTCTTAGCTGTGGTAGAAAAGTTTCTGGCACATCATCTGGGTGGAAGATATCAAGAAGACATTCCGGAAGATCTTAAGAAAATATTGTCACGTGTGACTGTTGATATTCACACATTGTGAGGAATCTCCCTAGACTTTGTTAACGACGTAGGGCATACAAAAATGCCACATGATTATTCCTGCACATACAGCTACATTGAGGGAATGCTTCGTCCCGTACTGCGGTATTTCAACAAAATGATCAATATATTCGAGAATCTCATCTGACAGTCCATCCACCTCATTGCCAAATACCAGCGCGTATTTCTGATCTGTAAAAACAGCATAATGCTGAAGTTCAACAGAGAAGGTAGTCTGTTCTACACCTATGATCGTGTATCCCAAAGACTTCAACTCTTTAATTGCTAATATTGTGCTAGCATGATGTATCCAACTAACAGAAGAACTGGCACCAATAGCTGATTTTAAAATATCCTTGTGAGGTGGCGTCGCAGTAATACCACAGAGTATCATTTGTTTACAAAGAAATGCATCCACAGTCCTAAATAAACTTCCCACATTGATCGCCGAGCGTATATTGTCCAATACAATCACTACAGGCAGTTTATCAATGGTGCGGAATTGATCAACACTTAAGCGCTGAAGATCTTCAAGCTTCTTTTTTTTAATCATAACACTCGCGCCTTTGAAGAGAGGTTATTCTTGTGAAGCAAGGCTGCTTTTGTAAATCCTACGAAGATCGGATGAGGAATCTCAACCCGGCTTTTTAACTCCGGATGGAACTGAACACCTATAAAAAATGGATGATCAGGGATTTCAATGACTTCCACAAGGTTCAACTCTTCATTGATACCACTGGCAACCATGCCAGCTGATTCAATACTGTCGAGATACTTATTATTGAACTCATAACGATGTCTATGACGCTCCTCAATCCACTCTTTGCCATAAAGTTCCGCAGCTAGAGAGTCTGATTTTAATCTGCACTTGTAAGATCCGAGCCTCATGGTGCCTCCTTTCATCGTGATACTTTTCTGCTCGGCCATCAGATCGATGACCTTATGCTTAGCGTGAGGATTAACTTCAGAAGAATAGACATCATCCAATTGTATAACGTTACGGCAAAATTCAACCACCGCACACTGCATGCCCAGACATATCCCAAAGAATGGCAATCCATTTTCTCTGGCATATTTAATTGCTTGGATCTTTCCTTCGATGCCACGATCACCAAATCCCGGCGCGATGAGGATACCATGTATCTTATGAATTTCAAGCGGAAGATTGCTATTGTCCAGGTTTTCTGAATGAATAGGAATAACATTAATCTTTATTTGATTCTCTGCACCGGCATGAATAAAAGCTTCATAGATGGATTTATAGGCATCCGGAAGCTCATTGTATTTGCCGACTAAGGCAATGTTAACTTCTGTTGTAGGGTTTTTGTATTTGTGTAAAAAGTCCTTCCACTTATCCAATTTTGGCAAATGCCTCGGCTCTAATTTAAGATGCTTGATAACAATTTCATCAAGCTTCTCTTCTTGCATAAGCAATGGCACACGATAAATAGTATCTGCATCAATCGCCTCTATTACATGAGATTTCTGAACATTACAGAATAGTGCCAGTTTGTCCTTGATTTCTTCAGATAGTTTCTGTTCTGTGCGACATACCAATACATCCGGTATAATACCAGACATCTGCAATTCCTTGACGCTATGCTGAGTGGGTTTACTTTTATGCTCCCCAGCAGCAGTAAGAAATGGGATCAGTGTTAAATGAATGACCATCGATCTCTTCTTTCCTAGCTCATTTTTTAACTGGCGCACAGCCTCAAGGTAAGGCAGTGACTCGATGTCCCCTACCGTACCCCCTAGCTCCGTAATGACCACGTCATATTCTGCTTTAGCGTCCATCAATTTAATGCGACGTTTGATCTCATCAGTAATATGAGGAATTACTTGGACGGTTTTACCTAGATAAGTCCCTTGACGTTCTTTATTGATAACGGTCTGATAGATGCGACCGGTGGTTACATTATTATCCTGAGAGGTGCTTATATTGAGAAATCTCTCGTAATGACCGAGATCGAGATCGGTCTCTGCTCCGTCATCCGTGACATAACATTCGCCATGTTCATAAGGATTGAGCGTGCCGGGATCGACATTTATATAAGGGTCAAATTTCTGGATGGTTACACTAAGCCCCTGTGATTGAAGCAGTTTTGCTAATGAAGCGGAGATGATGCCTTTGCCAAGTGAAGAGGTAACCCCACCCGTAACGAATATGAATTTAGCCATGATCATTCTTTACGGGATGCAAAGGTAACAAAACCACCTTGGGAGCTTCTCTTTTGTCCTATTTTATTGAGGCGGTATAGTGTAACCGTCCTAATTCTGTGCCCGGCTGATACAATAGCTGTTCATACCTATAACTTAATATTGACTTAACATTACCGAAATACCTTTGCGTTAACAAATTCTGATAGTCATAAGAAGACTGCAAAAAATAGATTAAACGGAGAGAAAACTCTCTAACCAAAGTTATTTTAAGTCTCGTCATTATGAATAGACAAAAGACAAGTCGAATGACACAAGAATTTTTAATCTTTGCTATGCAGTTTAGAGGGATTTTATAATCATGATGAATGAATTCGATGACTCAAGTTGTCAGGAATCAATAAAACTTAATTAGACAGACCTTACAAAAGATGAAATTTGGCATTATTGAATTCATTCAGATAATCGGGTCATTGGCTTTTTTCATCTTCGGGATGAAGATGATGAGCGAAGGTATACAGAGAGCTGCAGGTGCGCAAATGCGTGCGATACTCTCAACGATGACTAAAAACAGATATCTAGGCGTACTTACTGGTTTCATTATCACAGCTCTTTTACAATCCTCGTCTGCTACGACTGTAATGACGGTAAGTTTTGTTAATGCAGGTTTACTCAGTCTTGTCCAATCTGCAGGTGTAATGATGGGTGCAAATATCGGAACAACTATAACAGGGTGGATAATATCTATACTGGGGTTTAAGGCTAATCTGAGCGATTATTCTATTCCATTATTGGCAGTGGGCTTGCCACTTCTTTTTTCACAGCGCGGAAGACTTAAGTATTGGGGTGAGTTTGTCATAGGATTTGCCATTTTGTTTTTAGGTCTTAGTTATCTCAAATCATCGATGCCAGATCTGAGTGGCACGCCAGAGGCGTTGGCATGGTTGACAAATTTTTCTGAATGGGGAATATTTTCGAGGATATTCTTTGTCTTAATTGGTGCGTTAATCACAATTATCGTACAATCGTCAAGTGCAGCAATGGCCGTAACATTGACCATGTGCTCCCAAGGATGGATACCATTTGAAATAGCTGCCGCTATGATACTGGGCGAAAACATAGGTACTACGATTACCGCAGAATTAGCTTCATTAGTGGGCAATGTCAATGCGAAACGATCTGCGCGAATTCACTCTCTTTTTAATGTTGTCGGTGTGACGTGGATGGTTTTCTTGTTGCCACTGATACTGCCTTTCTTGAGTACCTTAGTACAATCGTGGTTTGGTGTAAAAAATCCTTTTGAAAGTAGCGAGGATATGCCTATTGCGCTGTCTGCATTTCATACATTTTTTAATCTGACCAATGTCCTACTTTTCCTTCCTATAACGGGATTTCTGGTAAAAATTGCCGAACGCACTGTAAAGCCCTCTGGAGATCCAGATGATGATGTAGGCATTAAATTTATTAAAAACATTGGCCTCACACCAGAGCTAGCCATCACTGAGCTACACAAAGAGATAGCACATTACGGAGAGGTCACATCTCGAATGAATAAATACTTCAGCAAACTGCTTAACGAGTACACCTCCAAAAAGCAAGCAAAGCTGATTAAGAAAATGAAAAAGTACGAAGAGATTACGGATCGACTAGAGATAGAGATCACAGAGTATATAACACGATTGGGCAGCCAACAATTAACAGCAGAAACAAGTGTTAAACTTCGCAGCTTCATTAATATATGTAATGACCTTGAACGAATAGGTGATGTTTTCTATCAGATCTCTTCGATTTACGAAAAGAAAATCGAAGACGGCATATATTTTTTACCAGAGCAAAGAGACGGCTTAAACGAAATGTTGGTTATGATCGATGAAGGGTGTCAAGAAATGCTGGTTAATCTCAATAAGCGTGACTATCGCAATGTATCCATTTTAAAAGCAACTGAAATCGAAGCACGTATCAATGCCCAAAGAGATAAACTCAAAGATAACAATCTTAATCGACTAGGAGATTCTGATTATGATATCAAAGCTTCAATGTCGTTTAACAACATATTTTCTCTTCTCGAAAAGGTAGGTGACCATATCTTCAATGTTCAAGAGTCTATTGTAGGTATGATCTAATCCTGGGCAACAGAGATGCAACAAATGATCTAGATAATTTATTGTGATCTTTATAGATCAATAAAAGCTTATTTTTTCAAATTGATAGTATTAAGAGCTTAAACTTTCTGAACATAATTCTGAAACAAGTATTCACCTATCACTTACATGTCGCGTAAACTAATAGAAACATTTGGCTACTTTCTTAAACTAGGGTGCATAGCCTTCGGTGGCCCTGTGGCACATATTGCCTTAATGCAGCATGAATTAATTGAAAAAAGAAAATGGATGAGCAACGAAGAGTTCATCGATTATGTAGGTATTACAAATCTGATCCCAGGACCGAATTCCACAGAGATGACCATGCACTGCGGATACCATAGAGTAGGAACTATCGGATCAATAGTGGCTGGATTGAGTTTTATTATGCCCGCAAGTATCATTACGCTAGGCATAGCTTATTTTGCTGATCAAGCGCTTATGATTGATGGTGTACTACCAGTCTTCGAAGGGATAAGAATATCGGTCATCTCAGTCATAGTTGGTGTGCTTATCACCTTTACGAAAAAAATTATCAATTCCAAAATTGCGGCTCTGACGGGGCTCAGTGCCTTGCTATTAATGTTTCTGGGTATAAGTGAAATAGTAACCATACTGCTGTTCGGAGTGCTTTTCATTATTATGCTTGTCGCAAAAACAAAAACGACACAGCTACATTCTGTAGTCGTATTGCCCCTTATTTTGCAAATTATGCATACCGTAACAGATTTTAAAATATTCACGAGCTTCTTTAAGATAGGTGCTGTATTATTCGGTAGTGGTTATGTACTTTTCGCTTATCTAGATGGCGAATTAGTGAGTAACGGTATGCTAGCTTATGATGACCTCATGGATGCTGTAGCTATCGGGCAAATCACACCCGGTCCAATATTATCCACGGCTACTTTCATAGGATTTAAGCTAGGCGGGATAAGTGGTGCCGCGATGGCGACAATAGGAATTTTTCTGCCGGCATTTATATATGTACTCCTACTTCACAGAATATTGCCACTGGTTAAGAAAAATGCCTATCTGAAATCCTTCTTGGTCGGTGTAAATATCGCCGCTGTAGCAGCCATGGCTCATGTAACATTGAGCATGGCACTTTATTCTCTCAACTCCATACCCACTTGGGCCATATGCCTCACGACCATGGGCATGTACTTATACAATAGAAAGATAAGTCCTATTATAATTATGGTGGTCGGAGGGATACTGGGATATTTATTGCTAATTTAGACTAAAGTACTCTTAAGTCTCAAAAGGGATTATTTCTCTCTATACTCGAAAAAAGAAGCGATAACGTTGTTGTCGTGTATATCTAAAGTTTTCGCAGCTTATTATACTTACGTTTAATTCTCAAAAATCTGATGCACTTAACTGTGACACCTATATGATAGACAAAGGTTTAGATATTAAGAAATCTTGATCACTTTTATCAACGTAAAAAAGAATAGCGTTCACAATTTAGATGCAAATAACTGTAAGGAAAATATGTATTTCATTTCTTAATTGAATCCAAACCTCTTGAGGTTTACATGCAACAAATAAATAATTCCACTTAAAATGATGAAAAACAATTGTCGAGCTCGACGTAGCATAGACACAGCTACCCACAACTGAGGAGAAAAATATGAAAGTTGCTTTAGCATCACCATATTGCCGTACTCTTCAATACCTACTTGCAGCGGCACAGCTGCACCCATTGTTTTGAATAACATCACACCATACTCAAACTTCATCGCCTCTGAATAATTAATAGTTATCCCCAAGGCCAACAATATTATAAGCACTTCCAATGCCATAATTAACCAATGTAGTATAGAATAAATGAAAGCCTTGATAAGCGCTAAAGGATTCGAACTGAATACATTGCCTACCTCTTCATGAACCAGTTTGACGTGAGTAGAAATAGTAGATAAAACAGTACTTGCAGCGAATAATTTTTTGGCTGTCGAGCCAATTAGTTGAAACAAATAAGCCCCTAATATAATGATGCCAATGAATAAACCCATACCCACAATGAAATAATCCAATCCCACATTGTTGATCAAGGTAGTGGAAAGCATGATGGCTGCCAACACGATGAAACTCAATATCAAAGTCAAGCGCGATAATACCAAAGAACTTGTTATTTCCGCAGAGTCAAATCCTCTATCTGCTAATAGACTTCCCTTAACTATTTCACCGCCAATCATATTAAATGGCGTAACTAACGCAATTGTCTCTCCGAAGAGTCGAATTTTGAAAAGTGAAACAAAACTAACTTCCTGGCAGACATCATCTTGATTAGCTTTAACAAGGAACGCTCTCCACGCTAGAGTGCCAAAAGTAAAAGCGATTCCAGAACACAAAATTATCAAGCCTAAGGCTGTGCGAGCACCTTTCGCTACTATCCACATGTCCGACCATCGAACTTCATGAAAGAAATAGAGAATAGAAACAAGTCCTACTATGTATACTAGTATTCTGAAAGCAGCCCACAGCTTCATACGAAAGCTTCAGAATTAGTAGAAACATTCTTCCATTTGGATATATTTTTAAACTTTCTCTTCAGTTCAGAAACTTTATAAAAATATTCCGCTACAAGACTATCCCAATTCAATTTTTTGGCGAAAGCAAGGCCATTAGACACAATTCTATCTCTCATACCTGGCACTCTCTCAAGCAATTCTAGGGCGTCGAGATATGCATTTGGAGAATGGGGTAATACTAACAGACCAGTATTGCTGTGATCTATCAAAAATCCATTACTAGCACAATTAGCAGCAATACATGGTAAGCCGCTAGCCATAGCTTCTACCACCACATTACCAAAAGATTCGGATACCGATGGAAACACAAACACATCTGCTGAAGCATAATAATTAGCAAGCTCATGATGGCTTTTCTCCCCCAGGAAAAAAGCCATGGGCATCAATCTTTTTAATTCATCCCTCGCCACTCCATCTCCCACTACAATTATGTTGTACGGTTTATTATACTTTTGAATAATCTCATAAATACCGATCAAAACTTTTAAGTTCTTTTCCCATACTAATCTACTCACAAAAAGAATATTCGCTTTAGTATTACCGGTCAAATCAATTAACAATCCCTCATCTCTTTTATGCGGTGAAAACATCTCGTTGTCTATACCGCGTGCCCAAAGACTCAAATGGTCAGTCCTAAAACCATATTCACTCAATTCTGATCTCAATGATGGGGTAGGCACAAGCACTTCAGAACAGCGCGAATAAAATCGTCTTGATGCTCTTATTATAAGATTTCTAACAACACCGGTAATTACAGGTATATTCTTTGTATAGTACTCCGTGTAGGATATGAAATGAGTGTGATATATAGACAATACCGGAATGCGATGCCGACTCCCGAAATTTAATGCTAAAAATCCTAGTGGTGATGGCGTCGTAATATGAATAACATGAGGCTTAAACGCTTCTAGTCGCTTCAAGACCTTGCTTGATCTCAAGGGTGAAGAGATTCTATAAGTATTGTTCATCGGGAAGGCTAAAGAAGGTGTAAGAAAAACTTCATGATTCTCAATGCTGCAATCAGAAAAACCACATACGAAGAGATACTCAAAGTTATTTCTATCCATCCTATCTATAATTTGAAAAATGGTTCTATTTGCTCCATCAAGATCTCTGATCAAAACATCTGCAAAAAAAGCCACACGGGTTCTATCTTTCATAAGTTCAGCATTAAAAAAATCCAAATTAAGTCACCATGTGTTTAAAATATCAATTATCGGCGTTAAATAATTGTCAATATATTATGAACATATTAATAAATTAAACTCGGACCAACATGATATAATAAAAAATAAGCATATTGCAATTAGCTAGATCCTTTTAAGGATAAATAAAGATCAACACATCACTAATTAACTATTATTCAACATATTATATATTATATATTTTATATTTTCTTAATATTATAGCCACTTTTAATTAATAAAACGAGACGAAGTTTGTATTCTAAATATGACTTGTCTATGTCAAGGCCAAAGACTCTCCATCTCATAATAGCTCTCACTTCCTGCACTTTACTATTAGGACAGAGTTTGGAGACTGCTACATCTCAATTGCAGACTGATCAAGATCAAGTAGTTGTCAGCATTCTGAGTCAAAACCTATGGGGGCTTCCGATATGGCTTCCGGGCATGGATCAGCAAAATCGATATACTAAAATGGCGAAGGCTATTTTGACAATAGACGCAGATATAGTTTGCCTACAAGAATCCTTTGCCCATTCTTTGCGAAAAAAAGTACTCCCCAAATTAAAAACCCAGTATCATTTGAGTTCAGAATATTCATGTAATGAGAGGATATTTTGGCCCTTAAAGAAAGATTGTTATGGAGGACTTATGACATTATCAAAATATCCTCTCACCTCAGAGGAATTTTATCTCTATCCCCAATGGAACGATATGAGGATAGAAGAAAGAATAGGAAAAAAAGGCTTTCTCATTTCAACAATAGATATTAATGGTATAGTCGTCAAGGTAATCAATACACATCTTTATGCAGGAAGCAATCCTAAAGATGAAATCATCAGATATCGCCAGATCAGCTTTATGAATGATATTCTCATTGCATACTATGACTTAACTTCCACACCGATTTTTCTAGTAGGAGACTTAAATGTCTGTCATCCGGATCTAGTACAAATTAATAAAACTCAACCATCAGCGGTATATGAATTCGTCACAAATAAAATGGATCTCTTAGATCCAATGTGTAATTTACCCGAAGATTGCTACACCATCGACCACAGATTGAATAAATACACGCCGAAAAAAGCTCATCTTGAGAAGCTTGATTACTGTCTTTTTAGACAAACTAATCAAGTTAAAATAACTTGGTTGTCCTCCGATACAGTGCTGAAAGAGGATGATGCTATTTCAGATCACCTCGGTTGGTTAAGCCATTATCAAATCAAAAAAACGCGCGCTGTTGACCATAAAGAATCCATACTCGCCAGTAAAACATCATCTTCAAACAAAAATATCATCGAATCGACACAAGATTAAATCGAAAAAAGCCTTATTGTATGCAAGGCCTATGAGAATGGCAATGTATCTTGAACGCTATAGTTGACTATTGGAGAGAATGTCCAATCCTCTCCATTGTGGACACACATCAATATCTCCTCACCATCTCGAGATAACCCTAAAATCCCTTTTATACCGTAAACAAAACATCTTCTCATCACTCAACTGTAGTGAAAAACCTCCAAACAGTTACCGAATTCCACAGAGATGAATGGACATAATATATTACGCCCCCACCGGTGTGAATAGCCTCCAAACTGAAGCCTGCTACAACGGAATCTATATAGTACCGACTATTGCTGGAAATAATAAAGTAATACGCGAAAGATAAAATTCACTTATGGGTTCATCTCAGCAGATGCATGCTAAGATTAGATCAGTGTTCAACAAATATCACCCATAAACATTTCTATGAAAAACTCAATTATTAAGCATTATTACTTCTTGTGTTGCTCGCATCCTGACAAGCCCCCTAATAGCAGGAGCATTACCAATCATTCGCTCTGCGTCCATCTCAACCTGATGGGTTCTTGTACTTAACTCGGGCAGAGCTTTGCCTATATCAATACTCTTTAATCGACGACCTTTATGGTCGTATAATTTCATTTCTCGAGATCCATCCCATACAAGCGTCTGACCTTTGACAAGTGTTTCCGGAATCAATATTTCAAAAAAATTGTCCACCTCTATTCTAATATTTTCAATACGATCTCCCTCATCTCCACCAATCAATAATTCTAAATGAATAGGCTGGGGAGCATATACATTTTCAAACGTATAAGTAGTATGTGTCGGCTGTCCCGGCTGAAGTGCTGTCCGGTGATGCTCAAAATGTTCTCTTTTAAAATGCTGCATTACCCATTGATTGGAATCTATTTTTTCAAGATGAAAGTCCTTCTCCCGATCTTTGAGCATAGATAATTGCTCCGCTGAAAAAATGTGTAATCTCTTGGCCTCTTCCCAATTTCGAACACAGTCAATAATTTCATCCGTGCCTATATTCTCCTTTAACGACTTATGATCAGCCACAAATGCAAATCCTGCATTGAATCCCGCGGCACGTGCCATCATCCATTCGATATCTTCTACTGTTGTTTCAGAGGTCATTAAAAACCAACCCAACATATTGGGCATATAATTTCGCTCAAAAAAGGGTTGTAAACTAAAACGGTGCTCCGCCTGACTTTCTCTAAAGTTAGCATACCATGGCTCTCCCCAATTGATATAACTATTAATGTTCCAATAATAGTGGTTGATAATACTTGACCCATTTATCACTACATGATTTACTCTTTTAGATAATTCTTCAGCATAATAGTTAACACCATAATCACCATAACCTGTCGCCAACAATCCTTCATGTCCATCAAAGTCGATATGTGAAACACCTGTCACGTTCAAAAAAGTAGCCAGATTGTTGATCATTTCCTCCTGCATATACCAATCAGGGAAAAATGTCTTGTAGTCATGAGCTATCAGTTTTTTTACCGTAGCTCCCTGCTTGTGAGATGCGACACTTGTGCCAAAGGCGCCCCTTACACAGTTTAGCAATCTGTATGGAGCTTCTTCGGTGACATCCTGATAACGGATGATCTCGTTGCCGATCAATACGCTATTCACAGAATATAGATGGGAAAAAGACTCAAAGTCATTAATCAATATGTCATTGTCATCTTCACTAATATCGACAGATAAAAATGATGTACCCGCATCCATCAGATTACTATTAAGTGATGTGGTGGCAAATGGGTCATTGGTAGTTATAAAATTGGAAAGAGTATGAACACCTATTCTGATATTTCTTGCGTTGGCTTTTTCAACGCAATTTTTCATTCCTTCTAATCCATTGGGGAATAACTCCGGAATCAATTCGAAATGTCCCCATGTCTTAAAAGGGTGACTGTGATATAGCGAGTAAAAACCAAATTTCTCTGCATACGTCAGCATTTCATCAATATTATCTTCAGAAAATGAAGCGATCAAGTACGGCTTACCACCCGCACCTGAGGTTCTGATCCACTCTTCATTAACAACTTGATAAGGCAAGCCTTCCGAACTATTTACCTGTCCGATGGTCTGCAATACTTTGTCGGGATGTGTACCAAATATAGCAATAGCACCTCCTTCAAGTGTATATTCAGGCAAACCCTTCACAAGATGTCTCCCCTTATGTAGCCATACTTCGATTTCACGGTCTACTGCATGATTGATGCTGAATGCCTGCAAGGCAGAACCATGTTCTTCTTTGGTAGCAGTCGATCCAGCAATACCTGCATAACCGGCGGTTGAGCCTTCCTCATTCAATAATCTACCTCCCACGGTTTTTGAATGTAGCGTTCGAAGACCTATAGCAAAATCATTGTTTCTAACAACACCAACAACTTCGCCAATAAGTTCACCAATCGTCGTATTAAAAGGGCCCCATATCACGGCCTCAACTTTCTGCGGATGAATCACTTTTTCAAGTTCAAACCTTATGTAAGCAGACGACTCCTTGACCCCAATATGTAATTCAATATCACCCTGATATCTGAATATTAATAAACCATTGACTGTTGTCATAGAAATTGGTTTGTATTCGATACCTTCCTTCTTTATACGTATCAAAGTACCCTCTTGATTTTCCGGAACATAATTCTGACCCGTGTCAGTGCTACTCATACTGATAATCTCACCTGACTCCCCTAATACGATGGTAAAACGCTCAGTGCTAAAAGTACGCTGTGCAGCATGAGCATTACTGAAAGTAAAAAGCGCTATGAAAGCAATATAAATCATTCCTATTCTATCCATAATTAAACGCTATAAATCCAATTACATAATTATTGCTACTATCCATTACACACATTGAGACGAAATAAAGACAACATTAATGCGACGCTAAAAAATCAATACCAATTCATTAGCCAATAAGTTTGAACCAGTATTCGCCTTTCCAATTTGTCTACAATCGCATCAGACAAGACACAACTAATACTCACTCACAGTCCCCTTCATAAGAATAACTTCCTCGCCTTCTGCGCAAATATTTCTTGACTGAAATGCTAAGCGCACAGAATAAGAAGTCCCTCAGGTTCAAGACGCAGCTAATATAGTTATTACGATATCCCTGGTATCAACCAATAAGTGCAACTTTTAATAGTTGATATATTTACAGAGCTAA
>CAYNFR010000022.1:0-62125 GCA_964396595.1 uncultured Saprospiraceae bacterium | reverse complement strand
CAGATCTGATGACGAGCTTAAAGCTTATTTTCAATCCCTTAGGGAGACTATATCTGATTAGATGAGTGCTCGGGATCTTCCTATCAAGACGAGGCAACTGATCTCTAGATCAGATGTGGTCATACTTATGCCAAACCATCTGATTAATGGTACGATCAGGTGCGCAAAATTCATGCGCAATTATCATTTCTGGTGTAGTTAGCAGATGCCAGGTTATTGAACGCTGCCACGGTTGATACAGTTTTAGAATTTAAGTTAATTGACGAGCTATTGGCGATAAAAATGGTATGCCTACCAATCAGATCACGAACTCTATAAAAAAAAATTCAGCAAAGGGATGGATTTACAGAGTCATTTGTAGATGCTTCATTAGTCACTTTATTTAGGATGTACTTTATATTTTTACACAGTTATCAAGAAACGGTTACGATTATTACAATAATGAAAAGGATGAGATGCGCAACACTGTCGTTATCCCCGATTCGGAGAGTATAGCTGTTAAGCTTCCTGATGAAATGAGTCTGTTCAGACCATTGTGAAAACTATATAGAGCTCGACGAAGATTGATACCATCGATAAGATAGTCTGTATGAGGATCAAGCGTTTTGCAGATCGCAAAACCTTTAAGGCTTATTACAAAATTGTTTATGGAGCAATAAGGGAATATCAGGTTTATAGTCTGGTGATCGATATTGGAGATCATGGTGGTAGGTATTTTATATATGGAAATATTTTTTGTCTTATTTGATTCTTGAGGAATTCAAATTTAATTTTCAGAGACCTAAGCAAAAGGTGGTTTAAAATAAGCATACCCGTATGCCGGCATGGTCTAAGTGGATGAAGGTCGCTTTTTCAGTCAAACCTAAGGGATATAAACTTGGTGGACATCAGACATACTCTTTTAATTATAAACCCAAGAAGGAACCGTTTAAGGTTACCATTCATGTGATTACCAATGATTATACTTTCTCCTAAGCCGCTCTTGTAACTGCCTAATTGCATCAGCATGGAGCGACTATCTGAGGCCCTTAGACTGGTGGTGAGGAGTAATGTGCGCGTGCGATACTTAATTACATACTCGATCTTCCACATAGCAGCGTTATGGTGGGGGTAGCTTATTATCATGTTGTTTCGAATGCGCCAAAAGGAGAGCCCGCATATGGTGTTAATCTCCATTTTCGACTCGATGATATGTATTATCACGATCAGAAAGACTTTGTCAAGCGATTGCTGGGGGCTAGGGTCTATCGTAAATTTGTGCTGGACTCTGTCGTTGAGGAGGTAAATTTTCATGAGGATTATTTCTATCGAATGATATTATTCATTATTATAGCCTTCTAATTGCTTGGCTGTTCTTAATTGTATCGACACTATGAAACTTAAAAAACGTATTCATGACTTACTAGAGATCTCAAGGAGATCAGGTGATCTTAGCTGGTATATCGATATATTTATCATAAGCTTGATCCTGGCCAATGTTATAGCGTTGATCTTAGAAACAGTTGAGCCATTATATCTGAAGTATGGCAGGTTCTTCGAACTTTTCGAGATATTTTCTGTAATTTTCTTTACTGTTGAGTACATTTTGAGAGTGTGGACAGCAAATTATTTGCCCGATTTCAAGAAGGCTATTACAGGCAATTTGCGATATGTTCTGACGCCCTTAATGCTGATTGACTTATTGGCCATTCTTCCTTTTTATTTAGGGTTTTTAGCTTTAGATTTACGCTTATTAAGGGCTCTGCGAGTATTTAGAATTTTCAGAGTATTTAAAATTGCTCGTTATGTTTTGGCATTGACATTGATTGGTGGCGTTTTTGTTAAAAAGAGAGAGGAGTTGATCATATCGTTTTTATTTGTGATGTTTTTGCTGCTGGTATCTTCGACATTGATGTACTTTGTTGAGAATCTCGCTCAACCAGAGAATTTTTCAAGTATTCCAGGGACGATGTGGTGGGGCATAGCTACGCTTACCACAGTAGGCTATGGCGACATATATCCTATTACCCCTTTGGGTAAGTTTCTTGGGGGTATGATTGCGATAATAGGTATCGGACTTTTTGCTTTGCCGGCGGGTATATTATCTTCGGGTTTTACGGAAGCATTTAGCAAGAAGGAGAGTATTCAAGAACGATGCCCTTCCTGTGGCAAAGCGCTTGCCGATATCATTGATGAAAGTTGAGATTTGACAATGCCTTGATAAATATTCGTTTATGATTTTTGATCCATCGTTTAATGTGAGACAAGCTTATACTGAGGATGTCGATAACTTGGTAAGTCTATTTGATTTATATCGTATTTTTTATGGTAAAGCAAGCGATCTCGTTAGTGCTAGATCATTTTTAAGACAACGATTGACCAATGCTGAATCGGAGATTTTCCTTGCGCAAGCCAGCGATGGAGAAGTAGTAGGTTTCACTCAGTTGTACCCTCTTTTTTCTTCGACACAGATGAAGCGATTATGGCTACTCAATGACTTGTTTGTGTTAGCGTCGTTTAGAGGTAGGGGGTTATCGGTTAGACTAATCGATGCGGCAAAAGATCATTGTAGGAAGACTGACGCCTGTGGGTTAATGCTCGAGACGGCTATGGATAATGTCGTAGGAAATAGTTTGTACCCTAGGGCAGGGTTTAAAATGGATAGGGAGCACAATTATTATGCATGGGAGAATGAGAGTGCTCAATTTTGAAACTGTACACAATATATGATCTGGCTCTGGCGACCCTATATCATTTCTTTGCAACTTTGCTTGCTATTAGTTATTTAGCGAAGTAGAAGTTTATAGTCATCATGAATTCAAGAGATTCTCAGAAAGCTTTCGTTCTGACGGGAGATTTGAATGCCATATTATGGAAGTTGTCTATTCCGGCAGTGGCAGCGATGATGCTATTTGGACTGAATGCTTTTATGGATACGGTCTATATTGGGCAATTATTGGACAGCACCGCCTTAGCGGGGGTGGCATTAGCTTATCCATTGACTTCTATCATGATGGGCTTCGGCACTTGGGTAGGCACAGGTGCTGGCAACATGCTCAGTATTGCTCTTGGGGAGAATGATGTTGAGACACAGGAGCGCATACTAGGAAATACCACCCTCTTTGTATTGGTCAGCTCAGTCCTGTTCGCTGTGCCTTGTTGGATATATGCAGAAGATATGATTTCGCTTATGGGTGGTAGAGGAGCAGTATTGGACTATGGTGTACGATATTTTAAAGTGGCATTATTGGCTGCGCCAATATGGGTTTATGGTCTTGGGCTCAATTTTATTATCAGAGCAGAAGGAAAGCTAAAAGAAGCAGCCTTCTTGATGAGTTACGGATTGATTGTTAATCTGATACTTACACCGATCTTCATCAGTTATTTTGATATGGGTATTGAGGGGGCAGCGTGGGCGACGAATATTGGGATGTTGATTTATAGTATTACAGGCTATAGATACTTTAAAAAGGGGAGAGCTTCATTTGCCGGGAACATAGATACATTGGCTTATGTGCCTGAGACATTAAAAGATATTGCCAGGTTGGGATTTCCGGGATTTATCATGAGTGCCATGGGGCTTTTGCAAGCTTTTATCGTTTTTAATACGATTGTAGAGATAGGAAATGATGATGATCTTGCATTTTATGCCGCCGTCCATAGGACGACGATTTTTCTCTTAACACCGCTATTCGGTCTAATGCGTGCGATGCAGCCTGTGGTGGGTATTAACTATGGAGCTCGACAATATGATAGAGTTGTAAAGGCCTTTTGGCTGTTTTGTAAAGTGGGATTTTATATCATGGCACCCTTCTGGTTTTTTATGACCATCTTTCCTGACACAAGTCTCAGATTGTTATTGCCAGAGGCAATTTTTAGTGGTCAAGACATATGGCATTTCAGAGTGTACATCATGATTTTGCCTATTGTGCCATTTGTTTTCATGTGCCTAACCTATCTTCCGGCGGTAGACAGACCTCGACCTGCCAGTATCATCACCATGGCGCGACAGGTATTCTTCTATATTCCCGTTATGCTCTTGTTACCTAAGTGGATCGGAATCAGCGGTATTTATTACGGCACATTGATGATTGATGTGATTATTACGATATGGTTTATGATCGTGGTATGGCGATCATTTCAGTCTTTTGGTGTTTATAATAAGGTATCACTGCCTAACGGCCAAGTTCATTAAAAGAGTGGTGCATGATACTAGTGTCGTGTTAACCACATTTTAGTCAGCCCAAGTCTTGTTCTTTATCCCTCCTAATTCATGAAGAATTCTTTATGTTTCTATACTTCGACTACCCTCAATAACTAAGCTAAGCTTAAATTTTTCATTACTCTGCGTAAAAAATATCTGCGACATAACCGATAAAATGCGATTAACACGACACTAAGTATGAATACCACGTGTTATAATTAGGTAAATCAGCGAATCCAGCAAGTGTAACTTCGTATCCCGTAGAAGGACGTCTGGACTATTTGCCCATCATTCCTTGAATTGAATTGAGAAAATCGCGGCATTCTCTAGGCATATCTGTATTAATCAGATCTACTCCTAAATTGTACAAGGTACGCCATCCATTAGGGTTGTCCGGCGTAGCCCAGAATCTGATCTTTTTGTTAAGCGCATGCACGCTCTCGATGACCGCATGAATGAGGCGCTTTTCCTCATCAGGTAACTGTCCGTTTCCATCCCATTCCGAAAATTTGCGGAAATTAAAACTGAATTGACCCACGCGCTCCATTGGGATTTCCGCCAGATCATCAAGACGTTGATGGTCAAATAAGATGTATTCCGGCCAGCCGCGGTAAGACTGTGGTTTGCTTCCGGAGATCAACAAGGGTTGGATTCTTTTTTCTTGTAGCAGCATTTTAAATTCAGGCAATTCATCAATTACCTGCAAGAGTCGCGTCATCAGTTGGTCTGGTGTGTTTTTAATATCGATCATAAATTGAATATGCCTTGCATCTCCCTGTGTAACACTGAGCCATTCAGTGATAGGTATAAAATATTGCTCCGAAATAAGTTGCGCTTGAGCAAGCCCAGTTTCATCATGTGCCACGAGGATACTATCATTGATTAACAATACATCTATCTCGATAGTGTTAACATCAGCATCTATGGCATCGTAAAAAGGATTTGACTGCATATAATCATTATGGGCGTGTACACCTATCTGGGACGTCATATGGCTTGCTGAGAAGAGACTAATAAGGCAGCATAGTACGAGATTTGTGATCATGCTATCTACATTAGAAAAAGGCATATCGTTCATAAAGTTATTTTTTGCTAAACTAAGTATAAGTGCGTAAAGATTAAGTGAACATTTCGTGATTATAATGTTATATTACCCCTTTATCTGCATGAAGTATAATCATATTGACTAATTTTATTTGTGATAAAAAACTTAACCAAATGAGAGTGAATTTACTTATCCTATGTGCCTTTATGGTACTCAATCAGAGTTTCGCTTTTCAATCAACCATTCCTATCAAAGGAATTGTGTTAGAAAACGAGACTAATTTACCATTGCTCGGGGCAACGGTTCAAGAAAAAGGCTCTAATGTCGGTGTCATTAGTGATTTTGAAGGGATCTTTGAAATCAATTTGAGCTCCTTGCCGTCTACATTAGTTATCAGCTATATTGGTTTTCAGACTAAGGAAGTATTAGTTGATAGCGATAATGTGACTGTTTATCTCGAGCCTGCATCCGCTAGCCTAGATGAAGTGACGGTTATCGGTTATGGTGTTACCAGATCGAGAGATGTTACCGGATCCGTCAAATCATTGAAGAATGAAAATTTTAACAAGGGAATTGTCAACTCACCTGAGCAACTGTTGCAAGGTAAGGTAGCCGGTGTTAATGTTGTCGGTGCAAATGGAGAGCCCGGATCAGCGATAAACATTACGATAAGAGGACCTGGCGGTGTCCGTTCAGGATCGACGCCACTGTTTATCGTTGATGGATTTCCCATCGATAATTCGGGCAATGGTCTAGCGACTAACCCCCTCACTTTCATCAATTCGGATGACATTGAATCAATAGATGTTCTTAAAGATGCATCTGCAACAGCCATCTATGGTGCAAGAGGGGCGAATGGGGTCATCATCATTACGACAAAAAAAGGCCAGGAAGGCGTTACAAAAGTTAATTACTCAGGAAGTATGGGTTTCTCGACCTTAGCGAGTAATCTGAAAGTATTCAATGCTGAAGAATTTCGACGAGAGGCGAGAGCCATAGATGCGGAATTTATAGATGAAGGTGGTGATACAGATTGGCTCAAGGAAGTAACTCGCGGAGCCGTTACACACAATCACAACCTCAGTCTTAGCGGGGGCACGAAGAAATTTTCATACTTCGGATCATTGGGATATCAGAATCAAGAGGGAATTATTCAGAATAGTGATCTGCAATCCTATTCAGGAAGACTTAATGTGTCCCAAAAAGCGCTCAACGATAGAGTCAACATAGAGGTAAGCCTCAATGCCGTGCGCACCGATAATCTTAGACCGGCGACACAGAGTATCATTGGGCAGGCTATAACCGCCAATCCGACTTACACAGCGAGAGAAGCGGATGGATCCGTGAAAATATACCAAGATCAAGGTAATCCGCTGTTTACTATTGAGAACTTTAAAGACATAGCTGTTAATAATCGAATGCTTGCCAACATATCTCCGAGCATTAAGATTATCGAAGGTCTTGAATACAAACTCAATCTGGGATTTGACAATTCTACCACACAGCGAGACCTACAGAATCTTCCTAGCCCTGAGCCATTCGTAGAGGGGTCTCTCACAACACTTTATAATCGAAATATGAATGTACTCACAGAGAACTATCTGACGTATAACCTCAACAGAGGAAAGAGCTTCTTTAATGCGCTAGCAGGACATTCATACCAAAAGATTAGACTAGATGGACGCGCTTATAGTATTAATAGATTTCCGGACAATGGTATAGAGCCACGCAACAATCCTGGATTAGGACAGGACTTAACATTAAATAATAATAGACCTACCGGATTTGCTCTTGTCAACGAGATCCAGTCTTTCTTCGGTCGTACTACTTATCAACATGAAGGTAGATATCTTTTCACTGCTACGGTCAGAGCAGACGGCTCGTCTAAGTTTGGAGAAAATAGGAAGTATGGTATTTTCCCCTCATTCTCTCTAGGATGGAGATTATCTGAAGAGTCATTTTTTGCTAGTGACCAGATTGATTTAAAATTGCGTGGAGGCTGGGGACTTACCGGAAATCAAGAGATTCCTTCAAAAATAACCCAGTCAAGGTTTACTACAGCTGTTACTCCGGGAACTAGTTATCCATTTGGGGATATATATCCTGCCGGCACAGTATTTACAAGGCTCGCAAATCCCAATATCCAATGGGAGGTATCTAGCCAGTATAACATAGGGGTAGACCTCGGTTTATTTAATAATAGGCTGACTGCGACGGTTGATTATTTTTCGAAGACTTCCAGAGATATATTATTAGAGGTGATACCCGCCGACCCTGTTCAACCTGCCGGCACGATATGGTCTAATGTCCCTGATATGCGCATCATTAACAATGGACTTGAGATAGACCTTAACTACTTGAATTCGACAAGTAATGGTTTAAGGTATTCGGTAGGTGCTAACTTTACTTTCATTGATAATGTGGTGAGAAATTCACCTTACAGTGTTATTCCTTCGGGTTCGGCTTCCGGCCCTGGACTTACTTCAGCTACAATCAATGGGTACATTAATGGACACCCCATCGGTGCATTTTATCTGAGAGATTTCATCGGATTTGATGACAATGGAATTAATAGATTCAGAGATGTCGATGGAGACGGTGTTGAGACCGATAATGACCGTGTAGTAGCAGGCACTGCATTGCCTAATTTTATGTACAATTTCAATGGATCGCTAAGCTACAAGGGTTTTGATCTGCTAGCGAATTTCAATGGGGTTTCCGGCAACAAGATTTATGACAATACTGCGACAGCGCATTTTTACAAATTGAGATTTTCAAAAGGAGTAAATGGAACAGCAGAATCTATCCAGTTTTCTGAAGAGTCTGTACAGAATCCGGCGCCCATAAGCACGAGATATCTTAAGGATGGATCATTTTTCAGATTAAATAATTTAGTATTAGGTTATACTTTGCCGATTAATCAGATTAAGTTTCTCAGTGCATTTAGCGATGTAAGATTTAGCATCACAGGACAGAATTTGTTATTGTTCACAAAGTACGATGGATTCGATCCTGAAGTGAATACAGATAGAAGCGTCAATGGCGTTTTATCTTATGGTATAGACTACTTGAGTTATCCTCGATCACGTAACATAATTTTTGGAATTAATTGTAGTTTTTAAATAATGTTAAATATGAAAACTTTAAGAATATTACTAAGTTTATTGTTCGTCAGCAATATACTTTTTTATAGTTGTACAGACCTTGAGGAGCAAGTACTAGACGAAACCTTTACGACTGCCCTTCCTGCCAATAATCCCGGCCAGAGCATTCTGGCACCAGCCTACAGTCTACTTGTTAATGTTTATTTACACACTACGTATTTCGCTTTACAAGAGATAACAACGGACGAGGCTATTCTTCCTTATCGTGGAGGCACAGACTGGGGTGACAATGGTATTTATATTGAGTTAAATACACACACGTATAATGGCCTGACGGCTAATGTGCGTAATACTTGGAATCCGTTGGTTCAATCAATATCGAGGTGTGTTACGGCGATAAATGAATTACCCACAGTTAATGATCCTAATAAAGTCACTTATCTGGCTGAGGCAATCGGAATGAAGGCCTTTTACAATATGATGTTGTTTGATTTGTATGGTATAGTTTTTAGGAAGGAAGATCCTTCTGTAACCTCGGAGATTTTAAGGGGCACGGAGGCACTTGAATATTTGATTGGTGAGTTTAAAAAGGCTGAACCCAATTTACAAACAAAGCGAGAAGTAGGTCATGGTAGACTGACAAAAGCGGCTGTGTGGGGACTGCTCGCAAGATTACACTTAAATGCTGCCGTTTATAGAGATCGATATGCAACTAGTTTTCAGTTTTCAGAAGCGGATATGGATGAAGTGATTAATTATTGTAATCAGATAATCAATAGTAATCAGTTTTCTATGTCTCCCGAATATTTCGAAATATTTGATGACTCCAACAAGAATAATCCGGAGATAGTATTTGCAGTCGATCAGCGACAAGATTTGAATGGACATAATAGATTCGCTTATTTTTCACTTTCAGGAGATCAGCGTCCATTGCCGGCATTTCCCGGCGCTAATGGTACAGATGGGCCGGCTATAACCTCGGATTTTTATAGGTCATGGGTGGCGGCCTACCCGGGGCAAGACCCATCGATAGATCCGCGCTTTTTTAAAGAGAATATGACTTTTAAAACAGAAGGGCGTGATACGTGCTACAGAGCAGAAGATTATGAATTCAATAGAGGAATACTTCGTGGCAATCAATTCGGTTTAGTGCGTGAGAGCGGAAACTTCGTGCGATGTGATGATGGACGTTTTTTAATCACTCAGCTATTTAATTTAAGTAGAAATCGCCCTACGACTCCGGTGTCTTTCACAGAGGAGGTAGATTTTACTACCCAAGGAAGCGATTACAGTACGGGCTATCGCGTTTTAAAATATGAGTTTAGTCGTACGTCAGATAATGGAAGACGACGCGGTGAGCATGACATTATCATCCTACGTCTCGCCGATGTTTACTTAATGCGCGCAGAAGCTCTTTTACGTAAAAATGATGCATCTTCTGCATTAAGAGATGTGAATTTTGTTCGCGCGTCTAGAACAGCACGTCCTCCAGCGCCACCGGCAATGTCAAGTATTGATCTAGATTTATTGTTCAGAGAGCGAGGTTTTGAGTTTTATTGGGAATGCTTGAGAAGAACAGACATGATCCGCTTCGGCAAGTATGAAGGAACATGGACTGAAAAGAGTAACAGTGATGTATTCAGGAGGATATTCCCTTTACCGCAGACTGCTATAGATGGCTCCTCAATTCTTGATGGTTATCTCGTGCAAAATCCGGGTTATTAAAAGTTGATATACCGTTGACAATCGGATCTAGATTGAACTTATCCATTGTTAGCTTTTAGCGCAGTTTATCAGGTCTTGTATAAATTGCTTCTTGACTTAAAAGAAAATCACCCTAAATGCCTTAGGGTGATTTTCTTTTGAATGGATATACATTTATAATTATTGATCGTCAATATTAAAGATGATGATATCCCAATAGTCTTTTGCAGCGGAGTAGTAATTCTTCAATAAGCGGTAATGTGTTAGATCAACTGATTAGCCACTCACTCAATCGATGATTTGGTCTAAATGGGTCTTAAATATTTTACCTACCAGCTATTATTACTCAACGCAACTTCAGATGTGAGTCATCGCAGAAGGGTCCTTTCGCGCAAGCTTTACATTGGCACAACTTGTATTCCATTTCCTTGCGAATGGTGAATCGTGTAGGTTGAAACTTAGTGCCGTGATGCGACCCGTCACAAAACGGTTGATCTTTACTATAACCGCAAGTGCAATACAGATAATCGCCGGGAGTGAGTGTCAGAACAGCAGGCTCGAGTAGGGTTGTTTTTTTAAAATCATAATCTTTCGAAATTTCAGAACCTTCTTTTTCAGATTTTATCAGTGGATAGAAAGTGTGTGAAGCCCAGGAATCTTTCGGGTCATTGGGCAAGCCATAAGAGCTGGGAAAAGCATGAGTAAAAGTCGCTGTACCAAAAATCTGATCCCAAAAGGAAAACATGTTGCCAAAGTTGGCATTTGGTTGACCTATACCATCAATTTTAGAGACAGCATGATGGCCGTGATGAAAGGCAGGAGTGATGATGATTCGCTCAAGTACGCGCAAGATAGGCATAAGGCGCGGCCGACGATAAAAGAACTGATCCCACGGTACAGCACTGTGAGACGATATTACAACTAGTTGTTTAAGAACCAATCCTACAGCCACGGGTATCCCTAAACCAAAATATGTCGCTATCCCCAGCCACCACACATTGGGCATGAGCATAAAGTAAAAGATCGTCTCTCTATAGGAAACTAAAAAGCCCATTTCTGTCGCAGCATGATGAGGTCTGTGGTGTTTCCACAGCCATTTATGCTCATGCGCAAGTCGATGATACCAATATTGCAATACGTCATCAATAAGCAAGTATAGCACCAACGCTATCCAAAAATTAAGGCTGCCCAAGAAACTTTGAGCCGACGGAAGTGCAAACTTTGTCATTTGAAAAGCGAGAAGCATGACCACTGGCTTCGTAAACGCCATTAAAACTATCGTACTGATACTCTCAACGAGGACATCATCTTTTGTCCTTTCAGATCGGGCGATAAGTCCGGATGCTACTTCCAGTAGTCCGAAGAACAGTAATATTCCTGCTACAAAATACATTTCATGCGAAGCGATAAAGTTCATGACTTCCATAGTATATAAGGATTTTTATTTAATGTCTTGCGTAAAAATAATAAATCATGTCGAATATGAGAGATGAACATATACATTTTGAAATATTACTCTATCAGAATAATTGAATCAGACTCCGATCTTATTTCGCTCGCTAGTCATTTGCACATTTTCTAAAAGTAGAGCAAGTTGTAACAGTTGACAAAATATTGTCTACATTGCATATCGAAAATGCGGACAAGCGATAGGACTTGCCCTATATTTACGCAGAAACATTTTAGTATGAAATGGAGATTAAGCTTGATATTGTTGATTTTATTAAGCGCAAGCTACATAGTCGCTCAGGGATGTAGTGATGCGGGTTTCTGTACGATTAACAGTTTCAAACCCAATACCGGTGATGGCAGCAATATAGGGACTAACCAGATCAAGATAGGCGCATTTCTGGGCACTGCCGATAATGATATCACGGTATTTGGGAATTATCTAGAATATAATCGTCAATTCTCGGAGAAACTGGGCGTAGATGTAAAGCTCACTTACATGGCTCAGCGTGGCAATGATATAAGTCGTCATGCGCTGGGAGATATATTTGTTAACGTCAATTACCAATTAAGCGATCGCGTTAATCTTACATCAGGTATAAAAGCCCCATTAATGAAGGGAAATGCCTCATTAAATAATCTACCCTTACCAATGGATTATCAGGCTAGTCTAGGGACATGGGATTTTATCTTGGGTGTCGGGTTTAATTTGGATAGGATACAACTAGTCGCAGCTTTGCAGCAACCTTTGACACAGAATGATAACGAGTTTTTTGCCAGCAGATATCCGGCAAGTTCAAATCTGAGACTGTTTCAATCCACTAATGAGTATGTCAGAAGCGGAGACTTTCTTATCAGGGCTTCTTATCCTGTATTGCTGAGTAATCGAATCAAGCTTACACCTAGTCTCTTACCTATCTATCATCTAGGCAATGATAAATATACTGATGAGCAAAATGTTCAGCGGGAAATCGCAGGCTCATCAGGCTTGACACTTAATGGTAATGTATATCTCGATTTTGACCTACATGATACAGGCACCTTACAGTTTAATATAGGCATGCCTTTTATAATCAGAGAAGCCAGGCCAGACGGCTTGACGAGAGGGGTGATCGCCAGTCTTGAATATCGTTTTAGGTTTTAAATTATTAACAATAAAAACGACTACTATGAAATCAAAAATTTTGCTTGTACTAAGCGTATTATTCGGCCTGATGTTTATCAATGCCGGACTTAACAAGTTTTTGAATTACATGCCTATGCCTGATGACTTGCCCGCATCTATGGTACAGGCGATGGAAGCCATGGCAACAATAGGGTGGTTGATGCCTCTTGTGGCGATAGTTGAAATTATAGCGGGTGTTTTATTCATTATTCCGAAGACACGTCCATTAGGAGCAATAATCATGTTTCCGATCATGGTGGGTATACTACTGACACATATAAACCAAGCACCTTCAGGTCTTCCAATGGCAATTGTGTTAATGGTGATTAACCTATGGGTGATATATGAAAACAGAGACAAATATCTTCCGATGATTGGTTAAGGTAAATATCAATATTTTTAATAATTATAATCTTATCTATGTTTGGCAAATCTCTTGGAAGACGGTCTTTTTTATATTCATCAGCATTAGCCGCAGGCGCAATAAGTTGCACTACGGGTGATTCAAAAAAAGACCAATCAATGAATGATCACTCTAATGGGCACATAGTCGGGCATGGCGACTTTAGGTATCGTGTCCATAAGCAATGGGGTGTCCAGGACCTTTCAAAGATTCCTGTACAGCATTGTCATGAAATGCAAATGTCAAAGGACGGTAGTCTTTATCTCTGTAACACAGACACTAAAAACAACATAATCGTCTATGATCGATCTGGTAAGGTCATGCGGACATGGGGAACGGAGTATCCCGGTATCCATGGTCTTACTATCAATCATGAAGGTGGCGAAGAATTTTTATATCTTACAGATACAGATCGACATCAAGTGTACAAGACTACACTTGATGGTCGCGTCTTATTGACAATTGACTATCCGTCTGAAGCGGGCATCTATGATAATGCCAATCAATTCGTACCTACGGAGACTACCGTGACGGATACCGGGGAAATTTTGGTCGCGGATGGTTATGGACGGAATTATGTCGTCAGGTATGATCAACACGGGAGATATCTGGGACATTTTGCCGGCAAAGGAGATGACCTACATCAAGTACATGAAGCACACGGGATCTGTGTTGATCGACGTAAAGGTCAGCCGACGCTTCTCGTCACTTCACGTGCACGTCAGGAGGTAAAGCGCTACACGATGGATGGCCAATATCTGAGCACCATTAAACTTCCCGGCTGCTCTATCTGCAGGCCTGTGATCCATGGGAGCAATGTTTACTTTGCCGTATTGGTCACTAAGACATGGGGTGCATATGATGGTATGGTGGCTGTGCTAGATGCAGATGACAGGGTGGTTTCCTTCCCCGGTGGGTCTGCCCCTATATATGAAAATGACGTCCTACAAGCGCCTGAATACGACGGCTTTACTTTTTTAAATCCACATGATGTCTGTATTGATAATGATGAAAATATTTATGTGCCTCAGTGGAACTCCGGGCGTACTTATCCCGTGATGCTGGAACGGATCTAAGCGACTATGATTTATCTGTTGAATAGTAGTAACAATATCAGCTATTGAATACTTATAGGACAGTCAATGCAGTGATTTTTTAGCACCTTTGCGGCTCTTCTGGGGCTTGACCTACAGAATCTGGATTATCGATTTTTCCGATGGCAAAGAATGTTGAATTTCTAACATGGCTTAAGCTTCTTTTTCTAGCGCTCATCTGGGGCACTTCATTCATATTAATTAAAAAGGCGTTGATTGTCTTTGCTCCAGTGGAGGTGGCAATGTTGCGGGTCGCCATATCAGCTATTGCTTTTTTGCCTTTTGTTTTCATACATTTTAAAAAACTGGAGTGGTCTAGATGGTTTTACTACTTGCTAGTTGCCTTGACGGGTAGTGGGATACCGGCTATCCTATATGCTACTGCACAGACTAAACTATCCAGCGGCACAGTGGGTATATTGAATAGCATGACTCCTGTAGCGACATTGATCGTCAGTGCAATGATTTTTAAGATAGCCTCATCTTTTCGGCAGCTGATAGGTACTGTGATGTCTCTGAGTGGCGCGGTATTACTGATCCTTATGAGTGACAATGGCTCTGGTGGGGGTATTGATGTATCACAAATGTTCTACGCTAGTCTGATATTGGCAGGATGTATCATGTATGCGCTGAATGTCAATATGGTCAAGATGTACTTTCAGCATGTGCCACCTGTCCAGCTGAGTTCTTTTGCGTTCGTATTATTGGGATTGCCATTTGTGTTTATTATTCCATTTACGGACGTTCCGCGTAAGATAATGGATCATCCACATGCACTATATTCTGTGGGTGCATTAGTGATTTTAGCTATTGTAAGTACTGTGTTAGCATTAATGCTTTTTTATAAATTATTGCAGGAGACTAATGCTGTATTCGCCTCTACGGTGGCCTATCTTATACCTGTCATTGCTTTGTTGTGGGGTCTTATTGATGGCGAGAATATTACGTGGGTGCATTTGTTAAGTCTCCTCATAGTCATAGCAGGAGTCTATCTTATCAAGGACAAAAAATTAGAATCCCGCTAGCCGAGGGCTATGAAGATGCACAGCTTTCTTATTGAAGTATTCCGCTGAGCTTCGACTCGTCGTATTTATCAATATAATATTGATCTAACTGCGGTGAGTCTTTATAAAATGCTCTTAGATCCAGCAACTCTTCATGAAGTCTTTTTTTAATCTCCCCATAGTCAAGATGATGATATACATTATACAGTTCTAAAGGATCTTTTTTGCGGTCATAGAGTTCCCATTCATCTATGTCGTAGTAGAAATGGATGAGTTTATATTCTTCAGTGACTATAGCATAATGTCTCTTCACCATATGGACACCAGGGTATTCATAATAGTGATAGTAAGCTGCTTTTCTGAAATTTTTGCCTTTACCTCGCCATATAGGTACGAGGCTTTCACCTTGCATATCGGCGGGTGGCTTTATACCTGCTGCATCCAGAAAGCTCTGAGCAAAATCCAGATTTTGGACCATCCGACTATTTCTTGAGCCCGGTTTTATGACTCCCGGCCATCGGACGAGCAAAGGTGTTTTAAATGATTCATCAAATACAAATCGCTTGTCATACCATCCGTGCTCGCCAAGATAGAAACCTTGATCTGAGGTATACATGACGATGGTGTTATCCGCAAGACCAGTTTTATCTAGATAATCAAGTAATCTACCTACTCCTTCATCGACCGCAGCGATAGTGCCCAGATAATCCTGCATGTATCTCTGATAGCGCCATCGCATCTTATCTTCCTCACTCATCGACGGATAGATATCTAGCAGAGACTGGTTTACTTGATCATATATATTGTCCCAAGCTTGACGTTGATCAGCATTCATGCGATTGATCGTGTAGCGATAATTGTTTTTATCATAAGGATGAGACTCGGGCATATTGAGCTGATCCATTACTTCAGGTTTAATCTTAGAGTCGCCGGCCCAGTTTTGGTGAGTGAGCAGATTCATCTCTGATTCTTTTCGGGCAGTAGACTGATAATCTTCAAATAGAGTCTCCGGCTCAGGAAAGGTTTTATGTACGAATTCTCGATAGTGTCGCTCAGCAGGAAGCCATTCTCGGTGTGGTGCTTTATGAAGATAGGCAAGGAAAAAAGGCTGATCTGCTTTTCGTTCATTTTCCAGCCAGTCCAATGTCATATCGGTAATGATATCCGTTACATAACCTTCCACCTTGATATTGCCTTCATATTTGGTAATAAAATCAGGGTTATAATAATGGCCCTGACCGGGCAATATTTTGAATTGGTCGAATCCTTTCGGATTGTTACCAAAATGCAATTTTCCAAACATGGCTGTCTGATAACCATCTCTTTGAAGGATCTGCGGGAAGGTGATATTCGTGGTATCAAATGGAAAATTGTTATCGATCTTGCCATTGATATGACTATGCTTGCCTGTAAGGATGACGGCCCTAGAAGGTGCGCATATCGAATTAGTCACACATGCATTTGTAAAAAGCATTCCTTCATGAGCGATTCTGTCGATATTGGGTGTTCGTGTGAGTCTGTCACTATATGCCGATATCGCTTGGTATGCATGGTCATCAGCCATTATAAAAATGATGTTAGGTCGCGACGGAGCAATCTCGGCAGTACACCCCGATAGATATAACAATATCACAAGGCTCAGTGTATGCTTAACATACTGATGAAGAGTATTGCGATAATGGTGCTGTTTCATAATCTGATGTCATTGATATTCGAAATGTACGAAAGTATTTTCATAGGGCAGCGGCAATAAGCCACAAAGGTGGGGTGCCCAAGAAATAATGCCGAAATTTAGTGCAACCCTAGCATGAGAAGGCAGAGCGGAACAGGATAAGTGTTGTCAACCAAAATAAGAACTGAATGTAGTGCACCCTACCATAAAGGGCTATATGTTCTATTATTAGTTCTGGCAAAGGCTTAGTTGTATTTCAGTGAGCGTAACAAGCTACGAAAAAATTGTGGTGATTTTATAACGACCTTGAAGAGATCGTATAACCATAATTCTGGCTTTTCACTTGTCTTAGACAATCCCATGAATGCATTTTGTCTTACGCGCTAAAACATTTGCTTCTCTCTAAAAAACATACCAATGGTCGAATCTGAATAAGAAGATCTGCTTTGAGCTCGGCAAGCAATTAGTGATTTACAAGATGGCAGGAATTTTACTCCCACAGATAGGCGCAAAATTAAATTAAAAAAAATATTTAATAGAGTAAGCCATAAGTAATATGTTAGTCACTTACCTCCCTTTCGTCAATTGCCTGTATCGCTCGATGATGATATTTATCTTTTCTTTATCTTCCAATTGGCTGAGAAGCTCATAGGCTTTTGAGATATTGATCGTGGCGGATTCAGTATTGTTGAGCGATAGGTATAGCTCCGTGATTAAATGATAATGCCAGGGATCTTGGTCGTAGACCCATGAAGATTGTTCCATCCACTTCAATGCTTTGTGTGTGTCTTCATGCTCTTTTTTAGAATCCAGAATTATCGTGGCATATAATTGTGCCATGAACGGGTCATAGGCGTTAATATGGGTTAAATATGTCTCAGCAGTTGCTGTGAAGGCGTCTATTTTATTTTCATCTGCCATCCGTTTTGCATAATAGTGATATGCTTTTTCTTCAGCACGTGATGTATTGACGAGCATAAACAAGCTTTTAGCTTCTTCCAGACTAGGTCGGGGAAAGCCATTTTCGAGTTGTTGGTAAATCATAATTTCTAATGAATAACGCACTTTTTCTGCACCGATGACCTCTTCAAATCGCGGTTTATTATTTTTAAAATATTCAAAAAGTGGCGAACGGGTATGATTTAAAAAATCGAAAATGAAACGAATATTTTTATCTGTGCTCCAATCCTCCTGTGTTGACAGATACCGCTGAACAACGGCATCTTGCTTGCCATCCATTAATTGTACATGTAGATAAGCTTCATGATACATCACGCTAGGGCGAGCAGACGAAACGCGCTCATCGTATACATATACGACCTCTTCGGAGGGTTCAGGGAGTTGATTGATGGTCACTTGATTAGTTGATGTATTAATGCTAAACGGGGCGGGGGACAGATGAGAGCTGATAGTACCGGTATTGGATTTGGCTATTCTCGCCAGATCAATTAACTCTGCGGGAGATAGAAGGCGATCGACCTTGGATTTAAGCTGACCATCAGCATCGAGGATAATCAGGGTAGGAAGCCAGATGACACCGAATTGTTGTGCAGTCTGAGCGCCCCATTCGCCATCCATATCAATTTTTATACTGATAAAGTCATTGTTAAAAGCATTGCCCACATCGGTCTGTCTGAAGACCTGATCCATCTGTTTGCATGGCGCACACCATAGTGCGTAGGTGTCGATAAATACCCATTTGTTTTGCTTCTTAGCTTGATCTAGTGCGTGCTCAAGTGTGTAGGGTCGAAAATCTATACCTCCGGCTGACAGTTTAGACTGTATACACAAAAGCAGAAGTACAAGTCCCGACAAATATTTCATTAGGGGAATGGCTGTCTATAGTTTCTTTAACGCAGCTAGATATTTTTCAATTTCGTCAGAGTCAAGATTTTGTTGCTTAGCTAGCTTTAGCGCTTTTTCGGCAGTCTTCGCTGCCGCTTTTGTTTTGTTCTGTGCTTGTTGAGCTTCTGCGAGCATGATATAGTGTTCCGGTAGGGCGGTATTCTCTGCAAGTAGTTTGCTTACCTCTTCGAGTGATGCGTACATTCTGGAGTCCACTTTGGTGTAGTGCTTGATTTCCACACATAATTCGTGAAGCATCTGTGCATCCTGTCGATAATAATTGGCCGCAAGGTCATTCACTATAGACATCATTCTAGGGATATCCACAGTCGCCTTGGCAAAGTTATATTCGGCTTCAGCCGCTATTGATCTACCGTTTTTTCCTAGATTGGTTATGATCTTGTTCTGCGCTTCTTTGAGTAGATCATGCGACTCAAATTCTACCGCTGTATCAAGTGTACGCTTACATGCTGCTTCGATGCGTTCTTCTACGGCTGTTTTTCCCATCTTCGCCTCTATTATAGCCCTATTCTTTATGAACATGTCAAACATCCTGGAGTCTGCATTAGTCATCGCTTCAAATAGAAAAACGGCTCTCTGCTCTTCTGTAAGATCCGGGTTGTTTCTTAAAAAATCATTGGAAATCTTAAGGCTTGGCTTCTTAGACTTGTTCAACGCTTTGATATACTCTAGTACTAATTCATAAGATCTGTCACCTTCTTCATATGCTTTTGCAAGATCCAGGCTTGTGTCAAATCCCGCCATTACTTCTTGTCCGAGTTTAAGAAAATCGGGGCCTTGCTTAGCTCCGACTACTTTCTTTATAACCTCCCCCTTATCGTCTATATACATCAAGGTAGGGTAAGCGCGTACAGGATAAGTGCGGCCAAACTCCAGACCCATTCCTTTCTCCATGTCTATCTTCATATTAATGAAATGCGCATTGTAATACTCCCCTACTTCGGGCAATGTAAACACCTGTGCTGCCATTCGTTTACAAGGGCCGCACCACTCGGCATAGGCATCTACGAATATTGGCTTACCCTCTTTCTTTGCCAATGCTTTAGCTTCTTCCCAGCTACCGCTGAAAAACTCGATTCCCTGCGCACGGGTGCTTAAACTAAGCGTCATTAAAATGCTCAGAACTAAGGTAGAAATAGATGTATACATGGTAATGATATCCTTAAGGTGATGTAATTCTTGTCGCACAAGTTTTCATAGACAAGATGTCTTGTAATAAGATCTTACAAAAATATAGCACTTGTTTATAGTTTGTACGTAAAATCCGACCAAAAAGCATGCTCATGCCCTATTAAAGGGGTTAATTTTGTCTTAAGATGATGAATTTAAGATCTTTATTCTTGCAGCATGTGGCGCAGACCAGTGAATTGCCTATGATGTTGGACGTGGTCAGAGCAGAGGGGGTGTATCTTTATGATGCTCAAGGTGATAGATATATAGATTTTAACTCAGGTATATCCGTCAGTTCACTAGGGCATGGCAATCATGCAATAGTGCAGGCTGTCCAATCCCAATCCGCAGCCTATATGCATACGATGGTATATGGTGAACATGTGCAAGCTCCCCAGGTAAGATATGCAGAACAGCTCACAAGGGTAATGGGAGCACATTATGAATCGCTTTATTATCTTATGAGCGGTACCGAGGCAGTCGAACTAGCTATGAAGCTGGCAAAAAGATATACAGGACGTGCTGAAATCGTCGCTTGTCGTCATGCTTATCATGGCTCGACGCATGGTGCTGAAAGTCTGCGTAGCGACCTTGATTATAAGCTGCCATTCATGCCATTAGTTCCCGGCATCAAGCATATAGATTTTAATTCTCTGGCAGATCTGGAGCAGATCACAAAGGATACAGCTGCTGTGATATGCGAAGCGGTGCAGGCCGAGGCGGGTATTATCTGTCCGATGGACGACTATCTGAAAGCCCTCCAGTCTCGTTGTCGTGAAGTAGGTGCACTTTTTATCCTAGACGAGATACAAACGGGTTTTGGTCGGACGGGCCAATTATTTGCCCATCAGAAGTATAATGTCAAGCCTGATGTCGTCCTGATAGGAAAGGCAATGGGGGGCGGTATGCCTTTGGCGGGCGTGGTCAGTAGCCGACTGATTATGTCCTGTCTTGTCAAGAATCCGATGCTCGGGCATATCACGACATTTGGTGGTCACCCGGTATGTTGTGCAGCAGCGGAAGCAGCGCTGGATATACTACTTTCTCAGGATTATATCTCGCTCGTCTATGAAAAGGAAATATTTTTAAGAGAAGCATTGGTTCATCCGCTGGTCAAAGAGATTCGCAGCAGTGGACTGATGATGGCTGTCGAACTTATAGATCCTAAGTATGTCGGCCCTATAGTGCAAGAGTCGTTAAAGCAAGGAGTAATGATAGACTATTTTCTGTTTAATGATCGCAGCTTCAGGATAGCACCACCACTGGTGATCAGTAAAGAAGAGATTATAATGGCTTGCGCCAATATTCGACGCGCAATGGATGTGGTGTTAGCTAATAATTAGATAAAGCTTGATTAGTTATATTGCGCGAACTGATATACTTATCATGATATTTCAAAGCCGTAAATGTCAAGTCTAATCTTCTGATAAAATTATGAGATAATTGTGCGTTTAAGCAAGAAAATGCATCTTTAATATAAACGCGCTATGAGAACTATTGCTTGCATAATAATGATTTTGGTAAAGGCTTGTCAGCCCAATGTGGGTGGTGACGTCTCCGATAGAGATTTGGTCGCAGTACATTATGATAGAATGGAAGAAGCAATAGCCGCTCCACGAACTGCAGAACCGCCCATGCCTCCCGTTGTCGAAGAGAACACCCAGGCTGAAGAAAAAATCATTAAAAATGGCTCGATCAACTTTGAAGTGCCGAATCTCGAAAATGCCAAGTCGCGCATAGATTCTATCATTCGGGTCTTTGACGCTTACTACGAGCAAGAGCAGTTTAACGCTTACCAGAATCATAAATCCTATTATCTGATCATTCGTCTACCCGGGACTAAGTTTGAACAATTGATAAGTATGCTGGAAAATGGAATCTCGGGTCTTAGCTCCAAGAATCTGAGTGCAGACAATGTCACCCAAGAGTTTGTAGACTTAAATATTCGCCTAGAAAACAAACTAGCTTATATCAAGCAGTATCGCAATATTCTCAACTCGGCTAAATCAGTCAAAGATATTCTAGACATTCAAGAGAAAATTCGTAATCTGGAAGAAGAGATTGATGCCACTAAAGGCCGACTTAAGTATCTTAATGACAGGGTAAGTTTATCCACGCTGACCATTCATATTTCAGAAAAGGACGCTCCGCATCTTGTGAAGCAGCCGACCTTTATTGATCGTACAATAAAATCTTTTCAGAGAGGGTGGAAAAGCCTTGTGAATGTCACTTTGGCTTTTATAGAGATATGGCCATTTATAATATTGCTGTTTCTTGTTTACTACAATAGAGATTTTATCCGTCGGAAGTTGCCGATAGGGAGGAAGAATGATGTGATGTAAACAATAATCTTTTCGAGTTTATTCCTTTAATCCTCTTAAGTATGCAATACTTTCCGGCACTTGGCTCATAACGGAAGAACTTTCGTCTTCGATGAAAAAATATTCCACACCGACCTTTTTTGCTGCCCGTATGATAGCTGGCATATCCAGCTCACCTTGACCTAGGGGCACATTATTTTCTACATCTGTGCCGCCTGTTAGATTTTTGGGTGTGCCGATTTTCATGTCTTTCATGTGCATGAGTTTCCATCTCGTAGGGTATTTATTTAAGTAAGTCATCGGATCACCACCACCAAAATGTATCCAGAATATATCCATCTCGTACGCCACATACCGCTCGTCGGTGTTATGGATGATATAATCGAGTAACGGTACTTCTTCAAAAAGATGAAACTCATAACCGTGGGGATGATAAACGAATGTAATTCCGTTATCGCGCAAAACTTTGCCTGCATTATTAAAAACTTCTATCGCATGATCGGCATCTTTTTTACTAAAGGCTCCTTCATGAGGTATCCATGCACACATCACATAAGTCGCGCCTAGTGCTTTAGCTTTATCCACTAAGCTAATAGGATCTTCTTTTAAATCTTGAAATGAGGCACCGGTTGAAGGAATACGAATCCCTCTGTCGGCACATAGTTTTCTAAATTCTTCCGGCGGGATACGGCCGCCATCTCCTTCGATCAGGGTAATGCCCATGTGCTGAATCTTGTCCAATGTACCGATCATGTCTTTCGGAAAATAGCTTCTAAAAGAATAAGCTTGTACACCGATTTCATCTGTGAAAAGGGGGCTGAATATAGTAGCTTTTTTAGCAGGTGCGCATGTTAACGCTCCTAGGATAAAAGGGAGCAATACGAACATTCTCATAAAGTCTAGTTTTTGATCTGGTAAGATAAGACAATACAGCGATTTAAAAGGAGCGAAATGAAAAAATAGGGCTTAATCCGGAAGTATGTTATGCGAAGTTGTTCAAGCGATCCGGTAATTATGTTAATGGCTTTAGTCTGATCAGAGTATCTGTTTGGATAACTGTTAGTGATGAGAAAGGAATAAGAAAACAATTCCACAATGCTGCGATTCCACATTTAATCACAGATTCACAAAATGGATATAATAATTAAAACAAGCTGAAATAATGCCAAAATTCGCATAGATCATGGTAGCGTAATAAGATTCATCTTCTCAGGTTATTTTTGAAATAGGTCTGGTTTAAAAATCTTTTTTACGAAATATGCGAATAGAGGCATAAAGCGGTAAGATTATCCAAATGAGTAATACAAATGTTGAAAATGATCTGCCGAGACTACTGCCAAAGAAATTTTTATAAAAGGCACCGGTATACCCCATTAGAGCAGATAGGTCTAACTTTAACAGCATTAAGACCCTAGCTAAATCAATAGGATTTAAAGATATGAGAGCCAATATTGGTTTTTCTAGTGGGTAATCACTGAAATTGTAGACCAAGTATAGTATAAAAGCATCGTAAATTAAGGAAAAATAAAACCACAATAATAGAGCCACCCCTATAGCTTTTGCCTTATCTTGATTAATCACAGAAACCAAGAAGGCAAAAGATGTAAATGTCAAAGTTAGCAGTACTCCTGAGTACATAATCGTACCACCTGTTTTTCCCATGCCGTATATCACTAAGGGTAGACCTACTCCTATGAGATAAGCGAGCACGAGGGATAAGGCTACTCCGGCATATTGTCCTAAGAAAACATTTATTCTGTTGATCGGCTGAGCTAACATGAGCTTCATAAATTCATAAGAATTGTAAAAGTGGATTGTAGTAAAAGTAACGCTAAAGAGAGGTACAACGATCAGTAGTATGTTTAAGAGACTAAATGCTACTTTGTCTGGATCTCCCTCAAGTTGAAACATCGAGAAGGTGCTGATCAATAGAAATGATAAGTAGAACAAGATAAACCTGGTCCTGAGCATATCGTAAAGAATATATTTTAGAATTCTGATCACACTTCGTAATTTAATTGAGTTAGCATTTTAAATACAGCTTTGCCGAGGCGCTCTTCAGATGTTTGAACCTTGAGGTCTAATAAAGTGTTCTGATAAATTAATTTTCCTTCGAGTAAATATACCAGATCAGTCGCCAATTCGTCCAGATCATTCATGATGTGTGAAGTGATAATTATTAATTTTCCTTTTTGTTTTTCTTCAAGGATTTTTTCCTTCAACATTTCTGAGGCTACCGGGTCTAATCCTGCAGTAGGCTCATCAAGAATAATGATCGAAGGGCTAAATAAAAAGGCTAGTGAGGCGCTTACTTTTTGTACCGTACCGCCCGAGAGGGTATGCATGCGTTTGTATCCAATGTCATTGAGTTTATATTTTGAATATAGGGTTTCATCAATTGTAGACGAATCTGATCGTATATCCTTCATCATATCAAATAATTGATTGATGCTCAGATTATCTGGATATTTTCCAATTTGAGGAATATAGCCTATTTTTTCCCGATACTTCCATTGTCCTGCAATATTATCTTGTTCGATCAGTATTTTACCAGATGTCGGTGCAACTAAGCCCAATATGGATTTGATTAATGTTGTTTTACCAGATCCATTCGGGCCAATGAGGGCATAGACATGCCCTTGTTGAAAATTTATAGATATATCGCTCAGAGCTACGGTAGACTTATAATGTTTTGTTAGTCTGTCGGTTGAAATCATCTCTCTTCATTTGTGGTTTGTTATCTTTCAAATTTTCCGGTGTCACTAAAGGTATGGCCTTCTCAGCCTTGTCCAATAGAAATACTAAAAAGCTTCGCCATAGCATGACAGCTGATGGTACTTGCTCCACGATCATCGAATACAAACTTATGGGATGGTATGGTATATCGCCTACGCCATCTCGATCAAGATCATAACCTTGATATTTGTCCCAATAATTACCGTCAATATTATTATAAACGGCCATTCCATTTGTCGATATATCAAATGTATTTAACACAAAAGAGTTACCGCTAAAAGTATTATCATCACAACTGGCCATCAATTTAACGGCGTATCCATTATTTCTGAACAGATTGTCTTTAAAATTTATTCTGCTGGTGCCTTCCATATAGATACCAGTAGTATTGGAGTAAAATTCATTGTATTGCACATGACTATCTCTAATATCTTTTAGCAAGATACCGTATGAAGATGAGCCCCAGTTGTTATCAAATTTATTGTGCATCATAGAAACATTCGTAGTGTACATAACAGCTACTCCGGCGCCATTATTTGAAAATTGATTATACATATAACTGTTGTCATGTGAAAACATAAAATGCAGTCCATAGCGAATGTTTTTATTGCTAAAATTATCTAGTATGATAGAGTTTGTGGCAAATTCAAGATATATTCCATCACGGTGACCGCTAATATTATTACCCTGAACTAGAGCGTTTTTGCATTTCCATAAATGAATACCATTTCCGAGTTCATATTCATGTTGTGAAGAAGAGTGTAAGAGGTTACACTCGATACGTGCATAGTTTGTATTGGATAAATGAATACCAAAGAATGTATTCTCTAGTATATTGTTTCTTATAGTGATATGGTGAGCGTCTAGGCATTTAATAGCTGCTTTGTCTTCCATTGATGATTTACCGGTCTGAATAAATTTGAGACCCTCGATAGTTACATGAGATGAGGTAACTGTAAATATTTCATGTAGGTACTCACCATCTATTATGGGATAATCCAGACCCTTAATAACAAGGGGTTGTTTAATTATGATATTACCGGTTTTATAGACACCTGGAGAGACTATTATCGTATCACCTTCATTGGCGGAATTGACTACATCGCGGAGAGATTTTGTAGTGCTTACGATGAATACATTTGCACATGAATGCTCTGCTATAATTACCGGTTGTAGATTATGCATGTAAGTAAAAGCCACTAGCCATATTATTATCACAATCACTTATTTTAATTATCATGAAATTGTAGAATTTCATTCCATGTCATTCTAGATCCTTTCCACAGAGATTGTAGTGAGTCTGCATCTGATGTACGCAGGGTAGCCGCAAGATAAGATGCCATCGGTGTTTTAAGTCCGTCAGAATAAATGTATTGCGCTTTTGTGGCATCGATTAATGTGGCGGGGTTCAACCAATCAAGAATATAGAAACCTCGGAATTCCGAATGCGGAGTTCCGGTTTTATGCAGATGGTTAATCATACAATTAACGTCATCAAATTTATAGATCTTTCCTTTGCTCGTAATCATTTCTGCACCAAACTTTGGGTCCATAATGGTCATTTTGCAAAAATGACAGCTGTCCTTACCGAAATTTATCGGTTCAATCTCTGAATTGCAAGAAATCAATAGGCTAATCAAAATCATGGTGAAGCGTAGGTAGATGCTATTTTTCATAGAGGGTATTTTTAACTTTAAAAGCACTTCTTTAGTATAGGTATTTTGGCGATTAAATATTCCGATTTGTACTTGATAACGAGAGCCAGTATAACCAATATTCCTGTGGCGACAAGTATCCAGCCACCGATATCCGGTGCTGAGTAGGCGATAAAATTTAATAATTCTTTGCTGCCGATCAGCGGGGGTTGGTATGCCATATCGGGAACTTTTATAGCAGCAGTCGGATCGAGATTATGACCGTAATCATATCCCCACATATAAAAATCTATCAATCCTGCGACCCCGATCAAGATTAATATTGATAGATAAATCCACGCTCCGATTGTTCTGCCCCAGATCGCTACCATAGCACCAGTAATTATCAGGGCAATAACGATATAGGGCATGTAAATAAATTCTTTAAACATTTCTACCTTAATATGCTTCATACCGATATAGTGATTGAGGCCATTGATTATCGCTATATCCCCTGTAATGGTGTTTATCCATATTTTCATGGTGAGCCACTCGGGATATTGTGGTGCCCACATTAATATTTGCCAAAAAGGCACATAAAATAGGGCAATCAGGGATAAGGCTCCTATCAATATCATTAATCTTGATAAGACTGGTAGTAATTGCATGTCAATAATTTTAAAGCAAGTGTGAGTACCTTGTCCTTATCGTTAAGGACAAGGTACTATGATAGTGTGAGTGAAATTATAATTGTTCATCGTCTAAAGAGAACCTAAGAGGTACGGTGCTATTGGCGGGAGATACCCTCAGGTATCCTTGCATTTCTTGATGCAATGCAGAGCAAAAGTCGGTACAATAGAAAGGGAATACACCGACTCGAGTAGGAATCCACTCTAATGTTTGTGCTTCTCCCGGCATTATTAATAATTCTGCAGTGTTGGCACCTTTGATTGCAAATCCATGTGGAACGTCCCAGTCTTGTTCCAGATTAGTCACATGAAAATAAACAACATCACCGATTCTCACCCCTTCGATATTGTCCGGTCGGAAATGCGAACGTATCGATGTCATATAAATATGTACCTTGTTTCCATCGCGTTCGACTCGAGCATGCTGCGGGTTTTTGATAGCTCGAGGGTGTTTATTATCTTCGATTCTATAGAATTTGACACTCTTGTTCATCAATAGAGAGGCAGGAAGAGCTTCGGCGTAATGAGGTTCACCTATAGTCGGAAAGTCGAGTAATAATCTCATTTTGTCACCGGAGATATCGTATAGTTGTGCGGTATGACATAGTTCTGGACCTGTCGGTAAATATCGATCCTTAGTAATTTTATTATAACCCACCACATATTTTCCATGCGGTTTAGCTGTAGGTCCTCCTGGTATCATTAAGTGACCAACAGAGTAATAAGTAGGAACTCGATCTAGTACTTGAAGAGATTTAATATCCCATTTAACGATCTCTGAAGATACGAACATGGATGTATAGGCATTCCCTTTGCCATCAAATTCTGTGTGCAAAGGTCCGAGTCCTGGTTTTTCTACGACGCCATGTAGTGCCGACTCATATCTTACTACAGGTAAGCCTTCATACTGCCCTTCAAAATCCTTGTCTTTGATGGCCTGCATCAATTTAGAGAATGAAAAAACGGGAATCAATGCGGCAAGCTTACCACTCCCTACGATAAATTCACCTGTAGGATCCACATCGCAACCGTGAGGTGATTTAGGACAAGGTATAAAGTAAATTATATCCTGAAGTTCTTTGGGGTCTAATTGGAGTACTTCTTCTAAAATCTTGGAAGTAGCTGTATGTGTATGTTCGTCATGTTTGTTATGTGCATAACGAGCTTTTACTTTCTTGCCTTTGCCCATAGCGATGTATTCTTCGGCCTTTTTCCAGTTAACAGCCATTATGAAGTCCTTGTCTCGCTGTGACGCATTTACTTCTAGAAGACTATGCGCTAATTCTGTGTTATAGCATGAGAAGAAAAACCACCCGTGAGAAGGACCTTTCCCTGCACGAGCTAAGTCAAAATTGACGCCGGGTGTGACTAATTGAAATGCGATGTTTAACTCTCCGTCATTCTTTATTTTTATAAAACTCACCGTTCCCTTAAAATTATCTTTATACGTATTTATCGGCACATCTCTTTGCGATTCGGTTCCTATGGGCACGGAGAATCGAGAGCTTGCCACAACATATTCTGTGTTTTCTGTGATGAATGGAGAAGAGTGATTTCCACCACTATTTGGAATTTCAAGTATTTCGACTGTCTTGAATGTACCCAGGTCTATTCTCGCTATACGAGGTGTATTGTTGGCATTGGCAAAAGCCCATCGACCGTCATGTTCTCCTTTTGTTGTTGAAAGTGCAATATGATGTAAGTCATCCCATGGCACAAATCCATGTGAAGTATTCAGCATCGGTTTAGATTCTTCGCTGAAGCCATATCCATTTTCCGGATGAAGTGAAAATACCGGGAGTATTTTAAACACTCTACCTGAGGGTAGTCCTACTACACTCATTTGTCCATTAAATCCGCCGGATACAAAATTGTAAAACTCATCATACTGTCCTGGTGGTACATATACCTTGGAGGCTGCATCACCGGTACTTACCGCCAGCGGTGATTTAGGCTTGCAGGAATACGGAATGGTAGCCAGTAGAAAAGGGACTAACAGTGCTATTAGTCTGAAGGGTGAGAAATTTTTCATTGTAAAAATATTTTATGTAATGAGTAATTGGATTGATTTTTATTCAGGAAGCAACACTTTGTCAATAACATGGATGATGCCGTTCGACGCTTTAACACTAGCTAAAATATTCGCATTGTTGACAGTATATTTACCATCTTTATTACCAAGGGTGACATTCTTAAGGTTTACTTGATTCAGCTTGCGCCCGTCTTTAATCAAATTTTCACTGATAACACCTACAAAAACATGATATTCAAGTATATCTTGAAGTTTTGCCTTGTTTTCAGGTTTTAATAAAGTTTCAACTGTGCCTGCAGGTAGTTCTTCGAAGGCTCCATTTACTGGGGCGAATACGGTAAATGGTCCTGCATTGACCAATACGTCCACTAATCCGGCTGCTTGAACAGCTGCGACGAGAGTGCTGTGATCTTTTGAGTCGACCGCTATTTGAACAACATTTCTTTCGGATAAATCATCTTTTACGGCTGACTGTCCTGGGCCTATTTCGCGTTCTTGTATATTGTTGGTTGAACTGGGTTCTTTGCACATCCAGAATGACATGCTTAGGGATGCCACAAGTAGTAGTGGATAGAAAATGGTTTTAGTTTTCATTTGATAAAAATTTAATTGTTATGAAGAGTTGGTTACGAAAGTTTATTTTTTGGCATCTGCTATTACTTGATCATTTTTCCTCATGAATTCAAGTATATCCCGTGCATCCCCCACAGAGACATTTTGGTTGGGCATTCGAGTGAGACATTGTTCAAGTAATTCCTGAGCTACCGGATCATTATCAAGCATGACATCAACATTGGTGATCAGATTCATTATCCATTCAGGTCTTCGACGGTCTGTTACCCCGTGAAAGCCGGGACCTACGACCCTCTTTGAATCAAGTCTGTGGCAAGCTGCACACTTCATATCGTAAATAGCTTTTCCTTTTTTGACCATCGATCCATCAATATTATCATCTAATTCGACATGTTTGATTTCTCCAATACCTTTGTCAGAGATCGTCTTAGGGACTGTGCGCGAGGCAATATTGGAGTGATCATTCTTATTTTCAGTAGAACCTGAATTGCACGAAGTCCATACAATGGCAAGCATAATGGGAATATAAGTTTTTAAAGCGTTCATAGCAGTTAGTTTTGATTAGTTATATAAAAAAATAGTTAAATGAGTTTGTTAATTATGGTCATGTTGAAAGTTTTATTCTTGTATAATGGAAATTATGTAGTAATAAGGTCAATATGCCAAGGGGCATCAGCAGACTTATCCAAAATAATCCTTGATAATAGAAGGGTAAAAACCCTTTTTGCGCCCATAACAATATACCTTGTACGAAGAGAAAAACTTCTGATCCGGTGGTACCAATTAAGAGGAGAAGTAAGCCACTTCTAGCGGCAGTGGAACTGGCCATGAGTAATCCTTCTTTGATCGCCAATCCGATCAAGGTGCCAGTTACAGCACCTAACAAGGTCAGGTGAATAAACCCGATAACAAACTGCCTAATCGTGTATGAAATGATGGCTACTGATGGAATAGCAACTGCTGTCTGAATTACGGATTTTAAGATAAAGGAAACTATTCCTACCAATAGTGATATCTTAATTACATTATTATTCAGCTTATTAAATAAGGCTCTGTTTAGCCATAAGATCTTTAATAAATAGATTATGGCAACTAATTGTAAAGCAACACCAAGGCTATTGGTTTTAAATAAAAAATCTGACGGACTTGACCAAGTCACGGACTGTGTATATGTTAATAGACACGATAGGACTAAGGGTATATAAAATTTTTTAAAGTCCAGCATGTTTACGCTTACACTGAGTTCCTTCCAAAATTTGAATTTCAATCCTAAAATGGCAAATATGAACCAACCATTAAATTGGAAATGAAGGAAAAATTGTATAGACATATAGTAGTACTCTGAATTACGCCCAAGGTTATTGATCACCACAGGCAAAAACCATACAGCTAAGGAGGAGATAAGCATGAAGACAATCGAGGTTCTCATCATAAGTCCTGAAATTGAATTAATGTCTATGTGTCTCCAGATCTTTTTTACGAGAATATAACTGACAAGTAAATGAAGTGAAGAAAACAGAATAGAATATATACTGTAACCAGATGCAATGAAACTTAGTGTCATTAATGATACTATCCATTGATTAGTCCACAACCAATATCGTATGGATCGATAGTCATTCGACAGCGTCGGTACAAATGCCTGGGCAATCATGATTATCAAGACAACAAACACCCAGCCCATCATAGCTAAATGCGAATGGGCATGCATTAAATTAGTATAATTAAATGACCCTAGATCACCCCAAAAGGCAAATCTCATGGTGACTCCTATGATGGAGGCCACGAGAAAGTTCAATAGGGCGAAAAGGAATAGGTTTTTCATAAATGGATATTAAGATCAAAATATCATCTAATGGATTAAAATTTTAAATGCGTAAAAAAGTAGACCCTCTTACTAAGTCTTCACTTAGGTTAGCGACTTTGGTATTGTCCATCAACGCCCTCAACTTTAATTTAATAATCATATACTCATCGTGCAGAGGACAAGGCGATGCATCGGAACAATTTTCTAGACCTAAAATACATTGAGAATAAACTTCATTTCCATCAATAGCTCTTACTATATCCGATATGCTTGTTGATTCAATACGTGATGCCTTGATTTCGAAACCTCCATTCGGTCCTTTGACGGAATCTATTATCTGATTTTTGACCAATTGCTGTAAAATCTTAGCTGTAAATGCGGATGGGCTATCGATGAAGGAGGATATTTCCTTCAAACCCACTCGCCTATTACTTTTTGATTGACTACTAATGTATATAGTTGCTCTGATACCGTATTCGCAAGCCTTAGATAACATTCTTAAACATATTGTTAAGGCAAATATAGATAAATAAATATTAAAGGATCAAGATATCCTTTAATATTTATTTATTGGCAGAGAGTCCACTATTCAATCATTATTTCGGATGGTGGTAGAGAGTGATCTTTTATGTTAACTAGCTATATATGTCTATATTATAAGGATGGAAATACGACCATTTCCCAATGGATTTCTTTTTTTTGGAAGTTTTAATGCATTATACTGAGCCATTCTCGTCGGTATGTTCATAGTATTCTTTTGCGCTATCTAAGACGCTTTCTCAGCTCATGAATGCCGTGAAGACAAATTGATTATTTTGGTGCGCTACGCAACCAAGTAAAATTCTGATGAATCACACCGAGTTTATTGTCAGCGTGAATAGCTAAGAGAAACTAGATATGATTTGGTTGCACAGATTTGTCAAGAGTAAACCGCGCAGAAATGGTAATTAACTGTGTTCACATCTTCTTACAGCTCAATGTTTATAAGGTGTGATGTCTCGCTTGCTTGTCGTGCGGCTACGGTATCGGTGTCAACATATGCAGCAATTGTGGACATAGGGCAATATTTTATTTGTTTGAATGAAATCCTATTGTGTTACCTTCTGTATCCATTGCTATAGAGCAAAAACCATGTTCCCCTATTGGAAATTTGTCTTGTAGAACATGGCCACCGGCATTGCTGACTCTGGAGGTTTCGACAGCACAATCTTCACAAGTAAAGTAAACCAATGTGCCTCCTGCACCGGGTTTCATTTCGCTTGTCTTGCAGAGAGCACCACTGATGTTACCTTCTCCTTGTGCCCAAGGAAAACTCAACATTTCCAATTCGCCAAATTCTCCCGGTGCTTGCATCGGTATCATTTTGATATGTAATACGGTTTCATAGAACTTTTGGGCCTTGGCCATTTCTTCTACATAAATTTCTACCCAAGTGAATGGATTTTTAGCTTTTGTGGCCATATTTTTTTAATGTTTATGTTTCGTAGATAGACGACAAGGTAAGGATTTATTGCGGGTTTAGATAGAGGAATTTTGCTGTTAAGAGACATTGGGATTCATTATCAGATTTTATCACAGACGTATTGAGCCTTTGGGTCAAGTATTGGTGAACATTTATTTATGTCATGGCTTATGTACGAACTAGCGTAGTATTTTCTTCGGGGTAGGTTTTAGCCTGTATTTTAATTTGCTGAATTTTAGGGTTTCCTGAATTTGGTTTCGGATGGTACTTGGGGTTGAACAATAATTTGTACTGTAAACTTTGGTTACCAAAATTGATGAGTAGGCCCAACGGCAAATCATAAATCACTACATAATTTTTTGCCTGTGCCAAATACACATCTTCCTATTAACGACTGCTTTTAGTTCGATTACCAATTTATTCTCTGCTATACAATCGGCGCGTCTCTTATCCACTTCAATATCATCATAGTATATAGCATGCTCTTGCTCTCTTTAATATGAAATACTGAATCGGTCTAATTCAATGGCAAGACATCGTTGATAAATGACTTCCTGAAAACCGGGACCAAGTTTGTTGTGTACTCTATATGGCGCAACCGATTACCTCTGATATGTTAATTCTTCTTTAATCATCATTGTCAGTATCTGCATTTTAGCTTTTTGCGAATTTATTTTTATCTTACTTCTGGCATTGCTGGTATCAACCAATAAGTGCAACTTTTAATAGTTGACTTATATACAGATCCAAGTTAGTTACACTCTGTGAATTTGATAGTCCTGTAAATTCAGACACAGACGCCCTTAACTGTATCATTCCACTCAACAAATCCTTTTACAGTCACTTTTTAAGACACGAAGCACAAGCAAGGTTTAAGGAACTAGGAACTACTTGCTCAGAAGCTCACATCATAGCCCCGACTGTGTAACTGTGATCACTCAATTAATTCAACCGAGCCGTACTGCACAAAATAAACGGAGGAACAGATACATCAAAGGTGTGATCTCCCGACTGCTTAGTCATGGTAAAATGACCGGACATCTTGCCGATCTCGCTATTGAGAGGACACCAGCTGCTGTATTCATAGGTTTCGCCGGGGGCGATGATGGGCTGTTGACCTATGACACCTTCCCCTTGTACTTCGCGTATGATTAGTATTGAGTCTTTGATAATCCAGTTACGACGGAGCAATTGTACTGTGTCAGAACCAACATTCTCTATACGGATATTATAGCTGAAGACATATTTGCCTTCGGCAGGACGTGAGTGTTCAGCTTCAAATCTCGGCCTGACACTGACTTTTATCCCTTTGGTTATGGCACTGACCATGGTTAGTATTTCTAATATTTATATAACGCGAATCTGGCTACTTTTGCTTACGTGGATGTCGAAAAAATGCAATATACAGATTATATTAACAATCCCCATGTGCTCAGTATCGCCCATATAAGTACGACAATAAGAATACCATAGGCCCATCGATCGGCATATTTATATTTACTGGCCCATTCTGCTGTGATATAGCCACCTATAGTCTGTCCTGAGGCGAGAATGAAACCCACACGCCAGTCCACCAGCCCTTTCCAATGAAACACACAGAGTACCACCCCCGTGTATATGGCGACGATGGTTGTTTTGATCGCATTGGCAGAGATGATATTGTAGCGTAAGACCATCACGGAGATGAAAAGAAATATTACGCCCATCCCCATCTGTATAAAACCGCCATAAAAGCCTATGCCGAGATAGATGGGCACTAAGACATAAAAAGGAACTGTTTGGGGTGAAGTAGGGGGTGATAGCCATCGCTTTGGATTGATCAAGGTCAATAACAGCATGATAATAAGGAGATAGCGAAATACCACTGCGAAATGCTCATTGCTGATGGTCATCGCCACATAAGCTCCTGCCAGCGCACCTATGATACTGATGATAATTGGCCACTTGGCATGGGTGGTGCTCAGTTTTTTATTTTTGATGAACGAAAAAGAAGATGCCAGCCCTTGAAAAAATATCCCTACACGGTTGGTCGCATTGGCAATATTGCCGGGAAGCCCGACGAGTTCGGTGAGTATGCTGAGGGTTATGGCCGAGCCGTTACCGGCCAAAGTATTAATACATCCGGCGATAAATCCACCGACTATGGCGATGATTAAGGTAGTTGTGTCCATGTGATTACTCTCGAGCCTGGCATAGTTCGGTTAAGACACCATGTACGGATCTTGGGTGGATGAAGCAGACTAATTTATTATCTGCCCCCGGTATTGGGGTATCATTCAAGATGCTAAATCCAGCTGCACGTAATCTCTCTATTTCCTTGAGGATATCGGCTACGTCATAAGCTATATGATGAATCCCTTCACCATTTTTCGCTATAAAGCGGTTTATGACATTATCTTCATCATCGGATGCCAATAGTTCAATTTTATTTGTGCCCGTTCTGAAAAATGCGGTGTGGACATTTTGGCTCGGGACATATTCTTTTTTGTAACAAGGGGTATTCAGTAATAGCTTATATTGGGCGATAGCCTTGTCAAGATCTTTAACAGCTATGCCAATATGCTCGATCTTTCTCATGATTGAGATACGATACCGTAACAAAAGATCTCTACCACAGCGTCAGCATAGCGTTCTACAATCTCATCATTAAATGGATCAATGTCATAGAGGGTCTTGATCAGATTGGGGCTGCCAAACAAGCCACTCGCCATCCCCAATATTAAGCTGGACTGAAAATGCTTGTCAAGGCGCTTAATAACACCTATCTTCCGTTGCTTTTTAAACAGCTCTCCTGTCAGGTTAAACAACGGATAGATGAGGGTCTGAAGTATCCATTCGCTACGCTCGGTGGGTTCAGACATCTCTTGCGCGATGATCTTAGGAAATGCCGGATATTTTGCGTAAAAATGAACAAGTTGACGGACGACCACCTTGATCATTTCGACCCCATTGAGGTCTTTATGAATTTTTTTAGAGGCTTCAAATTCTGACTTGAACTCCGAGGCAAGTCGTTTAATGCTGGCCTTCCACAGCTCTTCTTTATTACCGAAATAATAGTGGATCAGTGAGCGCGCCACACCTGCCTTCCGTGTGATCTCGGTCGTGGTAGTGCCGGCATAGCCTTTTTCGGCAAAAACATTGACTGCCACTTCACACAGATGTTCGATATTAATTTCAGCATCTGCGGTAGGTCTTCCCGGCTTGCGACGAGAAGATGCTTTCACTTTTTTGACCGTTTCGGTGCTTTCGATGATTCCTGATGATTGGATCTGCATAGTCGTATATTAGGCTAATTGGCATTTGCGCCAAAAAACTGCAAGTTTGCCAATTTTTTAGAAAATGTCAACTCTGAAAGAATATAAATTTGCTATTACGTAGCTAATAGCGTCATTGCGATGCTTATCATCACAAGTGTAAAATAATATCTTACCTTTGGGTAATTGACGAATTGGCGTATATGCCAATAGATAACCGTACTGAAGAGATTGAGGTTGGTTATGGTCAACTCTTGGAATAGATAATTGACATCTTTGAACTATTAATTGATAAAATAAACAAGCATTATGGAAGCTTACATTTATGACATCGTCCGGACCGTGAGAGGTCGCGGTAATGCAAAAGGTGCCTTACACAGTGTGACGGCGACTCATCTGGCGACACAATTGTTGGTCGATCTCAAAGTGAAACATCATCTTGATACCCGACTGGTAGAGGATGTGATCTTGGGCTGTGTAACGCAGATCATGGATCAAGGAGCCAATGTGGCTAAATCTGCTGCACAGCATTCCGGTTATGGAGATCATTTATGTGGTGTGACGCTCAATCGTTTTTGCGGCTCAGGTCTCGAGGCGGTCAATCATGCAGCAGCTTATGTAAAAAGTGGATTTGCCCAATTATTAATAGCCGGAGGGGTAGAGAGCATGTCGCGTGTAGCGATGGGTTCGGATGGTGGTGCACTGATGATGGATCCTGCTGTGGCTATGCCTGGTCATGCGATCCCACAGGGAATAAGTGCGGACTTAATCGCAACTAAGTTTGGTTATACAAGAGAAACAGTGGATGCGTTTGCCGTGGAGTCACAGCGACGTGCCGCAATAGCAGAAAAAGAAGGGCGGTTTAAATCACGTTTTAATGTGAGAGATGTAAATGGCATTACCATTCTCGACAGAGATGAGAATGTCCGTCCGGGGACGACCACAGAGGCTCTTGGACAGCTTTCTCCGGCCTTCGAAATGATGGGGGCCATGGGTGGATTTAATGCTGTAGCTATAGACAGATACCCCGAGGTAGAAGAGATCAAGCACGTACATCACGCGGGTAACTCATCAGCGATAGTAGATGGAGCAGCCATCGCATTGATCGGCAATAAAGCTATAGGCAAGAAACTTGGTCTTACGCCGCGCGCCCGTATCAGAAGCATAGGTGTGGTGGGAACAGATCCGACTATTATGCTTCTTGGTCCTGCGCCTGCCTCTCGTGCTGCTCTCAAAAAAGCACGGATGAGCAAGTCTGACATAGACCTTTACGAGATTAATGAGGCATTTGCATCTGTCGCGATCAGGTATATAGAAGATATGGATATCCCTCATAACATAGTCAATGTCAATGGTGGTGCCATAGCATTGGGTCATCCGCTGGGAGCTACGGGTTGCATGATACTTGGCACGGTACTCGACGAGCTGGAGCGTCAGAACAAGAATACTGGACTGGCGACATTGTGTATCGCAGGCGGTATGGGTATTGCGACTATCATCGAGCGTGTATAGTCTAGCTATACCGAATATTTTTTAACTAATTGAATATCAATATAATATGATAAAGAACAATATTTTGAGTTATCAGGTGGACCATGACGGCATTGCCTTGATCACTATTCATATGGTGGATCATCCGACTAATCTCTTCAGTGCGGATTTTATCCAGGCATATATAGAAGTGGCGAAAAAGGCGATATCAGATGCGGAGGTAAAAGGAGTGATTGTCACCTCAGGCGCCAAGATGTTTATGGCTGGCGCAGATCTTAACGCTTTGGAAAAAGTAAAGACATCAGAAGAGATGCTGGGCAATGCGCTACAGATGCACACGCATTTCAGAGAGATAGAGCAGGGAGGGAAGCCCTTCGTTGCGGCTATTAATGGACATGCCCTAGGTGGAGGCCTCGAGCTATGCCTGACATGTCATCACAGGATTTCATTGGCGGATGCCAAAATAAAAATTGGATTTCCGGAAATAAATGTAGGCTTGTTTCCAGGTGGCGGAGGTACCGCCAAGGCGCCTTATCTGCTCGGTATTCAAAATGCCATGACGTATATCCTTCAAGGTATTCAGGCTGATCCGGCAAAAGCCAAAAGAGACGGTCTGATTCATGATCTGGCAGATGACATGAATGATATAATGGCTAAAGCCAAAGCATGGATAGCTGCTAATCCTAAACCTGCACAACCATGGGACGAGAGAGGGTATAAGATACCGGGTGGCGCGCTCTTCACGCCCAATGGCGCTCAGACCATGATCGGCGGTATAGGAAATGTCCGCAAGGTGACACATGGCAATTATCCGGCTGCACAATACGCCCTTAGCGTGATGTATGAAGGATTGCAGACGAAGATAGATCGGGCATTGGAGATAGAAGCGCGCTATTTTGTCAAGGCTCTCACCAGCAAGGAAGCTAAGAATATGATCCGCACTGGATTCATCGCCATTCAAGAGGCGAAAAAAGGCAAAGCAAAACCAGCAGGATTTGGTCACTATAAAATTAATAAGCTCGGCATACTTGGTGCGGGCATGATGGGTGCCGGCATTGCATACGTCTCGGCCTATGCAGGTATGGAGGTAGTGCTAAAGGATGTCACAATCGAAGGAGCTGAGAAAGGAAAGTCTTATTCGGTAGAATTGCTCAAAAAGCGTGTTTCACAAAAAAGAATAGCACAAGAGCAGGCCGATCAGATACTTGCGCGAATACACCCGACGGCAGACCCGAGTGCTGTCGCAGGATGTGATATGGTTATCGAGGCAGTGTTCGAGAATCCGGAGCTAAAGGCACGCGTGACTAAAGAAACAGAAGCAGTCTTGGGCAAGGACAGGATTTATGGATCCAATACTTCGACTATCCCGATTACACTATTGGCAAAGGCATCTGACCGCCCGGAGAACTTTATAGGAGTACACTTTTTTAGCCCGGTAGACAAGATGCCGCTGGTAGAGATTATCGTCGGTGAAAAAACAAATAAACGTGCCATTGCAGCGGCGATTGATTATGTCGTAGCCATCAACAAAATACCAATCGTAGTCAATGACAGTCGAGGATTCTTTACGAGTAGATGCTTCGGCACCTATTGCGCTGAAGGTGGATTTTTGCTCGAAGAAGGTGTTCCGGCGATCATGATTGAAAATATCGCGAAGAATCAAGGTATGCCTGTTGGGCCTTTGGCCGTGACAGATGAAGTATCCTTGACACTTGGCCTACATGTTTACGAAAGTGATCCTTCTCGCAAAAAGCCGAAGGATATGACTCGGTTCTATAATCTCCAGAAAATGCTTGTTGAAAAACATGGTCGCGAAGGTAAGAAAGCGGGCAAAGGTTATTATGAGTATCCTCAAGGCGACAAGAAATTTATCTGGCCGGAACTGGCCAATATTTTCAACAGTAAGGTGGATACACTCGACAAAGAGACCATCGCTAAGCGCATCATGCACAGACAAGCACTAGAGAGTTTTAGATGCCTGGAAGAAGGCGTTCTCACATCTGTGAAGGATGGCGACATCGGCTCGATTCTCGGATGGGGATTTCCCATCTACACAGGAGGAGCATTGTCATACATCGATTATGTAGGCATTCGTCAGTTTATAGCTGATTGCGATCTGTTTACAAAGAAGTACGGAGCGCGATTTAAGGTTTCTGACAAGCTGCGAAGTATGGCCGAGCAAGGCAAGAGTATTCACGATTATAAATAATGGGCTAGCGCCCAATATGGATAGATGATAAGAGCTGCCCGCCTCACGGGGAGCTCTTGTTGTTATGAATTGAGTGTGTTTGTGATTATAACAGATATGGGTAACCAATTAGATATTTGCTTTCACATCTAGAAATGAGTTATAAGCTGCAAGATCTGGTAAGCATTTAATTAATGAAATCTGCCCCAATCCGTTCAACTACCTTATCCAAGAGCCCTTTATTTTTGAACACAGATGACACAGATCAGACTGTTGATCGCTGGCAATAACATCATACATCATCTTTTGTGGACTTTTTACCCCCTCAGAATACACAGATATACAAAAACATATCAAATGACTGCTGAATCGTCAGGCATTTGTATGAAAAGAGTCACGAAGCCTATTTCATTCCAACGCTACTTCGTTCACTTGATGTGAAGAATCTGTTTGATCATTTCGATGGTGATGGCATAAGTTGGCTTAACACCATCTGCGCCGAGGCTGCCGGATGCTAATGTTGATCCAGTTTCCAGTGGGTTATCTGAAGCATAATAGGCATATCGCAATTTGACCCTTGGACTGATGTTATGACGAATTTTAGATGCTACCTGAATGGCTTTCTGATAATGTGCACCTTCCATTTCCAGACCAATAGCCTTCCATGAGGATTTTAAAAAATAATTGAGTACGTCCTTATTTTGAAGAGACGTACCTAATACACTGATCATTGTTCCCTTGAATACAGGTATTTTATATTTTTCAAAATGCCTTATATCCAGTTCATTTTTAAAAGGATAGTTGTCCGCGCTTCCTTCGAATACATGTGCTGTTGCAATCATGATATCGCCTTTCTTTCCGGCGAGTATCCCTGCTTTACCCATAATGTTAACGGAGGCCACGCGCAAGGGAATCTTTTTTTCTTCGATCTCAAAAGGTTTTAATAATTCATCCAATGTTTCATAAGCCTGCTCGCCGAAGGCATAGTCCATGACAAAGATGACAGGCGCATCGGAGGCGGGAATATTCCATTTATCTTTTAATGACTGCGGTAGCTTATCGAGATCGAATAGTTGTGTATCAATATTGGTTCCGCTTTGGTCAGGCATTTCTGTCATCCCATGCAGTAAGGCATATTTTCTTACTTTTTGACGTAAATCTTCATTTTTTGATTGGCTAAGTTTTTCGGCCCAGTACATCAATCCATGGCTTGATGATTCTTCATTGAGTACGTGCTCTGCAAAAAGAGTGTTGAGGACACTATGCATATTGGCACTGATAATATGGAGCGGTCTATCTATCAGTCCTAATGCGTGCAGTTGATTCTTTATGTCGAATGCCCATACTTCGCCGAGCATGTGTATTCCTAGTGTTGCACGCAATGCCGGCGAAAAGGTAATTTCTCGATCTCGATTTTCTTGAAATTCTTCTAGGCTTCGCTGTCCCAGCGAATAGCTTATCCTGAAAAGATCATTCACACCTTCGGCATCATCAAATTTTTTACTTGCATTCTTTACCTCAACATAAGTTCGCCCGAGCAACGGACATAAATAACTAAGTGCTACATCAATATCATAAGGCTCGCCTCGTTTAATTTTTTCTACGATCTCGGTCAGCATTGTCCATGGCCTGCTGTATCGAGCACTTACACGCAGACTGTTTTGTCGGATTTTTTCTGCCTCGTTGTACATGAAGGTCAAGTGAGTGAGTATATCATACACATCGCTGCCACCTCGTGTCAGTTCTATATACATTTGCTCGGGATCTATCCGATAACAGTTGCGACGGCGCTTAGGCGGAATTATGGGTTCAAATGACGAGGTATCGTAGCCTTCTCGGCTCATCATATGAATGGATCTACACTCTTCGATACCTTGGGGAAGACGCTGGAGTACATAAAGTAACCCATTTAATTCTACACGTTCCGGATCAGCAATGCTGCCGTAAATCTCGGGATTGATGGCGATCAAACTCTCCGCCATGCCCTCGCTTGATTTTCCTAGTGGTTTATAACTTCCTCTGAAGAACAAATGGCGCATGGTGATATACATACGCTGTATGGCAACTCGTGAAATCTGTGCTCTTGTAGGGGGCTTATAAATGTATTCCATGTGCAAATTTACATTGTATTCGACAGTCAGAGCACTCTTAGATCAACAAAGTCTTTCTTTTCATATTGGCGTCAGCCTTTAGTAACTAGTAAAAAAGACCATTGTCACAACCACACTTCATTTCTGACGACTTCATTAATAAAGAGGCAGAGGCTCTCTCTGATTGTCAATAATTGATATTGTTTCCCCAATAATCAAGCCAAATGATTACGGGTGATTTTGTAGTGATTGTGAGTCTATAATTCTACGATGCGCCTACCGTGATAAGTACGGCAGTCCAATATTTCATGAATGTCAAGAATGTTGTGATAGGTTATTTTACCGGCTGGAATAATTTCTACCGCCTTTCCGGCAACATCCTTCATCATTAAAAGATTATGTGCGCCTTCTAGAGCAGTAGCATAGCCACCACTAGACAATAAGCTGTCGATTAATCCACTGATGACAAGATTGCGGGTGGCCCCAATGATATCTGATGCACTGTCGATGGCTTTGTGAAAACATATCGTACTATCTCCTGCCGCTGCTCGACTAGATTCTAATAGTGTGAAGTCTATCTCGCCCGTCTTCGTCAGCATGCCGATGACAAAATGTTGTACACCCATATCCTTGAATCTATAAATCTGTTCTATCATCAACCGCCCTTCGGTTCTGCTATAGACGAAATCTCCACCCCGTAGACGTATCATCACTTTAATTGGTACATCAAGTGTCATTGACATGATGATATCCGCTTCATGCGGGCTAAGTCCGTCCAGATCCAGAGCCGAACATAACTCTATTTGATCCGCTCCAGCTACCACAGCGGCCCTTGCTTCATGGTAATTTTCAACACAAGCTTCTTTACGAAATGTCATAATTGCGTTAGTTCTGTATTATGAGATACCAAGATTAATTTCTTTTTCTCTTTATGGCTCTCTTTTAAGTGGTTACGTAAAAATTAAACAGTTCAAAAGAAAGAAATTATTGACAAGCTGACTCCTTTGGGTCAGAATCTCGCTTATGCTTAACTTCTTCTATACATCTCAAATTATAATCAATTTCAATTGTATCAAATGTGATATGGTTCTGTGTTTTTTGTGATATAGCTATTACACAAAGTAGCACAAAGTGTTTCCTAAAGGAATATAAGTGTACCTCCAAGAATAGCTTCACACGTAATCATGCGTTTGTCCGATCTACAATATACTTAGTCTATTATATACACATATCCTTGTATGCGTAGTTCTAAACTGTCTAATTTAGTTTCTTCATACTTAATATTATACCATGCGGCAGAAGATCGGCAGGACTTTTTTGATACTTGGATGGTTGATTATCAGTTTAACAGCCCATGCACAAGTTCAAGGGACGATCGTTGATGAATTCGGAGAAGCCCTACCGTTTACCAATGTGTATGTTCTTAACACCACTCGTGGCACCAGCTCTAACGAGCAAGGCCAATACAAATTACTTCTTGAACGCGGGGCATACTCGATAGCCTTCCAGCACTTAGGTTATAAAACCCTTATCAAAGAAGTCGTAATAGATGATGTACCTATATTCCTTGATGTCCAATTAGCCGCAGAAGCGCATATGCTCACCGAACTAGTACTACGCGCAGATGCAGAAGATCCTGCTTACAGGGTTATTCGCGAAGCGCAGAGAAAAAGAAAATTTCACCGTGATCGTGTAAAATCTTTCAGTTGTCAAGTGTATGTCAAAGGAAATCAAAAAATCCTTGATGCTCCGAAATCAATATTCGGATTCGAAATAGGAGACCTCGATGGAAATCTGGATAGTAATAGACAGGGTATCGTATATCTTTCAGAATCTATTTCTGAGTTGCATTTCAGCGCACCGGATGATTACAAGGAGGTCGTTATCTCGAGTAAGTATAGCGGTAAAGATCGTGGATACAGCTTTAATAGTGCCAAGGAGATGCAGTTTGATTTTTACGAGAATACAGTCACCCTCAGCAGACCTATGGTGTCACCGATAGCCGATAATGCTATGACGTACTACAAGTACGAGCTACTGGGTACTTTTTATGATGAAGAGCACAGATTGATCAATAAGATAAAGGTTATTCCTAGGCGTGACACAGATCCGGTGTATTATGGAAGTATTTATATAGTGGAAGACAGCTGGAATATTTATGCAGTAGAACTAGGCGCCACCGCCAAGGCTACACAGGTTTATTTTGTAGATTCTTTGATGTGTAATCAAGTCTTCTTGTATATACCGGAAGATGATGTCTGGCGAATATTCAGCAATACGATCAAATTTAATTTGTCGGGATTTGGGTTTAAATTCACCGGACAGTTTTCGGCTATTTATTCGGACTATGACCTTAATCCGGAATTTGAGCGAAAGTTCTTTAATCGAGTAGTGCATGAAGTTTTACCCGAGTCCAATAGACGCGATAGTAGCTACTGGGAAACGATAAGGCCTGTTCCATTGACAGATGAAGAGAAGATTGACTATGTCGTCAAAGATAGTATCAGATTAGTCCGTGAATCTCCTGCTTTTAAGGATTCAATTGATCGACATAATAATCGATTTCATCCTGGCAATTTAATAGGAGGCTATAACTATAGTAAGACCAAGAATTTGTTTTTTATGGATGTTAGCAGTCCGTTGAGTGATTTGTCATTCAACACTGTGCAAGGATGGAACAGCTCGCTAGCCTTGAGTTTTAGAAAGTACTACGACGAGGATTATGTCAAGCGAATTTTGTTCGGTGCTAATATGAATTACGGCTTCGCCGAAAGACGCCTCAGGGTAAATGGTTATTTTACCTACCGACCCACCCGAATGAAGCCTCATCAATGGCAATTGAGAGTAGGCAGGGTAATTAACCAAATAAATGAAGAAGAACCGATATCGAGTTCGATGAATATGTTTTATTCCTTATTTGTGAAGGAGAATTATGCCAAATTTTATGAAAAGGATTACATCGAATTAAATTTCACTACGGAGATAGCACCGGGTGTGGTGATAGCGCCTTATGCACACATTCATGAACGAAGAGCACTTGTCAATAATTCTGATTACAGCATTTTCAAGAAAGATAGATCATATAGTTCCAATGATGCATTGAATCCATTAAATGAAGATCTGGCATTTGATCCGAGCAGGGTGATAAAACTTGGCATTAATAGCTCCATCAGATTTGGTCAGCGATATACGGTGTTTCCTGATCGCAGATTTAGCAGTGGGGCCAAAGGACCTCATTGGCAGGTGTCATATCAATATGTTAAGTCAATTGATGATACTGATATTGCTTATCAGCGATTAAGCACTTCATTGAGTGACCAATATATGCTGGGCGTGGCTGGAGAATTTAAATGGTGGGCTAATGGTGGTGTATTTTTCGGGCGTAGGAACATGGAGATAGTAGATTATCGGCATTTTCTAGGTAATGAGATATTTTTTGCGCCGCTCAATCATGGTCACAGGAGTTTTTTGCTCTTGCCTTATTATGGATATAGTACACCTGATCACTATCTGCAAATGCACCTTGAGCATAACTTCAATGGCTTTATTCTTGGCCGCATGCCTGCTCTCAGTAAATTGGGCTGGTCACTCGTATCCGGGGCAAAGTATCTCCGCACAGGAGGTAATCCAGATCATGCAGAGTTCCATATTGGCGTTGATAAGATAGGATTCAGCTTTGTACGCTTGTTAAGATTAGATTTTGCATGGGCACCGTTGACGGATATTGGCATGAAAAGAGGCATTCGGCTTAGGATAGGTATGTAATGCTCTGACTGCCTTATGTACATTTGGGACGATAAACGATAAATCGATTAGTATGTCATCACTTTATGAAAGTCCGTGGAAGTTGAGATCCTCACAGCTTGTATATGACAATCCTTGGATAAGACTTGAGCATCAAGAGGTCATTACCCCGACAGGTTCTGAGGGTATATATGGTAAAGTTCACTTTAAAAATTTGGCCTTAGCCATTATCCCTCTTGATGAGGAGATGAATACATGGATCGTAGGACAGCATCGACATACGCTCAATGAATATTCTTGGGAGCTTCCTATGGGTGGCGGAGCGTTTGATGTTGAGCCAGTTGTGTCAGCCCAGAGAGAGTTAAAGGAAGAGACAGGACTTGAGGCATCAGACTGGTCAATGCTCATGAAGCTACATACATCTAATTCTGTGACTGACGAAGTTGCCTATGTTTATGTCGCACGTGGACTGACGATGACCAAGGCAGAATTTGACCCTACAGAGAAAATCGACATTCGTAAACTGCCATTTCGGGATCTTTTCGAGATGGTTATCCGAGGCGAGATTACAGATGCCATAAGTGTCGCCGGGATACTTAAACTTGAGCATCAGTTAGGACTAAGCTAGTCCTTAATCGGAGATATTGCGACGTTTTTCTATTATCTGATAGGATACGCGGCAATTTAGTTTACATTCGCAAGCATCTAATTACATTATAAGTAAACATGACGCAAGTAAAATATAAAATGACAGGGTGTGCCAGGTTTTTCATTTTTCTGGTGTTCATTGTTCCGATCGCATACTTCGGCGCCCAATATCTTATGGATAATGGCATCATCGACACTGCCAAAGAAAAAATCGGCGAAGCAAGGTCTGTCAATAAGCCGGAGACTAAGACTGAGGCTAGCACTGGTCTTGGAGCAGAACAAACCTCTAGGACAGATCTTTCAGAAGTTCAAAACAAACTGGAACAGCTCATAAAAGTGGTCGATTTACAAAAGGACAAGATCAACGATCTAGAACTGAGTTTAAAAGATAAAGATGGTCTGATACTAAGGTTACAGAAAGAATTAGATCAGCGGGTTAATAATACGCCATCTTCCTCAGAGACGAATAGTCAGGGGAATTCAAACAACCAGACTATCCAGGAGCTGCTCAAAGAGGCCGACCGTGCCTTGAAGAAAAATGGCAATTAATTAATCCCCGTCGATCCTTAAAATCGTGGCCTTTAAAGGTATGGATCTGGATCAGTAAGCTGTTATAAGCTGAATCTAGTGAGCTGGACGAAATTCATAAGACGGTCATTGATGTGCGTCTGTGTGAGTTTTTTAAGTCTGTGATTGCTGAAATCTTCCACTACAAACGAAGCCATAGTTGATCCATGGATTATTGCTCGTTTCATGTTGTCAAACGACAGATCACCTGTCTTCGCCAGATAACCGATAAAGCCTCCGGCAAAACAATCGCCAGCGCCCGTAGGGTCAACAACTTTCTCCAATGGTAATGCAGGGGCAAAAAATATCTGGTCATGACCGAAAAGCATAGACCCATGTTCACCTTTTTTAATGATAAGATAGCTGGGTCCCATTTTAAGGATTTTGGAAGCCGCACTTACGAGCGAAAACTCACCGCTGAGCATACGTGCCTCTTCATCATTGATCGTCAATACATCGCATAGTGCCAATGCCTCTTTAAGTTTATCAAGAGCAATATCTATCCATAAGTTCATCGTGTCAAGTACGACGATTTTTGGTTTCTTTTTCAATTGGTTGATCACACTGATCTGTATGTCCGGTGTCAGGTTGCCCAGAAGTACATACTCACTATCTTGATATGAAGCGGGTATAATCGGATCGAAGTCAGCCAGAACATTCAGGTCGGTGATCAAGGTTTCACGCCCATTCATATCGTCATGATATTTGCCCGACCAGAAGAACGACTTGCCATTTTTGACAACTTTGATACCCTCAGTGCGGATACTCCTTTCTTGCATACTCTTAAGTTCTGATTGAGGAAAGTCATCACCTATGATGGATACCAGATTGATGGGTTGATATAGATAGCTGGCACTATATCCGGCGTATTGAGCTGAACCACCTATCACGCGCTCACGCAGGCCATACTTCGTTTCAATGGTATCAAATGCTACAGTCCCGACAATCAATATGCTCATATTGTAATTTTTTGCCAAAGGTAATAGGCTCGTTGTTAATAGAAGGAATAGTAATCTATATTAAGTTTGATAATTCTAGTTCATAAATGGTACTATGGTTATAAAAAGAAATGATTGGTATTTTTTGAACAATTCACGCACATGTCATTTTTTTGTGCGACATTAGTAAAAAATTTTAGGATATGACCACCCAGTTATTGTTAATTCCAGGCCCTCAAGAATTAATTATTTTAGGCTTTATTGTTCTGTTGTTGTTCGGTGGCAAGAAATTGCCAGAGTTAATGAAGGGTCTAGGTACAGGTATAAGAGAGTTTAACAATGCCAAGTCCAATATCAAGAACGAGTTGAATGAGAGCATGAAGGAAATCGACAGCAAAAAATAAGCTTTTTAACTGTTTTGTTGTTATAAGGTATCTAAGCCCTTGAGAATAGTCGAGGGCTTTTTTCGTTAATGTATTTTTGGTCGGTCGTCATCCAATAAAAAACTAGGCTCATGCATAAATCTCAATCACTTGACACTGATGTATTGATCATAGGTACGGGTGTTGCCGGATTATCTGCGGCCATCAAGCTTGCTCAGCAGAGACCTGATCTCCGAATAACAACCTTGACAAAGACGCATACGGATGATAGCAATACTAACTGGGCTCAAGGTGGGATTGCAACTGTGTGGGATTTTAGTGTTGATGATTTCGAGAAGCATATTGAAGATACACTTGATGCGGGGGATGGCCTTTGTGATCGCCGGATAGTTGAAATCGTTGTTAAGGAAGGGCATGAGCGGGTAGCCGAGTTGATTCGTTGGGGTGCTCGATTTGATACAAAAGAAGGGGGCCTGTACGATCTGGGACGAGAAGGCGGCCACACGGAGAATCGTATTCTACATTACAAGGATATCACAGGATGGGAGATTCAGCGCTCCTTAATGGAAAAAGTGAAGGAATTTAGCAATGTCCGTGTACTCGAGCATTACTTCGTATTGGACATACTCACACAGCATCATCTCGGTCGTAATGTGACAAGGCTCACTCCTGACATCACCTGTTATGGTGTGTACCTACTCAATAAGGAAACAAAGGAAATTGACTTTATTAAGGCCAGATATACGGTGCTATGTACAGGGGGCGCCGGCCAAATCTATAAGAATACCACAAATCCTAAAATTGCCACAGGCGATGGTATCGCTATGGTGTATCGCGCCAAAGGCCGAGTTGCCAATATGGAGTTTATACAGTTTCATCCAACTGCCTTATATCAGACTAAGGGAGAGAATCCGGACTTTCTGGTTTCAGAAGCGGTAAGGGGATTCGGGGCTATACTGAAAACGCCCAAGGGCAAAGAATTCATGCATAAATATGATAGTCGTGGCTCCCTTGCACCTAGAGACATTGTGGCCAGAGCCATAGACAACGAAATGAAAATTCACGGTCTTGAACATATGTCACTCGAATGCAGGCATCTGGATCGAGACAAGTTTTTGGAGCATTTCCCTAACATATATGACAAATGTCGTTCTATCGGTGTGGATGCATTCAAGGAAATGATACCGGTGGTGCCTGCTTGTCACTATACTTGTGGAGGTGTCCTGATTGACGAATGGGGGAGGACGAGTATCAAGAATCTTTACGCCGCTGGCGAATGTACATCCAGCGGACTACATGGGGCTAATCGTCTGGCTTCTAACTCTCTACTTGAAGGTCTGGTATTCGGACATAGGGTGGCAATTGATATAGTCTCCCATATAGATGATGTCCATGATAAGAATTTTGAGATACCGGCTTGGGATGCGGAGGGGACTACGGCGCCTTCTGAGATGGTACTCATCACCCAGAGTTGGAAAGAGCTGAAAGAAGTCATGAGTTATTACGTCGGTATTGTACGTACAGATGTACGTCTTAAAAGAGCATTGGATAGGCTATATCTTCTTTATCAGGAAACCGAGCAACTATATAATGTCTCAAAAATATCGCCTCAGCTTTGTGAATTAAGAAACCTCATTACCTGTGCCTATCTCGTAGCTAAAGCTGCCCAAATGCGTAAAGAGAGCAGAGGGCTACATTACACGACTGATTATCCTTATCACTACGATTATCTGGAGAATACATTGCTGTAGTCACCTTATCATATAAGAACGTATTGTAGAGAAATGTCAGAATCAAGATTTTTACGTAGACCATAGCTTTTAATGGTCATTTAGTAGCTTAAACCTACTACTTGCTTCTACATTGTTACCGCTTAAGAACCCTACTTCTACTCATTGGCAGGTGTGATATATGTGGTTGCCCCACTTAGAAAGAGGGGCGTGTCTAGTCGGATAGACCTTTAAGAGAATTGACAAGGCATGTCTAGGAGGCTTAACTGCAAAAAAATGTTTATGAGAGGTAGGAGAATTGAAGCATTTCTAATAACTCGGATACCCCTATTCGCTACCATATTATGTGATGAGGAGAATTTAAACTGCCCTTTCAGGGCCAATGTGTCCTATTGATATGCATTCACGGGACGCTGCCCCGTGGTAGAATAACTTAGCCTTCTAGGCTAGTTAAATGTTATTACTACGATTCAGCTATGTATAAAAAAAGTCCTTTTAGTGAATTCATTACGGTGGCAGTTGTCAAATCATATAATCTAAGTGCCGTTAGGTACGACTCAAAAAATACCTATGCTGATGTGTAATCCCCGCAAACGTGCTTGATGCTCTAGACGCCATGTAATGGGGTCACAGCTTCTTTAAAAATAGCTCAATTCTCGTCGGCGTCCGCATAGGATAGCCAAAGAAAGCATTGCGTCGCAAACAACAGCCTATGGATTGTGAACCAAATGGCATACCAATACTGCCTTAGTAGTATTGGGGAGTAGGAGGTAATTGAGATAGTATTCCTAGCTATGGAGTGAAAAAACGCAAGGTTTACAAATAGAATAGTCAATATATAGCAGATATTTAGCTCCAAATTCAGCAATATATTGTTGATATTCAATAACTTACAAGGCTCTTTAGGGGCGACTATATAGTGTTTTGCTCAAAGATCAAAAAGAAATATGCTTTATTTACGTAATATAGATAAAGTGTTATTTTTGTGCACGCTTTCGAGCAGGGCCTATAGCTCAGCTGGTTAGAGCACCTGACTCATAATCAGGTGGTCCTAGGTTCAAGTCCTAGTGGGCCCACATAAAAAAGGGGAGGAGTATCTACTTCTTCCCTTTTTTACTAATAAGCTATGGGTTTGCAAAAATAAGAATAGTCATAAAAAAGCCCCGGCAAGCATAGCAGCCGAGGCTTATACGATTAGTTACCTATGTCTTAATATGGATTAACTCAAGAGTGACTGCAGTTTCATTGCCAGTCCCATGTCACCTTTGATTTTGATTTTGCCACTCATGACAGCCATCATCGGATTAAGGTCTCCGTTTTTTAGTTTTAAAAGGGTGTCGAGTGACGTACTGATCGTACAGTCAGCATCACCATCATCAGTGCTAATCTCATTGCCAGCTCCTGTGCCATCAATCATGATAGCCGTGTCATCGACGACAAATTTTAACTTTGCACCGATCGGATCGATGCTTTTAGCCTGAGCACTCAGTTGATCCATTAAAGTAGTAGCGTCCATAGTTTTTCTTCTGTATTTTATTACCAAATTTAATTAAGCAAAATGGCTTGTAGCCGTTTCTTCCTTTACTATTGTCAATACCTCATCACTCAATAAAGTTTCGGCCAGGCCGGAGGTTTTAGTTAATTCATATTTAAAATAAAACTTCATGGTATGGACTTGGCCTTCATAAAAGTCTGCAGATCGTTGACCATTGCCTGATAAAAGGGCTTTTTTAGCTGCGGTAGCCATTACTAGCCATTGCCATGCGATAACTATCGTGCTGAACATTTCCATGAATACGGTAGCATCTGAAAGATATCTCTCAAACTGTCCTTTCATCGCGAAAGGTAATAATTTAGCCATTACATCTTGCACTAATTTTAATCTATTGCTCAGTTCCTGTGCATGAGGCTTAAGCTCGTCGAACGTCTGCGCTGCCTTGATTGACTCGATGATGTCTAAGGTTAAAGTTTTGACAACTTCTCCATTTTTCATCAACATTTTGCGTCCGAGTAGGTCTAGAGATTGGATACCTGTGGTACCTTCATAGATTGCTGTTATTCTTACATCCCGATAATATTGTTCTAGAGGGAAGTCCGTAGTAAAGCCATAGCCGCCGAGTACCTGCATGCCATTGGAAATGGAAGTGATGCCCATTTCTGATGGATAAGTCTTTGCGATCGGAGTCAGTAATTCCAGCAATTCATGAGCGTATTCCTTTTCTTCTGTACTCACAGCATGATGGGAAAGATCATAATACTTGCCGCATAGGACAAGTAAAGAAGCCGAACCATCCACCACAGCTTTTTGTAGCTGTAACATTCTTTGCACATCCGGATGATTGATGATCAAGGTCTGTGGCGCGTTTACATCTTTAGCACCGGAGCCATCGAGTTTTCTTCCTTGTGGACGCTCTTTGGCATATTGCAAGGAAGCTTGATACGCAGATGAAGCAATTGCTGCCGCCGTTAGACCTACATCAATTCGTGCACCATTCATCATTTGAAACATATATTTTAAGCCCTGATTAGCTTGTCCTACGAGATAGCCGTGACAATCATTATGTTCCCCAAATACCAGATGTGTGGTCACATAACCTCGCTGACCCATTTTAAGAAACTCACCGGCAGTAAATACATCATTGTATTCCAGATTGCCATCTGTATTGATTCGCTTCTTCGGAACCACGAATAAAGAGATTCCTTTTGTGCCGGCAGGCGCCCCTTCGATACGCGCAAGTAACAGGTGTACCACATTATCTACACAGTCATGATCTCCGGATGAGATGAATATTTTCTGACCAACTATGCGGTAAGAACCATCCTCCATAGGGCGTGCACTCGACGTAATATCCGAAAGTGAACTGCCCGCCTGTGGTTCAGTTAGCGCCATTGTTCCTTGCCATTTGCCCGCGAGCATATTCGGCACATATGTGTCAAATAAGTCTTGAGAGCCAAAAGAACGGATTAAGCCCGCCGCACCAGAGGTCAATCCGGTATAGCCTACAGCCGAGTTGTTAGCAGCGGTGCCTATAAATCCGGTGGCAATAAGTGCCATATGAGGCAATTGAGCCCCTCCCTGATCATAGTCGAAATGTGCTCCGATATAACCATTTTCGCCTGACTTGAGCATGATATTCTTCATCTGTGGATGAACCGTAATGTTGCCATTATCATAAATGACGCCTTTCTTGTCCATCTCAGCACTGTAAGGAAACAATTCCTGGTCCGCGAAAGCTTTGTAGCTATCAATAAGCATGTCTATGCTCTCACTATCATAATCCGCAAATCTTTCCAAAGCCAGCACTTCATCCAATTCATGAACTTCATGAAGAAGAAATTTGAGGTGATCTACATTTACGTACTCTGCCATGTTTACTTTTTTGCTATAAAATTAAGCGAAATCTAATTGGCGTCAATGGCAATTACTAAGTCAGCCGTATACATAATTGGCGTTTTGAGAAATTTATATCACCGTAGATAGGCCGTTCTAGCCTGTGAATCCGTTTATCTATTATTTGTTAAGGTTGCCAAATAACTCAGCGATGTAATACGGTTTAGTAACTTCATTATATCGATCACGACATGATCCATGACCACTGCGCATCAAGCTAAGATAAGTGCCATCTGTGCGACATCCTTCATGATGATCACGCTTCAGAATACAATGTCCCAATTCATGAAAGATGATGTATTCTCTATAATTGATGCTACTTCGATTCCAAAAATCTTGGTCAATGATGATATGTCTATCATTGCCTCTGCTTCTATATTGGCAAAGACCTGCAACATGTTTTTCCTGGATGGGTTTTATCTCGGCAGTGATATCCCAATTGTTGAGTTTTATCAATTTGTTTTGACTTCTCGCTGCCCGCTCGAATGCTTCAAAGTAAGGTATTAATCTGGCATCAACATTTCCGTATTTTGTCAATGTCGGCTCTTCTTCTATTATTACCGGTGATGAACAGGCTATAGGCAGTAAAACACACAGAATCATGAAAGGTCTCATAGTTAAAGATAATTGGTAAGGTAGAGACTCCCCGCATGTAGTAGTGTATATGTCCCCATTAAAACGGAGTTCAGATACTATATTGTTATGGATTATACATCTGACAAGGTTAATTTATTATTAAAATGGATTTGAGTACCCACTTCATAAGAGACGAATCATTAGTAAGCTAAATTGGGAAAGAAGAAGCAGATGACATGTGTAGGTAGCAAAAAAAAGAAGCCGATTCCTACGAATCGGCCTCATTTCACTGCATCAACCAAAAAATAAAATATTCTTAAATATCTTTGATATCAACACTCGAATGATACGAATGCTTGATCTTTATTGTTGTTTACCCTTCATGGCTCAAGAATAGGGATAATTTTGATTAGTTGTCAATTTTTTTGATGATTTTAACATTTTAACATGCATTTTTTTCTCATTTTCCTTCATTTACTGCCTCTTTTTCACTGTGAACGGACCGAAGCATCACATGATTTTCATTTAAGTAAGTGTGACATTGCTTATAATAAGGATGCCGGATCACTTGAAGTTAGCTTGTCGATTTTTATAGATGATCTCGAGTTAGCTTTAAGTAAGAACGGACACAATGATCTCTTCCTGTGCACAGATCGAGAAGTTGAGAAGGCTGACGAATATATATTTGAGTACATACAGAGACATCTGATAATTAAGGTGGATGGACGAAAGCTAAATGATATAGAGTGGGTAGGAAAGGAGGTGAGTGATGATCTTGCAGCGGTGTGGTGCTATATTGAGTTCAGGAATGTGACACCGGTGAAGCAGGTATCAGTTCACTATGACTTGCTTATGGAGGTATTTGAAGACCAACAAAATATCGTGAAGATGATCATGAGCCCCCGAAAGAAGGCCTATTTTTTGTTATCGCTTAGCGAGCGAAGTGGAAATTTAGAATTATAAATTGTGCGACTACTTAATCATATTTTCGTTTTTCCGATACGGCTGTATCAATGGCTTATATCGCCGATATTGTCCGGTGTATTCGGAATGAGATGTCGTTTTGATCCCTCCTGTTCTCATTATATGGCTGATGCCATATATGAATGGGGCTTTTTTAGAGGAATTTTTATGGGCTTGAAGCGGATCTTTCGTTGTCATCCATGGGGAGGCTTCGGACCTGATCCCGTTCCACAAAATCCTAACCGTAAGCACGCAGAGCAGAAATAATTACTTTTGGCTTGTCATTAAACATCCAAGATGATTCATAGACCACGCAGATTACGTAGTTCGGAGACGATCAGATCACTCGTGAGGGAGCACCATGTACTGACTCATCAACTTATCCAGCCGATATTCTTGGTTGACGGAGTTGATATCTGTACGCCGCTAGCTTCACTGCCCGGGCAATATATTTGGTCTCTTAATCGACTTTACAAGGAGATAGAGGAGTGCATAGAACTTGGTCTTAAAAGCTTTATTCTATTTCCCAAGGTCAGGGAGAGCTTAAAGGATTCTATGAGCAGCTACGCTACAAGAGAGGATAATTTTTATCTCAAGGCAGCAAGTGCTTTGAAAAAAAGATTTCCCGATATCTGCCTCATCAGCGATGTGGCATTAGATCCTTATAACAGCGATGGTCATGACGGACTGGTCATCAATGGTCAGATAGCCAATGATGAGACACTGTTAGTGTTAAGTCAGATGGCTGTAGCACAGGCAAGGGCAGGATTTGATATACTAGGGCCTTCGGATATGATGGATGGCCGGGTAGGAGCTATGCGGGAGGCTCTCGATAAGGAGGGATATTATAATTGTGCCATAATGTCTTATACAGCTAAGTATGCCAGTGCCTTCTATGGACCTTTCAGAGATGCACTTGACAGCGCCCCAGTGCTTGATGCTTCTATTCCCAGCGACAAAAAGACATATCAAATGGATCCTGCTAACTCTCTGGAAGCGATTCGAGAAGCCACCTTAGATCTACAAGAAGGCGCGGATTTTATGATGGTCAAGCCGGCGTTACATTATTTGGATATCATCTTTCGACTGAAAGAAATTTCCGATGTACCGATAGTTGCTTATCATGTCAGTGGAGAGTGCGCAATGCTCATGGCGGCTACACAAAATGGCTGGCTGGATTACCACACCGCTATGCCTGAAGTCTTATTATCTATTAAGCGTGCCGGGGCCGACATCATTATTAGTTACTTCGCCAAGGATTATTGCAAATTACAAAAGAAAGGGTAAATCGAAAATGCCTATCCTGGCTCGATAATACTTTTTGAGGCCATTTAAAATCGTGATAGATTTTCTAATGGATATTGCAGGGTTAAGACTTCTTTCGGGCTAACCTTCTCCGATCAATTTCGTCCCAGTTATACTCCAATTTTTTATAATCGTCAATCTGCGCTGCCGGAAAGGCGGCGGTCTCGAGAATATCTATCCTACTCCGAAACTCTAATTTATTGAGGCGATAGGTTTTATCTGTTTTGATCGGCTCTACATAAATCTGTAATCCCAGTTTCCCTTTCGGATCAAGCCATACGTAATCATAACCTTTTTCTTCTGTGGTAGTCATGCTTGTCTCGTAAATATCGACGAATTCCCAATCATCCCTACCACCGATACCACTGCTGTAAAGATTGACAATTTTCTTAAGATTAGACAGGTCGATATCAGAAGGATTAATGAATTCTGCCGCTACAGGATTATGTCTGTTAGTTTTGATGGACTTAATAACTATGTCCGCATATTCCTTTGAGTGCGTTGCGCTCGTAAATGGAAGATCCGTAATGACTTTGGCCTTAATTGCTTGATCATTGGATTTGTTTTGGCAGGAGACTAATGTCCAGATAACTGTTGCAATCAGAATAACTATGGATCTCAAATTCATGTGTGGTCTATCTAAAGCTTAACAATTTCTTATCAAGTGGCGTATGTACTATACGATTTAATATAGCGCACAAACATGGGTATTTATTCTATTCTACACAAAAAGCGTACAAATTTTTATTACTCTCCTCCCTTAATCGGGCTTAACATTAACGACTTATCACTTTTATTATATTGGAATAAGGACACATTGGCCGAAAGGCCAATTTTTTAAGCCTTCTATACATACTCTTACGTATCTTACCGAATGCAAACTAAATCCGCTAATTTTCGACCTAATTTGTTTTTATGGCAATGATTGATATTCTTGAGAACGAATCTTTCCTTGTGCAGATTCGGGATCTGGCGGTGCGTCAGAACACCGATGCTGAATCATTAAAAAAGGAAGCTGCCCTATATCTTAAGGAGCTTTATACAGAACAAAAACCATTGTTTAATGCCGTAGCTGTTCAGGGAATCCAATACATCCTCGGTAGGGCATATGATAAAACCATTGATGTCAATCCTGCTGAGATTAAATCATTGGCCAAGCATATGCGCCGGCATTCTGTGGCTTTTGTTATGACCCACAAGACATACATCGATATGATGGTATTAGGCGCGGTACTGGCACGTCACGGCTTGCCATTGCCTTATACCTTTAGCGGGATCAATATGAGTTTTCTCGGAGTGGGGGAGTTCGGTCGTAAATCGGGTGTAATCTTTATTCGAAGAAATATCAAAGACAACGATCTCTACAAACTGACATTGAGGCATTTTATCGCCACATTGGTCAAGGAGAGAGCACACTTCATGTGGGCAATAGAAGGAACGCGATCTCGTACGGGCAAGCTAGTGTGGCCTATGATGGGTATCTTAAAGTACATCATAGAAGCAGAAGAACATAGTGGTCAATCTGTCAAGTATATACCTGTATCCACTGTGTATGATTTGATACCGGATGTTCAAGAAATGACCCAAGAAAATCGAGGTAAGAAAAAGAATCCTGAAAACCTTAAATGGTTTATCGATTACATCCGAAAGCTGGGGGATGGTTATGGTAAGGTGTCGCTGCGATTTGGTGATCCTATTGAGATGAAAGGGGTGCGCCAGGCAGTGATCCCTGATGATGAGGCGGATGATCCTACTTCGGGCTATACGTTATCGCGTTTTGCCTTTGAGATCATTCACCATATCAACAAAATTACACCCGTGACTACGACCTCTCTTGTGGCCACCACCTTGTTGAGCAAATTTGCTTTGAGCAAGCGATCCATAGAGCGCGATGTCATCGAGCTGATGAAACTGATAGAGAGCCATAGACCCGACGTGCTGGTAGATAGAGGCACACCTATCGGCGAAAGTGTACAGACGGCCCTCAATCTGATGATCAAATCCAATCTCATCAATCAACTTACAGATGGTGTCAAAGCGAAGTATGCCATTGTTTCTTCGAGATTCCTCGAGGTATTGTACTATGCCAATATGTCTGTGCACCACCTATATCATCGTGCATTTATAGAGCTGGCATTGGTCAAGATCATGGCGATGCCTGCTGAGAATAGGCTCTTGACATTCTGGGAGGAGATCATGAAGCTTAGAGACTTATTTAAGTTTGAGTTTTTCTATACCCACAAGGCTGACTTCGCTGATCAAATAGAAGCTGATTTGGATTTTATCTCGCCGCAGTGGATGTCTATTCTGAAAGATCCTAACGGAGATATCAAAGGTTTACTGGAGTCACAGTCTATCCTGATTGCCCAGACAGTCCTAAGTATTTACGTCGAAGCTTACAAGGTAGTGGCGAAGGCGTTGCAAAATTTGTCGGATCTAAAAGAGCTGAGCGAAATGGCCCTGTTGAAACAATGTCTGTTTCTCGGCGAAGAAATGCATTGGCAAGGCCATATTCAGAGACTCGAATCCGTCTCTAAGCCATTGCTGCAGAACGGCATCCGATTAATACAAAATAGACAGCTACTACCTACCCAGGAGGATGATAAAAAGATAGAGATAGCTGAATTTGCGAAGGAATTAGAGGATCTCTCACGCAGTATTCGTGCGCTTCAGTACATCATCATTGACCTGGATAACGATAGTAATATCATTCCACTAGAGCGCAATATAGTGCCGGGATCTCGAACAGAAAGTATCACCACCGAGGTCGTGGCAGGAGAGGATGGCTCTCATATAGGCGCATTTTTTGATCTAGATCGTACGCTTATTAAAGGCTTTTCAGCTAATGAATTTTATCAGCGCAGGTTTTTAAGTGGCAGGATGAAACCGCGCGAGATTGCTTCCCAATTTGGTGGTGTGATCGTATATGCGCTAGGCAATCGGAATTTTGGCGGATTGGCGAATATCGGTGCGCAAGGTGTTAAAGGGCAACGAGAAGAAATATTCATCGAAGTAGGGGAGGAAGTGTATCGTAAGCATTTGGCCGCATCTATCTATCCGGAATCCCGCGCATTAGTCGCTGCACATATGGCAAAAGGGCATACGGTAGCGATTATTTCTGCCGCCACACCTTATCAAGTCAATCCTATAGCACGTGATCTGGGGATAGAGCATGTCATGTGTACCCGTATGAAAGTTAAAAATGGCGTATTCACAGGCGAAGTGGAAGAGCCGGTGTGCTGGGGTGAGGGGAAAGCTTATGCTGCACGTAAGTTAGCCGCAGATCTTAATCTTGATCTATCCAAAAGCTTCTTTTATACAGACAGTATAGAAGATAGGCCTTTACTCGATATTGTGGGATATCCGCACGCCCTTAATCCCGACAAGGATTTATCAGCTTTGGCTTTCGCCAATGATTGGCCGGTGACCCGGTTTAATGACGAGTCGCGACCGGTGCTTAGCAACTTGGTACGAACCGGATTAGCTTTTGGCACCTTAATACCGGCGGCATTGTCCGGGGTGATAGCCGGGACAAGCAGTGGATCTTGGCGGGATGGCATTAATTCGATGATTGCAACTGTTGGTGATCTCGGAACAAGTTTAGCCGGGATCAAGCTGGTAGTTAAAGGCAAAGAAAATTTATGGTCACATCGCCCGGCTGTGTTTATTTTTAATCATCAGAGTAATGCAGATTTCTTTATCGCTAGTAAGTTGATAAGAAAAGACACCGTCGCAGTAGCCAAAAAAGAGCTTAAGTACACCCCAATAGGGCCAATATTCATGGCGGCTGGTGTCATATTTATTGATAGAACCAATAAGGAAAAATCTATTGAAGCACTCAAGCCCGTGATTGATGTGCTCAAGAAGGGTACTTCGGTGGCAATAGCTCCGGAGGGGACACGAAGCTATGATTATCAACTCGGAAAGTTTAAAAAAGGCGCTTTCCATCTAGCCATGCAGGCAGGAGTGCCCATTGTACCTATCGTCATTATGAATGCGCACGACATCATGCCAAGAGGCCAGGCCCTGCTTAATCCCACTGCTGTAGAAGTAAAAGTTTTAACACCGGTAGCTACATCAGATTGGACTATTGAAACGCTCGACGAAAATATTGCTAAAATACGCGATGCCTATTTGCGCGAACTAGGGCAGATAGAACTAATTGAACCTGTTAAAAAAATTAAGTCTACTAAGAAATCATTATGAAAATTAAAGTAAGCGTGATAGGAGGAGGCTCGTGGGGGACAACAGTAGCAAGTCTTGCCGCCCGAAATGTGGATACCATGATTTGGGCTCGAAATAAAGATACAGTTGATGAAATCAACCAATATCACACCAATCACAAATATCTTCCTGATGCCTTTCTGAATCAAAATCTAAAGGCAACCAGTGACTTACAAGAGGCTGCCTCTTTTGCTGACGTGCTGGTTATGGGTGTTCCTTGCCAATGCTTCCGCAATGTGCTTGCTGACTGCTCTGCTTATGTAAGACCGTGGGTGCCCATCATAAGTCTGAGTAAAGGATTGGAGAATGGTACTAGGCTGCGGATGACGGAGATCATTGACGAGCTACTGCCTGGGCATCCGGCAGGTGTACTTGCAGGCCCAAATCTCGCCAGAGAAATTATCAGTGGCCAGGCGGCAGCGAGTGTGATCGCCATGATTGATACGAAGGTAGCTCATCAGCTACAGAAATTATTCAGATCAGGGCTATTCAGAGTGTACACCAATAATGATGTGGTCGGATGTGAGCTGGGAGGGGCATTGAAAAATGTTATTGCGATAGCAGCCGGTATGGGTGACGGGGCAGGGGCAGGTGACAACACGCGAGCGGCAGTAATCACAAGAGGTTTGGCTGAATTGACGCGTCTCGGCACAGCTATGGGTGGAGAACCAGCAACGTTTGCCGGACTTGCCGGTATGGGTGATCTTGTCGCAACCTGCAATAGTCCACAAAGTCGAAACAGACATGTGGGCTATCAACTGGGACAAGGCCGGAAACTTTCTGACATTACCCAAGAGATGTCCATGGTAGCAGAAGGGGTTAAGACAGTATCTGTCGTCATGGAACTGGCTAACAAATATGATGTAGAAATGCCCATATCGCATGAAGTATATAAGGTCGTTCATGAAGGCAATACAGCCAGAGATGCTTTCAAAGGTCTTCTACAATATAAGCTAGGCTCTGAATGTGATCCTGGATAGGTGCGTGTGAAGGTCGGTAAGGCAAACAATATTCCGCCAAAAGTATGCAGCAAATACTACGTAAGCCAGAGGAGAAGGCAGGTGCCAATCCATGGGGTACGGTACATACATTGCGTCATAGTTTCGCAACACAGCTACTGCAGGAAGGTGTTAATCTACGAATGATTCAAAGTATTCTAGGACATAGCAGCAGCAAAACCACTGAAGTCTATACCCATGTACTAGCTATAAACAATAAAACAGCTAAGAGTCCACATGATTTTATGAAAAATATAGATAAATTTGGTAAGGTGTAGTGTGCCATCGGCCTGAATAGTGTTCTGACAAGAAGGAATAGACGCTATCAATAGGTACGAGTAGCGCCTATACTAATGTTCTCTACAAGCTGATAAAACTGACCACTTAAAAAATTATTCTGGAAATGTCCATAATTGAGATAGCAAAATGTCTTTAGTTGAATTTAAATACAATGTACAATGAAACAGTTTTTATTATTACTTCACGAAGACATTCAAAAAATGAGTGAATTGTCACCAAAAG
>CAYNFR010000021.1:0-64687 GCA_964396595.1 uncultured Saprospiraceae bacterium | reverse complement strand
ACAAATTAAAAATTTGATTACACCAAATCGTAGGCACAGCCTACGCTTAGCAGGGAGATTTTCATAACTCACACAATAGGGTCAATGATTGGATAGATAAAACTGAGAACAAATGAAGTATTGTTTTTTTTTGATTATTATTCTTTTCAGTAGTTGTAGTGGCCGTAATATAAAGACCCTTAAAAATGAAAAAGTAAAATTTGAAGCCTTGCCAGTCGAGATTACTCAATATCTGAGAAATCCAACGGATGTTCAAAATGACATTCAAACCATGTTGCTAGAATTGCCAAAAGGAAAGGAAAGTAATTATAAATTAGAAACTGTAAAAACATGGATAGGGCCATGGGTAGCATACGAAAAATTAATAAATACCCAGAAAAATATTTATTACAAAATTGATCAAGGAGTCCCCAGCCCATACATCGTATTTGAAAACAAACTTTATGTGCCAGACAGGTACAATATATTTACTACTATGGATGACTTAAACTCGGTAGAGTTTACCCGATATGAGTTGAAGTGATTTTAAAGAGAGAAAAAAAGAAGCCTTGCAGGAATGGACATACCCCCAAGTTATTGTCTAACTTTTGGGGGCATGTCCAGTTTTAGACTGCTTTTTATTTTGAGATCAGGCTATTTTAAAATGGCTGCGATACCGGGTAGTTCTTTTCCTTCTAGATATTCAAGCATAGCGCCTCCACCTGTCGATACGAAGCTTACCTTGTCGTCAAGACCATTTTTGCTAATGGCCGCTACAGAATCTCCGCCACCGATAAGAGAATAAGCTCCACCTTTGGTAGCGTCAGCTACGGCTTGGGCAATGGCATTCGTACCTACAGCAAAATTGTCAAATTCAAATACACCCATTGGGCCGTTCCAGATGATTGTCTTCGCAGAAGATATTTCTTTGCTGAAATCTGCAATCGCTTGTGGGCCAATATCGAGACATTCCCATCCATCTGGTGTCTCTCCAAATTTAACGGTTAGTCTGGATGCGTCATTGCTAAAACTATCAGCCGCAATATTATCTACCGGCAGTAGCAATTGTGTGCCTTTTTCTCTAGCTTGAGCCATTAAGGTGAGCGCTAGTTCAAGTTTGTCATCTTCGCAGATGGAATTTCCGATTTTGCCTCCCATAGCCTTGGAGAAGGTGTAGGCCATTCCGCCGCCAATGATTACTGTGTCAGCAAAATCTATCAATCTCTCGAGAAGTAGTAATTTATCCGAAACCTTCGCACCCCCTGTGATGGCTACGAATGGTCGCTCCGGATTGCTCAAAACTTTATTAGCATTTTTTATTTCGTCATCCATGAGCAAGCCAAATTGCTTGTTGGGCTTGTCAAAATAATTTGCAACAATCGTAGTTGAGGCATGCGCCCTATGTGCGGTTCCGAAGGCATCATTGATATATATGTCTCCCAATGAAGCCAATTGCTCCGCCACTTCTATAGAGCCTTTTTCTTCCCCTGCGTGAAATCTGGTGTTTTCAAGTAGTAGCACCTCTCCGGACTGCAATTCTTCGCTAGCTCTTTTAGCTATTTGTCCTATACAATCCGAAGAAAATTTGACCGGCAGGTCTAGCAAATTGCTCAGATGGGGAGCTACATGGCGAAGGGTAAACTTCTCCACGTCAATGCTACCGTCTTCTTTCAATTTTTTCAAAGGTCGCCCCAGATGGGACATGAGAATAACGGCCCCACCTTCTCCCAGTACTTTTTTGATCGTAGGAAGCGACTTTACTATACGCGTATCGTCCGTAATGTTAAAAGACTTATCCATCGGTACATTGAAATCAACCCGGATTAAGACTTTCTTGCCTTGATAAGCTGACATCAGTATTAGGCTTTTACTATTCGTGCAGCAAGATCCGCTAGACGTGCAGAATAACCTGCTTCGTTGTCGTACCAGCTGACCACCTTTAGCATATTGTCATTCACATCGGTAAGCAGGGAATCAAATATGGAAGAATATGGACTTCTTACAATATCACCGGAAACAATAGGGTCTTCACAATATTGTAAGATTCCTTTCATGGACCCTTCAGCATATTCTTTGAATTTCGCATTTACCTCTGCGGCGGTTACTTTTCTTTTGAGATTCACATTTAGTTCCACCATAGATCCTGTCACGACAGGTACACGAACAGCTATGGCGAATATTTTATCACCAAAATTAGGAATCACTTCTTTAATAGCAGAAGCTGCACCGGTAGAGGTAGGTACGATGTTATAAGCAGCAGCACGTGCTCTTCTAAGATCTTTGTGCGGTGCATCTTGGATATTTTGATCAGCAGTATAAGCGTGAATCGTTGTCATCGAACCATTGATAATGCCATAGTTGTCTTCAAGGACTTTGACCAGTGGTGCTAGACAGTTAGTGGTACATGAAGCATTGGAAAATACATTTTTACGTCTGTCCAATTCATGATCATTTACACCGAGTACGATCGTTTGAACATCGGATCCTTTGGCAGGTGCAGATATCAGAACATCTTTCGCTCCGGCTTTAAGATGCATAGATGCGTCCTCTTTAGAAACAAACCTTCCTGTACATTCCAGTACCAGATCAACATCTAGCTCTCCCCAGTTCAGCTTGCTTGGGTCACGTTCTGCTGAAGCTTGTATTTTATGGCCATTGACAATTAATTCTGTAGAGCTAGCACTCACTTCTCCGTCGAATGGGCCATGAGCACTATCGTATTTTAATAGGTGGGCTAACACCTTATTGTCTGTCAAGTCATTTATTCCTACTACTTCAATATTCTCGTTTTTGAGAAGATTTCTGAAGGTCAATCTCCCGATACGACCGAAACCATTAATGGCGATTCTTTTTTTCATGATGTCATTTTTTTATGCCGTGCAAATTTAATCTTTAGCGGTCGAAAGGAGGGAAAGAATATAAAATAGAGATTATTTTTTATCCTTGATGACCAAATGATTAGATAATTTTGATTTTCGGAGGCTGATTAGAACAATGTAATGTATTTAGCTTAATTTACAGCTACTGTCAACAAATCATTAAAGCATTTATGAACGCTCGACGCGAATTTTTGAAGAAGGTAGGACTTGCTGGCATGATGGTAGGAAGTGGGTCGATCTTATCGAGAGAGATGGAAGCATCTCGCGAACAAATTCTCTTACTTAATGAACGTAAGTTCGGTTTACAGGATAGAATCCGTGTGGGATTCATCGGCTGCGGAATACAGGGATTCGATAATATCCGATCAGCGCTTAGTATACCGGGTGTTGAAATTGCGGCTGCTTGTGACTTGTATAATGGGAGATTGGACAGAGTCAAAGAGCTTTATGGAAAACATATTTACACTACGCGTGACTATAGGGATCTGTTAGATCGACCTGATATAGATGCTGTATGTATCAGTACGTCGGATCATTGGCATGATCATATGACTATTGCCGCTTTGGCTAAAGGAATCCCTGTTTATTGCGAAAAACCGATGGTGCACCGGCTTGAGGAGGGTTTGGCGGTCATAGAGGCGGAGCGAAAATCAAATGGTGTACCTCTCCAGATCGGCTCTCAGCGCGGCAGTGCCTTAAGTGTCTGGAAGGCGAAAGAGCTGATTTCTCAGGGAGCGATCGGTGATATTATCATGGCTGACATACGATACGACCGAAATACTTCCAATGGCGCATGGCAATATTCTATTCCGCTAGATGCGACAGCTGAGCAGATTGATTGGGATGCATTCATTGGTGATGCGCCCCGGATGCGATTTGATCCGGTTCGTTTTTTCAGATGGAGAAATTACATTGATTATGGTACGGGTGTGGCAGGTGATCTCTTTGTGCATCTCTTTACTTCCCTTCATATAATTATGGATTCGCTCGGCCCAGACAGAATTGTAAGTAGTGGAGGCTTGCGATTTTGGAAGGATGGAAGAGATGTACCCGATGTCATGCTAGCGTTGTATGACTATCCGGATACGAAAACCCATCCTGCATTTAATGTACAGATTCGGTCAAACTTTGTTGATGGCTCAGGCGGCGCTACGCATGTACAGCTCATAGGTACAGAAGGTATGATGACTGTAGGATGGTCGAGTATTGAGCTTAAGCGCAATAAAATATCTAGACGTCCATCATATGGCGGCTGGGATTCCTTTGATACTTTCACGGCTGCTCAACAAAAAGAATATGAACAGTGGTTTAAGTCAACTTATCCACCAGACAAACTAGAAGTGTACGAACCGGGGGTCCGTGTTTTTCATGAACCACAAGGATATGACTCCAATGTTGATCATTGGGCTCATTTTATCGACGCCATTTTGAATGGCACAAAGTTGGTCGAGGATTCTGCCTTTGGACTGCGAGCAGCCGGGCCTTCCATTGCTGCTAATCTTAGCTATTTTAAAAATGATATTGTCAATTGGGATCCTATAAAAATGATCATAAAACATTGATTTACAAAAACAATTGTATCACTTCTTAAATCTAATAGAACTATTATGAGATCAAAATTTATTTTACTTTTTTGCTTTTTGAGTGTAACGATTTTCTCTCAGGAAGAAGTCGTTGACCCTTATGCGGGTCTTAGTTTCAGGGGTATAGGGCCGGCTTTTACATCAGGAAGAATAGCAGATATTGCCATCAGTCCAAAAAATGAGAATCATTGGTATGTGGCAATTGGCTCAGGTGGCGTATGGAAAACGATCAACGCCGGTACGACGTGGACACCTATATTCGACGGTCAGTCGAGTTACTCTATAGGATGTGTCACTTTAGATCCTCAGAATCCCAATGTCGTCTGGGTAGGCACAGGAGAGAATGTCGGCGGCAGGCACGTGGGCTATGGAGACGGTATCTATCTCAGCAGAGATGGCGGGTCGACATGGGCACACCAAGGTTTGAAAAACGCTGAGCACATTTCTAAGATCATCGTTCATCCGGAAAATGGAAATATTATCTGGGTAGCATCTCAAGGCCCTTTGTGGAGCAAGGGTGGCGAACGTGGAATTTTTAAAAGCATGGATGGGGGCAATACATGGAAGCACACACTGGGCGATGAAGAGTGGGTAGGTGCTACGGATCTGCTCATCGACCCCAATGATCCAAATATTCTTTATGCGGCCACATGGCAACGGCATCGTACGGTCGCAGCATTCTTGGGTAGCGGGCCGGGATCAGGTCTTCACAAGAGTGTTGATGGTGGCGAGACATGGGTCAAGTTGACTAATGGCATACCCAAAGTTAATCTCGGAAAGATAGGATTAGCCATGAACCCATTTAATTCATCACAGATTTATGCGGCCATTGAGCTAGAAAATCTGACAGGTGGACTGTTTGTTACCACAGATGCAGGAGCTTCATGGGAGAAATATTCAGATGTAGTAAGTGGAGGTACAGGACCACACTATTATCAAGAGTTATATGCTAGCCCACATGTAGAAGGTCGGCTCTATCTGATGAATAATTATGTTAAAATATCCAATGATCATGGGCGAAGTTTCGCCAATATGAATGAAAATAAAAAACATGTTGACAGCCATGCGATGGCATTTAAGAAGTCAGATCCTAATTATTTACTTTTTGGAACAGATGGAGGTTTATACGAGAGTTTTGATCATACCAAGACGTGGAAGTTTATTCGCAATCTGCCGGTGACGCAATATTATAAGGTAGCCGTTGATGATTCGGAACCATGGTACAAAATCTATGGCGGAACGCAAGATAACGGCTCACATGGAGGGCCTTCCAGGACTGCCAATAAGGGTGGTATATTTAATCACGACTGGTGGACTACCTTATTTGCCGATGGCCATCAATCAGCCACCGAGCCGGGTAACCCCAATATAAGCTATGGAGAATTTCAAGAAGGTTGGCTTTGGCGCATAGATCAGATCACGCGAGAGGCCGTTTATATTCAGCCTCAGGCTAGGGCAGGAGAGCCTACTGAGAGATTTAATTGGGATGCGCCGATCGTTGTGAGTTCGCACAAACCTAGCAGGTTATATTTTGCCTCACAGCGTGTATGGCGCTCTGATGATAGAGGAGATAGCTGGACACCGATATCCGGTGATCTGACTCGAAATCAAGACAGAATGACATTACCTATCATGGGCGGCTATCATAGTGTTGACAATGCCTGGGATCTAAGAGCCATGTCCACTTATAATACGATAAGTTCTCTTGCCGAATCACCATTGGCGGAAGGTCTGCTTTATGCAGGAACGGATGATGGTTTACTCCATGTGAGTGAGGACAGTGGGGCTTCGTGGCGCACGATAGAGCTTTCAAGTATCAAAGGGATACCGGCTACAGCCTTTATCAATGATGTGCGAGCGGATTTACATGAAGTTAATACAGTCTATGTGGCCATGGACAACCATAAATATGGCGATTACAAACCATACTTGATTAAGAGCACTGACAGAGGACGTACATGGTCATCTATCAACGGTAATATTCCGGATCGTCATTTAGTATGGCGAATAGTCCAGGATCATGTCAAGCCTGAATTACTCTTTGTCGGAACGGAATTTGGTGTATTTGTAACCCACGATAGTGGCAAGAATTGGCACAAGCTCAAGGGTGGTTTACCTACCATATCAGTAAGAGATATAACCATACACCGTAAAGCTGATGATCTGATCATCGCTACATTTGGAAGGGGTATTTATATCCTTGACGATATTAATCCTATTCGACAATCTGTACCTACGGATATATCTGAAAAGCCGACTTTATTTAATATCAGAACAGCACATTTGTATGTTCCCGAACTAGAAACCTATGGCCAAGGAAATGCAGAATATGCGGCACCCAATCCCCCTTTCGGTGCAGTGCTTACTTACTTTCTACCTGACAGCTATAAAAGTATGAAAGATCAGCGTAAGGATAAAGAGAAAGGTAACCAGAACATCCCTTTTCCGGGTTGGGACGCCCTGGATGACGAGAAATCAGATCAAGCACCTCGTGTATTTTTTGTGATCAAGGATGATAAAGGGAACATAGTAAACACAGTCAATGGTACCAATAAGAAAGGGTTTAATACCATTAGTTGGGGATTGGATGTTGCTGATAGAACCTCTGTGCCGCTTAAACCAATGCCTGTCGAGGATGATTATTTTGGTTTTAATGTGGTCGTTCCTCCCGGTAAATATAGCGCTCAAATGATGCTATCAAAAGCCGGGAATATTACAGAGCTTTCGCCGCCTATGTCTGTAGAAGTGAAGAGATTAAGATCAGGAGCACTTCCCGAAAAATCTCCTGAGACGATTAATATTTTTAGAGACAGCTACTTTGATTTTATGCAAGCGTATAACGCCACATCTGATTATCTCGAAAAAACTAAACTGACCGTAGCTGCCATGCATGTGGCCCAGGATAAAGCAGTTAAGCAAGACCTCGGCCTTGCCAATGAATTGAGTCAGCTCAGAAGAGAACTCGAACTCATCAGTCGTCAACTTAATGGTAGCCCGACCCGTATGCAGATAGGCGAAAAAACCTTGCCCAACCCGAGTTCCGGGGTATGGATCGGTATGGTCGGCTTAGCTAGTTCTACTTATGGGCCTACACCTACACATGAAGCGACCTTACAACTCGCTCATGACCAACTCCGTGAAATTAGTACACATTTGAAGACTATTAACGACACTAAACTCCAAGATGTAACGAAACGTCTAAAGGATATAGGTGCACCATATATCGAAGGGCAAGGGTTACGTTGATTAAATGATTAACGTAAACTAGCATATCAAGCAAGCAGGGTAATCCATTGCGATTGCCCTGCTTGATATTACTTTAATTGTAAAACGAGGTGGATCTTTTTATCAGAGGATATGTTCTTTAAAAGTGCGTCAAGCTTTCATCCGGGATTGCATACCCGACCGTTACAACATCATCAAGTGCAGTTATCAATTCGTTGGCTGTAATTGTGAACACTCATCACTAAAAATAAAGTCATGACAAAATATATTGTATTACTCATCTGCATTTTCATCCCATTAACGACTATAGCACAAAGCCCGATTGGCGCCTGGGAAGCCATTTCGACTTCTGAAAATGGAGACGAGCTAAAAAGTGTAGTGATTTTTGCTAAGGGTTACCAAGTATTAAGTATTTATAATACTACCACTGGAAAACTTATTCACTCGAATGGCGGCACATGGGAATTAGAGGGAGATACGATGACAGAAATAGTAGAATTTCATACCGATAATGCCGAACGGGTTGGTGCAAAAATTAGCTTCAATATAAAAATTACTGATACTTCTCTTGAAATTGTTGGAAGCGAGATGAAATTCAACAGAATAGATAAAGCTTTACCTGGAGAGTTACAAGGAGCATGGTTAATGTATGTCAGAGTTAGAGAAGGTATAACTCAATTAAGCAATATAAATAGACCGAGAAAAACCATGAAAATTCTATCAGGAACCCGATTTCAATGGATAGATTATAATACAGAGACAAAAGAATTTATTGGAACTCGAGGAGGTACTTACACAGCCAACAACGGTAAATACGTTGAGAATATCGAATTCTTTTCGAGAGACTACTCAAAAGCAGGGCTTAGCACAACATTTACTTATGAATTGACTGATAACAATTGGCACCACTCAGGTTCGTCAAGCAAAGGAGAACCAATCCATGAATTATGGAGCGTAAGGGAATAATTTTGCGATAATGAATAAAAACAACTTAAGGCTAACAATGGCTATGGGTAATGGCTTGTTCTCGCTTACTTCTGAAAATTCTTCCGGATTTTCAGTTTGGTGTGTACTTGCAAAGTTAAATGCTAAACCCACGCAACTACCTTTAGCCTAACCGTTTCTGTCCACTTTGACTGCTCACACGTATTACCGATTTGTCAATCGGAGTGATGATTAACAGTCTGCCTGGTTCAAGTGGTTTTTGACATTCAGGCTCCAATCTTTGTTTTAGCCCACTTGCCAATGCCAAAATATTGGGCTGTATGCCTTTGAGCAGATAATGCAACACATATTTTTCTATTTGGCTATGAACACCACTGATAACACAATTTCCTTTTTCTCTTTGCTCTATAAGCCAGTGATAGGATTATAGTAACACCGTCGCGAGCCATCACATCTGCCAAACTTTTTTTGCCATCAGGTGCGCGAGAAATTCGAACGGGGTAGTGGCACTAAGCAGTTGGTTATTTTCTATTTGAGTTTGGATTTTAGGTATTTCCAATAGTTGCGGGTTTTGATGTAGTCGGGTTCGTCATTCAGCGCACCTACCTACTATATCTAAGACGCTTAACCACCATTTGGAACGTTCATCAGCCCAGGCAGCACGCACTTCTCGGTCGTTAAAAATGCGGATGGATATTTTTGCATGTTCTTTCATTTTCCAATTGTCTTAACAATAGCTAACAAGGGATTCTTAGACTTATTGACATGCTATGAGCTCGTAGTTCTAGTAAACCATGATTCACAGTAATGACTTTAGCATCAATATGAATAGTAATGTTGGTTGTTGATGATGAGCGTAGACCTAATTCACGATTTGTGCGGATGTAGCAGAACATCGTGAGTTGAGATGGATTGATTGCTCAGTCTGGCGATCAATATATAAATGCAACATTGTTGCATAATATTAATACTTTTGCTGCTGCTGACCGACGGACGAGATGCCAAGTTGTTTTGTGTATATGGTTGACAGTGGTGTTGGGCTTTTTAATTTAGCATCAAGTCGGCTTGAATGTGTACCTTGCGTGCTGGCTCTTTTAGGTATTTAATACGCGGTATCGTTAAATTAATTTTGATAAGGAAGATAAGTTATATGAATTATAATAGGCGTTTTTTTAGTACAGTAATATGCGTAATTATTACATATACAATGTTTTATGGTCAAGGAACTCGATTGTTGCAGCAAGCTGACATCAATGGGGAGCAGCTTGTTTTTGTATATGGAGCGGACATATGGACTGCCGGTTTAGCAGGAGGCAGAGCTACAAGAATTACTAGTACCTCTGCAGTAGAGCGCACTCCTAAGTTTTCGCCCGATGGCAAGACCATTGCGTTTAGCTCAAATAGAACAGGGGCGTATGCCGTGTATGTTGTATCATCCGATGGAGGGGCTCCTCGTCAGTTGACCTTTCATCCATCTGCAGTCAATGTCGTGGGATGGACACCTGATGGCGACTATATCGTTTACGAATCATCGCGTAACACCGCACCTTCGGCTTACAGTCGATTATGGAAAGTACCTGTTGCCGGTGGACCATCAGAAGATTTACCGATACCTCGAGGTTTCAGAGCAGCCTATCTCGATGAGTATAGAATAGTGGTTGAGCCAATATCAAGATGGGATGTAACATGGAGAGCCTATCGCGGAGGTCAGAATACTTCATTGATTATAACAGATCTGAGGGATTACAGTGAAACCAAGATACCGTGTGAAAGCACGACGGATGTTCATCCGGTCGTCTCCGGTGGCATGATCTATTTTTTATCTGATAGGGACTGGGTTAGTAACATCTGGCGATATAATCCGGAAAATCAAGAGCTTACGCAAATTACCAATTTTGAGGGTTCAGATATTATGTGGCTGTCAGGGCGCGGTCATTTCTTAGTATTTGAACGTGAAGGATTGTTACATACATTTGATACGCGTAATGCGCAGATCAAGCAAATCGAGATTATAATAGTAGGTGACTTTCCATGGGCTGAGCCAAGGCTGGAAAATGTATCACAAAGAGTAAGTGATGCTGCTCTTTCACCCAATGGCAAACGCATCATAGTAGAAGCCCGGGGGGAGATTTTTACAGTGCCAGTAAAAGATGGTGTATCGCGTAATTTGTCGAAATCAAGTGGTGCAGCTGATCGTCGACCGCTCTGGTCACCTAATGGCGATGAACTTGCTTGGTTTTCAGATCAAGGCGTTGAAGGGTACAAGTTGATAATCACTGCTCAAGATGGTCTTTCACCATCGAGAAGTATTTCATTGGGAGATGCAAAACTAGCATGGGATGCCACTTGGTCACCGGATGGAAAGTATATTGCTTTTGTTGATAACAAGGTGCTTATTAAAATATTGGACGTCAAGTCCGGTGTCATACGCGTCATAGATAGCGGAGGTATCAATATAGAAAGAGGCAATATGGGGCTTGAATGGTCGCCCGATTCTCAATGGTTGGCCTACAGCAAAACAGGTGCAAATATGTATCGAAGAGTATATGCCTGGTCTGCACGAGATAATCAAGTGCGAGCTATGACCAATGTTTTGGCGGATTCTTACTCGCCTAGTTGGGATGCTGATGGCAAATATTTATATTTCTTAGCGAGCACAAATCTGGCACTCGGTTCAGGATGGGCAAACACATCTGCTATGATGGCTGAACCCGAGCAAGCCGCTTACATGATTTTGCTTCGCGCTGACGAAAAAAGCCCATTTCCCTTAAGAAGTGACGAAGAGCTAATTAAAAAAGAAGAAACTCCTGAACCATCGACGGACGATAAAACTAAAAAAGCAGATGCTAAGTCGCCAAAAAATACGAAATCTCCGATAGAAGAGGCGGAGGTTAAAAATGAAAATACAGTACAAATAGATTGGGACGGTCTGGAAAATCGAACCTTGGCTTTGCCAATTCCGACGAACAGGTACTACTTTATAAAGGCAGGGAAAAAAGGCACCGCATTCATTGCTAATAACGGAGGGCTTCATAAATTTAGCATAGAAGACCAAAAGATGGATGACTTCGCCGGTGGCGTGCGCTCGATAGTTATCACCCCCAATCGCGAAAAGATACTCCTCCGATCAGGCAATACCTTTCGGGTAGTATCTACTAATGGGAAGCCTTCATCCAGTGACGGGGTTATTGCTCTAGATCTGCGTATGTCCCTTGATAGAAAACAAGAATGGGGACAAATATTTACTGAGGCTTGGAGATACGAACGGGATTATTTCTATGATCCTTCGACACATGGAAGGGATTGGGATGATGTGTGGGAGCGATACAGTCCATTAATACCTTTTATACAACATAGAGCGGATCTCACTTACCTTCTCGACCAGTTAAATGGCGAACTGTCCGTGGGTCATAGTTTTGTGTTTGGTGGTGATTACCCCGCTGTAGATACCATTAAGACTGGATTGGTTGGTGCAGACTTCGAAGTAGTGAATGGTCATTGGCGCATTAGTCATATATATAACACGGAGAGTTGGAATCCAACACTTAAGGCACCACTTGCAGAACCTGGTCTTGGCGTTAAAGAAGGGGACTATATATTGGCCGTAAACGGCCAAAAAATTAATGGCTCAATGGATATATTTGAGGCTTTTGTGGGTACACTGGGAAACCAAACCTTTCTACATATAAATGATACACCAGAGTTTGATAGCGCTCGCTTAATTACAGTTCTCCCGATATCCTCTGAAGCAGGTTTAAGACAGAGAGCCTGGGTAGAAGACAATCGACGAAGAGTAGAAGAACTGAGTGAAGGTAAGTTGGCTTACGTTTGGGTGCCCAATACATCTGGTGCGGGTTTCGAATCGTTCAATAGATATTTTTTTGCTCAACAAGATAAACTAGGGGCGGTCATCGATGAGCGATATAATGGTGGCGGCTTGTTAGACGATTATATGGTGGATCTTATGACGAGAAAATTAAGAGCTGCTATCACCAATGAAGTACCCGAGCCTAGGCATTTTAGATTGCCTGCTGGAATACTCGGCCCGAAAGTTCTACTGATCAATGAAACAGCCGGCTCTGGCGGGGATTTCTTTCCTTGGGTCTTTAGAAATCAAAATGCTGGACCTCTGATCGGAAAGCGTACATGGGGTGGTTTAGTCAAGTCATCTGTGCATTATTCTTTTATTGATGGCGGTGCAATGACTTCACCGGACAATGCTGTGTTTGACCCTATACGGGGTGTCTGGATTGGTGAGAATGTTGGCATAGCTCCCGATATAGAGGTCGAGCTGGATGCAAAGTCATTTATGGAAGGTAGAGATGTACAATTAGAGCGAGCTGTAAAAGAAGCATTACGACTCTTAGCGCTCGAAAATGTGAATGAAGTTGTCGCACCTCCCTATCCTCGGCCGGCAGTCAGAACTGAACGAGAGTAAATAATGATGGCTTCTGAGCTTAATATTAAGGTTGACAATCATATTTTCAATGATAACTAAGATTTGAAATAATTTGCATGGAACATGGAGCAGAATAACAGAACACTTCATTATTCATTTAATGTTTTTTTTAACACGCGTGCTATTGAATAAGCTGATCCTCACCGCTGTCGCCCTACTACTCATGGCTATTAGTAATCTTACGGCTCAGGGGGCGAGACTTCATGGGCAGGTGAAGACCGACGAGCTATTCTTGCCAGGTGTTAGCATATTTATGCCTGAACTTGATCGAGGTGCGATCACTGATGATAGTGGTGCTTACGAAATCAATCAAATACCTGACGGGGAATATATCGTCAAGGTGAGTTATCTGGGCTTTGCCACTATCGAAACGAAAATTCACTTCTCCGAAGGAACAGATGTCGCTCATGATTTCATTCTTAAAGACGAGGTCATGAAACTCGATGAGGTAGTAGTTTCCGGAACACGCACGTTTAAGCGGAAGACGGACTCTCCGGTGATTGTCAATATTCTGGATAGCAAGACGCTCAATAACCTACAAGTATGCAATCTGTCTGAAGGGCTGAAGTTTCAACCCGGATTACGGATCGAAACGGACTGTCAGACGTGTAATTACACGCAGCTCAGAATGAATGGACTACAAGGGGGCTATTCACAAATATTGATTAATGGTCGTCCCATTTTTAGTCCTTTAATGGGACTATACGGTATGGAACAACTACCGGTTAATATGATTGAGCGTATAGAAGTTGTACGCGGTGGTGGGTCTTCTCTGTATGGCAGCAGTGCAATAGGAGGAACTGTTAATGTTATTACCAAATTACCACAAGCCAATGGTTTTGAAATAAATTCATTTTATCAAAATATAGATGGACAGACCAATGATTTCAATTTTAATGGCAATGCAACGATATTGAACAATGCAAAGAATGCTGGTGTAAGCCTTTTTTTAAGCAAAAGAGATAGAGGACTTTATGACGCCAATAGTGATAATTTTTCAGAATTACCAAAGCTGGAAAACACTTCGCTGGGATTAAACGCATTTTTCAATTTATCCGAAAATCAAAAGTTGGAATTCTCCTTGAGTCGTCTTCAAGAATACCGTTTTGGCGGCGAAATGATTCTTGATATTCCTGCCCACTTGACACAGCAAGCAGAAGAAAGAACACATAAGATATGGATGGGAAGTGCTGATTATCAGATCAATTTTAATCAGGATAAATCATCGTTGATATTTTATTCGGCATTTCAACATACTGATCGGGATCATTATACCGGTGTATTTCCTGATGAAGATGATGATATTATGGCGCATTTAGAAAATCCACCCTATGGATTTTCTAGCAATACGACCTTGCAGGGTGGCTTTCAACTCAATCACGCTATTAGCGATTTTTTTAATACACGAAATGTATTGACATTCGGCACAGAATACATTTCTGATAAAGTGTTGGATAATATTCCTAGCTACAATTATCTAGTCGACCAGCACACCCGTGATCTAGGTATGTTTTTTCAAAGCGACTGGGATTTTGCTGAAAATTTCAATTTACTATCCGGTGTCAGGATCGATCATCACAATCTTGTCGATAGACTTGTATATTCTCCACGCGTGGCGCTGATGTATAAAATGCAGCTTAACACACAGTTCAGGTTTTCGTTTGGCACAGGCTTTCGAGCGCCTCAGGCTTTTGACACAGATTTGCACATTGCCTTTGCCGATGGTGGTGTATCAAGAGTGCAGTTAGATGAGGACTTACGGGAAGAACGCTCGAGGAGTTACAGCCTGTCCATTAATCATGATCATGTTAGTGAAAGGTGGATAGTTGGGTTTACATTGGAGGGATTCCGAACTGAGTTAGATCATGCATTTATACTCGAAAACGTAGAAGAGGATGATTTTGGTCAAGTCTTCATCAAGCGCAATGGCCAATCTGCACTAGTGAAAGGTCTCACCCTGGAACTCCGCGCCAATTATAATCGTAGGTTGCAGCTTGAGTCTGGGATAACCGTTCAGAGGAGCGAATTTGCGGAACCGGTTGAGTACATTCAAGAGTTAAGCCCTGTGCAGCGTTTTCTGCGAACACCTGATCAATATGGCTATGCCAATCTCAGTATCACGCCCAATGATAAATGGAGTTTTAATGTTAATATGGTATTTACAGGAAAGATGTTACTAGCGCACTTTGGGGGAGCAGACAATTTTACGGATGATGCTATAGTGACAGTTGACTCTTTTAGTGAGGTGAACACGCGTGCCGCCTACACCTTTCCATCTCTTAAAAGTAAGATGCGGTTGCAGATTTATGGTGGGGTCAAGAATCTCTTTAATGCATACCAGCGAGATTTTGATGTCGGTAAGAATAGGGATAGTAACTATATTTATGGGCCGGCTATGCCGCGCACGATCTTTCTTGGATTCAAGGTCTTTATGTAAAATATTTTAAGTTTTAACACACATACCTTATATTGCCAATAGCTTATGGCAACTATTGATGATTATCTTGATTACCATTACATACATCGCAGTAATTGGTTGAGGGCGGCTGTATTGGGAGCTAATGATGGTATTATCTCTATTGCGAGTCTGGCAGTAGGAGTGGTGGCTGCCGGGGCTGAAAGAGAAACTATCATGCTGGCGACACTAGCCGGATTAGTGGCTGGAGCACTTTCTATGGCTGCAGGTGAGTATGTTTCTGTCAGTTCTCAGAAAGATCTCGAAGAAGCCGATATCGAACGAGAACGGCAAGAATTAATAGACACCCCTGATAGCGAACTTGAAATACTTACTCAAATATATATCCGTCGTGGATTAAAGGAAGAAACCGCTCTACAAGTGGCTCGCGAATTGACTGTTCACGATGCACTTGGAGCTCATGTGCGGGATGAACTTGGCATAAATGAAGTAACGCAAGCAAATCCTTTTCAAGCAGCAATGGCGTCTGGACTCGCATTTGTTATAGGCGGCGTGCTGCCTCTTGGGGTTGTTATTTTGTCACCCATGGGCTATATGTTCTGGGCATTGTACGGCTGCAATCTTCTTTTTTTGCTACTACTGGGTATAGTCTCGGCAGTAGCTGGCGGTTCTGATGTGCGCGCAGCAGTCGTCCGTGTGATGATATGGGGTATGGTGGCCATGGGATTGACGGCTTTGGTGGGGTATATTTTCGGAATACAAGTTTGAATTCGATACGTTTAAAATATCTCGCTGTCTTACATTCTTGGATGTTATTGTCAGTTGTGCTTATTGTTGTTCCTCTGTGTTAAATGCTAAGCTCACAGCCAACTACATTTGGTCATTCACATAACAAAAGCCAAGGCTCAAAAAAACAAAAGAGCAAATTATAAACAAATGGAAAAGTTTAAAAACAAATATCGTATTCCTTCTTCCCTTTTACAACAATGGGATTATCGTTGGGCAGGTGCGTATTTCATTACCATCTGTACCCTATACCGTGTAGATTTTTTTGGCGAAATTGTCGGTGGCAATATACTAATGTCGCACATGGGTGTTATTACCTATATTTAATGGCATCATAATATCACACCATTCCCAAAATATAGAATTGGGCGCATTTGTGGTGGATGAACCAGAAGTACCCGAGTATGAAAAGAACAGAAACGCTGAAAAGTGCATTATGTCATTAAACCCACACACATCTGGGCTTTTGAGATTGATAGGATACAAAAGACACAAAACTCAAGTTCAGTTCTTCGTATTAGCTTATTGGCTAGAATGGTAGCCTGTGTAAAGGTGGTTTTTGTTACTAATCAGTAAGGTCTCCAGTAAACTAGCTGACTATATTAAATGTTAGGGAATAACATTTAGTATAGTGCTTATTGCGCATCAGAAATTAGACCGTGCTGAATATTATTCATAAAGCTGTTTATCGCCAAAATTGATCACGACATCGTTTTGGTTATGGTAATCGGTTTCCTATTCTTGCACGATGAATGAGAGAGCCATGGAACCACAGCGTATTATTCTTCCGACAGCCTTCGGAATGGGTGGGGTAAACAGTTGGTTGATAAAGGGTGATGAAATTGTACTGATTGATTGTGGCGAACATGATCCGGAATCGCATCGTACCCTGATAGCTGGTCTTAAGGAACATAAATTAACGATTGCAGACATTGATCGGGTGATCATCACCCATGCGCATGTGGATCATATAGGTATGGCAGGGTGGCTGGCGGCTGAACATGGAAAAGAAATCTGGGTGTCTGAAAAAGTAGCTCCATGGGCTGTTGATCCTGGAGAGCAATGGCAACTACGTAAAGTGTTTCTGCAAGAGCGCATGGATTTTTACATTGGAGCGCAAGCGAAATTTCATTTTTTAGCTGCATTTGATAGTTTAATGAATGGAGTTCATAAAGTATGGCATCCGATTCCTATCGAGCATATTCGTAGATTCGACTCATCAGGCGAATTTCTGATTGGTGGAGTAAGATGGCTTGCGTTGTATCTACCGGGGCATTCTGCGACGCAGACGGCATTTATACATGAAGACAAAGGATGGCTTGTTTCTGCTGATGCACTTCTTAGGTTGATTCCTACGCCAGTATTGGAATTATACAATTTTTCAGGATCTGTTAGCGCTCCGATTGTAAGACTTCTCGAAAGTTTTCATTTTCTGGACTCGTTAATGATTAATAGAGTGTACCCGGGACATTTTGATATTTTTGATGATGCACACGATAAACTCAAAGAGCAGATCACACGTCTCGAAAGCCGGACAGATGATTGTTATTCATTAATATCTTCTGGTATAACGGATGTGTTTAGTCTATACAATGCACTCTATCCCGGCAAGTTCTTTCTCCCTGCGTTCAATATGACACTGGCATACATAGACCTATTATTATCTCGGGGGAGAGTAATTCGTATCGAGGAAGATGAAGCGGTAAGCTTTAATACCGCATAAATTCCCCTGTCATATAACGATATTAACCATCCGACCGGGTACAACGATTACCTTCTTGGGATTACTCCCTTCCAGCCACTTGAGTACATAATCTTGTTGAAGGACTATATCTTCAATTTGTTTGTTCGTCGCTGATTTGTCAAAATCCATGAGTCCCCGTTTCTTGCCATTGATGCAGATAGGATAGGAGACTGTATCCGTTACAAGATGCTCTTCTACAGCTACAGGGTAGTTAGCTTTATGTACTGAAGGCGCATGACCTAGTATAGACCACAGCTCTTCCGCCAAAAAAGGGGCGAATGGCGCGATGAGTCTTACGAGATTATCGAGTACTTCCCGTTTATTGCAGTTGACTTTACGAAGATCATTGATACAGATCATCATAGCACTCACACAGGTGTTGTAAGAAAATTGATCTATGCCATCATTTACTTTCTTGATCGCGGTATGTAGAATACGATATTCTTCCTTTGAAGGAGTTTCATCAGATATCTGTAAAGAATCGTTGCTATAAAATAGATCGATAAATTTCCGTAAGAACTTGCTGACTCCATCGATGCCATTGGTGTCCCATGGCTTTGCTTGTTCGATAGGGCCAAGAAACATTTCATACATTCGAAAACAGTCCGTACCATATTTAGCAGTGACCGTCTCTGGATTGATGACATTGAAAAGAGACTTGGACATTTTGCCTATCTCGGAATGTGTCATAAATTGGAAATCATCATCAGATCCTTCGATTATTACACCATTGTGATATCGAGCATTGGGTGTAACAAATACGGCATTATCAAAACTAGGACTCCACTCACGGAATGCCTTAATCCCATCCACACTTAAATGGGAGTCAGCATTGCCATACCTTGATACAAAATCAATGTGCACCGAAATTCTGGCGAAGCTCTTATCCGTCATCTCTTCCACAAGATCTGCAGAGTAAAACACGCGTTCGTTTTCCGGACTATTTTTATCGAGGTAGATGGATTCTATAATGCCTTGAATCATCCCTTGATTAATCAACTTTTTAAATGGCTCTTCCGAATGAACCTTGCCAATATCTTTCAAAAACTTATGCCAAAATCGCGCATATAGCAGGTGCGCTACAGCGTGCTCCGCCCCTCCGACATAAAGATCTACATCCTGCCAATATTGAATAGCTTCAGGAGAGACTATATGATGCTTGTTTTCCGGATCCATATATCGTAGATAGTACCAAGAGGAGCCGGCCACAGCCGGCATAGTATCTGTCTCGCGTCTGTGTCCATTGCTCATATGCACCCATTCAGTCAAGCGTGACAAGGGAGAGCTACCATCGCGAGCCGGTTTAAAGTTATCCGTAAATGGTAATTCTATTGGTAGACTTTTTAGGTCATATACGTGTGCGACGCCCTCTTCATCGTAATAAACCGGAAAAGGTTCTCCCCAGTAGCGCTGTCTGCTAAATCCCGCATCTCGCATCTTATAGTTCGCCACTGTCTTTCCTATTCCCATCTCTTCAACTTTTTGGCATGCCACTTTAATGGCATCAGGGACTTCCATGCCATTGAGAAAATCTGAATTGATCATTACGCCTAGTTTGTCATGTAGGGTGGCATGTGGGTATTTACTTTTATCGACTACATCGATGATTTCTAAACCATATTTAGTCGCAAATGCTAAGTCACGTTCGTCATCACTAGGCACCGCCATTATGGCACCTGTTCCGTAATCCTTCAATACATATTCGCCGATCCATATAGGAATGTGTTGATTTGTAAAAGGATTTAAGGCATAAGTTCCTACGAAAGCACCTGTCACCTGTTTTTCGGACATTCTGTCCACCTCACTTTTTGACGCAACATAGTCGATGTAATTTTTAACAGCTTCAGCTTGCTCAGAAGTAGTTAACTCCTTGACGAGATCGTGCTCTGGTGCCAGCACCATGTAGCTTGCTCCATAAATGGTATCCGGTCGAGTGGTAAAAATTTCAATCGTTTTTTCGCTGTCGACGATTTTAAAAAATATACTTGCTCCTTCTGATTTGCCTATCCAGTTAGTCTGCATGGCCTTAAGCGAATTAGACCATTCTACCTGATTAAGTCCTGATAATAATCTGTCTGCGTATGCTGTGATACGCAGATACCACTGAGTCATGGCTTTCTGAACTACAGGATAACCACCGCGCTCTGTCACGCCATCTTTTATCTGGTCATTGGCGAGGACAGTGCCTAGTTCTTCACACCAATTAACGTAACCCACTTTTTTATAAGCAAGTCTATAGTTCATCAACACTTCTTCTTTCTCAACGCGGGAATAGCTGTTCCATTGATCCGAATTAAAGCTATCTTTATAACTAGTAGAGGCCATTATTTTTGAATTACCTTCCTTTTCAAAAATACCAACAAGATCACTTATCGGAAGTGCCTTGTCCGCTTGTTGATCATAATAATGATTAAAAAGAAGGGTAAATATGTATTGTGTCCATTTGTAGTATTCCGGATCACATGTAACTACTTCGCGACTCCAGTCAAACGAGAACCCCAAGCTTTTCAGCTGTTTTCGATACCGAGCCATATTATTACTCGTTGAGATCTCGGGATGAATGCCTGTTTTAAGCGCAAATTCTTCGGCGGGCAAACCGAATGCATCAAAGCCCATAGGGTGGAGCACGTTAAATCCTTGCATTCGTTTACGACGTGCATAGATATCAGAAGCAATATACCCCAGCGGATGACCTACGTGTAGCCCGGCACCGGATGGGTAGGGGAACATATCTAGTACATAGAACTTAGGTAGTGGGCTGTCATTGTCAACGCGATATATATCGTTATCACTCCAATACTTATTCCACTTTTGTTCTATTTCGTTAAAATCGATCATGCTACTTAAGATACCTGTTTTTCCGTAATAAATTGATGACTAATGTCGCATATCCAACTGCGATCTAAGAAACTTTTTGAGAAACCTACGTGACCACCATATTTTGGAGCGCACAAAGATAAAAATTCTGAATCCCCACAGATATCATAAGGGTAGCACTTTAATCCTAAAAATGGATCATCTTCCGCATTAATTATTAAGCAAGGGTGCTCTATTTTATCAAGCCATTGAATGCTTTGATTACTGGCATAATAATGCTCTGCACTTTCATAACCAAACATAGGTGCTGTGAAGTATTTATCAAACGCATACAGATCTCTGATCTTCCCTGAAAATTGTAATCGCGGATCGTCAGGAAACTGTGTTTTTTTTCGATTCATCTTGGCCATAAGACTCAATAAAAACCGACGTTGATAAACATAATTTTCTTTTTTTAAAAGTGTCTGTGAGGCATCTGATAGATGCACAGGTGCAGAGATAGCAACTGACTTAGTAAGCTGTGTCGGAATAGAATATGCCCCGTCACCAAGATACTTGAGTAATATATTACCTCCGAGGCTAAAGCCAATGATCGCGATTTCTTGATACACTGCTAAGGTTTTGTGTATTACTAAATCTAAATCTCCCGTAGTCCCACTGTTATAACTTTCCACTTTGAGATTGTCCTGCCCACTACATCCCCGATAGTTCATGGCTACTATATCCCATCCTCTTGCTGAAAAGTAATGGCTGAAGAGTCTTATGTAGCTAGACTGGCTGCTACCTTCTAGGCCGTGACATAATAATAACGCTTTAGAATTGTTGTTCTTCAGCTGATCCAAATCTATAAAATCTCCATCAGGTGTGCTTATCCGCTCACGGACAAAATTCACCTTATGTACAGAAAGTACATCAGACAAGATGGTATTGATATGCCCTCGTCTTAGAAGAAAATTTGGCTTGAATTCATCAACTGATAAAATGGGCATATTACTTCTCTGCCATTATAGACATCACACGATCTGGATAGTCTGAAATGATGCCATCGACACCATATTCGAGCATCTTGCGAATGTCCTGATGCTCGTTTACTGTCCATGGTATTACCTTTATATCATGGGCTCGACAATAGTCTAAGAGATCGTCATTTACAAGGCTAAAATGACTGCTATATATTTCCGGCTTAAATCCTAAGCTGTCAATGTTATCTTCATAGTGGCTAGCACGCTCAATAAGCATGGCTAGTGGAATGGTTGGATCTCTTCTCCTAACAATCTGCAGCGTCTCAAAGTCAAACGATTGGATGATGAATTTATCTTTTAGACCAGATGTATTGACGATTTCTAACACCAGCGTGGCAAAAGTCTCCCCATCAGGATGAAAACGACCATCATAGCTCGGAGATCGCTTAATCTCGATATTAAAAAAAGGAATCTCTGTTCCATTTTTGACCCCATAATTCTTAGCTAAGTCAATTACTTCTGTGAGCAAAGGTCTATGTGTTTTAACATTCTCTCGATGGGGATAACGAGGATCAGGCTTTGATCCGACATCATACTGCCTTATCGAATCGTAAGTCATCTCGTACATATTAAAGTCAAAATCGCGACCCTCTGGCATTTCGGAACCATCCGGCAGAAGACTGATGGCGGATCTAAAATAAGGCTCATGCGAAACGAATACTTGATGATCATTGCTGACAGCGAGGTCTAATTCAAGTGTTGTTACATTTAATTCTAGAGCCTTTAAAAATGCAGGTAATGTGTTTTCAGGCATGAGTCCACGACAGCCTCGATGACCTTGAATGTCTATAGACATGACAGTATCGTTCATTTGGCAAGAAAAAAATAAGAAACCGATGGCAATATAAATGTGCATTGTATCTAGCTCGCTCTGCTAAAAAAACACGCCTGCAGATAAAACAAAATTGTCCAATCCATCCAAAACAAACTTCGGCTCAAGATAAATCGAGAGTTTATCTGTGATAGGGATATTGCCATGAAAACCCAGGTTGATACCGAGATTTGTCTTCGAGGAACTGATGCTACCTGCAGAGGTTTTAAATCTGACAATATTCAGACCAGCGAGAGGGGCGACATGAAAGCCGCCCACCTCTCCAATCTTGATACCATAAAAATGAACGTCTGTATCTATCACAAATGCACTCACACCTGACTTAGGAAAGAAATAATGCACACCTACTTGTCCGGCATAATCACTATTAACAGTATAGTGCAATTTACCCCCTAATGCTGAAAACTTATCATCAAAGTCATGTGCTATGCCTAAGCCTAGCTTAAACTGACCGAAAAGTAGTCCGCCCGAGAGGCAAAATAAGATAATAAATAACTGTCGTTTCAAATCTTAAACTTATATTCTATTGACCAAAGATAAATAAACATTATCTTCCAAGCACATATCTGACAGCTAAACTGCCATATCCGCTTCCAAAACCTGAGCTATAACCTCCTAAGAAAAATGTCGGAATCCAGTCAATGCTAAAATTAATCGGCGTGTCCTCTAACGTGTAACTTAGACCTATATAGCCTTGCAAACCTAAAGATGTAGAAGATTCATTGCCGATGAAGCTATTTTTGAATGACCATAAAAATACACTCGCACCGCCTCCATAATACCATTGTAAATTCTTTACTTCACCGATATCCTTGTGTATCTGGTATGCTCCGCTGACTGAGAGGAAAGATCCGACAAAACTAAAACTTCTAAATCCCACATAAGCCTCGACAGCAGCAGATTCATTCAAAAAAGTTTTATAAGATGCAGAAAGCGGATAACCTAACCGAAGTCCCACGGCCGATTTAAAATCCTGCGCCTCTGCACTAAAAGACAAACAAAACAATGCAGCTAATACAAAAACGATCTTTTTCATAAAAATAATTTGATTGATTAATAAGGCACAAAATAGAAAGATTTAGATCACTGACTGCTTAAATGACCAATTTTAACTTTACTACTCGAATAATCAGATGTAACACGCGATGGTACACAATCAAGAGTAAACAATTTCATGACCCTAAAATGTCGGTATTTTTATTCATTAGATATTGTCAATGATGGAATATTGACTCAATTCTAGACATGTTTATGATTATTTGTGCTTCTTCGTTGCTTTGATACTTTTCGATTGCATAGAGTTGATTTGAAGTAGAATGAATACATATATAACTTATTATAATACCTTTGTTAATTAAAGCAAGTAGAACCTTGAAAGGAGCCATATTCATTATCTTGTATTCATTTCTAATAGCTTTGTTTGTTAGAGAGAGTCTAAGTTCTGCCTATACTATAGATATCTCAAGCGGGACAAGAAAAGATTATGTCATCAATATCCCGGATGGATTGAGTATTAGCACGGAGCGCGATGTGGTTAACTTGCTAGAAAATCGCCTAGGAAAAAAACTATCTGCCTTGACTAAGCTGTCAAAAAAGGAGCAACTTGATATATTAATCCCTTCATTGGCGGTAGGAAAAGGGGAGCTATTACCTCACCTTCAAGATTTTTTGTACTTCAAGTCTAGTGCAGATGATCAACTGATGGCAGAAATAGAGAAAGGTCTTAAAGCCATCAGTTCAGATCTGTATATAGAGAATACCATAGGAACTGAAAGTTTAAAGCCACGTCGGGAGTCGAATGTATGGAGAGCTATGTTATTCGGGATGTTAGGTCTTGTTATCGCATTGGTTTCCCATATCCAGTCAAGTGACTTCAGACAGGTACAACTGCAACTTATTGCAGGATCCAGTCATAGGACTATGGTTAAGCTAATATTCGAGAGATATCTGCGATATGGATTGAGGATGATCTCCATCGCTTCAGTATTTTATTTGATCCTATGGTCAATTTCACTTAGCGAGAAAGGGGGGATGCGACTTAATGAACTGTTAATCGGATTGCTAGGTATCATTTTGATCACATTAAGTGCGAGCTTCACCGCGGGTACGTGGGAAAGGAGTAAACTTAATAAACTGACATAATACATTGTAACGTGAGTAAATCTAAAAAAGAAAAAAAGAAAGTAGAAGTGCAGAAGCCGCTACAACCTACTAGGAGCAGGGCATCTGCTCCTTCGTCACCATCGAGCGATTTGATCTTTGGTAAAGCGAATTTTAAAATAGTAGGGATAGCAGTCGGGCTTATCATATTGGGGATGTTGTTGATGTCCGGCGGTAGTATGAAAGATCCGAGTGTCTGGGATGACAGCGTCATATATAGTTTCAGAAGAATAACTTTAGCACCGATGGTCATATTGGCAGGCCTTGGTGTTGGTGTTTACGCGATTTTCAAAAAATAATCATGCTAGATTCTCTTAAAGCCTTATTTCTTGGTATCGTCCAAGGACTGACGGAGTTTTTGCCGGTAAGTAGTAGTGGACATTTGGAGATATTAAATTATTTGTGGCCGTCATCATCCGAGCTAGGTTCGGACTTGTTCATGGTCGTGTTGGTTCATTTTGGTACAGCGCTTAGTATACTATATGTGTTCAGAGAAGATATTCTCAAAATTATTACGAGTATTCTCACATGGAAACGCGATGAACATTTTTACTTAGCATGGAAGATAGTATTATCGACAATTCCCGCTTTGATTGTCGGCTTAACGTTTGAGAAGCAGATTGATGCATTATTCGAAGGGTCGATAAGGTATGTGGCGGTATTCTTGATTTGTACAGGACTTATTCTGTGGTTTTTGCCTCGTCTTCATAAAGATAGTACGATGGAAATTTCTTGGCGTATGGCATTCTTGATCGGGCTTGCTCAGGCAGTTGCCATACTTCCGGGAATATCACGGTCAGGGGCCACAATTGCATGTGCGCTAGCATTGGGTGCGGCTAAGCCTCAAGCGGCTCGATTTTCTTTTCTGATGGTTTTACCCATTTTACTCGGCAAAATGTTACTCGATATACTTGATGGAGGAATGAATGTAGATACAGCAAGGACATTGAATTTTTCGATAGCCATGTTTTCCGCATTTGTAGTAGGCGTCTTCGCATGCAAATGGATGATAAGTCTCGTAAGTAGGACAAAGCTTCATTATTTTTCTTATTACTGCGTGGCAGTCGGATTACTTGTATTGATAGGCACATGGCTGTAATCAATGTGATACATAAACATCGTAGCCTGAGCAGAAGCGATCTGGAGTCTGGTGCTATAATTCTCGTTGACAAACCTTACAGTTGGACATCTTTTGATGTTGTAAATAAAATTCGCGGGGCCATCAAAGGTGTATTGAAAGTAAAAAAGTTTAAAGTTGGCCATGCCGGCACACTTGACCCTCTTGCCACAGGCTTACTGCTGATATGTGTCGGGCCGGCAACAAAAAAGATTGAATCTCTCCAAGGAGAAGATAAAGTTTATTCCGGTGAAATATTCATTGGAGCTACTAGACCTTCATACGATAGAGAAACAGAAATTGATTGTTATTATCCTTACCGTAAGCTCTCGCTTGCGTTGTTAAGGCTTCGAGCAAATCAATTTCAAGGCGATCAACAGCAGATACCCCCTGCGTTTTCGGCGATAAAAAAAAATGGGGTGACACAGTACAAATTGGCTAGGAGAGGAGAGAAGGTGGAGTTGCCAGCCAGATCAATAAGAGTTGATATTTTTGATATTTTATCTCTAGAAGACAAGCGTATTCACTTTTATGTCAAGTGCGCTAAGGGTACCTATATAAGATCACTCGCATATGATTACGGGAAAGCAATGCATTCCGGTGCATATTTACATTCGCTTAAAAGGGAGAAAGTCGGTGAATATGATGTAAAGGATGCCTTCTCAGTAGAAGAAATCACACAGCAGATTCGTTCGTTAATTTAGAATTATTCATTAATGGTGCTCCGTCTCGAAAATATTACACAGAGCTATTCAAATAAACTTGTACTCGATAATCTGAATGTTTCATTGGATGGGAATCAAGTAGTAGGACTAGTCGGACGTAACGGCGCGGGTAAGTCCACATTACTGCGCATCATAGCAGGCGTACTATCGCCTAATCAGGGTCGACTACATTTAGATATCACAGATGTTGGTCGTAGTATTAGCTACATGTCTGAGAATACACCTCTTTACGATGAAATGTATGTGTATGAGTTCTTACATTGGGTAAATAATAGCCTCAAAAATTCGGTGACTAAGAAGGAAATTGAAGAAAGTGCGGAAGAACTCGGGCTTCATGAAGTGCGATCCAAGAAAATATATGAATTATCAAAGGGATATAAACAGCGTACCGGTCTGGCAGCGGCTTTTTTGGGCAATCCATCGATATGTCTGCTGGATGAGCCGATTAATGGGCTGGATCCTGCACAGATAATGGAGTTCAGAAAGGTCATAAGAAAGCAAGCAAAAAATAAATTGGTGATTTTGTCCAGTCATCTGCTCCAAGAAATAGAGGCCGTATGTGATGAAGTGATGATCCTCGAAGATGGACAGTTGTGTTTGGCTTCTGATCGATCGCAAATTATCTATCAACTCGTTACTGCCTCGACGGCAAATGATAGTGCGTTAGTTCAATCATTTCTGGGAGATACCACCGTATTTTTTACAGAAGCTTATTGTGAATTTAATGTAGAATCTGAAGAGCAGTTGGATGCGTTAATCAAGTATCTCATTACTCATGATGTCAAGATCAGACAATTACGACCTCTAAGGCAGATATTTAACAATTTAGTTAATTTAACTCCTCTATGATACAGATAATCAAAGAATTAAGTCTATATTTTTCTGATAGGAGTTTTGTTTTTGTTGTCCTATTTGTGTTATTACTGAGTGGTGGATTTTTATGGATTTTCCCGGACAGTTCTTATTTGGCTTATGGTATTGCTTCGGGAGAGTTGTTTATTGAGTTTATGATTTGGGCGGCTATACTGTGGGTGCCGGTAGTGGCAACTGGTTTTATCACTTACGAGAGCAATGCGAATATGCTCGATAATTTATCCATGTTGAACATCGGTTGGCATAAAATAATCCTTTACAAATTTGTTGCGGCATATATCGTTGTATCGCTAGTGTGTCTATTAGCACTAGTGAATGTACTGATCTTGTCAGATATTGGTATCAATGGTATTCAGGACAATGGTCAGTTATGGGTTTCTTTTATTGTCATGCTAGCTGTCATTGCTGTATATGTGGCGGTATCTCTAGCCGTAGCTTGCTACTTCTCGGGCAAGGTATCTGCGGTAGCATTCTCGGTGTTATTTTGTTTTATCCTCTATGAAGGGATGGAACTCCTTGCGCGTATTCCGGGAATCAGTGGGAGTCATGCATTTTTTGTTAAGCAACTAGGGCTTTCGTATCATGCCGGATTATTTAACAAGGGTATCCTCACAATCTCTTCTTTGGTTTACCTCGGATCGCTGATTATCTTTTTTGTCTATATAGGCGTTAATCGATTTTCCTCAATAGCTAAACGATAATGAACCGATTGCCCCATATTGCCAGGATATCAGTGTTCATTGTCGTACTAGTACTGATTAATGTATTTGCCAGAATAGGTGATCAGCGTTGGGATATGACGCAAGATCAGCGATACACCCTGCATCCTCAGATTAAGGAACTAGTCAGTAATAGTGAAGTTCCTATTGACATTGCTATACTACTGGAAGGGGATCTAACAGCTAACTTTACATATTTCAGATCATATCTTGATGCCTATCTTGGTGATTTAAGGCGTTATGCTGATGGGATCGAACTGATAAGTTTTGATCTCCTCAATGGCGATGAAGATGTAAGGAAGGTATTTGGCGACATACTATCTGATCGAGGGCTCAATCCTATTGCACGGACAGTATCGAGTAAACAGGGTGTTAAACAAAGTTTGATTTTTCCTTTCGTCATAATTTCATCACCCTATGGTGTCACTGTGATAGACGCGCTAGACTCCAAGTCACCCAATCAAAGCGAAGAAGATGTACTGCATCAATCAATGCAGAGTTTTCCTAACAAGTTATTTACGGCACTTAGAAAAGTTACCGATCCCACGGAAAGAAATGTTGTTATTATTGGCCAGAATAGCCGATTAGTCTCGGAGGCTCTCAATCGGGAGAAAGTGCAGTTTCAAGGATATAGATTTGCGCCGGTAGATGGCCTCAGATGGTTACAACTTCGCGATAGTATAAAAGTAGATGGTTTCATTGCCTTAATAGGTGGTGAAGCGTTGACACGTCAAGATTATCTTGCTATAGACCAGGCAATAGTTGGCGAAATCCCCGGTTTATTAATGATTTGTAAGACTGATATCAGTCTTGACTCCTTGATAAGGCGCACGGAATTTTACGCGTCCCTTCGTGATCACATGATAGAAGATCAATTGTTTAAATGGGGTGTCAAGATAAATGGGGAGCTTTTGCGCTCACCTGTCAATAGCACTATACCTCAAGTAGCAGGTAAGGTAGGGGGTGAATCGAATGTTATCCGTGTTCCATTTGATTATCATCCTATCCTGACAGCAGAAAACTATGTTGATATACTACCGGTTAACAAGGAAGTCGCTCTTTATTTTCCGCACAGTATAGATACTATTCGAACAACGGAATCTATCTCTCGAAAGGTGCTTATAAGCTCCGGCATATTTACTTCAAGCCAAGGATTGCCGGCGATGATAAATCTGAATAATCTTAGACTTGAACGAGATATTAATGACTATGAAAGACGTCATCATATACTTGCAATAGAACTTAACGGCAAGCTCAATAGCCTTTTTTCTGATCGATTGACAGAAGTTGATCGACAATTAGTAGGACAACAGTATTTAAAAGAGAGCAAAGGAAATTCACGTATCGCCATAATGGGAAATCTACATTTTATACAACCCATGCGTGATGAGCGGGGTGCATATTTCCCCATCGGTTATAATAAATGGGAAGATAGAATGTATGAAGGAAACACCTTCTTAGTACGTCAATTGCTCGACCAAGTTCAGGGGATTAAATCTCTAGAGGTGAAAGTGGAATCTTCAAACTTGTCTTTGGTTAGCCGAGAGAGGTTTCAGCAGCGGATATTAGTCTATGTCTTGTATTTCGGTTTTACGGTATTGTTAGCTGTCGCTATCGTATATATCATTCAATATTGGCGCAGAATACTTTATATCCGATGACAGCTGTCAATATCATTATCTGGCTAATGTCTTTTTATTATTCGCCGACGGCGAATATGGAGGCAGAATTCTGGGGATTCTATGGACATAGACTGATTAATCGATTGGCCGTATTCAGTCTTCCGCCAGAATTAGCACAGATCTATAAAGCGAACATTAAATATATTAGTGAACAATCGGTCGCTCCAGACAAGCGACGATATGCTTCTGTGATCGAGGGTATTAGACATTACATAGATCTGGATGTGTATCCTGATGTGCTGATGTCTGACACTTTACCGGATCAATATTTAAGCATATTTCTGAAAGGAGAAGTTCACGCCCTTTCTCAAAGGGGGGATACGCTACGGACTTTTTCGATGGAGAAGAGTGAAGAGGCGTTTTTCGGACTGCGACATGCACTACTATATGATATCAGGGCACATCTGTATGCCTTATATGAATCTCAATATATCGTACTAAGTAATGATTATAAAGATCATCTGGATTTACCCGCCAATACTGTCTCGTTGATATTTCAAGATCATTATAGTCATTACGGCATCTTACCTTATCATTTACTTGACTATCAAGAGAGGCTAACAAGGGCAATGAAAGGTGGCGACTGGAAGCTTTCTCTTCGTATTTCTGCTGAGATGGGTCACTATATATCGGACGCGCATGTCCCGCTGCACACCACCCGCAATTATAATGGTCAATTAACGGATCAATTGGGCATACATGCTTTTTGGGAGTCTAGAATTCCGGAGTTAATGGCAACTGAGGAATTTGATTTTTGGGTAGGAAAGGCTACGTATATTGAAGACAAGAAGGATTTTTTCTGGAATGTAATTAGAAGCACACACTCACTCGTAAAGCAAGTCCTTCATGAAGATATGCTCTTAAGAAAAAATCCTGATATAAACGCCTATTGCTATGAGGAACGCAATGGAGTCATAGTGCGATTGGAGTGCGAAGATTATGCACGTCTTTACGCGCAGAAGATGAACGGAATGGTAGAAGTTCAAATGCAAAAATCAATTTTGGCTACAGCCTCTGCATGGTTTACAGCATGGGTAGATGCAGGCAAGCCCACTGTAGCTATAGTTTCTCTCGAAAGTGTTGAATTAGAGCCGACGATAGACTCCCCGACAAGTAAAAACATTAGATTGCATAACAATTGATATATTATGAGAATTGACCTTATATGGAAAGGATTCATTATGGGCATTGCCGAGGCAATACCAGGGGTATCTGGAGGAACTATAGCTTTTATTACGGGTATTTATCAAGAATTGTTAAATACTATTAAGTTATTCACTCCAGCGAATTTTAAGCTACTTTTTACCTCACCTAGAGGGTTCTTCAAGGCGATTAATGGAGCATTCCTGTTCCTGCTTTTATGTGGTATGTTTGCTGGACTTGTGATGGGTATTTTATTGATAAGTAAGTTATTATTGTCGCATCGAGAGGTCTTATGGGCCTTTTTTATGGGTGTGGTGATGATGTCAATTATCTACTTTGGCAGGAGGCAATCATGGAATGTACAATCCATAGCATTCTGTCTTTTATTCGCCATAGGCACATATTATATCACTCAGTTAAGGCCGGGCACGGGATCGACTGAGATATGGTACGTGTTTATTGCCGGTGCCGTGGCCGTTTCTGCCCTTATTCTGCCAGGTTTATCCGGCAGCTTCATGCTATTGCTGTTTGGTCTTTACGATACGGTCATTTTGACCTTGAAGGAAATTATTTCCACCCGGAGCATAGATTCGAGCAGTATGGTCTTAGTTATTCTTGGTATCGGCATCATTGTCGGATTATTCAGTTTTGCACGCGTATTGTCTTATTTCTTCAATAGGCATAATCAATTAACTATGGCGGCGATGATCGGTGTTCTTATCGGTTCGTTAAGTAAATTATGGCCTTGGAAAAAAGTAACTGAAGTGCTTAACAAGACCACCTTAGCTTATGAATCTGTCGATATCGTTTACCTTACAGATCCACATAACTATAAAGTTATCACGGAGCACAATCTGATGCCGAATGCTTATGCACAATATGCAGACGCGCGCATAATAATGGTGATAGCAGCAATGATTCTGGGTCTTGTGGCCGTGTATGTGATGAGCAGATTTGATAAAACCATTAAAGCGACACCCTAAGCCAATTTAAGTTTTTCGTATTGAATTATTTGGGACATCTGGCATTAAGTTATACTGATCCGACACTGATGGTGGGTAATCTGATCGCGGACGGATTACGACCTGCGGACAGGCTGTTATTGCCACGTATGTACGACAGAGGCATCTCACTGCACTATGCTATCGATGGTTTTGTGGATAGACATGAAGCTTTTGTTAGTACTCTTAAAATATTCAGACCAGTGCATCGAAAATATAGTCCCGTGGTGGTGGATATCGTTTATGATTATTACTTGGCTTCACAATGGAAGGTTCATATAGATGTACCTTACGATTACTTTACCGGACAAGTGTATCGTATCTTGAGTGAACATCTCGACAATCTCAGAGGCAAGGCAAGGCTACAAGTAGATCAATTGCTTAAGCATCGATATCTCGATGTTTATACATCACTAGATGGACTCGCAAGGGTACTCACACGCATGGATGAAAGAGCGAGATTTGAGTCTAATTTTACAGAAGCTGTAAAGATTGTCATTATGCATCATGAAGAATTGTCAGGTAGCTTTGAGTTGTTGTGGCTTGATACATCCACATTTGTCAAAGATTGGCTTGAAAGTGTAGATTAATGATCAGATCTCTCATGAAGTATTGAAGTAATCGGTATGGAGAACTGGAGAAGTGAGATTATTGGGGCTGAGTAATCTTTATGACAAAAGGCCCATTATCTTTACCGCGAGTTAATATCAATGAAAGAAGTACCGCACATTATCAAAAAGATAGAGGACTGGCCTATAGCTAAGTTTTATAATGCGCGTGATCGTATGGTGCAAAAATTAGCCGACCAAACCGTAGAGAATCTTCTTTCACTTCCCAAAACGGAATTGGCCTCGCTGATAAGTCAGACCATTTATTTGGAAAAACTCCGAACCAAGACAGATGTTTACAAGGTAGATCCTCCGAATGAAAATCAATATTGGCGCAAGCTCGAAGAAGAAATAAGCCAGGCGGTGCGTGATGATATTGATGAGGAGAAGCTATACAGGGATTTGGTTACTAGGATAGTCCAACGGTACTCTGAGGAGATTCATGGTGATTTTAAACCGAAGACTTTTCGTTTCGCGCGAAAAGTGTTAAGTTTTCTTTTTGGTGTAGTCTATAAACCGTTTAAATCTGCCAAGCAACGAGCTTTTTGGGGTACTAAGGAGGATTTGCTTGATCGTTTCAGAATTGAAGGGCCGATCAAGTTGATTCAAGGCTTGTTTGATAAAGGTACGATGTTAGTTCTTCCTACGCATTTTTCTAATCTCGATTCGATTTTAGTGGGTTATGGCATTGAAATGCTAACAGGCTTGCCGGCTTTCTCCTATGGAGCAGGACTGAATCTCTATGATTACGAGTTAATGGCTTATTATATGAGTAAACTCGGCGCATATAAGATTGATCGTCGTAAAAAGAACCCGATATACCTCCAGACTCTTAAACAGTTTTCCGTTCTATCCATTCAAGAAGGATTGAATAGTATATTCTTCCCGGGTGGTACCAGATCAAGAAGTGGGCATTTAGAATCTAGTTTAAAGCTAGGCATCCTTAGCACCTTGATTGACAGTCAAAATGAATTTTATGTGCGCAATTTTGATAAGAAAATTATCATTGTACCATTAGTGATCAGTTATCATTTTACGTTTGAAGGCAGAGGGCTCATTGACCAGCATCTCAGAATAGCCGGAAAAGAAAACTATATTTCTAAATTCAAGCGAAAAGACACCAGATTTCAAAAGCTACGCTTCCTCAAGCGTATTTTGAGATCAGGTAGCAATGTAACCCTCTCGCTTGGTCACCCAATTGATATTTTTGGCAATAAGTTAGACAGAGATGGCAAGAGTATAAAGAATGGTCGAGAAGTAAATATTCAGGAACATTTTATGCTTGACGGCAAGATAACGATTGACCGTCAACGCAACAGCGTCTATACACGATTTCTCGCAAATGCCATAGTAGAAAGCTATAAACGCGAGAATGTGGTCTTGACGAGTCATTTAGTAGCATTTGTAGCTTACAGGATGTTTGTAAAGCGATTTCCCAACATGGACTTCTATGCCAGACTCACGTTGCCAAATGACTACTTTTCATTTAAAGAATCAGAATTAAAGATCCAAGTCGATACGGTATTGCAAGCATTATTAAAAATGGCGGCAGAGGACAAGTTAAAATTAAGTCCCGAGTTGAAAGTACTAGATAATGACGAGATCGTCAAGGATGGATTGAGGCAACTGAATACCTATCATTTTTATTCTCCACTTAACAGTAAGAATCAAAACCTGTATAGTGAAGATCTTAGATTACTCTATTATTACCATAATAGACTGGATTCTTATGGCTTACACGATATGATCACGGTGGAAGAGGTTAAATCCATTAAATTAGCAAAGACATTATATAACTGAGGGGTTTGAACTACATTATTTTTGATCTTGAAGCAACTTGTTGGCGAGGAAGACCACCAAGAGGAGCAACGGAAGTAATAGAAATAGGCGCCTGCAAAGTTTCGCGCTACGGACGCGTAGAGTCTCAGTTCAGTAGATTCATTAAACCCAACGTAAACCCTATCCTGAGTAATTTCTGCAAGTCACTTACGAATATTACGCAAGAGCAAGTTGACAGAGCCTTGACATTCGATAAAGTAATCGACGATTTTATAGAGTGGAGTCAAATAGAAGAAGAAGAGTATGTCTTACTATCTTGGGGGGCTGATGATCGCTTGCTGCTGCGCAATGATTGTCTTAGGCATAGACTAGAAGCGGACTGGGTGAATCAATATAATGACTTGAAAAAAGCTTACCGTAATATGAAGGAAATACGAAATGCACCCGGTCTCAAGGCGGTAGTTCGTGATGAAGGATTTGAATTTACAGGTATCCATCATCGTGCTATCAGTGATGCTCAGAATCTCACAAAAGTATTTATCAAATATTTTGAAGATTGGGATTTAGAATAATGAGATGTTTAGCTAATCATTTACTTTTGTGCGTCTATTCTAATAAAGGGGCTATAGCTCAGCTGGCTAGAGTGCTTGACTGGCAGTCAAGAGGTCACGGGTTCGACTCCCGTTAGCTCCACTTACATACAATAAAAGGGTTGAACTTTTAGTCAGCCCTTTTTTATTGAAGTGCTATACGTTCTTGGATGATGGAAGAGAGCATTTGAATCCCTTCCATGATATTTTCGTTATTATCGACAATCAGATCACAGTCATCCCAGTGTGGTAATATAAACTGCTGAAATGCCGGTTCAGCATGGTTAAAATATCTATATTCTATTTCGGGAATTCGATAGCCACGTTCATTTTGATCCCTGTTAAGTCGGCGATCATAACATAGCTCACGAGTGGTCGTCATCATTATGCTGAAGTCCAACATATTTTTGACCGCTTCAATTTGAAATATAAAGAGTCCCTCGACTAAAATTATCTTTCTTGTCGGTATTACTAAGTTACTTGCTTGTCCGGACTTCTTATAGTCGTACTCCTTAATTTCGATATCCTTTCCATTTTTCAGACTGATGAGGTCATGTGTAAATTTTTCTATATAGAAACTCGCAGGTAGGTCAAAATTAATGTAACCGTTATCATCAATAATTTGCTCTGAGATAGGTCGATAATAATTATCCATCGTATGTAGAGTGGTACTTTCAGGAAATTTTTCGTGTATTTTGCGGACGAATGTGGATTTGCCGCTTCCACTTCTGCCACTTATTCCGATAATAAAAGCCGAGGTGCTTGTCATGATTGTTAAAAGCTCTATTTTTCCGCAATGTTAACAGTAAATATAGTACGCTCACTTATAGGCACGGCCATATTAATAGGAATATGTGTGTTATTGAGCAAGAACCGAGCACATATCAATTGGAGATTAGTGCTATCGGGGCTAATGATTCAGACGAGTTTAGCTTTGGTTGTGATCAAGATACCGGCAGTAACACATTTTTTTAAATCTGTCGTAGGTGTTTTTTTAGTTGTCATATCAGCAGCACAAGAGTCGGCTATTTTCCTTTTTGGAGATCTGGGACGGATAGGCAGCCCATTCGGATTTGTGTTTTCGGTATTACCTGTGATTGTTTTTTTTAGTGCCATCACGAGCATATTTTACTACTTCGGTGTTTTACAACGCGTAGTCTATGTGTTCGCATGGATTATGAATAAAACGATGCGGCTTACGGGAGCGGAATCATTGTCTGCAGCGGCCAATATATTTGTCGGTCAGACGGAAGCGCCCTTAGTCATTAAACCGTACTTAGATCGTATGTCGCGATCTGAGCTCATGAGTATTATGACCGGAGGAATGGCTACGATAGCTGGTAGTGTGTTCGGTGCGTATATAACCATATTGGGAGGAACTTCTGTCGAAGCACAGCAAGAATTTGGTATGCATTTACTGGTGGCCTCTTTAATTTCTGCACCTGCGGCATTGCTGATCGCCAAAATATTAGTTCCGGAAGATCCTGATCGTGTTATCAACAATGAGCTTAACATCCTTAGATCTCAGATTGGTGATAATTTTCTGGATGCACTGGCGAGGGGTACAACTGATGGGGTTAAGCTTGCGGTCAATGTAGGCGCCATGCTATTATCATTTATGGCATTGATTTATTTAGTTAATAATCTACTGAGTATGCTGGGGGATGCGTTCGATATTAATGAACTGATGTATGTTTTTACAGGTGGGAGATATGATAAACTATCCTTACAGTTCTTCATGGGATATTTGTTTGCCCCCATGGCATGGGTTATCGGCGTCGCTAGTGACGAATTAATGTATGTGGGTCAGCTACTAGGTGAAAAAACCATTTTGAATGAATTTGTGGCGTATGCTTCACTCGGTGACATGAAAGCTAGTGGAGTATTATCGCATCGTTCCACGGTTCTTGCGGCTTATGCTTTATGTGGCTTCGCCAATTTTGCCTCTATTGGCATACAGATAGGCGGAATAAGTGCCATTGCCCCAGAAACTAGACCTACATTGACTAAGCTAGGATTTTATGCCTTATTAGGCGGGACTGTGGCTACGATGATGACTGCGAGTATTGTAGGGGCTATGATTTGATTTTACTCAATATTTGGCGCTAATTCTTGCTAGGAAGGAGTCCGATTGGTAGCGTAAAATTGATACGGTTAGCAACTTCGTCAATATCGGTGATGAATTCTTCTACCAATGGTATGTAGTAATCTACATCCTCAATGGAGACTATCGCCATCAGCTGTTGCGGAAATTCTTCTACGCTTAGAATCGTTCCGTCTTGACTACTGGTCGCGTCATGATAATACATTCCTTCTAATCCTACATAACCACTCTCAGGGGATTGCGAATCAAATTCAGGAGGGAGATCATCTTTCAGTATAAATAATGTCTTATTCGTAAGCGATTGAATAGACGCTGAACTATCAATATGTTTGAGTTTCAGTTGAATGCCTTTGTGATAAGCCACTTCTTCAATTTTAAATGGTACTTTATAGCCATCAAGTTCAAGAAAAATAAAGCTGATCTCTTCTAATATATCTATAAAAATCTCGTCCAAGGCCAAGAGCATATGACCTTTAAAACCAAAGGGCTTACGAATAAAACCTATCGCAAGATAAGTCCTTTCATAAAGCATTTTCTTTCTGGTCACTTTTTTAGTATTTGGATGATATGATGTCCTCTTTCTCCTTTGTTGATCCATGCAATACTTTCGCAATTGTCAAAGCATTGGCTATCAATCATTAGTATCTCGCGGTATATAAGACCAATATTTTCCGCATATTTCTCAACATAGTAACGCCGCTCAAGTCGATTTTCAAAATTAGCCAGCTCGATGGTCATTACCTTGTCGTATCCATTAAATGAACCATTGGTTTCAATAATCTTAGCTCCCCAGTTTTTAAAATAATTCATTCGTTCGCCAGCGATAAAAATCTCGCTCCTATTGTCATAATATATTAAAGGATTCCATTCTTTCTTAGCTCTTAGAGGTAATTTCATCTTGACCAGTGGGAGGTTATCGCGATCCTCAATTAATTCGTTATTGGCTATTTGAGCTGTCCAGTTTTTATTTATCCTGTAAGGATCTTCTGGATTTATCTTAATGGCTTGATCAACTAAATAGAACTTGTCACCTACATTATTATGATATTCTTCTCTTACGCTGGTACGCATCATATAGGTCAATGAATCCTTTATACGCCCGCCTTGTCGCAGACTTATTTCGGTGACCTCATATTCGAGTGTGTGATCCAGCTCCAGCGGAAAAAACGGTGTACTGAGGAAAAGGGTTTGATCTTCATTGACTTCATCACGACATGCGATAAGACTTATGAACAGTAATACGCCTAGCAATCTATACATAATAGTCGCATTTACAGACAAATATATATAAAGATTTATTTAAAAGTGAGGATGCAATGTTCTTATTGAGCCTGATCGTACTTTTTTTCTAATTGGTTGAGAACTGCTTTAAAGTCTTTTGGCAGTGCTGCCTCAATAAATATATCCTTTTTATTGTCAGGATGGATAAAACGTATACTCGATGCATGTAAAGAGCTTCGATTCATCAGAGGTTTTTCGGTTTCATATTTGCCGTACTTCATTCTTTTGATAGAGGACAGGTAAAAGGCGTCGGAATTACCATATTTATCATCGACGAGTAGTGGAGCACCGATATGTTGCATGTGGACTCTGATCTGATGTGTCCTACCGGTATGGAGTATCAACTCGACCAAGGCATAATTTCCGTATCGCTTTATGACACGATAGCTAGTATGCGCTGGCTTACCTTTGGCGTGGACAATATACTTGCCGGGAATGCCGGTGTGCTCGCGGATCGGGGCGTCTATAAAGCCACTTTCTTCTGTGGGAGCAATACATAAGGCGTGGTATTTTTTCTCCGCATCACGCTGCTCAAATATAGTGTTCATTAACACATGAAATTCCGCATCTAGTGCAAATAGTATAACACCTGAGGTACCGACATCGAGTCGATGGATCACATAGGCTTCTTGATATTTTTTTCTTATTATACTCTTGAGGTTATCACGATTCGTATCGAATCTGTCTGGAACGCTCAATAATCCTGCAGGTTTGTCAATAGCAATAAGCTTTTCGTCTTCGTATAGGCTAGGGAGTTTTAGCATGCTGTAGTTTTATTTTCTAAAGATCCATGAGCCGTTATGTGGATCTTTTCGAAGGTCTTTTTGCGAAGTATGATGTAGTGCCAAATAATTGATTTAGATTTTAATATACTTTCTGGTGCGACTTTAAACCTCTTGTGAAGATGCAAGAAAGCTAGTTTTTTCCGCTTAATGTCTTTATGGCTGCTTAGTCCGGATTTTATACCTCGCGCTAGATGTTTAAAAGAAGAAAATTTACCACTCAGTAGCATCAGTAGACCCATGGCAAGATCACAAAGAACGCGGACCGATAGTGTAACTACCAGTCTTAAACCTGACAAATTCTTTCGTAACATCCAATAGTTATTGCGCATATTTAAATACATCTTGTTAGGATTGTCATAACTCAATGTGCCTCCTCCCAGGTGATAGACTGTTGAATCCGGTATTTGCATTAGGCGATAGCCTAAGCGTCTAAGACGCCAGCACAAATCTATCTCTTCTTGATGGGCAAAGAAACTTTCGTCAAACCCCCCGAGCTTAATAAATGTTTCTGTCTTGATTACCATGGCAGCACCCGATGTCCAATCTACGTCTATCGGTGTATCATATTGCCCCATATCCGCTTCTACACTTGATAATATCCGCCCTCGGCAGTACGGATAGCCTATCGGATCCACAAATCCACCTGCCGCACCTGCGTACTCAAATAGTCCCTTATCGGCGTGTGATCTTATTTTGGGTTGAACAGCAACAATATTCGTATTTCCATTTAGCTTCTCGATTAAAGTGTCGATCCAGCCCGGCGTACCTTCTATATCCGAGTTGACAATCGCTACTATTGGTGATCCTATTCGTGTCATAGCCTCATTATATCCACCCGCAAAGCCCAAGTTTTTATGTAGCTCAATTACCCGAACTTCTCGAAAATCCCGCTTTAATACTTCAAGAGAATTATCTGTAGATGCATTATCGATTACGATCAGTTGGGTGTTGTATTTTAAAGAGCTTTCTCTCAAAGAAGGAAGAAACTGGCTAAGGTGATGCGCACCATTATAATTGAGTACGGCGATAGAGACGTCAAAATGATCTTTAGCTTGTTCGTGTTTCCAGGCACATATCCGCGCATCAGCTCTAATATTGTCGAGAAGCTCTTCTTTAGAACCAAATCTCTGATCTGGTCTGATGAACTGTGTAGGAATGACTTCGATCGTGTCGTGGTAAAAATTATGCTCAAATTTTTGGAATATATGCACCTCCACAGTGATCTCCTCATTGCTTTTAAGCGTTGCACTAGTTCCTACATACAGCATACCCGGGTAATATTCTTCACCCATGCGACAATTAGCCACATATGTTCCTCTAGCGGGAAGAATCTTATAGCGATTCTGAACCCGAATATTGGCTGTTGGAAACCCCAGCCCACCGGCTATTCTTGATCCTCTGACCACCGTTCCACAAATCCTGTATTCATGACCGGAAAGTTGTCTGGCTGAAGCCAAGTTTCCATTAGCTATGGCATTTCTTATTCTAGTGGATGAAATCTTTAGTTCATCTATTTCTTGCTGCGGAATCTCTATAAGTTTAAATGCCCCTTGACTAGCATATTCTTCTAGTAGCTTTAAATCTCCTTGGCGGTTCAATCCGAATCGATGATCATAACCTATGATCAATGTGTGTATATTGAGTTTCTTCATCAGAAGATATTCAACATACTCTCTGGGATCTTGCTGCGAAAAACCGACTGTGAATGGCACTACGAGAACATGATCAATCTCTAGCTCTTTTAATAAGGCTAGCTTTTCTTCGAGTTCAGTAATTATCTTAAACTCTGTGTCGTCAGGCGAAACTACTTGTCGGGGATGTGGTTCGAAGGTCATTACCACGCTCTGACCACCTACTTCTCGAGCTACATTCACTAAGTGGGTGATAATATGCTTATGACCGATATGCACACCATCAAATGATCCGATGGTCAATACGGGATTCGTAATATGCGGTAGATTATCTAAGTCGCGATGGATGATCAAGAGCCTCTCTTCTTATCAGTTGCAAAGAAATAATTTTATGTGGATATCGGCTGTGCTATAATTTGTATAAAATGTAAACTTTGTAGCGGATTTAGACATTAGGACACTTAATCAAATATGCTGACATGATTGATCATAATATGGTAGTCGACATTCTTAGAAAAGTTAGTGATCCCAAAACAGGACTTGATCTGATCACAGCAAGAAGGGTATCAGATTTGCAGATCAAAGACAAGCAGATTTTTTTCACCCTAGAGGTAAGCGATCTCGATCAGCAGGCGAAGTTTGATATCAATGGTCAATGTTATGCATTACTTAAGGCTAGTTACAGCGAAGCTGAAGTCCACATACACTTCGCTAAACCACAAGGGGGAACGAATACCGTCTTGCCTCAAGTCAAACATATCATTGCTGTAGCGTCGGGAAAGGGCGGAGTAGGGAAGTCAACAGTGTCCGTAAACCTTGCGCTCAGTCTTCACAAAAGAGGCTACAAAGTCGGATTGATGGATGCTGATTTATATGGCCCTAGCATCCCTACCATGCTTAATCTTCATGGCGTAAAACCGGCAATTCAAGAAGTATATGGCAACCCTAAATTGATACCAATAGAACAGTATGGGATTCATACGATCAGCATTGGTCTGTTGGTGGATCCTGAACAAGCTGTTATATTGCGCGGACCAAGATTGAGTGGGGTCATCAAGCAGTTCGTTACTGAATGTATATGGCCGGAGCTCGATTTTATGATAGTAGATCTTCCACCGGGTACTGGTGATATCCAATTAACATTGGTACAATCGATTCCTATTACCGGTGCAGTAATTGTCACGACTCCCCAAGATGTCTCTGTGGTAGATGCCGTTAAGGCAGCCAATATGTTCACCCGCGACAATATCAAAGTTCCTCTACTGGGGATCGTTGAGAATATGTCATGGTTTACTCCTGCAGAACTACCGGATCACAAGTATTACATATTCGGTGAGGGCGGAGGCAAGGATCTTGCTAAGAAGTACAATACAATTCTGCTTGGTCAGCTTCCTTTAGTTCAAGGAATACGTGAAGGTGGAGACGCAGGAATCCCTATTGCCTTGAGAACTGAAGATCCGTTAATACCTATTCTAGATAATATGACGGAAAAATTTCTTCAACAACTCGCGTTAAGAATACAAACACAAGCACCTACCGAAAGGGTAAAAATGGTGAATTAAGTAAGTATATAAAAGGAACAGGGTAATCTAACAATAAAGTTTTAATAAGCTATCAAGCCGGTAATACGCAATAGCTCGAGTTCACTGAGATTAGCATTAAACTTAGCATTGACAAACCTATTCAGAGCAGTGTCGTATGTGCGCTGCGCTTCTATTAGTTCAAGAATCGTCGAACCGCCGAGCTTAAATTTTTCGATAGAAATTTCTAAATTTTCTACCGCGATTGCTTTGTTTTCTTCTTCTAATTGAAGTATTTCACGATCATTCACATACTGGTTATACATCAGGGTTAGATCATTTAGAATGAGTGTTTTGTTGGCTTCATAATTCTTCTGACTGATCTGCACATTAAGCTTTGCGATATCAGTTTGCTTTTTTCGATTGAATCCATCAAAGAGGTTCCATCTTGCTCCAATGTTGACAGAAGATGCTATTGTCTGGTTGGTAACAAAAAAGCCCGCATTATTATCGCTAAAGTTATAGGATAGATTACTGCCGACTGAGACTATAGGCAGCACAGCTCTACTTCTCAGATCCTCTTCTTTACGAGCTATTTCAATGGTTTTCTGGAGGGAAACAAGTTCCCAATTATGTTCTAAGGCTACCGTCATTAAATCGCTTAAAATCATTTCTGCTCGGTTATTCTCCGGGTAAATTGTTTCAAATTCCTCAGTCGCATCCCGATTTAGCAAGCCATTTAAGACGACTTTGGCATTTCTGAGGTTATTCTCAGTCCGAACCAATTCTGAGATCTGCGCATTCAGATCTGCTTTAGACTGGAGATAATCGATCTTTGAACCCCGACCAATTTCCCATCTTTGCTGCGTAATTTTAAGACGTTCTTCATAGTAACTAATCACTATTTTTTGAAAATTAACGGTTTCGCGAACTCTTTCAATCTCGTAATAGCTCCGCATGACTTGCGCGACTGTATTTTGGATTAAAGCCTTTCGCTGGATTGAAGAAAGATCATTGAGCAGTCCTAATCTGTCAAATGCAGCACGCATCTGGCCGCCGTCATATATGACCATATCGGCAACAATTGATGAACTAGGGTTGATATTACGTCCCCATCTATTGATACCCCGCCCGTCCGCAAAGGTTAGATTCACATTATTGCCCGCAAAAAGGAATCCGGCAACTAGGTCAACATTGGGCGTCATGCCTACATTTGCCTTGTAATACTGCATATTTTGCGCTTGTTCTTGAAGCGTTACGAGCTGAATTCCGAGATTTTCTTCAAGAGCAATATTGATGGCATCTGTAAGAGATAAGCTATTCTGTGCGTGAATATTTAACTGTACAGTTATTAGGGCAATACTGAGGCAACTTCTTAGCATACGTAGACTGTCGTGTTTTAAACAAAAATAATTAGAGCTGTTAATTGGATGTCGGATCTACGGAGAAGTAAGTTTCTTCTTGCCGCGCTATTTCATCAATTCTCTTCATTCGGTCATAGTCTTTACTTCTCGACAAATATGTATAGATGACCGGTATGATATAAAGTGTTAGAACAAGTGAAAAAAGTAAGCCACCCATCACTACCACACCCATCGCCATTCGACTTTTTCCTGCTGAGCCAATCGCTAGCGCTATAGGTGCCGCACCAAATACTGTAGCTAATGTGGTCATCACGATGGGGCGCATACGCATCGTAGCGGCTTTAAGAGCTGCATCCATCTTGTTCATACCCTTCTCCTTGAGTTGATTTGCAAATTCCACAATTAAAATACCGTTTTTAGTAACTAATCCGATCAGCATTATGATACCGATCTGACTAAAAATATTTAAAGTCAAGTCAAAAAACCACAATGAGAATATGGCTCCTGCCAAGGCTAAAGGAACGGTCAACATGATGATAAAAGGATCAATGAATGACTCGAATTGAGCCGCAAGCACTAGATAGACGAGTAATAACGCGAGCAGAAAAGAGAATAGTGTACTGTTAGAACTCTCTTGATAATCTCTTGAGCTACCAGTTAACTCAGCTCTAATGGCGGGATCGTTTAATTCTGCTCTTGCACTTTCCATAGCCGCGATTCCTTCCGCAATAGTTTTGCCCGGCGCTAATCCCGCTGAAACAGTCGCACTCATAAAGCGATTGTAATGAAACAACTGAGGGGGGCTGCTCTCTTCTTCCATCACCACGATGTTATCTAGCTGTACCATCTGACCACTGCTGTTCTTTACGTAGAGCGATTTTAAATCTACGGGTTCGTCGCGATTGCTACGATCAAACTGGCCGATAACTTGATATTGGCGTCCTTCATTGGTATAGTATGCGAATCGTTGACCAGAAAAGGCTAACTGCATCGTTGTCGCTACATCCCCGACAGACACCCCGACACTTTTAGCTTTTGACCGATCTATCGTTACATTCAATTCTGGTTTATTAAATTTTAGATTGACATCTGTGATAGAAAAAGTAGGGTCTGTTTCAATTGTACTCATAAACTTCGGGATATACTCTCTTAATTTTTCGAAATCCGGCGCCTGAATAACATATTGGACTGGAAGTCCACCGCGTCTATTGGTTGAAATCGTCTGTGGTTCACTCGCAAATGCGCGTGCATCAGGCATTTTTCGTAACTCACTATTCAGAAGTTGGTTTAACTCTGATTGTGTTCGTTCGCGTTCTGTACTCGGCATGAGTGATACCCGCGCAAAGGCGCTGTTCGCACCTCCCGTCCCTGTGAAGCCGGGAGCAGTAACAGACAAGATTCCGTTATGTTCCGGCACCTTCTCGTCTATCATTTCAAGTACGCGCATTACATAGTTATCCATAAACTCATAAGAGGAGCCTTCCGGTGCGGACATATTGACGGACAATATACTTCTATCGTCGAGCGGCGCGAGTTCTGAAGGTAATCCTTTGCCAAAAAAGTAGATCATAAAACCCACTCCTAGGAACAAAGGAAGAACCAGCCAACGATTTTTCATGAATGATTCCAATCCTTTCTGATAACCTGATTCCATGCCGTCAAAGAATGGCTCCGTTGTTCTATAGAACCAATTCGGTTTATCCTTTTTGCGAAGCAAATAAGCATTTAAAACGGGGGTAAGGGTCAAGGATACAAAAGAACTGATTAATACAGCGGAGGCGAGGACGATACCAAATTCTCTGAACAACGCACCGACAAAACCTTCCATAAAGATCACTGGCATGAAAACTGCCGCCAATGAAATCGAAGTAGACATAACCGCAAAAAATATTTCATTTGAACCACGGATAGCTGCCTCTATAGGACTATATCCTTCTTCTAGTTTCTTAAATATATTCTCCGTGACTACGATACCATCATCAACAACTAAGCCTGTGGCCAGTACTATGGCCAATAGGGTTAATACATTAATAGAAAACCCACAGAGATACATGATGAAGAATGTACCGATCAATGAAATCGGTAAATCAATCAGTGGCCTGATAGCCAATAGAATATCTCTGAAAAAGAAGAATATAATAAGAATGACGAGCACGACGGCTATGAATAAAGTCTCCCGTACTTCATCTACCGATTTTTGTACAAAGGTGGTCAGATCCATAAAAATTTCGAGATCCATCCCGGGGAGTAAGTCTGCCTTTACCAAAGCTAGACGCTCTTTTACATCTGAGGCTATTTGTAAATAATTAGCTCCGGGCTGAGGAGTGATCGCGATTCCTAATTGCTGCTTACCATTGATTCGCAATATACCTTCTTCATTCTCCGGGCCAATCACTGCTTCACCGATATCTTTGAGTCTTATTAAGTTTGTTCCTTCGGTTTTAATAATCAGATCGTTAAAATCTTCTTCAGTCGATAATCTTCCCAAGGTTTTTACTGTGAGTTCGGTATTATTACCTTGAAGCTTTCCACTGGGTAGTTCTACATTTTCTCGATCCAGAGCTGTTTTGACATCTTGGCTTACTATTCCTTGAGCCGCCATTTTGGCCGGGTCCATCCAGATACGCATGGCCGGCTTTTTTTGACCCCATATACGTACATTACTTACTTCGTTAACAGTCTCAAACCTTGGGACAATAACATTTTCAGCATAGTCACTTAGTGCAATAGCTGATTTATCCTCACTCGTGAATCTCATAGTCATGATGAATTCAGCACTTGCATCTGCTTTACTTACGGCTGGTAAGCCATTGATATCACGTGGCAATGCACCCACAGCTTGAGACACTTTATCCCGCACATCATTGGCCGCTTGCTCCATATCAACGCCGAGATTGAACTCAACAGAGATGGTGCTCACTCCTTGGTTGCTAGTACTACTGATGGTGCGTATGCCAGGCACACTATTAATTATCTTTTCTAGCGGCTCGGTGATTTGTGATTCTATAATGTCGGCATTAGCACCGGGGTAATTAGTTCTTACGGATACTACGGGCGGGTCGATTGAAGGATATTCCCTGACACCGAGATAATTGAAACCTATAAATCCAAAGATAATAATGACTAAGTTCATCACTATTGCAAGAACTGGTCGTTTTATGCTTAAGGTACTTAATGACATCTGATCAAACTTAATTTATGGGGTTACAATATTTCTAGTCTGTACGGGTGTATTGTGTTTTATAGCCATAAGAGCACTTACAATTATAGAGTCTCCGACATTAAGACCTTCAGACACTTCCACATAAAGATCAGATCTCACACCTGTTTTGATTTCTTGATCAGTTGCCTTACCATCCCGCATTACATATACTTTTTTGCCTTTAAGTATAGGTATGACAGATTCTGTCGGAATCATGATTATCCTTTCTTGGCTGATAGGTAATTCTATTCTGACATACATACCAGGAAGAAGCGCCGCATCAGCATTGGATGTTTGCGCTCTGACACGGAAAGTCCGTAAGTTTTCATCCACTTTAGGATCGAGTGCAATGATAGTCGCTGAGAATACCTTATCGCTACCATCAATAGTAAAATTGAGTTTTTGGCTTAGCGAAATTTTACTATTGTATTTTTCTGATACACTGAAGTCTATTTTAATGGGATTAGATTGTACAAGATTGACGATGGATTGACCGGGTGTTACATAAGCACCTTGACTAATGGATTTAAAGCCAAGTCTTCCGGTAAAAGGTGCACGAATATTTGTCTTGTCTAACTGTGCATTAAGAAAGTCCCGATCTGCACTGAGCGTGTTTAGTTTATTAACGGCCATGTCGTATTCCTCCTTGCTAATAGCATTAATGTCAAGAAGACGCTTCTGGCGAACTTCGATTTGATTTGCTAGCTCTTCTTCGTAATGGAGCTTCTTGAGTTGCGCTTGTAACTCGCGATCATCAATTTTGGCAATTAATTGACCTTTTTGTATCACGCCACCCTCTTTGATATTAAGAGAAGTGAGTCTGCCTGAGATCTCACTTTTGACATCCACTTCCTCATAAGGGATGATAGATCCTGTGGTAAATATGTTATCGTTACTTTCTCTTCGTTCAGCCACATAAATGTCAACCGCTAGGGAATTACTTTGTGGTCTGGTCGATTGTCCTTGTGGATTCGCCGCCCCTGCCGTTGACACCAGAGAAGTTTTGTCTTTATTTTTTCCGGTAATGTCATCCCAGAAATATTGCTTGGCCACAAACATTGCGATGATTATCGCAAACAATACACCCAATAGCCTCATAAAGTCAATGTTAAGTTAATAGTGCAAAGATAGCTAGATCATTCTCGAAACAGTTTACTTGTTTATCTAATGCCTTCACATTAACATTGTGATAACAAGCTTGTTTCAGATCGAACTGTTAGACAGATCTTAATGACAATAGTTTAACAACAGAATAGTTTTTTACCGCATTTAAAGCCTTTTTGTAATGAATTCATTCTTCTCCTTATTCAATATCCCCACTGACACTACCTATCTCAATGCAGCTTATATGTCACCTCAGTTGCGGGAGCTTACATCCATAGGTCAAGAATCGCTGGCTCGGAAGGAAAAACCATGGTCTCTCAGCGCAAATGACTTTTTTGATCCAACAAATGAAGTGAGAATTTTGTTCAGTAATCTTGTGAACTGTCGTATGCCGGAACAGGTAGCACTTACACCTAGCGTAAGCTATGCTATGGCCAATGTCGCTAAGAATCTATCGGGCAAGAGTAAGAAGTCAATTTTGTTACTCGAAGAGCAGTTTCCCAGTAATTACTACCCATGGGAACGCTTAGCCGCACAAGAAGGCTACAACATAGAAATTGTCAAAGCCCCCGTAACTGGATTTTCAAGAGGTGAGGAATGGAGTGACCGCATTATGGAAATGCTTAAAGATGATGTGCTTGCTATTTGTTTGCCACATGTTCATTGGTCTGACGGAACGGTGTTCAGGTTAAAGGATATTTGCCGGCGGGCGAGAGAGCATGACATATTTGTGATAGTGGATGGGACACAGTCTGTGGGCGCTATGCCTTTGGATCTGGAACACACCCCGGTCGATGCATTGGTGGTAGCCGGATATAAATGGCTCATGGGGCCTTATGGCATGGGATTCAGCTATTATAGCGAACGATTTAATGATGGGATTCCAATAGAAGAGAGTTGGGTTAATCGAGAGAATAGTGATAATTTTCAGCAGCTAGTCAATTATCAAGATAGCTATCGTCCAGGTGCCAGAAGATATGAAGTAGGGGAAGCGAGTATGCTTGGTATCCTCCCGATGAGTGCCGCTGCGATACGGAAACTAATAGAATGGCAACCGGCCAACATCCAGTCACATTGTCTCAATATTTCTACAGGATTTTGTAAAGCAATTCAGTCGCTAGGATGGGGTGTCGATATGAAGTATCGCGCAGGTCATTTATTCGGTATAAGACCTCCGCAGCATTTTGATATCGATAGGTTTAAATTTATTTGTGCACAAGAGCGTGTGTATGTGAGCTACAGAGGTAGCGCTATACGGATATCTCCACATCTGTATAATAGTCTCTCGGATTTTGATAGATTGCTAGATATTATTCGTCTGGTTCAGCAGGATTGAAAATACGGTGAGATTCAATAATACTCCTGCACCTCCACATGTCTCGGACAGCTTATCAGATGATCATTAACCATACCTACAGCTTGCATAAATGCATACACTATGGTCGAACCAACAAATTTGAATCCCCGTTTCTTTAGGTCTTTAGACAATTTATCGCTTATGAGTGTATTGGCAGGTACTTGTGATAGGGTAGTGAATCGATTGACAATTGGTTCGTGATTGACATATGCCCATAGGTAGTCAGAAAAGTCAATGCCTTGTTCTTGCATGCCGAGATAACATTGGGCATTCGCCCTAAAAGCCATGACCTTCAACCTGTTTCGCACGATACCCTTGTTCTGCAGCAACAGTTCGATTTCTTCATTACTGATCCTTGCCATTAACTCGGGATCAAAATCGTAGAAAGCTTGCCTATAGTTCTCGCGTTTCGACAGTATAGTCCACCAACTCAAGCCGGCTTGTGCTCCATCAAGTAGTAATTTTTCAAATAGCGCTTTACTATCTCTTTCGGGCACACCCCATTCTTTGTCGTGGTAGTCCACGTACAAGGGTTCAGTTCCGCACCATGGGCATCTCTCAGTATGTAGCATAGATATTTTCTAAAATATCGAAGATAAAGTCTTCTCAACAAGATGAATAATCAATGCCAATTTTCATTGGCATGTTTTTTCACAGTTGTATTGTTTCGGAGAGATAAATATTATATTTGAATAACTCAATTTTTTTCATGGAAGCTATTGTCCAATATTTCGAAACGATCCCTACGTCACACAGATCCTTGCTGCTCTTCGGGGGTATAGCAATATTCTTGATGATCGAAAATGGGATTCCTTTATTCCGGTTTACCAATAATAGATGGAAACACATCGGTGTGAATATCTTTTTTACACTTACTACTGTGGTGGTTAATTTTGCTTTGGCCTTTATCCTGGTGGCTTCTTCAATCTTCGCGACCAGTCAGGGCATCGGATTGCTTCAGTGGATCGATATGCCATTATTGGCTCAATTGATCGTCGGTTTGCTTGTGCTTGATCTAGTAGGCGCGTATACACCACACTGGGTAGAGCATCATGTCAAATGGATGTGGCAGTTTCACGTGGTGCATCATAGTGATCAGCATGTGGATGTTACGAGTGGCAATAGACATCATCCGGGCGAGAGTGTCATTAGATTTGTTTTCACTTGCATAGCCGTTATCGTAGTAGGAGCGCCGATCTGGATGATTATGTTATATCAAGCTATCAGTGTGGTTTTCGCCCAGTTTACACATGCCAATATCAAGTTACCTCGATGGCTTGATAAATCGCTGGTGTGGCTGTTCGTGACGCCGGATATGCACAGAGTGCATCACCATTATAGGCAACCTTATAGCGATACGAACTATGGAAATATTTTTTCTGTTTGGGATCGACTATTTGGCACCCTAGCATTTGTGGACAATACAAAGCTGATTTATGGAGTCGATACATACCCTGATCAACATCAGACATCGAATATCTGGGAAATACTCAAAATCCCATTTGTCGGTTATCGCAAGCCTATAGAATACCCACAAGAAGAGAAGTTGTAGGCGTGTTAGAAAGATATAGTCGTCTCAATTACGTCTTCACAGACTTAACTTACCTTTGAGCGAGTCAATAATCTTGTGAGAATTCTCCAACTTACCAAGCAGGTTCCGTATCCTTTATCTAGTGGCGAAGCCATTGCTATTGATCACACTAGAAGATGCCTAGACTCCATGGATGTGGAGATATTTCTCTATAGTCTTAATCCTTCGAGACAGTTCAATCATCTTGACCAGAATACAATGTGTTGGCTTGAGACCAGATATGTAGATCTTCTCATTGAAAATATTAACACCGACATCGGCTTGTTCAGTATGATGAGCAATCTCTTCTTCGCTAAGAGCTCAATGCATTTGTCGCGCTTCGATCCGGACAGGAGTCGAATAATAACATTTATAGAGAAAACTAAAATCAATATCCTATGGGTCGAATCTTTGTTTATGATGCCGCTGGCCTTACGTATTAAAGAGCATTCCCCATGGATTTCGATCGTGTATCGGGCTCATAATATCGAGTTCAGCATTTGGGAACAAATAATACCTCACAGCTCCATATTTAAGAAGTTGTACCTAGACGTGCAAGTTGCTCGACTCCGACATGAGGAAATTCGGTTGATCAATAATGCGGATGCTATTGTTTTCATCAGTCTCCCGGATATGCACCGAGTCACGCAAGAATTAGTCAAGCTCGAGAATACGATAGTATTATCTACAACCATCCCGCTCGTGCGTATTCCTAGGCAGATCCAACCGGGCGGTAGATTTGTATTGGGTTTTCTAGGAGATCTAGATTGGCAGCCTAATAGACAGGGGATTAGATGGTTTGTAAAACATGTTCTACCTCATCTTTCTGAAAATATTCATCTGACGATTGCAGGTAAATCTCGGAGGCCTTATCGATTTGAATCTAATAGAATCTATTATCGCGGTAGAGTAGAAGAAGTAAGTTCATTTTATGACAGTATTGATGCAGCCATCGTTCCTATTTTCATTGGTAGCGGTATTCGGATAAAGGTGTTAGAGGCGATTTCATACGGTGTACCGATCATCTCTACAGAGCTTGGTATTGCCGGACTGGGTATGACAGCAGGCACCCACTTTCTTCAAGCTGAGTCTATTGATGAATGGATTGAATTGCTGAACAAAACATCTCTGGATAGTGCATATTTGTATGATTTTGCTCTAAATGCTCAGCGTGATATTGGGAATACATCCAGGGAGTCCGATGAGTTAGAAGCAATGTTCACTAGATTATCATATCATTAAGCCTGATCAAATAAATCGCTGCTCAAATATCGGTCACCGCGATCACACACGATAAAAACGATCAATCCACTGTCCAAGGTATCTGCTATTTTCATGGCTGCCGCCAATGCACCACCACTGCTCATGCCCGATAATACCCCTTCTTCTCGAGCTAATCTATTGGCGTATAGCCTTGCTTCTGCTTCGCTAACATCGACTATTTGATCAACTCTGTGTGGTTGGAATATCTTGGGAAGGTACTCGGGTGTCCATCGTCTGATACCAGGAATATTCGATCCTTCTGTAGGTTGTGTCCCGACTATTTGGACAAAAGGGCTACATTCTTTGAGTGCTCGAGAAACCCCCATAATAGTGCCTGTGGTGCCCATCGAGGATACAAAATGGGTTACTTGACCATCAGTATCACGCCATATCTCCGGACCTGTGGTCAGATAATGCTGTCGCGAGTTGTCATCATTAGCAAATTGATTGAGCATGAAATAACCCTTCTCAGTTACCAGTTGATCTGCAACTTCTCGGCTGTACTCGATCCCTCTCTCTGCGTCAGTAAGGATGACTTTTGCACCGTATGCCGCCATTGCCTTAACACGCTCTATGGTACTGTTAGCAGGCATGACAAGTATCATATTTAACCCTTTGAGTCGGGCGATCATAGCGAGCGCAATACCTGTGTTACCGCTGGTAGCTTCAATAAGAATACTACCCGGCCTTATTTCTCCGCGCTCTAAGGCACCGCTAATCATACCTAGAGCGGCTCTATCTTTTACACTCCCACCGGGATTGTTACCTTCAAGCTTACCGACAATCTTGACATTTTTATTGTTGGGTATGTGCTTGAGTTCTACAAGCGGTGTATTGCCTATTAAATCGATTAAACCTGCCATTGCATTTATTTGGCAAAGTGATTAAAGACCACGAGTTTATCCGTGCCGGATTCATCAGACATAAGCGCTTGATAGTAGATCTTAGAATGTGGTGGGACACTCTTCGTCAACCAGACATTACCACCGATAACACTATTCTCGCCTACAACGGTCTCTCCACCTAGTATGGTTGCTCCGGCATATAGTACACAGCCGGATTCTATGGTAGGATGACGCTTGGTATCCGCGTCGGATTTTCTGACTGATAAAGCGCCGAGTGTAACACCTTGATAAATCTTAACATTATCGTAAATGTCACTTGTTTCACCTATAACGATGCCTGTGCCATGATCGATACAGAAATTGCGACCGATTCTTGCCGCAGGATGAATATCTATACCAGTTACGCTATGCGCATGCTCTGTGATAATCCTAGGTATGTCAACGATTTGTAATTTATGCAATTCATGGGCTATACGGTACGCCGCAATGGCATAGAATCCAGGATAACTACGGATAACCTCACGAGGCCCGGTGCATGCCGGATCACCTTGCACGATAGCCTTGATGTCATCGTTAAGTACTTCGTAAATGACTTGAAGTTTATCCATGAATAAAGCATCTAACCCCCATGAGTCCTTACCATGATTGTTTTCTCCTTGAAGTAAGCTACGCAAATGAAGTTGAATCCGTTCCAACTCTATTTCGACTTCTGCGACACTTTTGAGTGTGGTGTCGCTAAAGGGTTGATATAAAAGTCCCATTATTTTTTTAAAAAAATCGACGACCAATGCCGGTGAAGGGCATATGGTACACCTTTGATGCTCCGCTAATATTTGGGAGATAAACGCCTCTTGTTTATGTGCCATACGCTGAGATTAAATAGCAAAGTTAGCTTATTCGTACAGGACAATTAAGATGATTTTATCATTTGAATGTTCAATAATTCAATTCCTACTACGTTTTACGCTTGGTTTAAATATGCCTTAACTATGAAGTATTGGTTTTTGTCTCTTACCATGTTTGCTCTCCAATATCATATTGTCGCACAAGATCGCAACAACCTGCTATTTTACGCTGATGTCATGATGAACGCTGATCAAGCGGCACATCGCGAGTACGCTCATGAAAAATTCGAAGCGTCATTCAGTGTAATGATAAACGAACCGGGTTCATTCGACTTTAGAACGGAGGAAATAACGTATATATCAACGGTATACAGTGAAGATCGAAGTTTTCGGTTTATAAGCTGGGTACTCAATAAGGAGGATGGTAAAAGCGAATATTATGGCTTTTTTCAAAGATCTGAAGAACCCGCCATACGACTTGCTAAGAGAAGAGGTCAGCTAGGCTTGAGCGAAATAGGTAGTATAGCTATAAACGAATGGCCTGCATCTATTATTTATCGCGTTGACCAGCTTAACGAAAACGAATACCTGGTTTATACGTTCAGGCAGACAGATAAATTTACCCGTACCAAAACACTGGAAATTTTTGATGTTAACACCTTGACATTTGGAGCAAAGGCAAGTTTCCCCGCAGAAGATGGTCATAATGTTCTAAATCGACTCAGGTTGGATTATTCAGCAGATAGCAATGCATCGTTTGATTTCGACAAAACAACCAGAATTGTCTCTTTTGATAATTTAATCTCTATGCCCGGTCGCTTAGCTGACCAAGGCATGACCAAAGTTGCCGATGGAAGTTTCAGAGCTTATGAGCTCAATACCGATGGAACGTGGGTCTATATTCATAAGCTTTATGAGAAGATGATTCCGGTATTAAAAACGGAAACCTTCAAATCTACTGAAGGTCGAGATATCAACAGACAAAGGAGAAAGCGCAACTAGATTTATTACTCATCACTAGCCTTGGGCGAAACACCTGATATGCTTGATCAATTTGTATTGGATCGAAGGACATTGATATTTCTATCAGCTGATTGTAGAATCCATATACATCCTGACTGGACTTAATGCATGGCTAACGGAATTTATATAATGTTAAAACTACAATTGATCAATCAATTATCGTTTTAACTTATATCAGCGTTTAAAATTTTAAAAGCTATTTGGGCCGTATACCTCTAAACGTATCAAGGATCACGGTAAATTGTCCGCACTGCTCTTTGGGTGCTGTATAATCTACCTCATACTTATATTTAGCCATGGAGTTCAATGCTTGCTTTATAAGATTGTTATCTTTCATGGTTGTCAAGCGATTGTTGACCTCTACAAAACTTACGTTGCCTCTTCGATCAATACATACTCGGAATACGATTTTGCCGGATTTAGAACTACCGGCCATAATGCGCTGCATCTCAGGATCAACAACTAACACTTTTCTACCGAAGATTCCATCGCCTGAATCATCGAACGCACCTTCTCCTGCACCGCCTGTTCCTATACCGCTGTCGCTATCTTTGCCGCTTGCATCCTTTCCTTTGCCTGTTCCTGCGTCAGCTTTACCGGAACCTGAACCATCTTTTAATGAAGGGTCATTTGAACTAGTACCAGTCGTGGGCGAATTTTTACTGCCTGTGCCGGGATTTTTTGACGGGACTTTTTCTTCTTTAGTTTCAATAGGATCGTCACTTACTGTGCCAATAATATCAGCCAATGAAGGAAGATCAGGATTTAAGATTATTGCCTCTTCATTCTGTTTTGGTGCGGGCGATTTTTGAGGGATATACTCTGGTTCCGGATCTTTTACATCTATAGGTTCTTCGATAGCTTGGATTTCGCTTTCTTCGGTTGTTGTTTTAGATATAACAGGTTCAGTAGGTCTGGGTTGTGTGGTGGGTTGTGTCGGCTGAGGCTTTGATTGAGCCGTAGGCTTAGGTGTTTCAACCGTTGAAGGACTTGCTGTTTCTAACTTTGCGGGTGTCTCACTTCGCGCACGTTGCGCACCTGTGCTCGCTTGGCTACTGGAGCTATTAGAGCTCTTAGATGCCTTAAATTCTACTTCTTGGAAGCTGATTGCTACGGCATACTGCGTGTCAATGTTTTGGGTAGGATCAACGGGCAATGGAAAAAACAATACGAGCAGCAGCAGTAATAGATGAATTACTATCGAATTACGTAAAGAGTTGTTCCATCTCTTTTTCTGAATATCATCGACTTCCATGATTACCCTTTTGGCTTATTGACATAAAATTACGAAAGAACCCCTTGTCTAAAATGGTATAAATCAAATATATTTTATTTCTAATACTTTGTTAACACAATTTAGTCGAGAGAATCCATTCGTGGATTTTGGTTCGTATTAATGAAACATCAAGAATCAATCGGACGTTCCTTAATTGTTCTGATAAATCAATTTGTCGAACCCAAAGTATTAAAACGTACCAGCTTAGGCAATAATTATATCTATTGAGACTATCGATTTACTATATACAGATAATATTGGTACTCTTTGTCGGAGTAAGGCCACTCTTATGTCAAGAATTTAGATTGGCGGAAATTTCTTTTAATGTTAATGGTGTCAAATCAATCCCTTTTGCAGGTGGTCTCCGAGCCCCTCAATTCAGTGTAGCCGATATTAATCTTGATGGAATTGACGATTTGGTGGTTTTTGATCGTGCTGGTGCAACGATCATCCCACTCATTGGCATTGGTAATGGTGCCTATCGGTATGATCCTGGTTTTCGATCTATATTCCCTAGGATGCGTAACTGGATGTTTCTTCGTGATTACAATGGTGACGGTATTCCAGATTTATTTTGTTCACCTACGACAGCGTCCTTGCCAGGAGTGGAATTATGGATAGGTGAAGTAAGAGACAATCAATTGTTTTTTAATCTTAAAAAATTTCCGGGGCGTAACTTTGACGTAATCCATGTGCCAGTTGGTTCCACGAGCTTTACCCAATTATACGTAAGCCCTATCGATCTTCCTCACATAGGTGATGTGGATGATGACGGAGATATTGATATATTGGCTTTCGAGCCATCAGGGCAGTCTGTATATTTTTACCGCAATATGTCAACGGAGTTTAACTTGCCCGTAGATACTGTTGTTTTCAGGGTAGGTGATGTCTGCTATGGCAAGTTTATAGAAGGAAGTTTTAGTGAATCAATTACGCTGAGTCCTTCAGATACGGATTGTGCCCGAGAGTTCAGAGCACCGGATCAGATTCCGCTTGAGACGAGACATGCCGGAAGTGTACTTACCTCTCTTCATCTTGATGACAATGGTCTACAAGATATCTTGCTGGGAGATGTGTCTTATAATGGGATAGTCGCATTATATAATCATGGTCAACTAAGAAATGCCTGGATGACCGCTGTAGAAAAGCAATTTCCGGATAAGGCTAACCCTATTGAAATTGAGTTATTTAATGCAGTTTATGTACTTGAGGAAAGAGATAATACACCTTCAATGCTTGTCATAGCCCCCAATGATCCGGTAAGTTCTCAGACGACGGATCATATATGGCTATACGAGCAGGATACAGAACTAGGTAACCGGCAGCTAGTGCTCAAAACCAAAAATTTCTTAGTGGATGAAATGGTATTTTTTGGCGAGAATACAGCTCCCTTGTTTTGGGATTTTAATGGAGATGGCTTGATTGATATTCTCGTAGGTCACGGCGGATTTTCACCAGATGGTATAGCACGCAATCCCGCACTGGCATTATTCCAGAATGTTGGAAAACCAGACAGTCCTAAATATATTTTACTCGACCCGGACTATCTACGGATGTCCCGTTTCTCCCAAAGTGCATCACAATTTACTCCGGCGATTGGTGATATTGACGGGGATGGTGATATCGATATGATAATAGGCGATAATCGTGGTCGTCTTACATTCATAAATAACAGATCCGGAAAACCCGATCAATATGTGTGGGATGAACCGATTTATGGTTTTATGAATATCAATGTTGGCGCTTGGGCACGCCCCGTAATTTACGATGTAGATGGTGATGGGCTTGGTGATTTAATCATAGGTGAGCAGAATTTTAATTCTGTCGGGACTAATATAGGATCGATTAACTTGTTTAAAAATATAGGACAAACAGGCATGCCGGTGTTCGAAGCTGACGAAAATAATTCCGTAAATGATCTTTTTTTCGGTAAGTTCTTCATGCGCCAGGTGGGCTTTGTTTCTAACTATTCCGCTCCACATGTGATAAGAACAGATGAAAAGGACTTGCTAGCAATAGGATCACAAAGCGGTCGCATATTTTTATACGAGGGATTGTCAGAAGGAAGAGATAGTTTTCTATTGCTCGACGAAAGCTATGGTGGTATTAATGAAGGTTTTTTTTCGGTAGTTAGCTTTGCGGATATCAACAACAACGGCTTCGCCGAAATGGTAATAGGCACCCGTCGTGGAGGATTGGCTATATTTCACACACCAATGCGTATATCAAAATCCACGTCCACCACAGATATTGCTACCCAACATATCGATATCTTTCCTAACCCCACTTCAGACTTCATAAATCTCAAGACGCCTGAAAAATGTCATAATTGTCAATGGCAAATTTTTAATATTCAAGGTCAACTAATCACTTCGGGCAGATTGGATGGCTTCGAGAATTCGCAGATTAATGTTGCTCATGTACCTGCGGGTAGTTACGAAATCATAATTCGGGATAGTACTAGAAGCTTTACTTCTAAGGTCATTAAAATCGATTGATGACACTGGTGTCAAGTCAACGCTTAAATGACTGGTAAGGTAGCAGTGAATGTTTTAAGGTAGATCAAGGCGTAAAAAATGCGCATAGCCGAGCTAGCGAGTCTTTTTACATCGCAGAGCTACCACAAAAGATACGCCTGATTAACCGTCAATTTAGGCTGGACATCACACTAGTCAAATAACAATGACCCGATTCGTACCATATTAGCGCCTTCTTCCATCGCAATCTGATAATCACCCGACATACCCATGGAGAGCAACTCAAAATGGCCTGAATCTCTCATCCAACTCGATCTAAGTTCAACGAACAAGTCTGAAAGAACTCTAAACTCCTCTCGTACCTGATCCTCGTCATTTGTATAACTTGCCATGCCCATCAATCCTGTAAGTCTTACATGTTTAAATCGATCCTTACCTACCATCATTTCGGCTATTTCTTGACATTCTTTGGCTGATAAGCCATATTTCTGTTCTTCTTGGGCTATTTTGACTTGGAGATGGATGTTAATCTTCCGATCATGTTTTTTGGCGCTGTCATTTACTAATTCAAGAAGGCTCAGACTATCGATTGACTGTATGCTATCAATAAAAGATGATAGATATTTGACCTTGTTGCGCTGCAAGTGACCGATCAAATGCCATCGGATATCTTTTGGCAGCGCTTCATATTTACCCAATAGTTCTTGGACGCGATTTTCGCCGAAGTCTCTTTGTCCTCGATCATACAAATCCATGATCTCAGTGTTACTTCTGGTTTTACTCACCGCCACCAGCCTCACTTTTTTGGCAGTTAGTTCCTTGACAATTACTTCGTAGCTATTATTCATCGCCTCATTAATCCAATCGCAGCAGCGGATTTTCTGTTAGAATAGTCCATTAATTTCTTTATCGATCACTTCCAATATTACAGCAAAGTCTTCAGGCTTTTCCTTCCAGTCAAGATTGTCCACGTTGATGATGACGTAATTTCCTTCCGTGTAATTTCGAATCCAATTTTCATATCGGACATTGAGGTTGCGCAAGTATTCGAGGCTGATATTCCCTTCGTAGTCTCGTCCACGATCTTGGATGTGCGACACTAGTGTAGGAATGCTCGCCTTGAGATATATGAGTAAATCAGGAGGTCCGATCTGCGCTTGAATCGTCTTGAACAATGAGTAATAGTTATTAAAGTCGCGTGTCTCCATTAATCCCATTTCATACAGATTTGGGGCGAATATGTAGGCATCCTCGAAGATGGTTCGGTCCTGGATCACTATATTCTCACCATTCTTTATCTTGATGATCTGGTTATAGCGGCTGTTCAAGAAAAATACTTGAAGATTAAAGGACCATCTTCTCATATCATGATAGAAGTCATCTAAATAAGGATTATTCTCCGTGTTCTCGAACTGAGCTTCCCACTTATAATGTTGCGCAAGGCGATTACAAAGTGTCGTTTTACCCGCCCCGATATTGCCGGCTACGGCTATATGTTTAAGTTTATTCAAAATACTTCATCTTTGTTGCTTAACTCTTTATAAGTGTCGTTAAGCGATTAGTTTTAACCATCAGTCTAAAGTAACATGGCGAAAATAGATGATTCTTTAATTTCAAAGCTTGAAATGCTCGCAAGAATAAACATTGACGAGTCAGAACGCGAACAAATTCATCAAGATCTCGAAAAAATGGCTGTTATGTTTGATAAATTATCAGAAATCGACACTACAGGGGTGGAACCATTGAGACATGTTTCACCCAATGTTAACGTGCGTAGAAAAGACATGATACATGATCAATTAACCAATGATCAAGCCATGGCCAATGCCCCTTCTAATGTTGATGGATTTTTTGCTGTACCCAAATTCATTAAATAACAATCACCGCTTATGACACAGCTTATCAGTATTAAAGATCTTTCGAAGACCTATCGGATGGGCAGCTTATCTGTACACGCACTTAAGCAGATCTCCATGGACATTAACAAAAATGAATATGTTGCGCTAATGGGACCTTCAGGTTCAGGGAAGTCAACCTTAATGAACTTATTGGGTTGTCTAGACAGCCCGTCCACTGGTCAATACATTCTCAATGGTGAAGATGTGAGCAAGATGGATGATGATGATCTCGCTGAAATAAGAAACAAGGAGATCGGATTCGTATTCCAGACATTTAATCTTTTACCTCGGCTTTCAGCTCTCGAAAATGTCGCTCTACCACTAGTTTATGCGGGTATACCTCAAGCAAAAAGAACAGATATGGCAGAAATGGCTCTCTCTAAAGTGAGCCTGACTGATAGGATGGATCACAAACCCAATGAACTCTCCGGCGGACAACGACAAAGAGTGGCCATAGCGCGTGCGCTTGTCAATAATCCAGCTATTATTCTGGCTGACGAACCGACTGGTAACCTCGATACTAAAACAAGTATTGAAATTATGTCCATTTTCGAGACGATTCATGACATGGGCAATACGATCATACTAGTCACTCACGAGCCGGACATTGCCTTGCATGCACATAGGGTGATAAGATTACGTGATGGATTGATCGAATCTGATACCTTAAACGACAATATCATCAGAGCCCATGACCCTACCCATCTTTACAATATAAAATAATGCCCAAAATATATACGAAGACAGGAGATGACGGCACGAGTGGATTGGTAAGTGGCGAGCGCATTAAGAAATATGACCTAAGACTCGAAGCATATGGGACAGTAGATGAACTTAACAGCTTTATCGCATTACTTGCAGCAGGAGTTAGAGACCGAGAGAATACGTCTTTTCTTACCACTGTGCAGCACAGGCTGTTTAATATCGGCTCCATTCTTGCATTAGGGGATGTGGTTATTGAAAACTATCCGACCATTGAGTTAGATCACATCAATACACTTGAAACCGAAATTGATCTTATTCAAGAAAAGCTATCGCCTCTAAGCCGGTTTATCCTTCCTCCTGCAGATGAAATTGTAGCTCGTGCTCACATCTGTCGCACGGTATGTAGGCGCGCAGAAAGAAGAGTAGTAGCGCTAGAAATAGATAACGAGCAAGTGACGAATGTGGTGATGTATCTTAATCGTCTATCAGACTACTTTTTTGTCTTGTCCAGAAGCCTCTCCTTATCCCGCCAGATACCCGAACTATACTGGGCAAAGGACGCTTAGCTTACCCGTGAGAAACGTCAGAAAAAAATGTCTGAAGTGCGAGATGTATTTCAATTATTTGCTTCATGAGTCCTTGCCTACCATTATTGACAATTATATGGTTAGCTAATGCAAGCTTTTGGTCTTGATCCAGCTGTTTACTGATGCGCTGGACTACCTCCTTTTTTGATATTTTATCACGATTCATGACACGTCTGATGCGTACGTTCTCCGGTGCATCCACCACGATGAGCTGATCAAAGAGACGATAACTTCCTGTTTCGATAAGGAGGGCACTCTCTTGGATGACATATTGTGATCCATCGTGGCTCCTTACCCATATAGCAAAATTCTCTCGGACAGCAGGATGTACTATTTGGTTCATCTGTTGTAAGCGTTCACTATTCGAAAAGATCTGTTGAGATAAGAAGCTTCTGTTAAGTTCTCCTTCGCTATCGTAAGCGGCATCGCCGAATAGTTCTTTTATTTGTTGGATAACATGAAGGTCGTTTACCATTATTTCTTTGGCAACTGTATCACTATTAAAAACCGGAACACCGAGTTGTTTGAAAATATCGGCACATAAACTTTTTCCTGAGCCGATACCACCGGTTATACCTACTAAACCTGTCTTCATGAGAAATCTGCAATTTTGGTCTTTTGATAAAACCTCAAGGTCAACATCAGCGCCGAAAACGTCAATCCCAATACCAGTCCGATCCAGACACCAGTCGGCCCCATATTCCAGTAGTTGGCAGCCATATAGCTGAATGGCAGCCCGATAAGCCAATAGGCCACAAAGGTAATGATCGACGGAACCATAACATCTTGTAATCCTCTGAGCGCACCTAGAGCCGTTACCTGAACACCATCAGGTATCTGAAAGATTGCGGCCGTTATCAATAATACGGCAGCTATATCAATAACATCCATGTCATTAATGTATATCAGCGGAAAGGTATAACGAAAAACAACAAAGCATACGGCAGCTATTAACATGAAAGAACTGACCTGAAGCAAGGCAGATATACCTGCGCGATGCACAGCCACATCGTCTTTTCTGCCAAGAGCATGTCCTATGCGGATAGTAGCAGCCATTCCCAGACCTGTGCATATCAAGAAAGTCATTGATGCTAGATTCAAGGCTATCTGATGTGCCGCCAAGGCTTTCGCCCCTAAGGTCCCCATAATTATGGCAGCACTTCCAAAAGCCGTAACTTCAAAAAACATCTGTAACGAACTAGGAATACCAAGACGAAGTACACGTACAAAGATAAGCTGATGATATTCTCTATAATTTGCCGAAACAATATGTTTAACCAGCATAGGCGTATATCGGATTATCCACATAATGGCTGCAAGCATGATAATCCTAGCTACCAAGGTGCCCAAGGCTGCCCCTGTAACACCTAGTGCCGGTGCACCCCAATTACCATAAATGAATATATAGTTCAACAATATATTAAAGGCATTGCCCACTATCATCGCGTACATAGCCGGTAAAGTTTTCCCTAATCCATCCGTGTACGATCGGAGTGTCTGGAAGATCATGATGGGGATCATACTAATAGAGGATACACGCAAGTAGGGTTTGACCAGACTGAGTACCTCTGCATCTTGCCCCATGTACGGTAATGCTAGTAGGGCTAATTCGATAACAAGCATACTCAATAATGCATACACGAGATTCACCACAAGACTGTGTTTAAAATAGCGACTGATCCGTCTTTCATTGCTTCTACCTGATGCCTCAGCTACCAGTGGTGGCAAAGCGAATGAAATACCCATCCCGACTACCGTTATGGGAATAAAAATGGCATTGGCAAGAGATACGGCTGCTAGCGGAATAGCCCCTAGTTTCCCAACCATCACGTTGTCAGCGAAACTGACAAGTATTGTCCCTATCTGACCTAGCATGATGGGGTAGGCTAGCTTTATATTCTGGCGAAACTCTGCTTGATATACCCTTATTTTTCTATTTTCCAAGTTCCACCTTTAAGCTGCCATATTGAAAATTATCCGGGATATATTCTTTGTCAACGCCTTCGTAATGGGCTATCAGTTTTTTGAGAGATTCTACAAATAGTGATTTACGTTGTTCTAAGGATATATGCACATGCGTATTGTCATATCGAGTTTCCACGACTTTACATCCCGCGTATTTGATAGAGTTATAAAGCGTACCCATGTCATTCAGGGAACACGTTATGGTAAGCTTGTCAGTCAATACTATCTCTTTTGGTTCACAAGAAGAAAGAACTTCCTTTGCGGCTGTTTTATATGCGTTAATCAATCCCGGAACACCGAGTTTTGTACCACCATAGTAGCGCACCACAGCGATCAATATCCCTGAATATCCATGACTAGTGATTTCATTGAGTATCGGAAGACCCGCTGTCCCGGATGGCTCACCATCGTCATTAGCGCGATAATTTTCGCCATGAACCCCGAGACGATAGGCATAGCAGATGTGAGTGGCTTTGGGATGGAGACTCCTCAATGCAGACAAATACTCACTTACATCAACTGTATCTCGGATAGCATAACCATAAGCCACGAATTTTGATCCTTTTTCTCGATATAGAGCTTCACATGTCGTATCAATGGTGGTAAAAAAATCAGACATGCTGTTAAAATATAGTATGTTTTGAGTGGATAAACAGTAAGATGCCTTGAGTGAAATTACTCGTAACTGATTAGTTCATGAGCTGCTAAAGCAGAAAAGATTTTTCTCTACTGCTACCACAGTATTATGAAGTGTGACCGCGGGAGGATTCGAACCCCCAACCCTCAGAGCCGAAATCTGAT
>CAYNFR010000020.1:0-64833 GCA_964396595.1 uncultured Saprospiraceae bacterium | reverse complement strand
ATTAGATTCAATTCATAAATGCATCTTTTAGTAATTGATTTATTTGCAGATCTTAGTTAGCTTCATTCTACATATTATCTAGATTATTTTGTAATTTATAGGGAACAACGAGTGCCAGTTTTACTCATTTCAATGCCAAATTCCCTTCAAGGGATTTTAAAGGTGTAGTAATGTGCATAACTTGATGCTTGGTCGACAGTGATTTCTTAAGGCTCGATCTATTATTCTTTACGCCATTTTTTATTTGTATATTGTAGGAAAACTTATATCAATATATTATAATTCGACTGATGTTTTTAATCGTGAAATAGTTGAAGCCCATTGGATGACACATTCACAATATCTAGATCAGTCATGGACAAGAAATATGTATATTCTTGTATTTATTGTAATTGTTATTATATATAGATATTTTAAAAGAAAATTGATGATAGAGAGTCTCAACAATTGGCATAGGTGATACGAAGCGATAACTTTCTCTTCACCTACTACATTTCTACGATATTCTTGTCAATAAACGCGCTGAGTGACTTAGCAGGAGCAAGGATTATTGAATTCTGCTGTTGAGACAATGCTGCTTTAAGTCTGTTGTAGTAGGCTAGTTCACTTTCGGTCAACCCGCTTCCATTGAGGAGGCGGATAGCTAACTGAGAAAGATCAGATAAGCCTATAAGGTATATCTCGTTAACGGAAAGCTGAGGATGAGAGTTGAATGTTTCTTTTAATTCATCATATAGAGCTGCCCATTCGGAGAGGGTAGCGCCTATGCTTAATCGATGCTCAATATTATCAGGATCGTCGTTTAATTGATTCAATGTCTGCACGAATTGATAAGAGCTCAGTGATTCTGGACTTGCCGCATCCGCGAGTTCATTCAGCGGTGTATGGATAGACATTTCAGGATTCGCTGTCAGGCGATGATAAAATTTTGATTCCTCAAGCAAGTTGATAAACTGTAGGAGTTTCATCTCAAGCGTTGAGGACAACTCGAACTGTGCTACCCAATCATGCCGGAATTGATGGATCGTTGATGACTTGAGAAAGCTTTCTTGATGACTCAACACCCTTCGGTAAAAATCTGTCGTGTTGCTGGTGGTGTGGCTTTGTGGTGACCATAGTTTTTCGGCGATAGCCATTGCCGCAGGCCATACTCGACTCTTCAATGTGTGCCGGTCTATGACCTCTGTCCATACACATGCTTCACCACCGATGATATTGGCTTTATCTTCTTCACGAAGAGGGGGAGTAGGTTTCCAGCTCGGCAAAGGCATCCCATTGGGCATGTCATGCCCCCCGACTTTCTTGCCTGTTACCGGCAGCCCAAACAACGATATGCGCAGGCTGCCCACCAGCGCGTTTTTGTTCTTTAAGTCAAATGCAGCATTCATGTCCCCAAAACTGTTCTTGACATTAAACGAAACCGTTCCATCACGCTCTGTCACATTAGAGAAGCCGGATAGCTTGTCGGCCATCATCAGATATCCCGCGTAACTTTCAGGCGTACCAAACAAGAATAATTGAGCCGGGAATGTCTCTCCTCGAAAACTAACGTTCATCTGATAAATCTCCCAACGATTAGAATCTACCACGACGCGCTGCTCTGATGAGTCGTCCGTCGGCTCTACATTGTACAGATCCTTGATATGTTGTTTGTGGTCCAGATACCAGCCCGCTGAGTGAATTGTTGGGATTCCCAGGCTGATCGACTTGGCTGTGAGTTCCGGGCCACGCCATGATTGGATAACAACACCCTTACCGGCGAATTGAGGATTGAGCGACTCGTCCCAGGCAATCATTTTCTTGCCATTATTCGCCAGAATTTTTTGTAATTTATAGTTAAAGACCAGTTGGATATCTTGCGCTGTTTTCAATTTGAGTTGCTCCATCTGTGTTAAAATGTCTTCATTCTGCATCCAATCTGCTGGTAGTACTTCATCACCGCCGATATGAATATAATCAGAAGGGAAGAGGCGTGCCATTTCCTCAAAAAAGCGAGATAAAAATCCATCTACACTTTTGTCAAGCGGGTGCATGGCATCTCTGAATACACCGAAGTTGTCGCGTAATGTGTACGCAGTATCACGAGCCGCCAGAAATGGGTAGGCGACTAACCAGCTGGTAGCATGACCCGGGATATCAAACTCAGGTACGATTACGATACCCCGCTGCCCCGCATAATTTATCAAATATCGCATGTCGTCTTGTGAGAAATATTGGCCTCTTGAGGCCAGTTCATGTAGATTCGGATACGCTGTAGACTCTATTCTAAATGCCTGATAATCACTTAAGTGTAAGTGTAGCACATTCATTTTGTACAGCGACATCAAGTCGATTTGCTCTTTAAGATCAGACATGGGAATCCAATGACGAGACACATCTATCATCAAGCCGCGCCAGCGATAACGCGAATGATCATTGATCGTCATGGTCGGGATGGCAGTACTTGGATACAGTGCTATGACCTGTCGCAATGTTTGTAAACCATGAACCAGCGACGGATAGTCCCTACACTCAATATTGATCCCGCCGGAAGTAATACTAAGTTCATATTCACTGTGTGAAGGATTCTTTAATTCCGGCGCGGTATTACGACATTTGATGGTCAGAGGTACTTTTCCGTTGGCGCTTACTATATCGGATGCCATGAATCCGGGGACTAGCTCCGGTTGCTTCGCAAATATCCCGCGAGAGATATCTAACGTGCCACCTTGTGGCAATATTTCTGACGGTAACGGGATGATCTCGTTCAGTTTTCGTGCTTCTTGTGTAAGTGAATGAGTGCGATGCTTGCTAGCCGGACTGCAGGCGAATAGGAATAATATTAAGCCGCAGAATAGTTGAAATCTCAGGGACATACGTCGGGTTATTAAAGCACAAATATGCTGATAAATATTAATATGAAGAGCATCGACCTCAGATATCCTCGGTTATAGTTACTGAGAATCTACAGAGCTTTAAGATTCTCTATGGGGCATTGGGTGAATTGAACTGAAATAATATCTTTACTCGTCAGAAATTCAAAACGTAAAGTCTATCCAAATGAACAGATACTTCTTCACCACATGCTTGTTGCTAATTGTTTTCACAGTTTATGGACAGCCAGAGCGTTGGCAGCAACGGGTCAATTACAAGATGAAAATTGATGTTGATGTCAAGACCCATCGCTATGATGGTGAGCAGACCCTGCAATATTGGAATAACTCGTCGGATACCTTATACAAGGTTTTTTATCATCTGTACTTCAATGCATTCCAGCCCAATAGTATGATGGATGTACGCAGCAGGACGATAGCAGACGCGGATAGACGTGTGGCAGATAGAATCAGTAAGCTACAAGATCACGAGATAGGTTTTCAACGTATAGATGAATTAAAACAGAATGGTAAGCCCGTCCGATACGAAGTTGTAGGAACTATCCTCGAAGTCACGCTCAACGAGCCTATTATGCCGCGCAAGCGAGCAAGATTTGATATGAAATGGCAGGCCCAAGTACCTCTTCAGATAAGAAGATCAGGCAGAGACAGTGATGAAGGGATTGCCTACTCCATGGCACAATGGTATCCCAAAATGTGCCAATACGACTACCAGGGATGGCACGCTAACCCCTATATCGCACGTGAATTTTATGGTATATGGGGTGATTATGAGGTCGAAATCAAAATTGATGACAGCTATATCGTCGCAGCAGGCGGTGAGCTGCTTAACGCACGAGATGTGGGTCGTGGATATTCGGACAAAGTGGTAAAGCCGAGAGGGCGCAAGGAGACATGGAAATATCGCGCGCGAAATGTTCACGATTTTATGTGGGCTGCAGACCCTGATTACGTCGTGGATCAATATGAGTTTTACGATGGTACAAAAGGATTCTTCGTCTATCAACCGGGTGAGATTACCACACCCAACTGGAAACAGTTGCCGAAGATCATGGATGCTGCTCTTAAATTTATGAATCGCCGATACGGCAAATATCCCTATCCGGTATATTACTTTATTCAGGGAGGAGACGGTGGAATGGAGTACCCTATGGGGACCTTGATAACGGGAGTTAGGCCATTGAGTAGTCTGGTAGGGGTGTCCGTTCATGAATGGATGCATAGCTGGTATCAGATGGTACTTGCGACCAACGAAAGTCTTTATGGATGGATGGACGAAGGTTTTACTTCCTTCGCCTCAGCGGAAGTGATGAACCATCTGAGAGTCGAAAAACTGTTACCTGGCGAACCAGTCAGCAATCCTCTCATAAACAGTGTTCAGGGTTATGTCCGATTTAATGCTACAGGACTCGACGAGCCGCTTAGCACCCACGCGGATCATTTTAATACGAATCAAGCCTATAGCGTAGCGGCCTACGTCAAAGGAGCCGTCTGTCTTGTTCAACTCGAATACATTATGGGCAAGGCGGCATTTGATCGCGCCTTATTGCGGTATTACAACACATGGAAATTTAAACACCCCAATTCTATCGATTTTCTTCGTGTCATGGAAAAAGAATCGGGGCTGGAGCTAGATTGGTTTCACGCGTATTTTGTGTACAGTACGCACATGCCGGATTACGGTATTGCTGCGGTCAACTCACTCAACGCCCGGACTCAAGTGATACTTAACAAGATCGGGCGAATGCCCATGCCACTGGACGTGGTAGTTACCTATCGAGATGGCACCAAGTCTTTTGTCAATATCCCTCTTGAGATGATGCGCGGTCAGAAACCCCGCGAGCATGCAGATATGCAGTATATACTCGGAAAAGACTGGCCATGGACGCATCCGGAATATCAATTTGAGTTGGACATGCCATTAGATCAGATTGAGAGAATAGAAATCGATCCTTCCCTCCGGATGATGGACTCCGACAGGTCTAATAATGTGTGGGACAATACCAGCGAGTAAAACTTCTGTGCTCTATGATATGATAAAATGTCTAGGGCTGACGCCCAATGTGCATAGTATGTACTTCTATTAGATGTGTCTAAAAACGAAATGCTGTCATATGTAACATGACTACTGCTGAAACTTGTCATCAGACCATTGAGAGGGGTTATTAATAATGTATTGGGACATTCGTTAAAAGGATTCATTATTTCTGATAATTTTATCATGGAAACGGGATTGCCATGCGAATGGTAATACGAACCAATTACAATATTGGGCAACTGATGATTTGTAGGAACGCATGATCGATGAAACGGTATTTTATTTTGGTGAAATCGCGGACATTCGTTCATTTTTTTTAATCATTACGATTCCCATTTAAAGTTTATAATCCTTGAATGTTATCTGGCATCACCACCATTTGACTCAATATAAAAATTTATACATGGTATTGTATTTCATGCCATAATACGTGGGGAACGGCAGCTGTCGGCGAAACATGCATTTTTCCATTTTTTTACCTCACCAAAGTATGGTTCACTTTCTTTGGTACATATGGTAATATAATAGGCCGCATCATTACCATAATTCCAATTTTTCAATCTAGCTGATTCATTTCGATATTTTCCTTAGTATTTTTCTGACATGGTTCGGTATGTTATTGAAGTGGATTATCTGTGTTAAAATACTAGCATAAGATAGGGAATTAATAATTAGGGATGACTTACCATGTCATGATTTTAGAACAGACCTCGACGATCATTTCGGCAGGGATCAAAGTCGTCTTTATCACATTAAGAATCCTTTAATACTTCCCTAAAAGACTTTAACAAATTAACCTACGAATTTAGGGGGCTATTAATCATTTTTAAATTTAACAGACATGAGAGCTTTATTCTTACTCTGCTGGCTTGCTTTATTACCTACTGAATTCACATCCGCTATTAATAGTTATCGATCAATTGAGGGTTATTGGTATGATGAATTTGATGCCCCACGCTTAGAAGTCAGAAGACGCCGCAATAATCTACAGGCGAGGGAGATCTCTATTTCAGGTAGGGCAAGCAAATGGCGCACTTATTATCATATGGGAAGCGGGGTGTTTGATGATTGTGCTGGAAGAGCCTTCTATGCTCTCGATAGTCACCGTATCCAATGGCGACGTAATCGCAACAGACCTATTGTACTCTCAAGAGGATCAGCCATTTATGGATATGGCAGGACATTGGCTCCACGGCTCAGTATTAACATAGGTGGTACATGGTACTGTGGCGATCATAATTTATATCTTGACATAGAGCCCTTTGGCAATGGGTACAGAGCCCGGCAGCCACGAGGTGTATGGACGTACTATGACAGATATAGCGACAACGAGTTTCGCGATAACAGAGGCAATATCTATTACTATGATGATGGGGTGCTGCATTGGCAGTCAAGAGATGGGCGCAGAGTGTATAGCTTCAGGAAAAGATAGATGTGAATACTGCCATACTGTGACAGAGGTCAATTCTTTTTTCATTTTGGGAGATAAAGTTCTAAACCTTACATTCTAATTTGATTAATCGCCAAATGTCTTTCATTAATTGGTCATCGGATCTTTGAGAAGGGGTAATTTATAGTGTATTGCGTGATTCGCTAACAATATACATCATTTCGAATTATATGGTAATGTAAAGGGTATGGCTAAATGGTAGTAGAGATATTGAACTCAATGTCCCTGCAACCCTGTGTGTTTTTGACGATCTCATCCATGATCTTTGTAGCGTTCGTCGGATAAAAATGATGGTCTCTCTATAGTCATCATCAATTGTGTAACACTTTATGATGACGGGTAGTCTTTTAGTTAATTGTTTATTAAAAGATTATGTTATGAGATCGTGGATTATTGTTTTGTTGATAAGTGTAGGAATGCGAATGAATGCCACAGAAGTACGTGGTGTATTAACCGAGAGCGGACAGCCACTGAGTTTTGCGAATGTTTTACTTAAGACGCATGTTGACTCTAGTCTGGTGAAGTTTACTTATTCTGATGATGAAGGTGGGTTTTCAATTGATGAAATAGCACCGGGCAAATATTTCTTGCATGTGGTTTTTCTAGGCTTGGACGATTATTTCAGCGAAGTACTTGAAGTAGGAGAGTCCCCTATTAATCTCGGAAATATTGAACTTATGTCTTCAGGTGTGACATTGCAGGAGCTCACTATTACAGCGACAAAACCTTTGCTGGAAGTTAAACCTGACATGCTTGTGCTCAATGTAGAAAATAGTGTTCTAGCCTCAGGGGATGATGTGTTAAATCTATTGCGTAAAGCACCTGGCGTCCTTGTAGATAATAATGATAGAATAAGTGTTCTAGGCAAATCCGGAACCATTATTTATATCGATGGCAAGATATCTCCACTGCGGGGCGATGATCTGGTCAATTATTTAAGAAATCTGTCTTCAGACGATATCGAGTCTATCGAAATCATCAGCAATCCTTCTGCAAAGTATGATGCACAGGGCACTGCTGGTATTATTAATATCAAGCGAAAGAAGAGCAAAAAAGCAGGCATAAATGGTGGCGTTAATGCCAGTCTTAGGCAGGGCTTGACATTTGGTAGTAGGGTAGGTGCTAATGTAAGCTACCGCAAGGACAAAATAAACATTGCCGCTAATGCGGGTGCTTCACAACAAGATTGGCAGAATTTTAATGATATTTACCGTATTCAGAATGGGTTGGGAATTCAATCTCATACGTTAAACAACTCAAGATATAAGGGCTATTTTTCAAAAATTAATTTGGATTACTACCTCAATGATAAGAGTACTTTTGGACTAATTGGCGAGTACAATGATTACCACAATGACCATCAAGGTAATAGTTTAACAAGATTGGGCTCTCCGGACCTGACAAGAATTGACTCCTTGTTAATCAATGATGGGACTGTGAACGGTAATAATAATATGCTCAATCTCAATGCTAATTATACCTACAAGCCTACTAAGTCAAATACCCTGGAAATTGATCTTAACACAAGTCGCTACAATAGTTATGCGAATGCTTTCTCTCCGAATGCTTATTACACCCCCGATAGAATGCATGTGACAAGTCGATTTGATATTCGCAATATTACGCCGACTACCATCAAAATGAACATTGCGAAGCTTGACTACGAACATAAGTTTAATTCGGCTAGTCTTTCTGTAGGACTAAAAAGTACTCACATTAATACAGATAATACGCTTGATTTTTACAATATAGAAGATGGTGTTGAGATATTAAATATGAACAGAAGTAATCAATTTGTCTATAGCGAGAGGGTGCAGGCTGCATATGGTATATATCAATTCACTTTAGGTAAACTAGGCGTAAATAGTGGATTAAGGATGGAGTATAGCAATACCCTCGGCGAACTCGAGTCACAAGATGCTAATAGCGATAAATCTGTGAAAAGAGAGTATCTGGACTTTTTTCCTTCATTGGGTATTAGCTATAGGATGAATGACAAGCATTCTTTCCAACTCAGTTTAGCGCGAAGAATTAATCGACCTGATTACAGTGACTTAAATCCATTTGAGTTTCAGCTGGATGAATTGACTTTTCGGCGAGGTAATGCTTTTTTGAATCCCGAGTACACGAATAGTCTGCAGATTACGCACAATTTCAATTCTATTTTGACATCTACTTTATCCTACAGTCATACGGATAACGTGATAACGCAAATCATCTATATTGAAAATGAAAAAGGAAGTAATCTGACTTGGGATAATCTGGCATATCGCAAGATATATAGTGCTAGTGTCAGCAGCCCGATCAATATCAGCAACAAATGGAATCTTTACACCAGTCTCAACGCTAGTCATACGCAGAATCGTGCGGATTTTGACGATGGTAGAAAAATTGACCTTAGTATCACTACTATGAATACATATCACCAGCAAACCCTGCTATTAGGTAAAGGATGGTCTACAGAAGTATCGGGCTGGTATCAATCCCCTTCGATTTGGGAAAGTACTTTTGTAATGAACGCGATGTGGGCTGCGGGGGCGGGAATCAGCAAGAAATTTGCCAACGACCAGGCACGTATCGTTGTAAATATTGACGATATATTTAAGACGAATGTGTTTTATGGTAGCAGTTTGTTTGGAGGGCTAAATATGAACGTGAATGGCAGGTGGGATAGTAGACGTGTAAGGATGAGTTTTAGCTACAATTTTGGCAGTGGTGCATCTGCTAAGTCCAGAAATCGAGATACAGGCTTGGATGATGTACAGAGTAGATTGAAGCAAGGCAACTAAGCTTATAATTAACCATTCATACAGTTTCATTGGCAGCGAGGGTGACTTGCTGCCAATTTTCATATTGGCCATTACTGATGTCGTCTCAGAATGATGGCACGCCAGCATGTTTCTATAGTGGCCACTTCTTGACGATTTAATCATAGGTGACTAAGTAGTAAGATGCTTTCAGCTTGAAAAATCAGTCAAGTGGATATAAAGCATCCTTCTTTTTGGATGAATAGTCTCGTCTCTATACGAGTCTAAAAGAGAGAGGTAAGAGAATAGGAAGCTGGCATTTTTTAAGTAATATTGCTTGTAGCTGATTCGTCATAATATCCAGACAAATATGATACTGAACTGTTACCTGAAATAAAAAGCCTATTTGAGTCGTGCCCTATCTTCACCGCTTCCTCTCAAACATCCATTTCAAAAAATTCTTTTCAGCAAATGCATCTGTCCAGCTGTCGTGATTGACACCGGGGTATTCGGTGTATTTGACTTTGTATTGTAAGTTTTGAAGGGCGTTGACCATTTTGCGGGATTCTTCTACGGAGACTACGACATCATCTGCACCATGAAAAATCCAGAAAGGAACTTTTTTAGCTTTCTTGGTGTAAGATGCACTACTTCCAGCACCACAGATAGGCATAGCTGCTGCAAATTGTTTCGGAAAACGGTGGACTATTTCAAATGTACCCATACCGCCCATAGACAGTCCTGCTATATAAATTCTTTTTTTGTCAATCGGGTATTCTTTGATCAGACGGGTGATGAGTTGGTTAACGGCTTCTAGATCGGGTGTCATGTCTGCAGCGTAATTGAAGTCAAACTGTAAGGGTGTTTTTTTGCGATCGACACTTGCACGCGACCAATAGCTGTTTTCGCCGCATTGCGGAAATACAACGATTGCAGGATATTGATCTAAATTATTCATAAATAGCTCACCACCATGGAGGAGTTGCTTTTTGTTATCATTGCCGCGCTCACCCGCCCCATGAAGGAATATTACTAAAGGTAGTTTGTTGTTTGGGCTTAATTTGTCTGGGGATAAAAGCCTGTATGGCAAGACATGTCCGCTTGACGATAGGAAACTTCGTTCTTCAAATTGCGCCAGCACTTCATCAGATTGGCCAAAAAGAATAATAGGGAGAAAGAAAAAGCATATGCTGAAAAGTATGAAGTGTCTAGTCATGGATGTGTTTTTAAATGAGCATAAATATATCACTAAGATTTAGAGAACTAAGCCGATGGATTGAGAAGTTACATTCTTTTTTAGGTATCAGGGGTATGTTAATTTTGGGATACCTTTTTAACTGAAGGAATATCTGCTGCCCACGGATATACTTGCTGACCGCGTATATCTTGTGCGAAAAAAACATGCTGTTTTTTTATTTAACCCCTTAATTTTTTTGATTTGGGCTGCCTCAGTAAGGAGATCGGGGGAAGCAGTAGTTATTAGTAATCTCTTGGGTCGAAACAGTGATGTTATCGGATAATGAATTGGGCTGATTTTCAAAGGCTGTCATAAGATCTTTGGTAAAAAGTCCATGGTGATGAATAGAAGTGATCATTTTTCAGCGGATATGTGTCAACCTTCCTTAGTTCACATTAAGCTTTCACACCGCTAGGGCTTGCTTGTTGATTTTCGGATTTAATTGTTCTCGGATGTGGTTTTTATAAAAGGCTTTCTCAGTTTTAGACCCTCCTACTGGGATTGTTGGTGGCTTCATAGCTGTTTTTGTTGTTAAGTTATTCCAAAGTCTCGCGAAGGAAGCACAAGTTTCACAAAGGCATAATCACCAAGGATACTACTTAGGCTAGACTTGGCGGAGGGTTTTCTTACGCAAAGCGCGCTAAGTCATTCGCAAAACGCGTGTAGGTATTCTTCAGAATTCTGTTGATGTGATTGCAGGGGCAAGATGTGTGATGGCGACTTAACTTGTAGCAGCAAGGAGGGTAGTGTGTCAGAATGTTGAACTCTACATGATGCCGCGTCTACATGCAAGCCTTTTATGATAAGTCGGAGCGAAGTATTGTAAATATTGTTAACCAAAATAAGAACCACACTGAGGACACACTACCTATAAGGTAGCTTAGTCACTTGAGAAGTTCTGTCATTAAATCGTAATTTATCGGCATGTATTAAAATTCAAAGTCGACAAAATACATAATCGCGATGGGATGACAGGATGATAGCAATGTTCGCATAGAAAACAATAAGAGACCCCCCAAAGGGGTGACATTCCGTGTCCATCTGTCTTATCTCCGGGAGAAATATGCGGACAACATACAAGCTCCTTTACAAATGACAACTAATGTCAAATCGGATAGCTGATTGATTTTGCCAATATGTATATATCGTACCTAAAGGCGCGAAAATCACTTATTGATGGAGAATTCTACCGACATTAAGTTCCTAACGAGACATCTTTTGCAAAAAAAAAAGTGAATCGTCGTAGTATATTTTGCCTAGCCTGAAAGGATAAATTAATCTAGCTCAGGGTTACGCCCGGAATAATTGAATGACTACCACAAATTCGTCCTTAAAAGGCAGCTTAATATCTCCTCAGCTTTTTAAGCTGTGCGGGCGGAGGCATCTAGTTGTCAGCCTTATTTCAGTCACCGCCGTCGGCTTCTCGTCAGCTCTCTTTTTAGTCTTGCCACAGAGACCTAGCCTTCAAAACAGCCAAACAGACTGGTCTTTCGAGATGCAACAATTATAACACACTGATGCCTCACACCTGTTACCTGACACCGTCAATACGCGTGAGGTTTTAAGGCTTATCTAAATAATCCTGCGACAATTAACGTGATATAATTCTAAATTGCCGCCACAACAGAAAAAGGTGAATCAGCGACGCGAATTGTTGATATTTAATGTGGGAATAATTTTGCTGAGTACATCAGGTGTGCTGGGTCGGGCGATCTTAACGAACTCCTTTATAGCCATTTTTTATAGAGCTTTTTTCGCTGCGGTGATCATGTTGTTCATAAGCAAGTTGGTACGTGGTATGTCATTGCGTATACACGCAGGCGATCATAAGGATGTCTGGATAGTATCGATTTTTCTAGCGGGTCACTGGCTGACTTATTTTTTTGCACTAGATTATTCTAATGTTGCCATTGCTTTGATCAGCCTATATACTTTTCCGATGATGACGACATTTCTGGAGCCGATGATATTGAAGACACGTTTATATAGTCAAGATGTATTATTGGGGTTTTTAGTCATTGTAGGTGTGGTGATTATGATGCCGGAGTTTGATATATCACACGAATATACATGGGCTATTGTGTTAGGGTTGATTTCGGCATTATTTTATAGTCTGCGCAATATCTATGTGTGTAAGTTGAGCGCTCGCTATGATGATTTTGCTTTTATGACCTTGCAGATGAGCATTATCTCAATGCTGTTACTACCGACGATATTTGTCTTAGGAGTAGGGGATATAGATATTGACTGGTGGAAATTACTTTTATTGAGCGTTGTGACCACAGTGTGTGGGCATACGCTATATGTGAGAGGATTGAGACATTTTACAGCAAATACAGCCGGATTAATGGCAGGTGTAGTACCCTTGTACGGGATTTTTTGGGCTTATTTCTTTTTGGACGAGAGTCCGGATGTGCAGACGCTTATCGGTGGCGGTATTGTATTGTTAGTTGCATTTTATAAAGGCTTACAGCCACGCAAAAGCTAATCTTGTATAGCGGGCAGCTCAAGTAGATTAAAGAACTTAGCCAGCCCGGGAGTCAGAATCACCTCGGTGCGTCTGTTAGCACTGAGTGCTGCAGCGTCATCTCTAGGGATTTTGGGTTCGTACATGGATCTACCGGCAGCAGTCAATCGTGTCGGATCTACATAAAAATCATCTTGTAATATCCTGATCACACTAGTTGCTCTCAGTACACTCAGATCCCAGTTGTCTGTCAAGCGGTCATTTTTGATAGGTACGATGTCCGTGTGCCCTTTGACCATGACATCAAGATCAGCATGGTCATTGATGATGGCGGCTACTTTGCCGAGGACCTCTTTGGCCTTGGCAGATACGCGTGTACTACCTGTACTAAATAAAAGCTTATCGGCGATGGATACGAATACGGCACTTCCCTTGATCTCCACAGCTATATCTTGATCATCAATGTCGATCAACGATCTCTTGAGATTAGTCACTAATGCGAGATTAATCGAATCTTTTTGTGTTATCCTGGTGCTAAGATCGGTAATGTAGTCATTCTGACGATTGAGCATTTCGAGTGATTGCTTGATGCTGACGGCATCGGATTGATTTATGACAGAAAGTTCTGCCATCCTGTCCAATAAATTGGTGTTAGTGGATTGATGATGTTCCAGTTGGTCTTTGAGCATGGCGACTTGCTCTTCTAGAACCTTGGTTTTTGTATTACAAGATGCAAGAAAGAGTACGGAAACACAGAGCGTAATAAGGGGAATGAAGCGCATTGTTGCGGGATTTGTCTATAAAACGATTACATCTCTATCTTACATTATAAGGGTATACCATTATTTTATGATGTTTCGTGAAGGGGACACGAATCTTAGAGTCTAAATACATATCAAATACATTTCAATCGGTCTATTAAGCATGCATTTGTTAAAATGTAACCAATCAGCAGTTATCAATTTCGCTCAAACAATGCCCATTTCCTATTATACTGCCGCTCTTTTTTCGTCAATAGCTCTGCTATTCACTCAAAAAGAGGCCTTGAATAATAAAAAATAGACTGAATTTTTTGACCTGAAAGCACCTGACTGATTAGTTAGCTTAAAATAAATGGCCATATTTCGTTTATTGCTTTTTATTGTTTGGGTATTTTATCATTTTTGAGTTTACGCACAAAGCGAAGAGAGATGACAGAGCAGTTTAGAAATTTTGAGGAGTATAAAAGGGCTTACGCCCAAAGTGTCGATAATCCTGCCCGATTCTGGGAACTACAGGCGGAGACATTTGAGTGGTATGAGAAATGGGATGAGGTATTGAATTGGAATTTTGACGAACCCAAAGTCCGATGGTTTGCAGGTGGTAAGACCAATATTACGGTCAATTGTCTTGACAGACATATTGAGGAGAGAGGAGACGAACGCGCTATCATTTGGGAGTCTAATGATCCTAATATTGTTAATAGGGACTATACGTATCGAGAATTACTCTCGGCAGTATGTCAATGTGCCAATGGGCTAAAAGAGCTAGGGATCGAGAAAGGTGATCGGGTGGTACTGTATATGCCTATGATTCCTGAGCTTGCCATAGCGGTATTGGCTTGTGCGCGTATAGGGGCAATACATTCTGTTGTTTTTGCAGGTTTTTCAGCGCAGGCATTGGCAGATCGGATCAATGATGCAGCGGCGGATCTGATCATTTGCTCAGATATCAACTATCGTGGTAACAAGAGGATTGATGTGAAAGGAGTAATTGATGAAGCATTGGGCATAGGATGCCCAAGTATTAAAAAAGTGCTCGTCTATGCACAAGAAGAAAAGAACAAGGTTCGTGAAAATAGTGTCTATGTGGATTGGTCTAACCTGATACCTCATCAAGCATCTTTTTGTTTTCCGGAAGTTATGGATGCGGAAGATGAGCTTTTTATCCTTTACACATCCGGCAGTACCGGGAAACCCAAAGGTGTGGTACATACTGTAGGCGGATACATGGTCTACACTTGCTACAGCTTTCGCAATGTTTTTCAATATCAGGATGGTGATGTTTTCTGGTGTACAGCCGATATCGGATGGATTACAGGACATAGTTATATCATCTACGGGCCATTACTGGCTGGAGCCACGACGGTTATGTTTGAAGGGGTGCCTACTTTTCCTGATGCGGGGAGATTCTGGCAAGTGTGTGAGAAGTTGCGCGTGAACCAATTTTATACCGCACCCACGGCAATTCGCGCATTGATGGCGCTTGGAGATGCATGGCCTGGGGGCTATGATCTGTCTTCACTGAAAGTATTGGGATCTGTAGGTGAGCCTATAAATGAAGAAGCGTGGCACTGGTATGATCAGCACATTGGCAAAAAGCGTGTGCCCATCGTCGATACTTGGTGGCAGACCGAGACAGGAGGTATTATGATTACGCCCCTCCCAGGGATCACGGATACCAAACCAACTTATGCATCTTACCCCTTGCCAGGCGTGCAGCCTATATTAGTAGATGCTTCAGGGCAGGAAGTTCATGGGAACAATGTAGAGGGACTTCTTTGTATCAAGTATCCTTGGCCATCTATACTTAGGACTACCTACGGAGATCATGAAAGATGCCGTCAGACATATTTTTCTGCCTTTAAGGGATTATATTTTACCGGCGATGGGGCGCGTAGAGATGAGGAGGGTCGGATAAGGGTGATCGGAAGGGTCGATGATGTCATCAATGTGTCCGGTCATCGTATGGGTACCGCAGAGGTAGAAAACGCAATTAACGAGCATCCCGATGTAGTAGAATCAGCTGTAGTGGGTGTGCATCATGACATAAAAGGGCAGGGCATTTATGCATTTGTAGTTTGTGAAAGCGAAGTAAAAGAAGTGGCGAAAGTCACTGAAGAAATACGCCAAACAGTTGTCAAACAAATAGGCCCTATCGCCAAACCTGACCATATTCAATTCGTATCCGGACTACCCAAAACCCGCTCCGGCAAAATTATGCGCAGGATATTACGTAAAGTAGTCAGTAACGAGCTAGATAGCATTGGTGATGTCTCTACCTTGCTCAATCCAGAGATTGTTGATGAAATCATTGAAGGGGCAAGACGCAAATAAATGAAAATCAATCACTTATTTTTAGTTGTTTGCCTTATAAGTTGTCTTGCCTGTACGGGCAATAAACATCGCGATACTACCCAAACTGTATATTCTGAGGAAGCGTGGATAAGTGCTTTACAAGCTAATCCGGAAGCGAGAATGCGCTTTAAATTGATCGATTCAAAGGTGTCAGACAAGTCCGCCTTGTGGCATGATATCAGAGGCTTGCTAGGTCGTTTTAACGAAAAAGATTACAAAAAACTCGCACCTCTGATCTATGAGCGCTCGATAGAACAATTGCAGCAGTCGCGGGCGAGAAATGAATTCACTTATGAACAACTTGCCAAATGGTATTTATACCGAATGATCAAATATGAAGGTAATCCAATCACGACATTGAATACGCTTATTGCTGTCAACAATGAAGTCATTAAGCAAGCCATCCACCTAGATCAAGCATATTTGGCGGGTGTTCATCATCCGATTTATGGAATGCCGATATTGCTCAAGGATAATATCAACACTGAGGGCATGAATACCACTGCCGGGGCTATTGCTTTAAAGAACAATCGTGTGTCAGATGCCCATATTGTGAGTAGGCTCAAAGAGAACGGAGCTTTAATTCTAGGCAAGGTAAATCTGAGTGAGTGGGCATATTATTTCTGTGCGGGATGTCCACTTGGCTATAGTGCTGTCGGGGGGCAGACACTTAATCCCTATGGCCGAGGAATATTTGAGACAGGAGGATCAAGCTCGGGAAGCGGCACCGCTGTCGCGGCCAACTATGCTGTGGCAGCAGTAGGAACGGAAACCTCGGGGTCAATTCTTTCACCTTCGTCAAAAAATGCTTTGGTAGGCTTAAAACCTACGGTCGGAATGTTGTCTCGCACGGGTATTGTTCCCATAAGTTCAACATTGGACACTCCGGGACCGATGACAAAAGGGCTCAGAGACAATATGATTTTATTATCCGCGATGATGGGCTATGATGATCGTGACAAGGCGATGCGAGATAACAATAATGCTTTTGATCCGATAAGTATTATGGCAGTTGACAAGGAGAGGGCTTTATCTCTAGTTATTATTGAGAGTTTTCTGAAAGATTCATTGTACGTCGATTTCGTGAATCGTCTCTTGCAGCAAGGTATCACTATCGATACACTAAGAACCGAGGTCAGGTCTCTACTTGATTTTGATTTATTCTTATCTGCCGAGATGAAGAGAGACTTGGAGACTTATCTCAGACAATATGGCGATCAGTCATTAGATATTAAATCTGTCGTAGATGTAGTCGATTTTAACAATCAAGATTCATTCCTACGCGCACCATATGGCCAAGCGCGACTAATCAGTTCTGCTAATAATGAATTATCAGACGAAGAATTACATGCATTGAGATTGAAATTGCAGAAAACAGGAGAAAGTTATTTTCAATTTTATGAACATAGAGCAGATGCTGTCTTGTCTATGAATAATGCGAGCGCGGGATTCGCGGCAGTGGCACGATATCCTTGTCTGACGATTCCATTAGGATTTAAAGAGGACGGAGAACCTATAAATCTGACCATTATCAGTGAGAGTCATAAAGAGCCACGATTATATGCTATTGCCATGGCTTTAGAAAGTCTTCTGCCACCCCGTAAGCCACCGTCCGGGTATGGTAGGTATTGATACGTCTCTGTTCTTGTTGACAGGGAATACTGTGTCGAAGCTAAGCTTGTTGCAACTATTTTCACCATTCGAAAGGATCACCAAAGAAGTAGCGACAATTATAAAGGATCGTTGCGCTTTAAACATATTGAACTTAGTCTTATCATTATGGTTTAAAATACATGATAATAAGGCCATATGTATAATCCACTTACACCGGAAGAAGAGCGCGTAATCGTATATAAAGGTACGGAGTTGCCTTTCACAGGTTATTATTACAAGTACATGGAGCATGGAGTTTATTGCTGTAAGCGCTGTGACCAAAGCCTTTACAGATCGGATGATAAGTTTGATTCCGGCTGTGGGTGGCCGAGTTTTGATGACGAGATACCCGGCAGTGTAACGCGAGTAGTCGATGCTGATGGCAGACGGACAGAAATCGTGTGTAGTAACTGCGGTGGTCACTTAGGACATGTGTTCATGGGCGAGCGGTTTACACCCAAGAATACACGTCACTGTGTGAATAGCATCTCACTATCCTTTGAGCCTAGCGAAGATTAGTCTTTACACGCCGCAGTTTGTATTTCTAGTACGGCATTCGCCCTTACTGTCAGAATTCCATTTAGCTCTACCACGGGGGCTCTAAGGATGGTAGTGCTTGTCACTAGATTATTATTTCCGAGATTTCTAATTAATTCTTTGGCTCTATGAGTGCCGTTAAGTAATGCTTTACCCAAAAACGCATGTTTGCTACAGTTACAACTAGGGTCACAAGAGGCATTCAAAACACGACTCTGAATTCGCTGACCCGGCAATGCTCCCCAAGAAGATAAGCTGATACCCGGATTAGTGCATGTGTTACAACCTCCACCGCAAGCATTGGGGGTACACTGATGGCAATAGCTCATAACCGTTCCGGCGAAAGGTTTCGGTCCCGGTGCGCAGCTTCCTTCTGTCGGAGCACAATTATCAATCGCTCCACCCGGCCAAGAGCAACTATGTGTATGAGGCGATCCTAGATTATGTCCCATTTCATGTGCGAAGACAGCTACATCCCATGAATAGGTAGGTAAGGAAGCAAAACTAGTATTTAAAGCTGCACTCACCGCATAAGGGCCGGAGCTTTGTTGAGAGTTGTAGGAATTGCACAGCACATCTAACCACGCAATGCCCCCACCCAAGTTACGCGTCGATAGCAAATGGGCAAGCACACCATTAAAGTTATTTTGAATCCTTGCTCCGAATTGTGTCAGCATAGCAGAGGTGCTATTAGCAGAGATGTACGGATCCTGTGTTGTCCAGATGACAAGTGTTTGGACACGCACATCTATTGATAAATTCGCATAGACAGCATTGGTAGCGCTGATCAGATTAGCAATATAATTTTCTACCTTGGCTATGCTTGAGCCATGTCTGACATACATGTTGTGATCGCATTCTATGTAGAGATTGAGACATTGGGGCGTAGGAGCACTTTTTAAATTTTTTGGCTCCCATTCCATATGATAGTTTTGATTGGGTTCAAGCTGATCGGTGTGACATTCGAAAGTTTTTATCTCTCTCATGTTCCTATCATTATAGAGTACATATGTTTCATCATTCACTGCTGAGCGACCTATGTTGTAATTACCCAAATCATCAGAGACAAGTATCACCCAGTCCTTTCCGTCATAAACAGCCGCCGCTATGGAGTGAGGATCATTTTCTACTATCCCTCGATAACTAAGCGTCTGGGAGATAGAGTGATCATCATTTAGCCATATCCCATCACCAGTCATTACGGTATAATTCTCGGCATGTATGGCCATTGGATATAATAAAAGGTTAAATGATTTTGTAGGTGATACGGGTATAGGTATTCGAATAAGATCGCTATCTTGAAGATTCTTGACAATTTTACTACCTGACTCGATATAGTTTAATTCAATCGCGCGAGATACTTTATTGTCCACGGCAGATGCAGGTTCGTCACTACAAAAGCTAAAAATATCTACTGTTCGAATATTGTTATTTTTAGTCTTCTTGTCTAAATCAGATCTTAGGCGGGGTATTTCTGATAAAGTTTGTTGTGATTTGTAGACTTTACCTGTTTTGGTGTTTTCTATTAAGTCTTGGCTATAAATGCCCGCACACGGGAGAAATAAAGTAATGGTGGCTATGTAAACAATGTATTTCATCACTTGTTATTTAACTCAAAATTATGGTTTTTGATTAATGTTTATAGATTTGCCGCCAATCTACTTGCCTGATCGATGGCTCTTTTAGCATCAAGTTCTTCAGCCAGATCTGCGCCGCCTATAATGTGATGACGGATACCATAGGCATCAAGTGCTGTACTAAGCGTTTTATCAGACTCTTGACCTGCGCACAATACGATATTATCGACTTCCAAAATTTGTTCATCTTCGCCAATTCTGATCCTAATACCTCTATCGTCAATATTGATATACTGGACATTTGCTAGCTGGATTACATTCTTCATTTGTAAGCTGCTGCGATGAATCCAGCCTGTTGTTTTACCGAGGTTCTTACCATGTTTGCCGGACGATCTCTTTAGCAGATATATTTCTCTTGGGGAAGGATCGGGCTCGGGTGCTTTCAAGCTACCCGGATGCGTATAGTGCATGTCCACACCCCATTCATTCATGAAGTGCTCGACATTGAGGGAAGGCGACTTTCCTTCTGGTGTAGATAAGAACTCAGCTACATCAAATCCAATTCCCCCTGCGCCTATAATGGCTACTCGGCTGCCCACTATTTTTTTATTATGCAATACTTCTTGATATGTAAGTACGCTGTGATGATCTACTCCGGGGATTGGGGGACGTCGTGCGGTGACACCAGTGGCCGTGATGATCTCATCATAATTTTTTGCTACAAGCTCTTCTGCTGTGACACGATGCTCAAGATGGAGTTGTACATTATGGATTTCGATTTGTTTCTTGTAGTATCGGAGCGTTTCATGAAATTCTTCTTTGCCGGGTATTTTCTTCGCCATATTGAACTGCCCACCGATCTGTGAAGAGGCCTCATAAAGATCTACTTGATGTCCACGCTGTGCGAGGACGGTAGAGGCCGCAAGCCCTGCGGGTCCCGCTCCGACGACAGCGATTTTTTTAATTTGAGAGGCAGGATCGTAATTGAGCAATGTCTCGTGACATGCTCGAGGATTAACAAGACATGAGCACACCTTCAACTCAAAAGTATGATCAAGGCATGCCTGATTGCAGGCAATGCAAGTATTAATTTCGTCCGGACGATTTTCTATGGCTTTAAGTACCAAGTTTTCATCTGCCAGAAATGGACGTGCCATCGAGATCATGTCAGCACAAGCTTGCTCCAGCACACTCTCGGCTACATGGGGCATATTTATTCTATTGGTCGTAACCAATGGAATGTTAACATGCCCCATCAATCTTTTTGTTACCCAGGCAAATCCGGCTCTCGGAACCATTGTCGCAATAGTGGGCACTCTTGCTTCATGCCATCCGATACCCGTGTTAATTATGGTAGCTCCTACCTTTTCGATTTCTTTGGCCAAGTGTACTACTTCATCCCAGGTGCTGCCATCTGCCACTAGGTCTAGCATAGAAAGTCTGTAAATGATAATGAAGTTCGGCCCCACGCGCTGGCGTGTACGTTTGACTATCTCTATAGGAAACTTGATTCTGTTCTCATACGAGCCGCCCCATTCGTCTGTTCGTCGATTTGTTTTTGAAACAATAAATTGATTGATAAGATATCCTTCGGAACCCATTATCTCGACGCCATCGTAACCGGCATATTGTGCGAGTGCCGCGCAATTAACATAATCATTGATGGTGCGCTCAACGCCCTCAGGACTTAGTCCTTTGGCGGGGAAGGGTGAAATGGGAGCTTTAGTATCACTCGCGGAAACATTGTAATCACTAAAACCATATCGTCCTACGTGAAGTATCTGCATACATATCTTACCATCTTCGGCATGTACTGCTCGAGTAACAACCTTGTGTTTATCTGCCTCCTTTTCATTGTCCATTGCATTGCCAAATGGCAGCGCATTACCTTCTTTATTGGGGGCTATGCCCCCGGTAACAATTAGACCTACTTGACCTCTGGCGCGTTCAGCATAAAACCGAGCCATCCTATTAAACCCATCTGGTGATTCTTCTAAGCCTGTGTGCATTGATCCCATCAGCACTCGATTTTTAAGCTTGGTAAACCCGAGATCAAGCGGCGAAAGCAATAAAGGATAAATAGGGTGACTCATGATAAATAATATTTATCGCCAATATAGAAGGAATGAGAATGGTCAGCAGAACAATGTGCGAAATAAATAATTGTCATGATAGAGGTATTGGTCTATTGCTTTTTTGGCAAATGGCTGATTATCGCTTATACGAAGTGATATTGTCAGTACGAAGATTGCTGAAATGTGCGTTAGATTGTCAAGTCAATAAGGCTATGCAAAGAATAAAAAAAATTGTAATCTTTTTAGTTTTGACATATGTCTTGGGATGTTCGTTCTTGTATCTAGCTCAAGATAAGATACTGTTTAAGCCCATTCCTATTGAGGAGAATGCGCGTTTTGGATTTGGACAAGAGCGATGGTTTACGATGCGGGATGGTGTTAAGTTACATGGATTGTTTCGATCCGGTGAAGATAGTAAGGGTATCATACTCTATCTTCATGGTAATAGGGGCAATGTGAGATGGTGTCAGGGGCAAGCTAATATGTTTACCGGCTATGGTAAAGATGTTTTATTGGTAGATTATAGAGGTTATGGCAAGAGTGGTGGTAGGATACGAAGTTTGCAAGAATTGTATGATGATATACAGGATATCTATGACGTGTTGTTAAAATCGTATGATGAGAGAGAGATAGTTGTAGCAGGATATTCTCTGGGTACAGGAATAGCCTCATACATTAGTTCGGTCAATAATCCTTCACATCTGATATTGGTAGCACCTTATGTAAATATCCTTGATTTGAAGAATAGGATTTTGCCGTTCGTTCCAGATTTTCTAGTTCGGTATAATCTCGATAACCTGCGTTTTTTGGCTAATGTGAAGTGTAACGTCACGATACTTCATGGTACTTCGGATGAAGTTATACCTTACGACAGTGCTCAGAAATTGGCGCAAACTTATGCAGATAAAGTAAGCTTGGTCACACTTTACAACACTGGTCATAGAGGTGCAATATTTGATAGTCGCATCGGTGCAATAATGGCACAATTAGCCCATTTCGAAGATTCAGTGATGTAGGTAAGTTATACGATCATTTTTATTAGCTAACAGACGTTTAATCCTGCTATTTTATCGTTTGCTTTCTCTAACGAACAAATTGGGTGTATATTCAAGAACTTAATTCATTTCTTAGCTCGTCTATTCTTTGGAATAATACTAATATTGCTCCCCACACAGTGGCAAGAATATAAATGTACTTTTTACATTTGTATGGCTCTATAACTTATTACGATATACACAGTTGAATGAAGATAAAAGCGGTTCGCTATTGGAAGGAAAATATGGATCTGACGAGGCCTTACATGATCACATATATACTTCACGACAAGATTGAGAATTTTTTCATCCACATCGATTGCGGAGATGGGATCGACGGATGGGGAGCGGGCAGCCCTTCAGCTCATGTTACGGGAGAGTTATTTGATAGTGATTTTGATGCTCGTAATGATGAGCTAAATGATTGGCTCGTGGGAAGGGATATACGAAATTTTCGCCAGATCATAGCCGAATCGAGGATAAAATATCTTAAACGTCCCGCATTGTTGGCAGCGATAGATATTGCCTTGCATGACGCTTTTTGCAAGTATTTAGGAGTGTCGGTGGTGAGTTATCTCGGTCAGAAAATCGCAGGTCTTCCTACTTCTATAACCATTGGGATAAAAGGAGTTCAAGAAACCCTCGAAGAAGGAAGGGAATATCTTGAAGCAGGGTTTAAAATAATTAAGTTAAAAATAGGGCATTCGGTAGGGGAGGACATTGAGCGATTTGTCAAACTAAGAGAACTCGTTAAAAACAGCATGCTCATACGCGTCGATGCTAACCAAGGCTATGATGTAGAAGGATTTACAGACTTTTACAATCAAACAAAGTCTTATGATGTGGAATTTTTTGAGCAACCCTTTAAGCCGATCTATGACGAGTGGATGCTAGACCTTTCAGAAGAGATTAGGGAAATGTGTGCCGCTGACGAAAGTCTTCATTCATCCAAGGAGGCAGTAATCCTTGCTGGAGGAGCGAGGAAATTTGGTATTTTCAATATCAAGTTAATGAAGTGTGGCGGCATCCAGGAGTCGCAAATAATAGCCCATTGTGCCAAGATGCGAAATATCAGTCTTATGTGGGGCTGTATGGATGAAAGTAAAATAAGCATTGCGGCAGCACTGCATAGTGCGTTAAGTTGTGCTAACACTAAGTATATAGATCTTGATGGCAGCTTCGATTTAGCGAGAGATATTGTGAATGGTGGATTTGTATTGAAGGATGGTGTCATGTATCCTGTTTTAGATAACCCCGGATTGGGCGTAAGCCCTATAATCTAACCAATTGATAAATGATGAACAAGCAAAACGCACTGGTACTTACACATGGGAAGCTTAATACGGTCAATGCTAAGACTTGCCATGGTCTGCTTAGATACACAGATCGGTTTCACATATTGGCTGTCATAGATAACTTATTTGTCGGTCAAGATGCGGGGAAGGTCATGGATGGCAAACCATTGGGTATAGGGATATATGGATCTGTTGAATCTTACTTCTCGGCTCATCCGGATCAGAAAGTTGAGACATTGGTAATAGGTGTAGCAACACATGGAGGACTGCTTCCGGATAGTTTTGTCCCTGACATTTTAACAGCTATCGATAAGGGTTGTGATGTTGTGAATGGACTTCATGATTATCTGTGTGAGCATCCGGTAATCTCTCTTGCTGCGAATACCAAAGGTGTAAAACTCACAGACATACGCAAGCCGAAAGGAATTAAAGATCTATATTTTTGGCATGGAGATATTTACAATATCGGCGCTAAGGTTTTAGCTGTCCTCGGCGTAGATTGTGCCCTTGGCAAGCGTACTACTTGTGGAATGATATACAAGATGACAAATCGCAAAGGTCTCAAAACCGAAATGATATATACCGGACAGACAGGATGGATGCAAGGTTACAAGCATGGTTTTATTTTCGACTCGACATTAAATGATTTTATTTCCGGCGAGATCGAGAGATCTATAGTAGCTTGTGATAAAGCCGAGAATCCTGAATTGATTCTGCTGGAAGGTCAATCCGCATTGCGCAATCCGTCCGGCCCGGGTGGTAGTGAGTTTTTATTGTCCGGCAATGCGAAATCAGTCATTTTGCAAGTTGCTCCGGAGCGAGAATTCTTTGAAGGTTATGAGCATCTCAAAGCTTATTTACCTACAATAGCGGAAGAAATTGAGCTTGTTCATCAGTATGGAAGTAAAGTGATTGGACTCACTGTCTACAATCAATACCTACACCCTGAAAAGGCGAGAGAACTATCGCACCGTTATCAAGAGGAGTTTGGTATCCCAGCTGTGGTACCCATGGCAGAAGGTGTGGATGGATTATATGATGTGATCAAAGAATACGTCCGAGGGTAGAGTGATTTAGCCGAATTTCGTTTTTAATTTGTTCTTGATCATTATATAGCTTCATTCGCATTGTTGCTGATTAAGCTCTATCTCATGTGTAGTTATTCTTCCGAGGTAATTGAGAAATTATAGTCATAAAAACTGATGTGCTTGTAATTTTCATCGCCCGGAATGCAATCCTGACTGTTTTTTTTTTTTTAACATTTTATTTATGGGATAATAGTTGTTAGATTTAAATCAATGATGCTATATTGTTGCATTTCATGTATGCATGTGACCAATGTGGTACTTTTTTTTTAACAAATTCGAAATTTACGAATCATAAAAATTGACAAAATGAGAATTTTCATCCCTTTCTTTTACACTTTCGTTCTTGTGATTTTTCATTTCGGCTGTACGCCGAAGGTGTCTCAGATTATTGTTCCCAAGTCATCGGAACCTTCCACTAGCACTACAATCGCTGCTTCGGAAGTATTGTCCATACCTGTCAATGAAGATGTTCTTATGGGCAAGTTGCATAATGGTATGACCTATTATATTCAGAAGAATGGAAAGCCAGAAAATCGTGCAGAACTGCGCCTGGTAGTCAAAGTGGGCTCGATAGTGGAGGATGATGATCAGCAGGGATTGGCGCATTTTGTAGAGCATATGGCCTTTAATGGTACTACGAGTTTTGAAAAAAACGAGTTAGTAAATTATCTGGAAACAACCGGATCGCGGTTTGGACCTGATCTTAATGCTTACACATCATTTGATGAGACAGTATATATGCTACAGATCCGTACGGATAGTATGGCGCTATTTGATAAAGGTGTGCTAATCTTGAAGGAATGGGCGTCAGAGATTACATTTGATGACAAAGAAATTGACAAAGAGCGAGGTGTCATCACGGCCGAATGGAGGTCGCGACTCAGTCCTGATCAAAGGATGCAAAATGTCTATTTCCCTATCATGTATCAGGGTTCTCAATATGCAAAGAGACTGCCGATCGGTGAGCCTGCCATTATAGATACGGCTTATTATGAAACCTTAAAGCGCTATTATAGAGATTGGTATCGTCCTGAACTTATGGCCGTAGTGGTCGTAGGCGATATTGATATACACCTTGTTGAAGATAAAATTCAAGGACTGTTTAACGAGATCCCGATCTCTACATCTGATGTACGGGTACGCCCTGACTTTACTGTTCCCGGACATAAAGAGACCCTCGTCAGCGTGGTGGGAGATGTAGAGGCCTCTTTTACCCAGGTACAAGTTTTATATAAACACCCTGAGTTTAAAGTTAGGGATCAACAAGATTATAGAACTTCAATCACCCATAATCTATATAATACCATGATGGGAGCGAGGCTTCAGGAACTGACACAGACAGCCGATCCGCCATTTATGTTTGCTTTTTCAGGTTATGGATCCAATGTGGGGGATATTGATACCTACAGCGCATTTGCTTTTGTTCCGGAAGGAAAATCCCTGGTCGCACTTGAATCTGTTCTCACAGAGAATCAACGTGTATTACAGCATGGATTTACAGCAGGAGAGCTTGAAAGAGGGAAAATGGTGCTAAAAGAACGAATCGAAACAGCCGCCAAGGAATCTGATAAGACAGAGTCAGCCAGATTGGCCATGCGATATGTAAGCCATTTTTTAAGAGAAATTCCAATACCAAGTCCGATACAGACGCTTAAACTCTATGATGACTTACTTCCTACAATTGAGTTGTCAGATGTAAATGTTCTTGCGGCGCAGTGGATAAGAAATCAAAATCAAGTGATCGTCATTACAGGACCTATTAAGGAACAATCACCATTGCCTGATGAAAATCAAGTCAGAGAGATATTGGATCGTGTTAAGAATAATCAAGTAGCAGCTTACCAGGACGATGTTTCTGAAGCACCATTTTTTTCTGAAAACTTAGATCTACGACCATTTATGATGAAGTATGTCGATGTGGATAATGACTCGGAGGAAAATGCCGAAGTAACTTTATATCAATTTAATAGTGGATTAAAGGTTTATACCAAAAAAACAAACTTCAAGAATGATGAAATTTTGATGACTGCCACGAGTGACGGAGGAACATCATTGTATGGTGATCATGATTATCCGAGTGCATCTAATTGTGCAAGTGTCATCAGAGAGTCAGGGCTCGGGGACTTTAGCCAAGTTCAACTTACTAAATTACTAGCTGGGAAAAAGGCATCCGTTTTCCCTTATGTTGCGGGCTTAAGCGAAGGATTTAATGGCTCGAGTTCACCTGAGGATCTAGAGCTAATGTTTCAGATGATTTATCAATTTTTTAAAAATCCGCGTGTGGACGAAGAGGCATTCACCTCTTATATAACCAAGGAAAAAGGTTTTATCCAAAATCTAATGTCTAATCCTAATTTTTTCTTTTCAGACTTCGTCAGCAGAACAGTTTATAATAATCATCCACGTACGGGTTTCCCAAATATTGAAACCATGGATCGTATTAATTTTGAAAGAAGTATTGAAATATACAAGGAGAGATTTGCCGATGCCTCTGATTTTGTTTTTGCCTTTGTCGGAAATTTTGATGAAGAAATCATGGAATCGCTTATTAGTAAATATCTCGGCAATCTCCCAGTAATTGATCGAAAAGAAAAATGGAACGATGTGGGGATTCGCGCTGTTCGTGGTGGACTCAAGAAAAGAATAAAACGTGGTCAAGCACCACGTACTACTGTAAACTTGCAGTTTCATGGTGACTTTGAGTTTGATGACGACAACTCCTACGTACTGACATCGGCAATTGATTATCTTAGAATCAAGTTGAGAGAGGCGATGCGTGAGGATCTTGGCGGTGTTTATGGTGTGGGTATATCAGGGGGTGGAAGTAAGAAACCATACGAGAACTATTCGATTACGGTTTCATTTAATGCTGATCCACCTATGACAGACACTTTGGTGGCTACAGCTCATCAAGTTATTGCCAAAGCAATAAGCGAAGGGCCTAATGAAATTGATCTCGTTAAAGTCAAAGAAACACAACGGCAATCAAGAATTAAAGATCTTAAAGAAAACCGCTTTTGGTTAAATACCATTATAAGGGAGCAAGAACAGGGTGCAGAATTCAAGAAAGTACTTCTAGAGAATTTTGACAAGAAAATTAATCGCTTGTCGAGTGAGGATATTCGAAAAGCCATTGCTCACTATTTCAATTATGACAACTATATTGAAATAATCATGGATCCGGAGGAGTAGGTTTTGTGATAATGCTATGCAGTAAGTATTGTGTGGAATAGTCTCCTTTGTGATTACACATTAAATCTGAAGTGCATAACATCGCCGTCTTTTACAATATATTCTTTACCTTCGACACGTAGCTTGCCTGCCTCTTTTACAGCAGCTTCTGATCCATACTTGACAAAATCTTCATAAGAGATGACTTCAGCCCGGATAAATCCCTTTTCAAAATCCGAGTGAATTACGCCAGCAGCTTGTGGTGCACTAAACCCACGCTTAATCGTCCATGCGCGCACTTCTTTTACCCCTGCGGTGAAGTAACTGATCAGATCCAATAATGAGTAACATGCACTTATAAGCCTGTTGACACCTGGCTGTTCGAGGTTCATCTCAGACAAAAAAAGTTCCTTTTCTTCTGCATCTTCGAGCATGATGATCTCAGACTCAATAGCAGCTGAGATCAGCATCACTTGAGCATTTTCATCTTTTACAAGTTCCTTTAATCTTGCAGAGTACTGATTGCCGGTGGCAGCACTATTTTCATCAACATTACAGACATAGAGCACTGGCTTAGCAGTCAATAAGAACATTTCTTGATAAAGCTGAGTCAAGGTTTGAGGCACATCAAAACTTCTGGCAGGCTTTTCTGCATGCAAATGTGCGAGCAATGATTCTGCAAACTCGACTGCGAGCTTATCCTCTTTTGAACCACTTTTAGCTTGTTTTTTAAACTTATCCAATCTTTTTTCTAGACTGTCAATATCTTTGAGCAATAGCTCAATGTCAATAATTTCTTTATCTCGGACGGGATCAACATGACCGTCGACGTGTACTACATTGCCATTGTCGAAGCATCTCACGACATGTACGATAGCGTCGACTTCTCTTATGTTGGCTAGAAATTGATTACCTAATCCTTCACCTTTGCTCGCACCTTTGATCAGACCTGCGATATCAACAATATCAACCGTTGTAGGAACAATTTTCTGTGGATTAACCAGAGAAGCTAAGTTCTCAAGTCGCTCATCGGGTACTGTAATTACGCCCACATTCGGCTCTTTGGTAGCAAATGGATAATTGGCTGCCAAGGCATTAGCCTTGGTGAGTGCATTAAAAAGTGTTGACTTTCCTACATTGGGTAGACCTACTATCCCACATTTTAAACCCATAGCATTTAACTTTCTATATAAAAAAGCGCAAATATAGTCCTTGCAACTTCACGATGTCTGATGATTTTAGCGTGATTTTGAGCTTATGAGAAAACCATTTTTTTTGCTTTAATGATACATATTGTGAATATTCTTAATATATTTGTCGCTATTAGGCAATACTATTTATGTTACGCCTAGATCTAATATGAAACGAACAAGTTTAATTATGAACAAGAATTATTTATTTGTAGCGCTTGCACTCTTCCTTAGTTTGTCAGCGACTGGTCAGAAAGAATTTGACAAGGCTGACAAGTTGTATAAGCTAAAGGCATTTGATCTAGCCATCGAAAATTATATAAGCGCTTTAGCGAAGTACCCTACACACGCCGTAGGATATGCTAAACTTGCCAATGCTTATAACATGAAGAATGATCTCTTGTCTGCGGTTGAAGCGTACGAGAAAGCACTCAGTCTAGGTGTAGATCTGGAGACATCATACAGACTCCAGTATGCCGAGGTGCTCAAGAAAGTCGGGCTTTACGATAAAGCGGCTGCTATATACAATGAATATGCCATGGTAAATGCCCAAGATGCAGCATATCATATCATGGGCATTAATGAGGCTAAAAAACTACTTCAAGAATCAGATCTTTATGAAGTTTCAGTTTTTCCCGGTAACTCAACCGACAGTGATTTCGGTGTAGCCTTCTTCAAAGATGACATCGTGTTTTGTTCATTTAGAACAGATATAAAACGCGATAATGAGAAAAAGAATGATAGTTATATCCAGACGACAGGTAGTCAACTATTCAAATATCGCCAGAGCGATGTCAAACTTTTGCGCGGTGATATGAAGGAGAACTACTATCTAGGTCCACTTAGTTATTCACGAGATGGTAGAATGGTAGCTTTTATGCGTAATACATTCAGCAACGGTTGTACTAAAATATTTAATAACGAGACGGATATGTCCATCCATCTGGCCATGACAGAGGCGGAGGGGGATTTTAGTGAAGCGAAACCTTTTAAATTCAATGAGCTTTCTTATGCCTACGGCTTTCCACATTTAGCATCAGCTGAGAATGCCTTATATTTTGCCTCTAACCGCCCGGGAGGGTATGGTGGATTTGACCTTTATGTCTCTTATTTTAACGATGGTGAATGGTCTGAGCCCAATAACTTGGGGGCTGAGATCAATACCCCGGGTAATGAAATAACCCCATTTGTCAATGGAGGGAAGCTTTATTTTTCATCAGACAGATTACTTGGATTGGGAGGATATGATGTTTTTCAAGCTGAGAAAAAATCGGACAAGTGGTCTGATCCAACTAATATGGGTAAAGGAATTAATTCTCCGGCTGATGACTTTTACTTTGCTGTAGAGCCTAAAAGCGGAGATTATTACTTTACATCAAATAGATTGGGAGGTCGCGGAAATGATGACATTTATCTAGCCTATCCACTGCGAAGATTACAACAAGAGATGCTTGCAGTAGCTGAAGAGAATATGCCAGAAGCAGTTCGAATTGATGAATTTGAAGAAGTTGTTCCAGAGGCGATTGCTATTAATACACAATCCTTTATTGAAAAGGATGTTGTAGCCATACCTGTTTCTGAAGAGGAGATTGTCACTCTCGAAGAAGATCTCGGGAGTCTTTATGATGGTGCCGTACTTAAGTCGATCACTATGGGCAGAGTACCTGAACCTGTCATGGATGAGAATGCAAGATATTATTTCATACAATTAGCCGCATATGCGCAATCAAATGGACATTTATCAAACTTCTCAAGTGTCCAGGAGTATGGCAAACTATTCCGTTTTTATAAGTCTTCGAATGTAAAAATCCGCTTGGGTCATTATGAATCTCGTGCAGAAGCAGATAGGGTGTTGGCAGAGGTTAAAAAACGTGGTTTTAAAGATGCTTTTGTGACCATTGATATACTAAGCAGTTCTACATATGATATTATTTCAAGTGCGAGTGCAGGAAACAGCGCAGGATGGATAAATGATTATAATCCCTCTACTTCGTTTAAGGTAAAGTTAGCTTCTTACAATAATCCACTAAATTTTGATATCGATAAGGCCATAGACTTAGGAAGACTTGAGCAATGGACTAAAGGTAGCTTCACGATCTTTATATTGGGCGGATACGAATCATACGAAGCGGCAGTTAAGGCAAAAAATGCTGCAATAAAACGAGGATTTAAGGATGCAGAATTAATCGAAGATGATAACGGTATAATTAAACGAGCCAAGAATTAGGAAAATTTAATAACCCCATGATTGAGAACAATTGCCCCGGTCTTGTGAACGGGGCTTTGTTTTTTAATGCATTCTTGTCCCATCGACGGTCATGTCAGCCAATATATCTGCTTCGTATGCTAGATACTCTTGCCATCTGGTTACAACAAGATCATTATCAAAATAAAGTTTAGCAAGACCTAAGAACATCTTATAATGTCCTGCCTCGGAGACCATGAATTGATGATAAAATTCGCGCAAGTAGTCATCCTCTAGATGTAAGGACAGAAGCCTGAATCTCTCACAAGATCGCGCTTCGATGAGTGCATTGGTAAGAAGTTTCTCGAGTAGAGCTCTTTCTTTGCCTAGTCCTTTTATCTGAAAATTAAGAAGGGCATTTACGTATTCATCCTTTCGTTGGTGACCTAAATTGAAATTCCTTTTTTTAATCTCTCTAAGTACCATTCGGAAGTGTCCCCATTCTTCGGTTACGACAGGCGCAACTTCTTCTACTAGCTTTTCTTTTTCGGGGTAGCTTTGGATCAGTGAGATGCAGCTAGTCGCAGCCTTTTGTTCACAATAGGCGTGATCTGTAAGGATATGTTCGAGGGACATTTGAGCGAGATTTACCCATCGAGGATCAGTAGGTAGTTCAAGCCCCAGTTTTGTTTTATTACTTGGTTTTTTCAAGACAAGCTAATTGATTCATAAAGAAATCGATTTCATAAACCACATACTCTTCGTACCCTGACGAGAAAACGATACCCCATTTATCAATTTCATTTCTTGTAAGTTGACGTCTTAACTTAGCGTCGAGCGGTGTCGAAATGTAATACGTATATCCATTTCGTCGATCATTAAGATAAGCATCTGAGCCATTAGGAATTCTGATATGAATCTCGTCACCTTTAATATTCGTTATTTTCATTTGGCTGTCAGTAGGGATTACGCCATAAAGTGTCTTGGCTTTAAGACTGTTAATCTCAATATTCAATGAAAGCATATAATCATTATTATGCCTGCTGATATAGGCTTCAGCTATCAACAGATCATTGCTTTGTAAGTCATTTTTAAGGGACGGTGGTGTATAGTGGATGACAGTATGTGGGCTAAGTTGTTTTTTCGATACCTTACTCTCGAGATCAATTCCTTCAAACTCAACTTTACAAGGCATGTGCGTGTTCTGCGTGTTGTCTAATGAATGATGGACATGAACACAGAAAAGTATAAGTATTATTATATGCATATTGTAACTTTGCGACGTCCGGATCACATCTTACGCCGGAATCCAAAGATAATGATTATTAATAATATTAATTTTATATGAATACGCACCATTTATCCATATTAAGCTGTCTAATATTACTTTTGACGATGTCTTGCAAAGAAACAAAAGATATGTCCTTTGTTATCCCAGAGGTGTTTTATCCGACTACTCATGCCGATGATACAATTAATGATGATTATCATGGTACTCAGATAAGTGATCCTTATCGATGGCTGGAGGATGACAATAGTGAAGATACAAAAGCATGGGTTCGTGGGCAGAACGATGTTACATTCGGATTTCTGGAGGCAATTCCATTTAGAGAAAAGGTTAAAGAAAGACTCACACAGCTTTGGAATTACGAAAAATATTCTACTCCCTTCAAAGAAGCTGGTGTGTACTACTTTTTTAAAAATGACGGACTTCAGAATCAGAGTGTTTTGTATAAGCTTCAAGATGATGGGCAAGAGGTCGTTGTGCTTGATCCCAATTCCTTTTCAAGTGATGGAACTACATCATTGGCAGGTTTTGATTTCAGTAAAGATGGTCGATATCTCGCCTATCTTAAATCAAATGCAGGGAGTGATTGGCGAACGGCTCATATTCTTGATCTAAAGACTGGTGAGCATTTAACGGATCAATTGGAATGGATTAAATTCAGTGGTTTGTCCTGGCGAGATGATGGCTTTTACTACAGCCGATACCCAACACCAAAACCAGGCGAAGAGCTTTCTGCTAAAAATGAATTTCACACGGTTTATTACCATAAAATCGGACAAGATCAGAGCAAGGATGAGCTTATCGTTTCTAACCCAAACTATCCTTCACGAAATGCAACAGCATATACTACGGAAGACAATCTATTTTTAATCATAAGCGAATCTGAGTCTACTAGTGGCAATATGGTACGTGTCCAATCCTTGAAGGATAGTAAAAAAACCATTAAGACCATATTCGATGGATTCGGATCTGATAATTGGTTAATAACCAATGAGGGAAGCACTCTTTACTTTTTGACCAATAAAGATGCTCCGAAGAAAAAGCTAGTTTCAATCGATTTTAACGATATCGGCGCAGGATTAAAAACGGTTATCCCCGAGTCGGACAATGTGATATCAAGCGTATCAGTAGCAGGTAATAAGTTATATGTGTCTAGACTGGTGAATGCAGCCAGTCATTTAACGGCATATGATTTTGATGGCAAGAAGATCGCGGATGTTAATCTCCCGGGTATTGGATCGATAGGTGGTGTCAGCGGTAAGAAGGAAGATAGAGAAGCATTTTATTCTTTTACCGCTTATATCAATCCTGCCACTATTTATTCGCTTAATACAGATGATCAGACATCTTCCGTATTTAAGCAAGCGAAGCTTGACTTTACATTTGATGATTACACGACAGAGCAAGTCTGGTATGAGAGTTATGATGGCACACGAGTGCCCATGTTTCTTACTTTTAACAAGAATATCAAACGGGATGGAAGGAATCCAACTCTATTATATGGCTATGGCGGTTTTAATATTTCCATGACACCTGGTTTCAGCCCCAGTATTCTTCCTATGCTCGAGAATGGTGGGATCTATGCAGTAGCCAATATTCGCGGTGGTGGAGAGTTTGGTAAGGAATGGCATCTTGCCGGCACGAAGGAGCGGAAGCAGAATGTATTCGATGATTTTCAAGCTGCTGCCGAATACCTTATTAATAACAAATACACATCTCCTCAAAAATTAGCCATTCGCGGCGGTAGTAACGGAGGATTGTTAGTGGGTGCGTGCATGACGCAGAGACCCGATCTTTTTGCTGTGGCTTTCCCGGCTGTGGGTGTATTGGATATGCTGCGGTATCATGAATTTACTATAGGTAGAGCTTGGGCAGTTGATTATGGCAGGAGTGATAATCCCGAAGATTTCGAATATCTCATAAAATACTCTCCACTACACAATGTCAAACCTGCATCTTATCCTGCGACTATGATTACGACGGCAGATCATGATGACAGGGTAGTACCGGCGCATTCTTTTAAGTATGCAGCTGAATTACAATCTAAACATCAAGGCCCTAATCCTGTCTTGATTCGAATAGAGACTAATGCCGGGCATGGCGCTGGTAAGCCGACAGCGATGGTAATCGAAGAGCAAGCTGATATATTCTCTTTTATGTATTTCAATATGCAAGAATCTATGCGATTCCCGATGAAAGATTAGAAAAAAGAAAGGAAAAATTGATGAATAGGGCTATAGAATATATCGAACAGAATAAAGACAGATTTAAAGAAGAACTTCTTGAATTACTAAGGATACCTTCAGTCAGTGCTGATGATCAATATAAAGATGAGGTGTTGAGATGTGCTCAATATGTGCGCGATCAACTCACTCAGATAGGATGCGATATGGCCCGCTTAATTGATACAGCTGGGCATCCGATAGTTTATGGGGAGAAAATAGTAAACAAGTCTCTTCCCACAATATTGATATATGGGCATTATGATGTCCAACCTCCAGATCCTTTGGAGTTGTGGACTAGTGCACCTTTTGATCCTGTAATAAGGAAAACAGCTAGGCATCCTGAAGGAGCAATATTTGCCAGGGGAGCAGCAGATGACAAAGGACAAGTATTTATGCACATAAAAGCCGTAGAGGCGATGCTTGCCAGCGGAGAGATTTGCTGCAATGTCAAATTCATTATCGAGGGTGAAGAAGAAGTGGGTTCTGATAACCTCGAAACTTTTCTAGAGCAGCACAAAAATCTGCTCATGGCAGATGTGATACTAGTATCAGATACGGCGATCATCGCCAATGATGTCCCATCAATTACCGTGGGATTGCGCGGGCTGAGCTATGTTGAAGTAGAACTTACTGGACCAAATAAGGACTTGCATAGTGGCGTGTATGGAGGTGGCGTCACAAACCCTGTTAACGCCCTTTGCCAGATGATCAGCAGCTTGCATGATAAAAACGGTAAGATCACTATCCCGGGCTTTTACGATGGTGTCATTGCTGTGTCGCGTAAAGAGCGAAAGGAAATGGCGAAAGCACCTTTTAGCCTGGATGATTTTAAAAAAGACCTAAACGTAGATGAAGTGAGTGGAGAAAAATCTTATTCGACCATGGAGCGAACATCTATCAGACCTACCCTTGATGTAAATGGTATATGGGGCGGGTATATAGGACAAGGAGCGAAGACGGTACTTCCCTCTAAGGCTTTTGCTAAAATAAGCATGAGATTAGTGCCCGGTCAAAATCCGGATCGCATAACTGAGATATTTACGGCCCATTTTAAATCAATCGCGCCTCCCGGCATTCGTGTAGAGGTGAGGCCACATCATGGAGGAATGCCTGCTGTGACACCTACCGATACCGTGGAATACAAGGCGGCACATATGGCTATGGAGGAGAGCTTTGGAAAAACACCTATTCCGGTGCGAGGAGGTGGCAGTATCCCGATTGTAGCTCTTTTCGAACAAATACTAGGACTAAAGACCATTCTGATGGGCTTTGGTCTCGACAGCGACGATATCCATTCACCTGACGAGCATTATGGTCTGTTTAACTTTCATATAGGAATAAAAACGATCACCTATTTTTTCAAGCATTACGCTACATTGAAAGCTCGAAATGCGTATTGATGTCATCACTTGTGTTCCGGGATTACTAGATGGACCATTTAATCACTCCATACTTCGTCGCGCGGTCGATCGCGGTTTACTTAATATATACTTGCACGATTTAAGAGCATTCGGTATCGGTAAGCATAAACAGATTGATGATTATCAATATGGCTCTGGCGCGGGTATGGTTATGATGGCACAACCCTTAGCGGATTGTATTGATGAATTGATGTCCGTGCGGGAATACTGTGAAATTATCTATATGACGCCTGACGGTCGCAGATATGACCAACAATCAGCTAATCGTCTTTCTTTAAAACAAAACCTTCTCATTATCTGCGGACATTATAAAGGCATCGACGAGCGTATCCGGGAACATTATGTAACGATGGAACTATCGATAGGGGATTATGTTTTATCCGGCGGAGAACTAGCGGCGGCAGTTGTGGTTGATTCGATAGGAAGGTTGATACCCGGAGCTATCAATGATGGTTCTTCTGCCCTTACTGATTCGTTTCAGGATGGCTTATTGAGCCCACCAGTATATTCGCGTCCTGCGGAATGGAATGGCTATAAAGTACCGGAAATACTTCTCTCAGGAGATGACAAAAAGATTGAGCATTGGCGATATGAGATGGCACTAAGAAGGACGCTAGATCGGCGACCAGATTTATTGCCGCCGGAATAGAGCTTTATTGAGAGAGTCAGAATTAATGATTTTTTTAATATTGGCCGTCGGCCAATAAAATAGAATATTAGTTTTGCGCATCCTTTACAACTTTTTGGATCATTAATCATTTATTTCACCCACAAATCGTTACAAATGTCTGAAATCTTAAATTGTGTCATCATTGGGTCAGGTCCGGCAGGATATACTGCTGCTATTTATGCCGCAAGAGCAAATATGTCCCCTGTTTTATATACAGGAGCTGAACCTGGCGGGCAATTAATGATCACAACCGATGTTGAAAATTATCCTGGCTATCCTGATGGCATTATGGGTCCACAGATGATGGATGATTTCAGAAAGCAAGCAGAGAGATTTGGTACCACGGTCAACTATGAAAAGATCGTATCGGTGGACTTCACAGGCCCGGTACATAAATTATTTACGGAAGGAGGAGAAGAGATTCTTGCTCATACGGTCATCATATCCACTGGTGCAAGTGCTAAATGGTTGGGCATTCCGTCGGAGCAGCGACTTATGAATAAAGGCGTTTCTGCATGTGCTGTATGCGACGGTTTCTTTTTCCGCGGCTTGGAGGTGGCACTTGTAGGAGGTGGCGATACTGCTGCAGAAGAGGCTACTTACTTATCTAAATTATGTCCTAAGGTTCATATGCTAGTGAGAAGAGATGAATTGAGGGCTTCTAAGATCATGCAAGAGCGCGTATTTAAGACTCAGAATATAGAGGTGCACTGGAATACAGAAGTGGAAGAAATACTTGGCGGAGATGAAGTAGAGGCAATAAGAGTCGTTAATAATAAGACCAATGAATCAAGAGAAATCTCTGTTAAAGGTGTTTTCGTAGCTATTGGGCATAAGCCCAATACAGATATATTTGGTGATTGGCTAGAGAAGGACGAGACGGGCTATTTGATCGTCGAGGCTGGCACAACAAGAACAAGGGTTCAAGGCGTATTTGCATCTGGTGATGCAGCGGATCGTGTTTATAGACAAGCAGTTACTGCTGCCGGTACAGGATGTATGGCAGCATTAGATGCGGAGAGATATCTCGTGGAACACGGAATTATCTGATATTACAATCCGCGATATATTGCGCGATAGCGCGAGGAGTTTCCGTTTTCTGATTTCCCCATTTGTGATTGATGTAATTGAGTAGGTTAGAAAGCTCTGCGGGCGTGAGATCACTATTACCGGGCATTTCGATAGTAGCAATCCTAGAAGAGTTCTGGCCATTAATGATGATACAGGCTAGGTTTGCACCACCTTGTGAAACAATATTAGATCCTGCGAGATTAGGATATAGTGGAGCGAGACCGCTCCCATCACTCATATGACAGTTTAGGCATCTGGTTTCGTAAATGCGCGCTCCTTGTACGAATTCTGTATCTCTACATGAGATAAGGCCGATAGTAATGAATGCGAAAAACAAGCTTGTACAAAGGTTTTCGGACATCTTTATATGCCCAAGATTACTCGTTATACTCACTACGTAATCTGTCTATTGTTTTAAAAAATTTAGTAACAGAATCAGCTTCTGTTCCATCACAGAAGCCTCTTATACGGCGGTTTTTATCGACCAGTATGAGTTTACCGCTGTGATCAAAGCCCCCTGGCGCATTGGCATCTTCAAGCGCGGCAATAAAATAATCCTCATTGGCGATGGTTAGTATTTCATCTTTATTGCCGTGCAGAAAATACCAACGGTTATGATCAATATCGAGATTGTCTGCATATCGTTTTAACACAGAGATAGAGTCTCGCTTAGGGTCAATGGTATGGCTCATTAGTTTAAAGTCGTCGTAATCAGCAGTGTATTCATAGATTCGTAGCATTTGTTTTTTGACTCGGGGACATATGCTTGGACAACTTGTGAAAAAGAAATCTACCACATAAATATGATTCTCCAAGCTTTGATTTGTAATCATCTCTCCCAGTTGATTGACAAAACTAAAATCTCTGATTCGGTGTTCGACAATAGTTCCATCCAAGTCTTCTTGGTTGCCTAGTATCGGAAGGGGCTTGTTATGGTTATGCGTGCATGCATAAAAAAAGACCGCCATCCACAAGTAATATTTGTTAACCATATTAGCGCTGAGGTATGTTTATAAAATCCGAGGCCGCCTTTATTGATGATAGCATGAGATCTCGCACTTCTTGGATTTTGGATTTCTCACCTTGTAAATATTCTATTTTGTTCTCGCGTGTCTCCAGTGGTTTACGGTAATCTCTCATCCAGTCCATCATAGCGTCATCTGCTTTATCAAGAAGATCCATATGATAAGCGGCTTGTTCGTCACCTTCTTCTACCAATCTTTTGAGAGATTTTTTGAGGCTGTAGATATCGCGCATCTTGGGCATTACATCATCGTGTATTTGCATTACTTCGTCATGAAGCCTATCCACATCTGACTTCGGAATTGTACAGGAATGTAGGACAATCGATGTAGCGAATAAAAGGAATAAAAACCGCATATTTATGGTCTTATATAATAAACAACAAAGGTAGGATTTTGTTAAGATAATATAATTAAAGCCATGAAGACAGTCATTCTATGGTTTAGAAATGATCTACGCTTGCACGATAACGAGGCATTGATGGATGCGATCCAAAGTGGTGGTAGGGTAGTGCCCGTTTATGTGTTTGACGAACGACATTTTTTTAATGAGACAAGTTATGGCTTTCGAAAGACTGAGGTTCATCGGGCGCGTTTTATTATAGAAAGCGTTCATGACCTTCGAGAATCTTTGCGTGCATGTGGTTCGAATTTAATCGTACGCCTAGGCAGACCGGAAATTATTATCAGTGAACTAGCTAGCAACCTTAAGTCAAGTTGGGTTTTTTGCAATAGAGAAAGGACTGATGAAGAAGTTCAAGTGCAAGATGCACTTGAAAAGAGCTTATGGGCCGTAGGACAAGAATTGCGCTACAGTCGAGGTAAAATGCTTTATTATACAGCAGATTTGCCATTTCCGGTAACGCAGACGCCCGACTCTTTTACACAGTTTAGAAAAGAAGTAGAGAAAATTACACCTGTGAGACTTCCATTGGATGCTCCTGAAGTCATATTTTGTGGCATTACACCAGATATAGAACTTGGAGAGATTCCGACCCTGGAAGAGCTTAGATATGACTGTGTCGATAGTATTGCCGAACCGATTATTTGTGGTGGTGAATCAGCGGGTATGGCCAGAGTGGAATATTATATCCATCAATCTGGCTTGATTTCTTCCTACAAAGAAACGCGAAATGGGCTGCTAGGCTTGGATTATTCCAGCAAGTTTTCGGCTTATCTTGCTCATGGATGCATTAGCCCTAAATATATCTATTACGAAATACTCCGATTCGAAGAACGCCACGGAGCTAATGAGTCCACCTATCATCTGTTTTTTGAATTGCTCTGGCGCGACTTTTTTAGATTGATGGGCAAGAAGTATGGAAATGCCATCTTTAAATTTAAAGGAATTAAAAACCAGTACCCTGACACTAAGTCTAAAAAGGATTGGACTGAATTTAAAAAATGGGCAGAAGGTAGAACAGGTCAGTCATTCGTGGATGCGGCGATGACAGAACTGGTCTCATCAGGATATATGTCAAATCGTGCGCGGCAAAATGTCGCTAGTTATCTTATTCATGATATGGGTCTTAATTGGAGGATGGGAGCAGCGTTTTTCGAATCTTATCTTATCGATTATGACCCATGTAGCAATTGGGGTAATTGGAATTATTTAGCAGGTGTGGGCAATGATCCGAGAGAGAATCGACGATTTAATGTTACTAAACAGGCCGAGAGATATGATCCGGATGGCGCTTATGCAAATTACTGGATTTCGAGGCGCAATATGCCATCTGTCGAGATGCGCTAGTGTATGGGCATTATTTTGTAATGTGGTGTGGTCATAATGGGGTGGTGTTTATTTGTCTCCGATCCCATTTTACCTTATTCGTAATCAATATTTTGTTGACACATATAGTCAGATGACTCTGCAAGATACTTTTTAGCTATCGTTGTAAAACCTGCTTTTTTTACATCAAGCTAATTATACATAATCTATCATCCATTAGATATACAATTGTTGTCTCCATACTATGTGTCCTCAATGTTAAACATGGGGTACTTGAGAGTTAAGTCCTTTCTTTTAATAGTAAAGGTCACGAAGTTCTACTCATAGTGTGCCAAGCATAAATGAATCTGACATTTCGGCCTTGTACCTTCTTTATTAGCTATTATGTACTTTTCACTTTCGACAAGCTCTGGGCAAGCCTTTTCACTTTTCATTCTCCATTTTCAATTGGCAAGCCGTGAGCCGCCAAATGGTACAAACTTCTTAAGGATCAACTAATTAACTACGCTACCTTCAATTGCTTATTGGAAAGGTGGTAGATTCTGTCGCATTTCTGAGCCATATCTGAACTGTGTGTCACTAGCACAATTGCTTGATTAAAGTCTCGCTTGAGATCGTTCAAAAGCCTGAACAAATCATCTGACGAGGCCTCATCCAGATTTCCTGTAGGTTCGTCAGCGAATACAATGCTGGGATTGTTTACAAGTGCTCGAGCAACAGCTACGCGCTGTTGTTCACCTCCGGACAGCGCTGTAGGTTTATGATGGAGTCTATGTGACATGCCAAGGTAGTCGAGAAGTTCTTTTGCTCGTTTATTAGCCGTGGCACTTGATGTACCATTGATGAATGCAGGTATACATACATTCTCTAGTGCTGTAAATTCAGCCAAAAGGTGATGAAATTGAAAAATGAATCCAATTTTCTGATTTCTGATCTGCGCTAGCTGTTTTTCATTGAGCCCAGAAAGCTCGATATCATCCAGCTTAATATTGCCTGTATCTGCTGTATCTAATGTACCTAGTATATGGAGTAGGGTACTCTTGCCACTTCCGCTTTTACCGATAATGGCGGCTATTTCGTTCTGGTAAAATGATACGTTGACATTGTCAAGGACATGTACAGTACCGTAGGATTTAGAAATATTTGTTCCTGTTAGCATATGTTCAAAAGGGATCGGAATTATTGCGCTGATTAATAAATCATTACGCATTGCAAATATGCATCATATTTAATGATCTGCAATAGTGGTAAACACTTATTTTAATCAATTTTTTTAGATTGCTCTTTGATATAGTTAATTACTTTTCTGGCGGTCTTTCTTCTTATGGCAAATTCTGTTGATTTATCAATTTCCTTGAGGGTGTACTGAAATTTAAAATCAATGTAGTCCTTATGTACAGCTGAGACGCGTAGATTGAATGATTGTTGATCAATTTTATCAAAAAAGACATGCATTTCCCTAATAAGACTGGATTCTAGATCTTCCACTGATGAAATGTACTTGTTATCCATGCTAAAAGGTATACTTACTCTTTTGAGATTTCCCTTGGAGTAGTTGATTATTTCGTTGTAGAAGACTTTATCATTGCCTATTATTATCAAGTCATCATCTTCATTGAGTAAATGAATTTTTGTAAGCGTCATGTCTATGATTCTACCCTTGTAGCTTCCTATCTGGACATAGTCGTCAATGTTTAACATCTTGGAGAAAGCTAAGATGAACCCGCTGATAATAGCTGAGATAAATTCTTTGCTGATAATTGCAATAGCCGCCGCTACTATACTCAGACTAGTAATCAGATCTTTGAAAGATATGCCGAAAAAACTAGCTATCAATAAAATCGTAGCCAGCGAAACGATAGTGAGGTATACATTTCGTACGCCGACGATAACGGTATCTTGCTTGGGGTAGGGTATTTTGTTCTTTTTACGATAAAAATATGAGAACAAGAAGGCAATACTATTCAGGAAAAGTACTAGAAAAATAAAACTAGCTATCCGCTCATTCGTTACGGAGTAGTCTTGAATAAAAGGTACATGACGACTGCCGAACCTAAGGAATAAGCCCAGCAATAGCAAGAAACCATTAGAAAATACAAATCGAAATATATATCCCAGCATTCTATTATTGGGTATTAAAATAGATAGACATATACGAACAGAGAGAGATTGCCATTTTTCATTCTGAAAGCTTGATTTAACTGGTCGTTCTGATTAATACCTGAAAGACTATTGCTATAATTAATTCCTATGCCGAGATTAGAGATTTCGATGACTGCTCCAAAATTAGAGCCCCAATCAGATTTGTTAAATCTGTTTTTTATGTCTGGAATAAAATTGGAGCTGGCATCTACTAAAAAGCCAAAGTATACACCTCCTTCGATCACTAGTTTGAACTTGTTAGATCCGATATTTAATCCCAGATTTAATGGTGTCTCTATGTAAGATAGCTTGGTTGATCCTGAGCCTGATTGATCTTCCTTACCCCCTTTCATATGATATAGTAATCCGGGGCGGATGCTTACAATCCCTGGGAGATCAATATTGCCTTGGAGTCCAAGGTGATACCCTAGTTGTTCTGCTGAGCCAAAATCAGGCCCTCCCGAGTCTACCTTTATGTTGCTGTAATTAAGTCCGCCTCTGATGCCGACTTGTGCATCGACGGTCGTATAAACACACAGTGCTATAAGGCAAAAAATCAATCTTTTCATAATAATTAGTTGTTTAGTGAGCTTAGTTTCAATCTCTTAAGAACGAAGTGAACGTGCCATTAATTACACTTCGTCTATTATTATTCACAATCAATCGGAAGTTAGGAGGCGCACTGAACTCGAACAAAGATTACTTTTGTTCATATTAATAAAAAAATGCTAAGACGCTTTAAAGATTGGTTAGGAATAGAAGGTGTAAAAGTTTCCATAGACAACATTGCCATTACCGATAAGATAGTAACTGGACAACTGTTACTCAAGTCGACTACAACACAATTCATTGAGCACATCGACATCAAGTTGGAAGAAGAATACTCCAGAGGCTGGAGAAAGTCAAAGCGCACCGACAACTATCCATTAGCCAAAAAATCGATAAGCCTAGACGTGCCGATCGGTGCAGAAGAAACAAAAATAATCAACTTCGACTTGAGCTTTGATAAGTTAAAGTCTCCTATAGATAGACTGGGGGAAAGCGGCACTATAAAAAGTGGTATCAGCAAACTCGCTAAAAAGTTGAATAACGTTAAGTCATCTTTTATCCTAACAGCAGAAGTAAAAGTACGTGGTGTAGCCTTATCCCCATTTACGAAAGAAATAGTCGGTTAGTTTCTAGATGATTTAGTCAATTCACTCAATATCTCCTCTTCAGACTTACCCATGTTATTGAGCAGGAACTTAGCACTTTCTGAAAATTCATGACTCGGATATTTTGCTAAAAATTGCTCGTAGAGCTTTCTAGCTGCATCGAGATCTTGATATTCATACTCCATGAGATAAGCTTTAATAAACATGACCTTAGCATAATCGGTATACGCCGGGTACTCTTCTAGAATCCAGTCATAAAGAGTCATGGCTTTAGGTAGTGTTCGGATACTTCTAGCCACTTCGGCTGCTTTATACAGGTTTTCAGGTACTCCCGGATGGCTTGGCGCGGCCAAAGCTAAAGCCTCGGTAGCATCCACATATCGCATAGAGGCTAATCTATTTACTCCGGTTTCGTCAGTATCAACTAGGATGTTGTCAAATAGGGATTTCATAAAACCATCAATTGACATGGTGTCTAGGCCATTTTGCTTTAACTCGCTCGATAGTATGTTGCCATACTTAATCCGTGCTAGATCTACGGCAGTGGCTGCATGATTTTTGTTTACCCTTTTAAGTGAAGCGCTAAGTATTGGGAGGAGTTTGTCTCTTTCTTCGGTACTAAGATCTTCTCGTAGCAATGGCAATAGGAATGACGGTATGCGATAATAATCTTCGATTTGTTCAGCTACTTTGATAGCTTGGAGGAGATGTTTGGATTTATCAACCTTGTTGAGCTTATTTCTACCTATCACTGAAGAGAGTGAATCCAAATAAGTGTTACCGGCCTCCATGACAGGTTGCAGATTATATTCCCTGAACAAATTATCGAGCATTGTCAAGTCGTTGGGCTTTTCCGACTCACAAGCTAATAGTGCGATGGTCAAACACGTCAAGAGATATATTCTCCGCATTCTTATTTTTTTGAACAAATATATGATTTAGTGATTCTCTTTATGTCATAATGCATGGTATAGATGGAGCATGTACGTATTTTTTGGTTTAGACGAGATCTGAGATTACATGACAACCACGGACTCTATGAGGCTTTATCCCAGTCTGTAAATGTTCTACCCATTTTTATTTTTGATAAGAACATATTAGATCTGCTACCGGCGGATGATACCCGATTGAGTTTCATATATGCTACTATTTCTGATCTAAAAGGAAAATGTCAATCTCTCGGAAGTGATTTGAAGGTTTTTTATGGGGATCCAGTAGAAGTATGGCAGCAATTAATTGCTACATACCCCATCTCTGATGTTTACCTTAACCGTGATTATGAACCCTATGCCAAAAAGAGAGATGAAGCTGTTAAGAATTTACTGCTAAAATGTGGCGTGAATATGCATACGTTTAAAGACCATGTCATTTTCGAAAACGAGGAAGTTCGATCGAAGACAGGTACCACATATACAGTGTTCACCCCGTATAAGAATTCATGGCTAGGGAGATTTGAAGAAGAGTATCTGCGTGGGGGCAGTATGGATTACCCGTCCCATGATCGATTGCACAATTTGAGTCGGCAGACTCCTGAAACTATGATGAGTCTTGCATCTATGGGCTTTAAAAAATCTTCTGTACCTATTCCGGATGTTGAAGTGCGATCGGGGGTCATTAAGAATTACGGCAATACTCGAAATTTTCCTGCTAACACTGTCGGCACATCCAGACTGGGTATACATTTCCGTTTTGGGACAGTAAGCATCAGAGATAAGGCAATAAAAGCAAATGCATTATCCCAAGTGTATCTTAGTGAATTGATATGGAGAGATTTTTACTCCCAGATTTTGGATGCTTTTCCACATGTGGTCACGGGTGCATTTAAACCACAGTATGACAAAATATTGTGGCGCGAGAATGAGGAGGAGTTTGAGCGGTGGTGTCATGGTATGACAGGATATCCGATAGTTGATGCCGGGATGCGAGAATTGAACGCAACAGGACATATGCACAATCGTGTGAGAATGATAACAGCTAGTTTCCTCACTAAGCACTTGTTGATGGATTGGCGTCTAGGAGAAGCCTACTTCGCATTGAAATTATTGGATTTTGACTTGGCTAGTAATAACGGTGGTTGGCAATGGGCTGCCGGGTCAGGAACGGATGCGGCGCCATATTTTAGGATTTTCAATCCATATAGCCAAGCCGAAAAATTTGATTCTAAAACAGAATACATTAAACAATGGGTACCCGAATATGGAACCCGGTCTTATCCAAATCCGATAGTTGATCATAAATATGCCAGAGAACGTTGCCTGGAAACCTACAAAAAGGCATTTGAGAGTTAGTACATGTCTAAGAGTCAGAGATAAAAGAGTTAACAGAATGCTCAATATTGATGATTACAGCAGATTTTGGCTTTTGTAACGAGCATATCTTTGTAGCTTTTAAAGGGAGTTTTAAATAGTGAAAGAAGTATCATGTATTATTATCGGGCAAGGAATAGCAGGTACTTCGCTGGCCTGGCAATTGCGCGAGCGCAATATTTCTTTTGTCATTATTGATCCTGATTCCTCCTTTAATGCTAGTTCGGTTTCATCCGGGCTAGTAAATCCTATTACAGGGCGCAATTACCTGAAGTCGTGGATGGTTGACAGCTTGATGCCTAGCATTAAGTCGGTATATGGCTCCATAGAAAGAGAAACAAGCATGGGCTTCATGAAACCTATGTCTATCTTGAGGGCATTGCATGATATAGGAGACGAAAATTTATGGTTTTCTAGAGGATTAACTGAAGAATATGCCTCTTTTATAGGTGATATTGTAAAGGAGGGAGACCTTTATAAGCATATACAGCTTGGGAACACAAAGCTAGCAGAAGTAAAAGGGGGTATGTGTATCGATGTAGCAGGTCTATTGGGTGCAACACGAACTATTTTTGAAGGTGAAGGACGCTTTTTGAATGTGTATTGTGATATCGAGCAGATTAAGATTCTGCAGAATGGATTTGAGGTCGAAGGTGTTCGTTCTGATCACATCATCTTTGCGCAAGGCTATAGAGGTCTTCAGAATCCGTATTTTAGCACAGAAAATTATCGTCCGGCGCTAGGTGAAGTTTTGACGGTGTACATGCCTGATATGGAGGAGGATAAGATTGTTAAATACAATAAATTTATAGTTCCCCGAGGAGAGCAAATATTTTGGGTAGGGTCAAATTATTTGCATGGACGATCTCTTTCTGACGACTTTACAGATGAGCTATATTCTTTTCTAAAAGAAAATATTCGTTGTTCTTACCAAGTCATTGGAGAGTCCCGGGGTATTCGTGCGGCTACTAAATGTAGACGTCCGTTTATTGATCGTCATCCTATACATTCGGGTATGTATATCATGAATGGCCTCGGCACAAAAGGTGTCACATTAGCGCCATATTGGGCGGGACACCTTATCGAGCATATTTACGATGGACAGGTATTGAGTAGAGAAGTTGGGTTTCGCTAGATTATTAACAAGAATTCGGGCATCTACTTTTTCATCATCCACCCAATAAGAAGACAACAAAGAGATCGGGTAGGATTTTTTTACTTCTGCAGATAATGTGGACAGACGCTGCAATTATTCATTGGCACTGAATTGGAGTCTTTTTTTAATCAGGCAAATAATTAATACAACTGCCCCTCTCGATACTTAGATGAATAATTAGCTTGCTATAGAGTTGCCGTAGGATCATTATATTGTGACATTAATTATATCCGACAGTAATGATCGCCCGTTTGCTTTATTTCTCTGAACTGATAGACCGATTCATAGACAAGGTGGGTCGCGGTGTTTCTTGGCTTACATTGGTACTGGTTGTAATCATTTGTATAGATGTGCTACTAAGGTATTTCTTTAACGTTTCGAAAAATTGGGTCAATGAACTGGAGTGGCAACTGTTTTCTGTTTTGTTTTTAATTGGTGGGTCTTATGCCTTGCTGCATGATAAGCACGTCAGAGTAGATTTGTTTTATGAAAATTTTTCAGATCGCCTTAAGGATAGGATTAATGCAATAGGAGTGATTATTTTTTTGATTCCATGGTGTGCGATAGTGATATACTATGGCTATCATTATACCTTAAATTCATGGGCATTTAAGGAAGGCTCCCCTAATCCTGGAGGGATCCCCGCTCGCTATATTATAAAGAGTTTTATTTTTTTTGGATTTGTTCTGTTGTTACTTCAAGGCTTGTCCATATTAATTAAATCTATTTTTAAACCACAGCAGGATTGATATGGAGTATGTGGCACTGATCATGTTTTTATTGATCTTCATTCTGATATTAAGTGGTATTCAGGTTGCTTTGGTGTTAGGAGGCTTGTCGGCAATTTTTGGAATTATCTTCTTGCCCGATTTTTTTAGTTTGTTACCCTTGAGGATAATGGGCACTATGCAGAACATAGTTCTATTGGCCGTTCCCTTATTTGTGTTTATGGGGCTGATGTTAGAAAAGTCAGGTCTGGCGGAGACGATGTTGCATACGATGTCAAGACTATTCGGAAATATCCAAGGCGGATTGGCGGTATCGGTTATTATTGTTGGCGGCATGTTAGCTGCTTCTACGGGAATAGTCGGCGCTACAGTAGTAACTATGGGACTGATAAGCTTACCCACAATGTTAAAGAATAATTACCAGCCAGAACTAGCCACAGGAACGATTGTTTCTGCTGGCACATTGGGACAAATTATCCCTCCTTCGATCGTGTTGATTCTATTGGGTAGCGTCCTGAATGTATCTGTAGGCAATCTGTTTAAAGCTTCTTTAATTCCTGGCCTAGTATTAGTGGCTAGCTATATTATCTATATCTTAGTTATTTCTAAAGTTCGGCCGGATTTAGCCCCTTCGTTGCGGGAATCAGATGAACTTTCAAGACCTGAGACTGCAGTTGTTATACGCGCTTTTGTATTGCCTTTTGTCTTAATCTTAGCGGTGTTGGGTTCTATATTTTTTGGTGTTGCGAGTCCGACAGAGGCTGCTGCCGTAGGGGCACTAGGTTCGATCTTACTGACGGCATTAGAGGGAAAGCTCAATATGGCCGTTTTAAAGGAGGTCATGCGTGGGACGACGCACATGACGAGTATGGTTTTTTTAATATTATTGGGTGCCACGACATTTGCATTAGTTTTTAGAGGACTAGAGGGAGATAAATTTTTAGTGGATCTCATTACAGGTTCAGACTTAAGCCCATCAATGTTTTTGTTTTTAGTGATGCTTTCAGTTTTCGTATTGGGATTTTTTATAGATTTTATAGAGATTATCTTTATAGTCGTGCCGGTTGTCGCGCCTATTTTTGTGGCTTATGGGGTAGATCTTATCTGGGTCGGAGTCCTGTTGGCGCTTAATTTACAGACATCATTTCTTTCGCCACCCTTCGGGTTTTCTCTTTTCTATCTGAAGGGAGTAGCCCCACCTACGGTGACCACTGCCCAAATCTATAGGGGAGTGATACCATTCTTAGCACTTCAATTTATGGTATTATTGATAGCTATATTCTGGCCTCAATGGTTGGGTATAATTGGCAGATAGTGTAGAAATATCTAGTCATACTTTCGACCAGATTTATCAAATTCTGTAGCACCGGCTTGCTGTGTACCCGTCATTAATACATCTTGGATATTAATGTGTTTTGCTTGGGTAGCGATGAAGTATACGACATAAGCTACATCTGAACTCCGCAGGGGATTGAAGTCACTGTAGATATTGGCCTTGGCCTTGTCACCTTTGTATCGAACGATCGAAAATTCTGTTTCTTCAACCGCCCCCGGTGATACTTGTCCGACCCGAATGCCTTTATCGAAAAGTTCAAGGCGCATAGACTTTGTGAGGGCATCAACGGCGTGTTTTGTGGCGCAGTACACGGAACCTCCCTTGTACACTTCATGACCTGCCGTCGAACAGATGTTTATTATGTGTCCATCACCGTTCTTGATCATCTTTGGCGCTATCAATCTGGTCATATACAGTATCCCTTTGATATTGGTATCAATCATTATATCCCAATCCTCAACATCCGCGTCAAAAACACGCTCGACCCCCAATGCCAATCCTGCATTGTTGATTAATATATCGATTTTATCCCATGGTTTACTGAGACCTTTGATAGCTTTGGCAACTTGCTTTTTATCCGTGACATCGAAGTTTAAGGTCAATACATCAATGGCGTATTTTTCAGATAAGAGAGACTTTATTTCTTTTAGTTTATTGTGTCTCCGGCCTGTCAGGATGAGGTTAAAGCCGTGTTTAGCAAATTTTTTAGCCATGGCTTTTCCTATTCCAGAAGTAGCCCCTGTGATTAGTACTGTTTTGTTGATAGCTTTTTTCATAACATCCTACTTTATGTTTCTAGTTTACCCTGCACTCAACTCCTTAAAAGCCGAATAGCTATTAAAACCCATTATCTAAGAATTTCTTCTACAGCCTGTCGAAACTTCGTATCGAATTCAGTGAACCGACTGGTCGCTTTACCGCTGAATCCTGTATGTACCTTGATTACTTCATTACGTTTATTGACAAACAACAATATGGGAAATGCTGTTACTTCGTCAATGAAACCTAATGCCCGAGTGGCCTCTTTCTTGTCAGAAGAACCCGCCCATAATATTTGGTATGGAATGCCTAATCTTTCTTTGTAAGTCTTGATAACACCAATAGCTCTATCCCGGTCGCGATGACGCTCAAATGCTAATGCAATTACTTCGAAATCCTTGCCAGGGTTGTTAGCAAGATATTCCAAAACGTATTCAGACTCATCCAGACAATTAGGACACCATGTACCCATAATCATAACAAGCTTTGCTTTACCCTCGTACTGTGGGTCTGACAGAGAAATGATCTTTCCTTCTGTATTGGGAAAGCTAAAGTCGATGATTTTATCGGTTGTTGTAATTTTATTGATAGCAAATGGGTCTGCTAGATCAAATCCATCTTCTCGCGTCGCAATCCAGTTCGTTTCATAATGACTTCCCGAATAAAACTTGCCGCTTAGTTGATTTTGGTTGACAACTTTACCAGTGAATAAGAAAGCATGGGAACCATCAAATGCGGATAACATTATTTCATCACCTTGGATTTCGCCTTCAAGAAATCGATAATCGCCTGTTTCTGTTCTGAATGTACCGGTAAGCTTATTGTTCTTCTGCTTAAATTCGGCGACAGCCGGAAATGCCGTAGGTGTTTCAACTTCTATAATAGTCTTCCACTCACCGGTCAGATCTGCCGTAGGCTTGAGGTTGTGAGTACTAAATCGATAGCCCCTTCCATGATAAGCTCGGAATGGCAAGCTATAGCTCTCTCTATTTCTGACTATCCATGATCCTTCGAGCACATTCTCTTTGAACTGAGCATTAATGTATGAATCCATCAAAGCAAAATCAATCATCACTGTGTCTTGGTAGCGACTGTTTCTGCCTGAAGAGATATCTTCTATTTTGATTCGTTCGTCATCATTGTGAATTATTAGTGTAGAATGGCCATTTATTTCTTCGATAGAAAAATTAAAAGGTAGTTCAACCCCGGGTTGCAAGGTGATTTCCCCTCGCCAGATGCCTGGGGGGAGCACTTCAAATGGCTTTAACACCTCTACACATGATAGGGCAATTGCTATTAACAGGGCTACGGCGAAGGTAGATTTTCGCATGAGTAAATTTTTTGGCATTTAGCTACTGATTAAGATTTTTCTCCCACGAAATGATCCTCTTTGTATTTAAAAAGGACATTGAATGTAGTAAGGCTACCATATATCCGAGTGATGTACTGTTGTAAATTAACTTTGTCTTCGTCACTCAGTTTGCTGCTGTTGATTCTTTGTTCCATGACTCTGAGTCTGTCTCTCACCATGACTATTTTATGAAAGAATACATCAATCGGAACTTCTTTTTCTTTAAGAGATGGGTCTCCGGATTTCAATATCATAACACCGCCATCCCATTTGTCACCCATCTCCACCACTTCAGAGATATCTGACCACTTGGTCAATATTTTGATAAGGGATTGTTCAAGGGCATTATATGTTAATTCTTCTGAAGCAGGGATATGTTCTATGATGTCCCAACTGCTGTATTCCTTTCCGAGCGGTTTGATCCCATACTGAACAAAACACACACGATACATTTTAGCATTGCTACCTACTATGACACCATCGCCGTAAGCAGGATGCTTCACGCGTGAACCTATTCCTAATTCTTCTTGCATCTACGATTAATTTTATTGTTTATATCTTATATTATAATATACTAATAATCAATTATTTCGTTTTTTATAATGATCATCCCAATTTTTCACATTTGGTTCAGTAAGCGCCCCTTCTGTCTTTCCCACTAGTAGGGCAACTGTAGCGTCTCCGGTGACGTTAATTACTGTTCTCAGCATGTCCAGCGGACGGTCAATAGCAATTATCAAAGCTAAGCCTATGGGTAATTTGTCTGCCGGCAAACCTACCGACTCTAGCACTATGACGAGCATAATAATCCCCGCAGAAGGAACGGCCGCTGAGCCAATTGATGCGAGGGTAGCTGTCATGATGATCGTAAGTTGTTGTCCCAGAGACAGATCAAAATTAAGGGCGGTACAAATAAATACGGCAGCAATAGCTTGATATAAACTTGTCCCGTCCATATTGATAGTTGCTCCGACAGGGCAGACAAAGCTGACGACATCTTTTCTTACGCCCAAATGTTCTTCTACTCGCTCCATGGTCACGGGCAAGGTAGCGGCACTTGAGCTAGTCGAAAATGCGAGCAACTGAGCAGGTCCGATTCCTTTGAGAAAAAATGAGGGAGGCATCTTCACTACAAATCTTACGACAAGTATGTATATCAGAATCATGCTTGATAGTCCAATGACTACTGTCAAAGCATATTTCATGAGTGCAATGAAAAGGTCGGGATTCGTCGTTTCTGTAATCAAGGAAGCAAGTAAAGCAAATACAGCGAATGGGGCTATAAGCATTATAAGATCCACCATCTTCATTATTACTTCATTGAGTGAATCAATAAACTCCATGATAGGCTTTTGCTTTGCCGGTTTAATAAGTAACAGACCTATGCCAAAGAAAATGACAAAGAATATAATCTGGAGCATATTCCCATTATCGCTGGCTGCAGCGAAGAAGTTACTCGGCACCATGTCTACAAAAAATTGTAAAGGTCCGTTATCCTTCTGTGCGAGCGCAACTTCTACTCTACCCGAAGCATCTGAGGCATAGGATTCTGATAGTTGAGCAACTGTTTCGGCACTCACACTTGCGCCAGGATTGATCATATTGACTAGTATTAAACCAACCAATACGGCTAAAACTGTAGATGCGAGGTAAAAGGTTAAAGTCTTAAGCCCCATTGATTTGAATTTGCTGATCTCTTTGAGGTCTGAAATACCTTTAATCAAAGAGGTGATAATCAAGGGTACGGCAATTAACTTAAGCACATTAATGAATACTGTACCGAAGGGTTTTATCCAATTCTTAACGAAAGCCGGCCCCCAGGATAATGTCGAGAATACCCATCCCAATATTAGTCCCAGTAACATCCCGATGAGGATCTGCCAATGTAGCTCGAGTTTTTTCATTCCGCTGTTCTTTTGTGTGTGCTAAATTTTCCTTGCTCGCGTCATTTCACGCTTACCGGGTGGGCCTTTCAGCGATTCTACTTCGAAGCCAACAGCTTTCAGAGCACGCTTGAAACTCCCTTTAGCGCAGAAAGTTACAAGAATTCCATCATTTGCCAATTGTTCATAACAAGTTGACATGGCTTCGGCTGTCCATAACTCGGGTTGAGCAGTCGGAGCAAAGGCATCATAATAGATGATATCGTAGTTTTCTGCTGCAGAGAATTCATTAAAATCTGTATGAAATTTGGTCAGTTTGAAGGTGTCTGTCAGCTCAACTTCTTCACCCCATGGAGTAGAATGGATGATTCTAAACCATTCTTCATGAGTCGAAAGCTCACCGTAATTAAGCTGCTCAATATCCAGCATTGACAAGGGATGCTTCTCAATAGTGTGATAAATTATGGTGATGCCATATTGCTTTGCATAAGTAAGAGTCAATAAAACATTTAACCCAGTTCCCATGCCGTACTCTAATATCTTAGGCCTTGTTTTGCCTTTTAATACCTGTTTTAAACCCGCCTCAATAAATACATGAGTGCTTTCTTGCATTGCACCATGATGTGAATGATACAGTGCATCATAATGCGGGGCATAAAGCGTACTGCTGCCATCAGCAGTTAATTCATGCCTGATCATAGCTTTTTAACTTAGAAGGGTAGAAGGGAGAGAATATGCTTTAATTCAAACGCAGAAGGACAGCCAGTACCTCTATTGCAAGAACTCAATAACAAAACAGCTGCTACAGCAGCAAATATTTTAATACCTCGGTTTTTACGTATGTTTTTCATGGGTAATCTTTCGTACTTAGCCTAAAACGAAGATGCTTACGGATTATTACAAATTGTGATTTTTTATCTCTTAAAGCCTTTTTCCTTCAATCATATTGTGATATTAAGGTAGTACATTTGAGGCTTTATTATAATATGATGAAAAGCATCATACGCCCTAGTGTTAATTGCGCATACATAACAATATGGTAAAAAAGCAGCTACGCATACACCTCATAGCGATAGGTGGTAAGATAATGCATTCACTGGCGATTGAGCTTCAGTCGCTTGGGCACGAAGTCTCTGGAAGCGATGATGAGATATATGATCCTGCACTTACTAATTTATCCTTATCGGGATTATTGCCACATGCAGAAGGATGGAATGTAAACAACATAAGCAAGAATCTTGACTTGGTAATATTGGGCATGCATGCCCGAGAAGATAATCCTGAACTCTTACGAGCACAAGAGTTAGGTCTTCGGATTGAGAGCTTTCCATCCTTTATGTACGAGGCTTATCAACATAAAATACGCATCTTGGTGACTGGTAGTCATGGCAAAACAACAGTTACTTCGATGATCATACATGCGTTGAAAAAAACAGGTCATTCTGTAGATTATCTCGTCGGAGGAGAAGTCGAGGGACTCGATCGCATGGTAAGGGTCAGTGATGAAGCACCTGTAGCCGTTATAGAGGGAGATGAATATTTGTGTTCGCGCATTCATCGATATCCTAAGATGCTGGCTTTTAGAGGAAATATCATCATTCTTACAGGAATCGAGTGGGATCACATGAATGTATTTCCCACACTTGACAATTATGTAGATCAGTTCCGACAGCTACTAAAGCAAATGAATCCGGGAGATACCTTGTTTTATTTTAAGGGTGACAAGGCGGTAGTGTCACTTGTGGCAGAATTTCCCTCTATTAGAAAGATCGCATACGGAACATTAAAATGTGAAGAACAAGGCAACGTCCAATTTTATGGTAAAACTTATCCGATTAATGTATTCGGTAGCCATAATATGGCCAATATGAATGCAGCGCGATCTGCTTTACGTCTGTATGGGGTGTCATCTTCTGCCTTTCTTGCTTCGATGGCCACTTTTAGTGGTGCCGGCAGGAGGTTGCAAATACTTCGAGCGCAGAAACCTGTCGTTTTTTGGGATTATGCGCACGCCCCTTCCAAAGTAAGAGCTACCATATCAGCAGTTGCTCAAAGATATGCTGATGCAAGAATCTTGGCCGTTTACGAGTTGCACACATACAGCAGTCTTAATAAGGATTTCTTGCCTCACTATAAGAATACATTTGATAAAGCTACAAGTGGAATCATCTTTATAGACCAACATGCGATGGATATTAAGAGAATGCCACCTTTAGCAGATGATCAGGTACTTGAGGCTTTTGATCACTATGATTTAACTGTCTTGCGTCAGCAAAGTGACTTGCGTCATTCGATACTCTGCGCAAGAGAAGAATACGATGTTATCCTATTAATGAGCTCGGGAACTTTTGCGGGCTGGGGGATGGAAGAACTGCGTGAATAGAATATGTGGCTATGTCAGCGTAACCAATTTATTGTTAATCGCATAAGTGATCAACTCTACAGGTGAGCTAATCTTCAGTTTCTTCATAATATTTTTTCGATGGGTGTATATAGTATGTATACTGATGTTTAAGTCATGGGAGATTTCTTTGGCCATTTTGCCTTGAGCGATAAGCACTACAATTTCTTTTTCGCGCCCGCTAAGCTCGCTATCAACTTCTTTGTTATCGCCAAATGTCTTGTTTATAATGATATCCAATATCGCCGGACAATAATACTTTTGATTTTTTCGACAACTGTCCAATGCATGTATAATCTCGTCTTCTCGGCATGATTTAGTAATGTAGTGATCAATGCCTCGACCCAATACCTCAAAAATATAGTGCTTATCCAGCTCTTGAGATATGATTAATATTACCGCCGCCGGCAACCTTTCTTGTATCAACGAAATAGATTCTACATCAAATTCTCCTTCATGTTGGAAGTCTAATGTGACAATATCAAACTTGTTAAGCTTGAGTTTATGATCCAGCTCGAGATAGCTACTAGCTTCTCCCGTGACGCTATAAAATGGACTTCTGTTAATGATGGCTTTCAAACCTTCCTTACACAAATAATTAGTCTCGCAGACCAAAACAGTAGCTTTTATCATCACAGCATCGCCAAGTTTGACAAGCAAAATTACATTTTCTAAAAGAGCAGACGGTCAATATAGTTCAGACGTATGGCAAAAAAGAAGAAGGGCTCTAAATTGTAGAGCCCTTCTCAAAGGTTTTAACAGTAGTAGTGCTTAGTGTAAAACACTATTTTTGTGCTATGTTATCCCCTAACCAAATAGCATACCACAATTATCTCCAATGATCATAAATTTTCTTGGAAGTTATCCCCGAGCAGAAATGGCTCCTGTTCTTAATAATGCTGAATTCGCATTTGTCGGGCGCTCCAATGTGGGTAAATCTTCCCTAATCAATGCCTTAGTCAACAGAAAAAATCTCGCTAGAACTTCATCTACGCCGGGAAAGACGCAATTGATCAACCTCTTTGACATTGATAATAAATGGATTCTCGCAGATCTACCAGGTTATGGATATGCGCGTACTTCCAAGACCAATCGACAGAGTTGGGGTGTCATGATCGACAAATATCTGACCCTCCGACCTAATCTCGCTACGGCTTTTATTTTGATTGACTCCCGAATACCTACCCAGTCTATTGATATAGAGCGTGTAAAATGGATGGCGGAAAAGGCGATCCCATTCAGCATCGTGTTCACAAAGGCTGACAAACAAAAGTCTCCTGAATTAATATCAAGGGTAGAATCCTTTACTTCGCAGATAAGGGAATTTCTGGACGACATGCCCAATGTTTTTGTTACCTCTAGCGAAAAGCGTCAAGGCCTAGACGATCTTCTTGAGTTTATTCTACACGTGTCAGAGGTATATCATAAAGGTGGCGACTAGTGTCATGCTGATGCCTGAATAATGGGTAAGTCGATAATAGTCTTCGAAGTAAATCAAGGCGCATGTAAGACAGAATGCCTCGTTGCTGAGCCTATGCGAAACGTAACTACGTAAGTCTTTTTTAGACGCAGAGAGACATCAAAAGATACTCCGGATTAAATATAGGTGTAGGCTTGAAATCACGCTAGCCTTCGAAGTGGAAGCTGATGGTCAAAACTCTGCTCAACAGTTTTTCGATCACTGTGGATTCAAGCAATTGGTCATTGAACAATAGGATGTTGTTGATGCCTTGGCTGAACTTGATCTCTGGAGATAATATAAAATAAGGGAAAAAAAGCTGAATACCGAATCCCGCCTCCAGCTGAAAATCATGGGGTGATATCTTAATGAACTCGTTTGCTTCACGTGTTTTAGAGTTGCTTTGGACGTCATAGGCATAGTTTATCCCAGCCAATACATAAGCTCGTTTGTCCTTGTAAGGTGCAGATTTATATCTTACCTGAAAGGGTAGATCCACAAATATGGACTCAATCGAAATACGCCGATTGTCATTGAAGTCAAGATGTCTGGTAGAGAAGGTAAAGCCCGGCAATGAGCGCACATCAAAGTATTCGCCGATTTTATAATTGGCTATGCCATGAACATTAAATCCACCTTCAGCAGCACCACGGGCTAATAAGATTTGTGGGTTTCCTATAAATCTCTTCGACTGGAATACCTGATGTTTTGAAGCATTAAAACCGAGTGATATGCCAAAATAATAATCCTTATTGCGGTACTGCATGTAATTGGTATTCTTGCCACCCTGACCTATCAAGATTGGTATCCAGAATAGACTGAAGCATAAAAGAACTATGGCTTGACGCCAATGTACAAGCAACAAATACCGAAACTTAAGGCTTTCCATGAGGTGTTTGTAAATCCTGCTCGCTCCATACGCGCGGTAAAATTGTCGTAATCAGGGAAAGCCTGCACTGAATCATAGAGATAGGTGTATGCTCTCTTGTCTTTACTAAATATTCGCCCTAGCGTCGGAACAACCCATTTAAAATAAATGTTAAACACTTGTTTGACCGGAAATATTGTTGGTCGCGAAAATTCTAGGACGTAAAGGGCGGCATCTTTCTTGACAACGCGATAGAGCTCTGCCAAGCCTTTATCCAGGTTTTCAAAATTTCGCACCCCAAATGCGACCATCGCAGCATCAAAGTGCCCGTTCGGGAAGTCAATGTTTTCGCTGTCACCTAGTTGTAGCTTTACACGCTTATGTACACCGGCTTTGACAATTTTTGAGTAGCCTACGTCAATCATGTTTTTGGACAAATCCACACCTATAACTTTGCTGGCAGGAATTCGTTGAGCAGTCATAATGGCCAAATCCGCAGTGCCAGTAGCCATATCGAGTATGAGATACGGACGAGTTTCCTTCATTTTTTTTATCAAGGTTTTGCGCCAGCCTCTGTCAATCCCCAAGGATAGTAATCTGTTTAAAAAATCATAATTGCTCGCCACATTGTCAAACATTATCTGTACTTCGGCCTTTTTGCCGGCGTTCGTATTGTAAGGCTTTATTTCTGAATTCATCAAAAATTAAATAATATGTAAGTGTATAAATAATAGCTCCTTAACGTCAATATTACTAACTTATCTTACCTTTGTCGCAAATTATTACAGAGTTCATCAATATTGACTCGATTACTAAGAAAATTCCGAACAGTTAGTTTACCATTACCTTAAATTATGTCCAATAATTCCAGAATTATTCCTATTAAAATAGAGGATGAAATGAAATCGGCGTACATCGATTATTCGATGTCTGTCATAGTATCCCGTGCACTGCCTGATGTGCGTGATGGACTAAAACCGGTGCACCGCCGTATATTGTATGCAATGCATGAGCTGGGTCTTAGCATCTCTAAGCCACATAAGAAATCAGCTAGAGTTGTAGGTGAGGTGCTTGGTAAGTATCACCCGCATGGAGATGGATCTGTTTATGATGCCATGGTGAGGATGGCACAAGAATGGAATATGCGTTACCCATTGGTAGATAAACAAGGTAACTTCGGTTCCATAGAAGGAGATGGCCCTGCGGCTATGCGATATACGGAAGCTCGCTTGGCTAAATTGAGCGAGGAACTTCTTGGTGATATAAAGAAAGATACCGTAGATTATCAATTCAATTTTGATGACTCTCTAGAAGAGCCGACTGTTCTGCCATCTAGGTTTCCGAATCTGCTCGTAAACGGTGCCAATGGTATCGCAGTGGGTATGGCAACGAATATGCTACCGCATAATCTGACTGAAGTCTGTAAAGCTATCACAGCGACTATAGATGACCCTGAAATAGATATTGACGGGTTAATGAAATATATCAATGGTCCAGATTTTCCGACAGGAGGAATCATCTATGGTCTTGACGGCATAAAGGAAGCGTTCGAGACAGGACGCGGGAGAATCGTACTTCGTGGCAAAGTAGAAATTCAAGAGTCCGGAGGAAGAGATATCATCGTTATTACGGAGATCCCTTACCAAGTCAACCAGCAGTTTCTCGAAATTAAGATCAAAGAAGCCGTCGAGAGTGGCAAGATTCCGGGCATCACGAATATCAGAAACTTATCAGATAAGTCGGGTATAAGGATACAATTAGACCTTCGTCATGATGCTATCGCTAGGGTAGTGGTGAGCCAATTATATAAATTTACTCCTCTTCAGACATCTTATGGGGTCAACAATGTAGTGTTGGTGAATGGTCGACCACAGATGCTCAATCTCAAGCGAATGATCGAGGAGTTTATCAAGTTCCGCATAGAGGTAATACAGAAGCGCACGGCGTATGATCTGCGCAAAGCAGAAGAAAGAGCCCACATTCTAGAAGGTTTGCTCATCGCGCTCGATAATCTCGATGAAGTGATTAATCTAATAAGAGCCAGTAAGACACCCGAAGAGGCAAAAGAGGGTCTCATGTCTAGATTTAGCCTTTCTGAAATACAGGCCAAAGCCATTCTGGAAATGCGGTTAATGCGACTCACTGGGCTTGAAAGAGATAAAATCCAGGATGAGTTTAAGGAGTTAATGATCACTATCGAAGATCTAAAAGACATCTTGGCTAGACCTGAGAGACAGCGTAGCATTCTCAAAGAGGAAATGGTCGAAATCATCGAAACTTATGGAGACAAGCGCAGAACTGAGATCACCCATGCCGACGGAGAGATATCAATCGAAGACATGATCCCCAATGAAAGGGTAGTGATCACCATATCGAATCTAGGTTATATCAAGCGCACAAAAGCGGATGAATTCAGAGCACAATCTCGCGGTGGTAAAGGTTCTAAAGGAAGTCGTACTAGAAACGAAGATGCAGTAGAGCATCTGTTTGTAGCAGATACACATAATTACCTTCTTCTATTTACTGAGCAAGGAAGATGCTTTTGGTTACGTGTGTATGAGATCCCTGAGGCATCCAAAACTTCAGCTGGCAGAGTTATACAAAACATCATTTCCCTGCCCAAGGAAGATAATGTCAAAGCCTACATATTGGTAAAAGACCTGACGGACAAGGAGTTCCTTGATAATCACTTTATCATGTTCTGTACCAAGAAAGGTATTGTGAAGAAAACACTTCTCGAGGCATTCTCTAGACCCAGAGCCAATGGTATTAACGCGATCACAATCAATGAAGGTGATAAACTGCTCGAAGCCAAATTGACCTCAGGAAGAAGCGAAATCTTTATTGCCAATCTCGAAGGGCGGGCAATCAGATTTAACGAATCTAAGGTGAGGGAAATGGGAAGATCTGCAGCCGGAGTAAAAGGTATGACTCTTGACTCAGAGGATGATGAAGTAATCGGACTAGTCTGTGTCGAACCCGATGATACAGATTCGACAATCTTTGTCGTATCAGAAAAAGGATATGGTAAGCGTTCTGCGATTGACGATTATCGCATCATCAATCGAGGTGGTAAAGGAGTGAAGACACTTAACCTGACAGACAAGACGGGAAAACTCATCGCTATCAAATCCATCACTAATGATGATGAAATCTTAATCACCACTAAAAATGGCATTATGATCAGAATGGCAGCCGATAACTTCCGCATCATGGGTCGTGCGACCCAAGGTGTGAGGGTGATTAATCTAGATGATAAAGACGCTATAGCAGATCTCGAGGTTATTGTTAACGCTAGAGCAAATGACGAGGAGGAATAAATCTAGTATTATCCTAGAATTCCTTAACGTTTATACTTTTATCTTTAAGTTTATTTTAAGATAATTGCACAAGCAATTCACGTCGTAACGATAATTGATTAACTTAACAGAACTATAGAAATGAAAAAAATCATCTTTTCTTTTTTTGCATTAGCTCTTTTTGTCTCTCCCGCAATCGCTCAAGACGGCAAAAAAGACCTCAAAGAAGCTTCTAAAAATATCTCTAAGTATTCGAGCAGTCCTGTCGCTAATGGGGCGGCATTAACGGATGCGATTAAACAGATTGTATCCGCATTTAACGATCCTGTAGTTAGCGCTGACCCTAAGGCTTGGATCACAAAAGGAGAGTTTTATGCAACATTGCTTGATGGACAGTTGAAAGCTCGTATGCTAGATCCTGATTTTGAATTTTCTCATAGTGACGCAGGTATAGATGCGTTAAAAGCTTTTGAAAAAGCCCTATCATATGATGATAAGAAGAATGCTAAGGCCATTACTAAGGCACTCAAGGGTGTTGAAGAGAATATCAGTTCGATGGGCATTCACCTTTATTCAGCTGAAGATTATCAGGGTGCTTATCGATACTTTGCCGCTGAGATAGATGCATATAAACTGCTTCAATCACAAGGTGAATCGAGCAGACTTGATGGAGAAGGTTTATTGGCGGACAAATATTATTTTGCCGGATTAACTGCTTTTTACGCTGAGAACTATGCAGATAGTGCGGATAAGCTTAAAGAAGCCCAGAAAGAAGGTAAAGAAGAAGGCCCGCTTTACCAAATTCTCTTCGAAGCACTAAATAAGCTGGGCAAGGAGTCTGAGGCCTTGGAATATCTTCAAGCAGGCAGAGCTAACTTTCCAGAAGAAACAGGCTTACTTTTCTCGGAAATAAACTATTACCTGTCAAAAGGTAAATTATCAGAAATGACCGAAAGGCTGGAACTAGCACTGGCGGCAGAGCCTGACAACAATTCAATCATTCTTACGCTTGGTCAGGTCTATGATCAGTTACAAATAGCAGCTGTTGAAAGTGGTAATATGGATGAGGCTGTCGAATACTTTACCAATGCACTTGTTTATTATGAAAGAGCGTTGAGTAATGATCCAAATAATTCGGATATCAATTATAGTATCGGTGCACTTTATTACAACAAAGCTGCAGCTATCACTAAACCACTCAATGAAGCCGCCAACGATTTCTCTGCCGCCGGAAACAAGAAATACGATGCCTTAAAAAAGGAAATGGATGACTACTTTGATCAAGCACTACCTTATTTCTTAAAAGCTGATTCTATTAACCCGAAAGACAGAAATGCATTGATCGCGTTAAGAGAGATCTATGTAAGAAAGGACATGATTGAAAAGTCCAACGAATATAAAGTTAGACTCGAAGACCTTGATAATTGATTGTTTAAGCTATTTACGATGTCGTTAGTCGAATAACTAAGCGAGCGACGAACTACTTAATCTTGTTTTAAGTTATAAATTAAAATTAAAAAATTAATAAATGAAAAAATTAATTGGATTCACTGTAATACTATTGATCGGAGTTGTCTCCGTCAATGCCCAGATCTCAGAAGGAAAGGTGGTAATGGAAATGTCAGAAGTATCTTCAAGTGATCCACAGATCGCGCAAATGGCAGAAATGATGAAAGGCACGACATCTACCATCTACTTCCAAGGGGAAAAAAGTCTTATGTCGATGAATATGATGGGTGGTATGATCGACATGAAAGTTTTATCTCATCCTGACGGTTCTTCCGATATGCTTATGAATATGATGGGGCAAAAAATGCACATACCGATTACTAAGGCAGAGCAGGATAGAGCTAAGGCAGAGGCGGGAGAATCTCAACCAGATTTTGATATAGAGTCTTTCCCTACGGACACTAAGACTATTGCTGGATTTAACTGCCATAAAATAGCTTTGAAGCCTAAAGAGGGAGATAATATAAGTATAACTGCCTATGTGACAAAGGAAATCAAGACTTCTGCAAATGTTATGCAGAATATTGATATGAAAAAACTAGAAGGTTTTCCTCTTGAATACTCCATCAATACCAATGGAATGACAATGACCTTTACCGCTAAGTCAGTTGACAATAAAGTGGACGCGAAGGTATTTGAGATCAATACTTCTGGCTACACTAAAATGTCATTAGAAGAATTTACAAAAATGACAGGAGGTATGGGTGCCGGATTTGGTTTTTAATAAAACCTAAACTAAAAAATTATAAAGGGAAGCGAGTAATTGCTTCCCTTTTTTTGACAGTTATTTAACCATACCCTAATTCATAATAGGATCATTTGTGAATCATCTCTCACAATGGTCAACACATTGAAACCAAATGGGATAGCAACCAAAATACTCACCGGTGAGAGCATTGAGCAAGTTTTATTAGTTTATGTCTTAGTAAAAGATTCTTTTATGTCGTGCCAAACAGTACTATTATCTCTCGGGGATTAGACACTTTTACCGATATTGTGCCCCTCACGGGACATCTTAATTGAGATAATAGACTTGTCTCAAACTTTGATTAGCCTGAAAGGCAACACGAATCTAACTCAGGGCAGCGCCCAGAGCAGTATATACCCACCTGATATGCACAGTTAAAGGGCAGCTTAACTCGCTCCTTTCTTCAAGTTCAAGACTATTGTTCTATAGAGTCATCTGCGTAATCTCAATTCCCTGTTTCAGGAATCTTGTTAGCTCTCCTTTTTGTCCTGCGGAAGAAACAGGTTATATTTCTTATATCGGTTGATGATTTTTTGCCCTTAACAAAGCAATTCACTAGTTGACAGTGAACTACA
>CAYNFR010000019.1:0-65055 GCA_964396595.1 uncultured Saprospiraceae bacterium | reverse complement strand
ACGTCGCCCTCGTCAATGCGGTGCGGGAGTTGAAAGAGGAAAATGAAGGACTCATCTCAAGGCTCGATTTAATTCAATCCGAAAACGAACTACTTAAAGCTATGCTCTTAAAGCTGGAGGATAAATACACCTCACTGGCGAGCGAAGTGGCCTCATTGTTACATACTGCACAGTCGGAGGATGAGTGATTTCATATATTCTTGTCGGCATCCCTCGTGTAGGGGATGCCGATGTTAATATGATCATTTATCACAACCAAAGAGGATTATAGGTTTTTCATATTTCGTTATCGGTATCCCATGCACGGTGGGATACCGTTTTTTTTTACTATTATGGGAGACAGTAGCGCAAGGATTTTGGCTTTCCCATAGTGCGTTTCACAACTAGATTTTTACTGACAAACTCAGGTAGGATTATGCTATGCTGCCCAATGATTTCTTCATTAATTAGACGCTATGCGATTTTATTGCCGGATAGTATTTAGTTAACTATTATTCAATACTGATCAAGAAAGGAGTTGAATAAATATATGATTATCTAGCCGATATACAAGAGGTACTCAAAGAAACAGGCGACCCTTTTCATTACTCTATCAATATACTGGATGGATCAGAGAAGAGTATTTAAGGAGAGCCTATCACCCAAGATTGTGGCTTTAAATCTATTACCTTTATTGATGATATACCTCTGCAACTTTCTAAGGTCAGATGACCTGAATTGGACGAAAAAATGCATCTACGGGTAAAAGATGCTGTTTCTAATCGCCATAGCTCTATGATGGGTTTGGGCATTGCGGATCACAAGCCATAAATCTTATAAATTATAAATGTTCTGCCTTCTTGCAGCTAAGGCGTAGGTTGTGCTTAAGGTGGAATGCATGTAGAAATGTGTTATGAGATTTAATTTAATATTGAGAAGTATCCAAAAGTGCATGTCGTATTACTTACATTTTTATAGCTCGATTTAGCAATTTGGTCGAATGTTAGTCATGATGCTATGTTGTCTGATCTTGACGGTTTACGCACAACTTTCTGTGACATTTTATAGTCAAAAAAAAAGTCGCTAAAAATGCTTGTCCATATAGCCACCCGTTGGTCTCATACTACGCATACTTTAGTCTGACCAAGTTTTGTTGTTTTCCCCTTTTTCTTGGTTGGAAAAGCCTTATTAGCTCATCTATGCCGCGTTTTTCTGCCTTGACATAGATAAGAAACTTTTGAAACTTAACAGATACAGTACACTTGATAAGCCACCGGGCAGCCCCCCTCAGCCACTATGCGGATGCGGATATTTCCCTCCCGCATTTGTATGGTCGGGTATATTCTCCTGTTCTTACTATGTAATATGTTTTCTCTAAGAAGTAGACATGAACAATTATTGATTCTCAAGTGTGAAAGACAAAATGTATTGAAATTGTACTTTCCGAACGCCATCATGGAGGGGTGGAATATTAAAGACCGCGGGTATTGGCCTGTGGTTTAAATGGGAAATGCCTCACCGATTTCGGCGGGATTTTTGTTCGATTACTGAGATGAGATAAAAAGCGTGACAAAATTAAGCGCTGAAATGAATCGCGTTTCTCTCTAGTACCTGACGAAACGAAGATCATGTTTTGAATTTTTTTCTATCCATATGATATCTCATGTGAGACTATTAAGTATTGCGCTGATTCACAATTGAATATTCTGAGGATATTGATTTGCCTATAAGGCTACAATAATTCAACTTGGGGCATCGCCGCAAGTTTATGAATCTCAATAATAGATACGCCTTGAATGAGTAGCTTCATGGTGAATAAGCGGGTGCCGTGTACCGGAATCTGCATACAGAGAATACTTTGTATCGCACGAATAAAAACCCCATACTGTTAACATTTATATTCTATGCGATATCACATGGGGGTGAATTGTAAACTAGTTGTCATTACTAATAGTTAAGCGATAACCTGATGATAGATACGACCATAGTACGGCCGGAGGTACTGATTCCTGATTCTCAACACAAGCTATTCTATAGTCTTTCAGACAACGAGCTTCAGATTTTTAAAAGAAATAGCAAGCTGATTAGCCTTGACAAGAATGATGTACTTTTTAAAGAGGGTGATGTATGTAGATATGCTTTTATCATTAAGCATGGTATATTGAAAGAATGTATCCGCACTTCCAAGCGCGTAGTAGTTCGTCACTTCTATTATCCTGAAGATTTTGTTTGTGACGGAATTGATAATAAGCACTCCATCCATGACAGTTCGTTGATTTCACTATGCGGACAAGTATCTGTGATCGCAGTAGAACTTAATTATCTGAAGTCATTGTCGGCTAGTAATAACAGTTTTGCTGCGGAAATGATAGGCTATTTCAGTGCAAGAGCACAAGAGCGTAAAGAGAGGGTAGACAGATTGATGAGTGATGACGCAAAATGTAGAATAATCCACTTTATTACAACATTTGCGGGACGCTATGGTGTAAAAATTGGCTTTCAGGAGATATTGTTGAAACACTGTTTTACGCAACAAGACATAGCCGATTATACAGGTACTTCTAGACAAACAGTCGTGAATGTCCTCAATGAACTTAAGGACACTAAAACAATCACCTTTATGCGCAGCAGAATCTTGATTAAGGATATTGAGTCCTTGAAGCTGGCCTTAGTTAGCTGATTGAACGCTTAAAATGTCCATTGCAGCATTATAGATAGTTTCATCTTCCAGATGAACAATCCCGCCGTCCGGTCCAGCTTCTCTATGAAAGCCGACAATTATGCCATTTTCATATTTTCTAGCACCAAAGTAGTTTCTTACTGTTTGCTCGTCAATATCGAGCATTTTGGCGATTCTTCCAACACTACCTGTCGGAAGTTGATGTTTCAGTTGGCGTAATTCATTGAATGTGATGTACATGTCTTTGAGTTTTGGTTTATGTCCCTAATATACAATTATTCTGCATATATGGCTCTGCTGTGTAGAAATATTTTCATTATGTGACTCTTTGCGACATATAAGCTCAGCGGAGGGGTGGGGTGTAATAGAGACGACATTAAAAGGTGGCTATTCTGACAGCACTAATTATAGAAGGTGAGAAAAGAAAAATGTCCATAGGCATCTTTATACTTATGGACATTACTCATTTAATAACCAAAACTCGTGATATCATATTCAATAATCATGCCATATATCATATAAATGAATATGTATGGATAACACTAGATTTTCGAGCGACTTCAAGATGCATGGGTAATGGCTTGATTATACTTAGTCAAGCTTATCCACTTGTTAGCAAAACATCGATAAATCATGACACAAGATGGCCTAAGTAGCTCTTTTATGCTAATAACTTTATTCGCTACCTTATTATAAATAAAAAAGCTCGAGACAAGACTGCCTCGAGCAAAACGAATTTTACAATAAATAACCAAAACTTACACAGTACAAATATATTACATATTACTATTCTAAGTAATATGTAATCAAAAAAAATGGATCGTCGAAAAATATTTTTTATTTGCGATGTATAAATAGTTGATTGTCATTTATGCAGAGAAGCCAGAATTGTATCCATTGATACTACATAATGATAGGATATGGCTTGATTGTGACCAAATCAGCTAGTTTTGCACCCTATGCGGGTTAAGGACAGTATCGTTTATGAAGACAATCACCTTCTCCTTATCAATAAGGATAATGGCGTCTTAGTGCAAGGTGATAAGACCGGAGATGTATCCTTGCTGGACTTGGCTAAAGTCTATGTAAAGGAGAAATACAAGAAGCCGGGAGATGTTTTCTTACAACCGGTGCATCGTATCGATAGATCTGTAAGTGGTTTGTGTTTATTCGCACGCACATCAAAAGCTACTGCACGGCTTAATGAATTATTCCGAAAACAAGAGATTCGAAAGTACTATTTGGCTATTTCCACATCAAGGCCCGACGAAGAGGAAGGATTGCTAGTGGACTTTATCGCCAAAGATGAAAAACTCAATCAAGTCAAGAAAGTAAGACCCACACATCCTGGTGCCAAAGAGGCAAAGACGAGGTTTAAACTCCTTAATGTTCAAGCCAATAAGTCTCTTTTCTTGGTAGAGCCGATCACAGGACGTCCTCATCAGATTCGCTTTCAAATGTCCAGAATGGGCTGTCCATTACTGGGTGATACTAAGTATGGTGCATCCAGTGCACAAGCGGATCGGGCTATTGGGCTGCATAGTTTCGCTGTTATATTCGCACATCCTGTATTGAAGGAAGAGCAGTTTTATCAATGTCTGCCGGGCAATTCTTCTATTTGGCGGGATTTTTCTGGTGTGATTCGAGGCTTACATTCGCATGAGATGATTATCAGCGCATTCAATCGAGAGTGATTGGATGATTATATATTATCAAGACTTTTCGCAGGAATATGAGTTGGATTTTTTTGAAATGCTATTATCCTGATAAGCAGGAAATGTTGGAAAGATCCACAGATCTGACATAATAGCTTGCAGGCAGACGCGATATAGTTTGATTCAACAGTATAGGGAGGTCATAATCATCATCCCTTTCCGTTTATAAGTTTTTACTTTGTCATGGTCTGAAAGGCTACAGTGCGCCAGCTCAGGGTAGCACGCCAAATACAAACAACGCAGGATAAAATGCGTCTTGATAGGACAGCCGAATATTAGTACACATGCTTGCGCAGCTGTTTAATGGGTGTCAGGAAAAGAGTGCTTTGCATTCATATTAACAATTTTGGCGACATTCAGACATTGGCAATGTATAGATCTGAGATGGGTACAAGGTGGTTACATTATTTTCAAGAATTGTCAATCGATCAAGGTTTTTCACAAAGTTCGCTATTTGGTCAATATGAAGCACTTCTGCCTTATCCCTTCAGAAATAGATGCGGGCTTATTTTTTACATTAGAATAGTGTCATCCAAGGGAGATGAACAATTGTTAATTTCTACCAATAAATCCAATAGCGTATAATATTAATTTGATACGCCAATTACCACTCATAAGATTTTATGTATCTTCGGGGCGGTTAAATATGTGACTCTTGCCGATATGAGGTATCTACTGTCTTTGTTTATATTGATAGGATTGTTAGTGTTTATAGCTGCATGTGGAGAGCGTACAACTAAGTCTGATATCAGCTTTAACAATCATATACGCCCTATTCTATCTGATAAATGTTTTGCTTGTCACGGTCCGGATGCTGCCCAAAGACAAGCGGATTTTAGACTTGATACGGAGCAAGGAGCATTGGCGAAGTTGACTATGATGGATGGCTTCGGCATTATCCCTGGAGATGTGCACAATTCGGAAGTCTATAAAAGAATTATTTCTACGGATCCTTCTTATATGATGCCTCCCCCTGAGTCTAATCTCCAACTGACAACCGAGGAAAAAGAGCTCATAAAACAATGGATTAACCAAGGTGCCCTTTATCAGAAACATTGGGCATTTATGCCCATAACTAAACCTGATCTACCCCGGCTTAAGTCACGATGGCCGCGCAATGAGATTGATTATTTCGTATTAGAAAGGATGACTGGTCAGGGCTTTAAGCCCAACGTGGATGAAAAGAGCCACTTCTTGCTGCGGCGTATGATGCATGATATCACAGGGCTGCCGCCCAATGCTGAGGAGCAAGATATCATGACAAATGATGGAAATCCGGACGAAGTATACGAACGATTGGTCGATAAGGCTTTGTCAAGTGAACACTATGGAGAACGTATGGCTATCATGTGGATGGATATAGCACGGTATGCGGATAGCCATGGGTATCAAGATGACGGATTAAGAACGATGTGGCCTTGGCGAGATTGGGTAATACATGCTTTTAACGAAAACTATCCTTATGATCAGTTTATAACTTGGCAAATGGCGGGTGATTTAATACCTGAACCTACCAAAGAGACGCTGCTTGCTACCGGCTTTAATCGAAATCACAAAATTACACAAGAAGGTGGCGTTATTGATGAAGAGTACCGCATAGAGTATGTTACAGATCGCACCAACACATTTGGGAAAAGCTTATTGGCGATGACATTTGAATGTGCGAAGTGTCATGATCATAAGTATGACCCTATTTCGCAAGAAGAGTATTTTAGCAGCTTTGCCTTTTTTAATCAAGTACCAGAAAAGGGACTGGTAGGTGATATCAGTTTGTTCTCATTGGCGGATCCGCCTTATATGTCAATTACGCAGGAAGATCGTAATTCAATCTTGAACTTTATAAGTAAACTAGATACGGGCGATGTTCGTGTGATGATTATGCAGGACAGTCCATTACTACGACAGACGTATGTACTAGCAAGAGGAGAGTATGACAAACCCACTCAGCCTGTATCCATGGCTATGCCTAGGGCAATATTACCCTTTGACACGCTCAAGTATCCTTCTAATAGATTAGGTCTCGCGCAATGGATGTTTGATGAAGATAATCCGCTCACTGCACGTGTGTTTGTAAACCTTGTTTGGCAAGAGTTTTTTGGTCAGGGTATTGTGGCTACAGTAGGTGATTTTGGCTTGCAAGGAGATGTGCCTACTAATCCGGAATTATTAGATTGGCTGGCAAGTGATTTTAGAGAAAATGGCTATGACATCAAGCGATTGATTAAGCAGATAGTCATGTCTTCAACATATCGCCAATCACAAGAAGTGGCAGCTGATAAATATGCTAAAGATCCGGAAAACACTTACTTAGCTCGCGGTCCTCGAATACGACTGTCTGCAGAGCTGATAAAAGATCACGTATTGTCGACAAGTGGGCTGCTGAATCCGGTCATAGGGGGGGCGAGCGTAAAACCCTATCAGCCGGATGGTTTATGGGAGTCTGCGACCTCCGGCAGGGGACAACTAGCGGAGTACATCCAAGATAAGGGGGATAATCTATACCGCCGTGGATTATATCATTTTATAAAACGTACGGTACCACCTCCGAGCATGTTGATATTCGATGCGAGCAATCGGGATCAGTGTGAGGTAAAACGCTCCACCACCAGCACACCACTGCAAGCCTTAGTGATGATGAATGATCCTCAGATATTGGAGGCATCTAGATTTTTTGCGCAGCGATTGATCAAGCATACGATATCGGGAAAAGATCGTATTCACAAAGCATTTAAAACGATTGTCTGCCGAGAGCCTTCTCAGAAGGAGTTAAAAGCAATTATGGCATATCACGATGATACCGCGCGCGAATTATCAGTGGACACCGCTTCCAAACTGCTCAATGTAGGAGAGATAGCCCGATCAGACGCGGATGTCATTGAAACGGCGGCTTTAATGCAGACTATCCACTTAATCTATAACCTAGAAGAAAGCTCCATGCGATGATTAAAGACAAGGATCCATTTATCGAAAGTCGATTACAAGTAAATCGACGATATTTTCTTGGCAAGGCCGCTGTAGGACTTGGTACGATGGCATTGGGATCTCTGTTGATCAAAGATTTATTTAAACCGGGTGGCCAAGATGAATTTATTAGTCAGCTGCCGCACTTTGCCCCGAAGGCCAAACGTGTTATTTATCTTTTTCAAAATGGTGCTCCTTCACAATTGGAGACATTTGATTATAAACCTCTACTCAACAAAATGTATGGCCAAGAGCTTCCTCTTTCTATCAGAGGTGATCAGCGATTGACAGGCATGACTGCTGATCAGGATAAATTTCCATTGGTCGGTTCATATTATAAATTTGCTCAGCATGGACATTCAGGTGCCTGGATTAGTGAGATATTCCCGCATACAGCCAAGGTAGTAGATGAACTGTGCATTATCAGATCTATGCATACAGAGGCGATTAACCATGATCCGGCACTTACCTTCATGCAGACCGGCGCACAGCAAGGTAATAGGCCAAGTATGGGTGCATGGCTCAGCTATGGTCTCGGATCAGAAAATCAGAATCTACCTGCTTATTGTGTACTATTATCTCGTGGTCGCGGCAATGGACAGGGTGTTTATTCCAAGTTATGGACCAACGGATTTTTAGAAAGTAAGCACCAAGGTGTACAGTTCAGTAATAGCGAAGAGAGGGTGCTTTATCTCAGTGATCAAGAGGGTATGACACGCGCTGATCGGCGAAGAATGCTTGATAAACTTGCTGAGTTGAACAGCCTATCCCATGACAATATTGGAGATCCTGAAATTAAAAGCAAAATCGATCAATACGAGCTTGCCTATCGAATGCAGACAGCTGTCCCTGAGCTTACAGATTTGTCAAAGGAACCTGATTCTACGATCAAGTTGTACGGGTCTGATTGTCTTGTTCCGGGTACTTATGCCAGCAATTGTCTGCTCGCTCGTAAGCTATCCGAGGCGGGGGTGAGGTTTGTACAGATATATCACCAAGGCTGGGATCAACATGGCAATCTGGTTAATGAGATGCGTCAACAAGCAGTAGATGTCGATAGGGCCACAGCAGGATTGATTAAAGATTTAAAACAACGCGGATTGCTGGACGAGACGCTCGTGATATGGGGTGGGGAGTTTGGTCGAACCAATTATTGTCAGGGTGCACTGACAGAGATAAATTATGGACGTGATCATCATCCTAGGGCTTACACTATCTGGATGGCCGGAGGAGGCGTCAAGGCGGGAATAGTTTATGGAGAAACGGATGATTTCGGCTATAACATTGTCAAAGATCCAGTGCATATCAATGATTTTCATGCCACTGTCCTACACCTGATGGGACTTGATCACGAAAAACTTATTTACAGGCATCTTGGTAGACGATATCGCTTGACTGATGTGGCAGGTAGCGTAATTAACCCGATATTAGCCTGAACGGGATGATACGCTATATCTTGTCCCTCCTCAACATAGCGGCGATTGTTTTATTGGCTATATGCTATTTTTTTGAATCGTATCTACGCTTACCTGTATTTCTTGAATATCTGGGAAGATTTCATTTATTGGTTTTGCATTTGCCGATCGGGATGTATGTTTTTAGCTTTCTGTTATACTGGACTTACCGTTATCAAGATGCCAGGTTGGTTAAACGGGTATTGTCAATTAATAGTTTGGCCGCCATATTGACGGCTATTTTAGGATTATTTCTAGCACAGTCTCCCGGATATGAATATGATTCATTGGTAAGCCATAAGAATACAGGTGTAGTATTGGCGGTTATCATGTACTTATGGAGTCTATTGTCCGGAAAGAAATATTGGCCTGTGGCCAATGTTTTGTCTCTTTCAGCCGGAATTATGATGATATGGGCTGGTCATGAAGGAGGAAAAATTACGCATGGCGAGGATTTTCTTTCACTGACAAGCAAGGAGTTGCCTACAAGGGTTTATACAGAGGAATCTACGATATATGACGTTGCCATCCAGAGCATATTTGACAAAAAGTGCGTGTCATGTCACAAACCAGGCAAATCTAAAGGTGGTTTGATCATGACAGATACTGAGAACCTAATCAAAGGCGGAAAATCAGGACCAACGATCGTGTTAGGCGCCTTGTCAGAGAGTAAGCTATGGGATGTGATCAAGCGCCCTCTAGGTGATAAAATGCATATGCCTCCTAAGGGTCAGGCTCAGCTATCTGTGCAAGAAATAGAAATCATTGAGGCATGGCTATCAGACGAACACATCGGCTATGTGATGAGGGTAAAGGATCTCCCTGAGGGTCATGATCTGAAAGATCACTGTATAGAAGTTATTCAATCTAATCAAGCAATTAAGAGCTATGACTTTCCTTTTGTTTCTGCCGACTTGATCAAGTCATTATCCACTGATTATGTGAAGATCCGACCTCTGGCGGCAGGTGTGCCGGCCTTGAGTGCGCGTTTTTTTGTGGCGAGTCAGTATGATCCTTCTTCATTGAAGGGTCTTTCGAAGCTTAGTAATCAGCTTGTCCAACTGAGTCTTTCACATATGCCGATAGACGATAGAGGTGTAAATGACTTACTCAAATTTAGAAATGTAGAAAAGCTATTTTTAAATTTTACCGACATAACTGACAAGGGCTTTAATGAACTGGCCGCTTTGCCTAATCTTACTTACTTATCGCTGTCAGGGACAAAGATTACATCCCAAATAAGTAAGTCTCTGCCTAATTTTAAAAGTCTAAGAGAACTATATATTTCAGATACAGAAATATCTTATGATGTGATCGAATCCTGGCGTAGAGAGTATCCTGAAATTCAATTCCATGCAGGCCTGATTGAAGATGAAGACACCGCGCCGCTGTCTATTCCAAAGTTGAATGTAAAGGCAGGTATAGTGGACAGAAATACGCCCATAACGCTTAGTCATGTCATCAGTGGGGTAGAGATAAGATATACGCTCGATGGCAGTGCTCCGGATTCCACTTCGCAGAAGTATGTCGATCCGATAGCTATGTCGGATTTCCTACACATCAGAGCTATAGCCGGTAAAAAAGGCTGGGCTAGCAGCCCGGTGGCAGATTATAAGTTGATTTCTGCTGGGCTGAAGCCTAGTAATATTAAGTTAGTCAATATGCCAAATGTGCGATACCGTGCAGAGATGGAGGAGACCTTGTTCGATGATAAACGTGCGGATCTGAGTAATTTTACCAAAGGATGGTTAGGTTTCAAGGAAGATCCGATGATAATTGATGTCAGCTTTAATACGCCTATAACACTTGAGAAGCTAGTCGTCGGCACCGGAGTGAATGTACCTGCTTATATTTTCCCTGCTACCTCTATGGAATTATATGGATCTGATGATCGCAAGAATTATTCTCTGTTAAAACGGGTGTCTCTGGCGGTTATAGGCCCTGATGAAGGCGGATTAACGCACACGGATGCCATTCTCTTGGCACCTGAACTTGCATCCTCATACAAACATTTCCGCGTTGTAGCTAAAAACCTACCGCGCATTCCTAATTGGCATCCTGGTAAAGGGACTCCCGGCTGGTTATTCGTCGACGAGTTGTTGTTTTATGGAAAGGAGGTAGTGCAGTAGATAGTTGTGATTATATTGGTTGCTGTTATAATACTCTTTTTAGCTTTTGTGGTGAATGGTATACGACTATGAGCTTGCCTCTAGGCATGGTGACCAAAGGGAATTCTAAAGATTATCAGATATCTCTTTAATTTGTTTAGCCATGATAGAGCGCGTTAATGCGGGGAAGAAGCGACCGAGAAAAACGAATACTTTGCCGTGACCTGTAATTACTTCAACCTTTTTACGTCGCTCTATTGCTTTAATCATTGACTTGACAGCCTTATCTGTAGGCCACATGAGATGGGCGGGGCGAGGATCTTTGGCTGCTGGTTCAAAGTTTCCTTGATTATCCACTCTTGTGATATTGCTATCTACAAAACCCGGATGGATGGTAGTGCAATTGACGCCTGTGTCGCGCAATTCTACTTGGAGGGATTCTCCAATATTGTGTACGGCTGCTTTGCTAGCGCCATAGGCACTGGTATAAGGATTGGGAACAAATCCGGAGACACTACCGATCAGAACAATCTGCCCTTTTGTTTTTTTCAATTCCGGTAAGACATGCTTGGTTGTCATTGCGAGACCGACCACATTTATATTCAATTGTCTTATCCACTCCTCTTGTGTGAGGGTCTCAAAAAAACCGACCACCGCGCATCCTGCATTTGCTACGGCTATATCTATTTTACCATAATGTGCGACAATGCTGCTGATCGCTTTCTGAATAGAATTTTCACTAGAGACATCGCATGCTACTGCGAAAGCATCGCCGCCTTGCGCTTTTATAGTATCGACTAATTCATTGAGTAAATCTGTTCGTCGCGCACTGACAGCAACGGCATATTTTTTAGCTCCGTACTGTACCGCCATTTCTTTTCCTATGCCGGATGAAGCACCGGTGATCCAGATAACTTTTGTGGATGTTTGCATGATTTTTTTGATTGAAGCGTATAAGTTGATAAAGAATAAGACTAAGATACTAAAATATCGATTTAGAATTAAGATTTATAACTAATCAGTTGCGATCAATTTTGCTCAAAAAATGTTCATTTCCTATTACTCTGCCGCTCTTTTTTCGTCAATAGCTCTGCTATTCACTTAAAAAGCAGCGTTGTCTAATAAAAAATTGACTGATTTTTTGACCTCAAAGCCTCTGACTGATTAGTTACTAAGATTTATATGGGGCTATATTTTTAGTTCAGAATCCAAACATTTGTAAAATCGCAGGGCCCCAGGCATCTTTCGTGATACTATATGTCGCTAATGATATAAAGGTGATCACGAGTAGAAGAAAGAGCGATCCAGTCATCTGTATGAATGTAGGTAATCTGTTGGCTGAGGATTGAATGAAAAACTCTGCCACTAGGAGATTTGGAATCCAGAAAAAAAAGATCATGATGACATCGATAGGCGCTCTAAAATCCCTCTGTTCAATAGGTAGTATTTCAGTGAAGAACATGAATCCATAATACATACGATAAAGCCATGAGCCAATGGCCAAGGCATATAACCTGATAGCCCATGCGCGATGTTGATTCAGGAGATTGCGTTTTGCATATTTTATGGTTTGGATACTACACACCAACATGGCAATACCGTACGCTGCAAATCCGATATCCATCGTAATTCCTCCTACGGTACCGCGCAACAGAATAAAAATCAAACCGCCAATAGCGGTTAACAAGCATGCTGCTACATACAACCTACCTACCCAACGATGAAAATGTATAAATCGATGGCGTATCGCCTCAATTAATTGGATACTGCCTAGAACAAGGATGATTCCTCCAGCTATAAAATGTAAAGCCATTCCTGCTGTAGCTCGACTATGCTCAGGATCATAGAGATTTGGGTTAAATAAGCCATTCCATTGTGTCAAGTTGCCCCTAATATAACTGCCGCCATAATGTGCGACAATATAAAGCCCAAAAAGCCCTGAACTTATCCAGACGATTACGACCAATAATTGGGCTGTAAGCTTTACAAATTTTGTCCCTAATGATGGGCTATTTGCGTGTACGGAATCCATGGCATGGATGTTTAATCAATGACGTAAAGTTGCCATTTTTATTTGTTTAAACGCCTAAAGAGGCAATGTCGGTTTGATTTTATGGTTTTGTTAATCTGAGAGTATGCGAGGCTGCTCAATGTTACTACTGATATAGCAAGGTATTAGGAGGAATGAGATCATTCTGCTATAAAAGTGCGAATCACTGCACTTAAGATCTTAATTCATTGTTTTCCTCTCAACCTTCCTTTCTCTCAATACGATACCGTAGTCCGACATAAGCTTCTCTGCCTCTGGTAGGCCCCCATACAGATGATGTATCGAAATATGGGCTGAAGGGATTTTCCCAACTGATAATAGGTCGTAGTTGCCTGAAATCGAAGATGTTTTCACAACCTATATAGAGTTCTATTTTTGAAAAATTGTAGGTAAACTGTGCATTGAGCACGGTAAAGGACTCAGAGAAATCAGGACGACGATGGGCTGCAGGATTCAGACGTGTATCGGGCAATCTCTGCGCCCCTGTCCAGTGTGCTGTGATATCTACATGAAATTTATTATGCACCGGCGCATAACTAAACGAACTCATCAATTTATGCCTTGGATTGAAGGGTAGATCATATTTGGTATCACTTTTTATTTGATAAACGTCGAGATATCTATATCCTGCTTTCCATTGATATTCCTGAAATAGGCTTATCAATAGTTCAGTCTGAAATCCATTGCTGGTGCTACGGCCAGTGAAGTTTTGTATAATGGCCTTCGTAGGATCAGAATCAAAGTCGGGGAATATCTGATTGCTGAAATGCGTGCGATAGTAATCCGCACTGATATGACCGGAAATGTTTTGGTTTTTAGTTTCGAATTTATGAATCAGATTGATGCCATAGTTAAGGGCTCTTTCAGGAAGTAATTCTTCCGTCACCAAGATATCTCTAGAGCTTGACAGTAAGCCGATATTTTCGCTGAATAAATTAACCGTTCGCCATCCTGATCCGATGTTTGCCCGGGCAATCGTACGGGGTGCAATATCATATTTAAGTGTAGTCCGAGGTGTGAATGTCGTACCAAACTGATGATGTCGGTCTGCTCTCACACCGAATAGCCAGATAAGCTTGTCATCCAGAAAGTGTAGTGTGTTTTCAGCAAATACGCCGGGAATGTGTTCTAATCTCCGATGATTGCCGTCATAACTTCTATTTAGAAAATCATCCGTGAATGTGATATCCTCGTTGATAGTCAGGTAGCGATAGCTCAATCCAGTCTTAAGATCGTGAGAGCCATAGTTGAACTCGTACTGTGCATTAAAGAAGGCGTTAGTCTGTAGCGCATCATACAGTGTACTCCCGAAGAATGATGATTGCTGCTGATGAAAGGCAGCGGCGTAAATAGCAAAGTTATGTTCATCATTTAATCGATAGTTCGTTTTGATCGATAGTTCCGGTTGGCTGATAGCTACATTTTGACCATAAATGGTGGTACTTCCGCTATGAATGCGAGGATCGAAAAGCATCTGTCCGCCGATACGCTGTTCGTTGAGGTAGCGGAGATTGATGCGGCTGCTCCATCCCCAGTCGAGCTCTCTACCATAAGTCCATTTACTGGCGATCATGGAGCGATTGAGTAGGGGGACATCCAGAAAGTCATCCTTGTCGCGATCAACTCTACGGGCCGGTTGGACATGATGTATAGAAGTGATGTTACTCCATTTGGCGATTTTGAAGGCATAATTAGCATTGATATGTCGCTCTCCGAAGTTGTTTGCATAAACATTGAGTAATAGTTTATCTGAGCTGGCAGGCTCGACGGTTTCTACATATATCTGACCGCTTATGCTTTCAAATCCCTGGAGAACGCTATTCGCGCCTTTGGAGACATGAATATTTTGAACCATCGTACCCGGCACACTGCTCAATCCATAAGTATAGCTGAGACCTTGTATCAATGGAAATCCATCAATAAGCACTTGGTTATAAACACCGGGCAAGCCTAGGATGCGTAGCTCTTTGGAGTTGGTGATGACATTGGTAGTCTGTGGCTGTATCGTAGTCTGTGTCTCGAAGCATCCCGCCAGATCGCAGCATGCAGCTTTTTTAAGTTCAGTCGTAGTGATGCTTTCTGTCTTGATAGCACTGATATCCGATATGATGATTCCATTTCTACGCGCTTTAATCATCACCTCGTCGAGTGTTTCGTTGCTCGTAAGAGCGAATGTAATGATCGATCGATCTTTGACAAAGACAGTATCATTCCGGTATCCTACATAGCTGGCTACGAGATGATGATCGATTATACCATCTGTTGAAATAGAGAATGTACCGTCTGTCTCTGTGGATACACCTAAGGTGGTTCCCGACCAATAGACATTGGCCATCGATAGAGCCTCTTGATTTTCATTGACGACCTTGCCAATGATCATTTGCGCTGTTGATAGCCATGGACTAGCCCAGGCCAAAAGGATTAAAAGCTTCTTCATTTAATGTTTTTGAAACAAGCAAACAGTGGCTTGGTCTTGTTGAAATTGAAATGATTAAAGCTTTACTTTATAAGGACGATCATTAGGGCTTTTACAACCTTGCGTGTCTTCTATCGCAGCATGAATGGCTTCTTCTGAAATCAGATCAGCATTATATTTTACCTCAAATGTAGAGGTAGCACCACGCTTCAACGCTTTACAACTGTTGACACCTCTTAGTTTTTCGACATTGCTTGAAATAGTTTTTAAATCATTCGAGCAAGTTACTCCTTTCACCTTAATAGTCAACGTTTTAGGTGGATCGATGGAGCTAGGGGAGTGACCTTGCGGAATTGATGAATAAGCAATATTTGTAGATATAATGAATATGGCTAAAGCCAATGTAATATTAAATTTCATTTCTTAAGTGAATTAGAATGATGAACTAAAAAAACATAAATAATCGCTATGATTGCGATACCAGAATGGTTTGATTTTTAGCTCAATTGAGGCGGATGCCAGAAGTCCTTATTGTATTGAGAGATGAATACAGACTTGTATAAAAATGAAATCTCTGAATAGAATTCATTGGCCGTTAGGCTAGAATATGCAAAATCATAACACAGATATACATAGGCACAGCACGATTGAAATGGATTACATGTCCTGCTATCACAATGGTCGTCAGCATCTTGATCGGTTGTATAGGGCTGTGCTAAATTGACAATCTGATGTGAAGCAACAATACCTTGCTCGAATTTAAGTGAGCTAGCAAAAATAAAGAGATCACCACATGGCTTGCATGATAAGTATGATATAAACAATGCCATTATAAAAGCGAATCTCTTCATATCGCGTTTAACGTCGATCGTATTGTTAACGCAAAGATATGTCAAAGCTGATCTGAAATCGAATATTTTTTGGGAGAAGGTACTCAATATACTGTTTTATATACACTCAATCGAAAGTCATTGCTATAGCGAAGCGTATTTTTCTATTCTTGCAGATATCGCAGATAGCCACAGAAATAGATCAGTTTATCTGAGATGTTGCTATATTTAATCACTTGAATTGAAGTTATAAAAGCACTTCAGCTTAGTGATGTTGTCATATCGACAATATATAGCTTGCACAAGTGAAGTAGATCAACAGACCTGTCACATCCACCACTGTGGTGATAGCGGGACTCGCTGCCACAGCAGGATCTTGTCCAAATCGTTTTACGAGAAGCGGTAATCCTGCTCCGATTACAGTGGAAGATATAACCTGTAAACACAATGCCAAGGTAATCGTAATGGCAATCATTTGGAGAGAATATTGATCCGGAATATTGGCTTCCCAACTGAGGAAATATACTTTGCCATAGGCAATAAGACCAACGCTTAAAGCAACCAATACGGCGATCCTGGCCTCCTTCCATAGGATGGTCAACCAATTGCCCACAGTTACTTGACCAAGAGCTAAGGCTCTAATAACAACGGTGGCTGATTGACTCCCCGCATTACCACCTGCATCTGCGATCATAGGTACATAAAGAGCCAATATGGTGAGTTTCTCAAGTACGCCTTCGTATTTATGAATGATAATGCCGGAGACTAAGCCAAGCAAAGCGAGAGAAATCATCCACACGATTCTTTTTTGAAAATGGTCGATGGTGTTGTCGCCCATGTAGTCAAATTCTTCGCTCGCACGCGCAATACCCATAAATTTCTGCATTTCTTCGGAATGCTCCGCACGGATAACTTCTATCGCATCGTCGTGCGTGACGATACCTACAAGTTGATGTTCTCTGTTCAGAATGGGTATCGCGACTAAATCGTATTTTTCGATTTGTTGCGCTACTTGCTCTTGGTCGTCATCTACGTATGCGAAGATAAATTCGGAGTTGAGTGCTGCTCCTACTTTTATATTGGGATCAGCCATAATGAGGCTTTTCAATGTGATAAAGCCCAAGAGCTTCTGATCGTCGTCTACGACATAGATATAATAGATCGTTTTCTTGGAGGGGGCGTCGCTGCGTACCTTGGCGATAGCCTCTGCGCATGTCATTTCGCTCTGAACAGTGGCGAAGTCTGTACTCATGATACCACCGGCAGTGTCTGGTGAATATCGACTGAGTGATAAGACGTTTTCTCTTACTTTTTTCGATAAATATGGGAGAAGGGCAGTCTGGTCGCGCTGTGATAATTCCTGAAATAAGTCTGCTCGTATATCAGATGGTATCGTTTCAAATAACTCTCCGAATCGCTTTTGTGATACGGCATTAAATAAGTCAACCTGTTTAGAAATGGAGAATTCAGAAAAAATCAAACCCTGCTGCTCTCTAGAAAACCCGTCAAGCACCCTGAAGATAAGTGCATCATCTACTTCCTCCAATATCTCTCCAACCTCGACCACAGGCATCTTTTGCATAGTAGGGATCAGTTCCATGATCTCCTCTATTGTGCTTTCTTTTACTATTTTAGTTAAGTCTTGAACGCTCATTTTTCTGAATTTAATAGCTTAAGCATCATTTAAGTGACCATAAATTCTCTAAGAAGCAAGAGCTTATGAGTCAATCAAATATATTGAGCGGGGACACATAGCACTACTTAATAATAGTACTTAAAGTGAACCACCCACGAGGCGTCAAAAGTAAAGATTTTACTTCGCATAAAGCTTGCCATGTATTTGACAAAATTTGGGTAGCTCTATTTTTGAGCTACTCTTGTATTAATTTGTGGAACTTTGAGTAGACACTTGAATAGCTTTAAATCATAGTTTTTACACCAAAAGCACAAAGACATTGACCAAAAACACAACAATAATTTTGCATTATCCCAAGAATTATTCAGAATCCAGACGTTTTAAGTGCCCCTATAAATATAATCTTCGCTAAGAATCTATAACGAGAGCCTATGTAATCCGTATCGAGCAGAAATCTACTCTTCGAGCAATGAGTTGAGTCCGTCTTCTGTCTGGCGTAATTTGGCTTGACACAAGCTCAATAGTTCTTTGGCTCGTTTTACTTGGGCTTCCAGTTCGTCAATACCGATTTGCTGATCTGTGATTTTGAGAAGTATGTTTTGTACTTCTGTCATACTTTCGTCGTAAGAGAAGGATTTTTTTGCCATTAATTGATTATTTGTGCATTTGTTGTGCCGTCGATGAAGTAGATTTCTACGCTATCTTTCTGTTTCAAGTCACTTCTTTTTTTGATGTTACGATCTCCTTGTTTGATATAGGCGTAACCTTGGATAAGAATCTGTGTGGGGTCACGACTGTCTACATAGAGGAGTTGCTTTTCTATCTTGTGTTGTTCTTCTTTGATAAGCAATATCGAGAGTGACCTTAGTTTTTCGAAACGTCGATTAGCCATTTCTTTTTCATGATGAAGTTGATTGATCGCGTTGCTTAATAATCTGCTTTTGATATTGTTCAATTCTGTTTTGTGGTGATGCAGATAGGATTGTGCATGTCGATGTATCGAATTGATATATCCCATTATTTCAGACTCAAATGTCATAGAATGCTCTATGAGATAATCCGCTACAGCGGTGGGTGTTTTTAAGGAGACGGCTGATATGAGATCTACAACGGTATGATCAATATCATGACCTATGCCGATCAGAAATGGTATGCCGCTCTCTGCGATCGATTTGGCAATCTCGTAGTTGTCATATACGCCTAGATCTAGCTTAGAGCCACCTCCTCGAATTAACAATACAGCATCATAAGTTAATGACGAAGAAACAATATCTTCGATAGCTTGGACCGTCTCTTTCTCCACACTTGTACCTTGTACAGCGACATTAAATAGATCCAAGTGATAATCGTATCCGTACTGATTATCTCTGAGGTGGTTGATAAAATCTTGATAACCGGCAGCTTTCTCGGAGCTGATCACGGCCACACGTTGAATAACAGAAGGGATGGCAACTTTCTTATTTAATTCTGCAAGGCCCTCTTCTTGCAATCGTTTTATTATCTCTTGTTTTTTAAGTTCATGCTTGCCGAGTGTATAGCTGGCATCTACGTCCTCGATGATGAGTTTAAATCCATATCTTTCATTAAAATCTATGCGGCATTTTATTCTGACGGCTGACCCTTCCGACAGAATTTCCGGCAGCATATTGCCGGTTTTCTTGTTTATGAAGAGGTAACTATTGTACCAGATAGCTGCCGAAGCTTGTGCAATTACGTCTTTTTTTGCTTCATCTTTTTCTATCAGCTCTAGATAACAATGACCACGAGAGATTCTGGACTGAACAATCTCTGCCTCAATCCATAATGGCTCTCTGAAATTAAGTGCAATAACCCGCTTAATGTATTCATTAAGCTGAAATAATGAATAGGATTCCAATTATCAGTGCTTTTATAGAGTCTTCCTACCTATGCCAATACTTCTGATACCAGATCAGCAGCCTCCTGCAATAGTATGGCGGATTTCACTTGTAGTCCACTTTCGTCTATCAGTTTTTTGGCTATTTCAGCATTAGTGCCCTGAAGTCTCACAATAATCGGAACATGGATGTTGCCCATATTGCGGTATGCATCGACAACTCCTTGCGCTACTCGATCACCTCTTACGATACCCCCGAATATATTGATCAATATGGCTTTAACATTGGGATCCCGGAGGATTATTTTAAAGGCATTTTCTACACGTTGTGCATCGGCTGTCCCTCCGACATCTAGGAAGTTTGCCGGTGCTCCACCGCTTAGCTTGATGATATCCATAGTTGCCATAGCCAGTCCGGCACCATTGACCATACAGCCTACATTGCCATCGAGTTTGACATAATTGAGACCTAGATTTTTAGCTTCTACTTCGGTCGGATCTTCTTCGGTGACATCGCGCATTTGTTCATAGTCCTTGTGGCGATATAGTGCGTTATCGTCCAATGTCATCTTTGTATCTACAGCAACTATCTCATCATGGGCGTTTTTAAGGCACGGGTTTATTTCTATAAGTGAAGCATCAGCACCCACGAATGCCTTGTAAAGCTTGTCGATGAAGACAACCATTTCTTTGAATGCTTTTCCTGACAGACCTAAGTTAAAAGCAATTTTTCGTGCTTGAAATGCTTGAAGCCCTAGCAGCGGGTGAATATGCTCTTTAAATACAAGATGAGGCGTTTCTTCTGCGACTTCTTCGATATTCATACCACCTTCAGTACTGTATATGATTACATTTTGCTTTTTCTCTCGATCCAGCATGATGGATACATACAGTTCTTTGCACGCATCGAAATCCGGGGCATAGCTATCTTCTGCTATCAAGATTTTGTTGACTTTTTTGCCAGGGCCCTCCATCCCGCCGGGTGTCTGAGGGGTCTTAAGCATCATACCCAGGATATTACCGGCGTGCAACTTGAACTCATCTTCATTCTTAGCGATTTTTACGCCTCCCCCTTTACCTCGTCCTCCGGCATGGATTTGAGCCTTTACGACTACCCATTCGCTTCCGGTTTCTTGTCTAATAGAGTCGTAAGCTTTTTGTGCATCTGCGAGGGTATCCGCCACTGCGCCGCGTTGAATTTTTACGCCGTAGGAGGCTAAAATCTCTTTACCTTGGTATTCGTGTAAATTCATTTTTTACTTTTTGTTTAGAATAAAATTTGGCTGCTAAGCTGCATGAGCCATCGCAAAAGTATAGAATTGGTATAAAATAAACGAGGATAATCCGATTATTGCTTGCCAATTGATGCAAAAGATCTTAGGCTCAATTAATTTTGTCTTTCCTCGTTAATTAGGGGTTAATACATATTATATTACAAATTACACAGATAAATAGATAATTGATGAAAGTTACAGTTGTAGGTGCGGGCAATGTAGGTGCGACAGTCGCCAATGTTTTAGCGCATAAGGACATTGTTAAGGAGGTCGTATTATTGGACATCAGAGGGAATTTTGCTAAGGGCAAAGCACTTGATTCGTGGCAACAAGCGCCTATTGATAATTACAGTACGTACTTAATCGGAACGGATAATTATAAGGATACCAAGAATTCGGATATTGTAGTCATCACAGCCGGATTGCCACGTAAGCCGGGTATGACGCGCGATGACTTGATTGCGACAAATGCCAAGATCGTCAGTGATGTGACAAAAAACATTATGAAGTATTCGAAGAGTCCGATCATCATAGTTGTGTCTAACCCATTGGATGTCATGACATATGCTGCGCATGTGACATCAGGCCTTCCGGCCAATAAGATAATCGGTATGGCAGGTATACTGGATACAGCACGTTATAGAGCATTTCTCGCTACGGCACTGGATGTGTCGCCTAAGGATATCCAAGCGTTGCTATTGGGAGGGCACGGAGATACCATGGTACCACTACCTAGATACACTACGGTAGCAGGTATTCCAGTTACGCAACTCATTGACGCCAAGGAGCTCGATGCGATCGTTGAAAGAACAAAAAATGGCGGTGGTGAGCTCGTAAAATTAATGGAAACTTCTGCATGGTACGCGCCGGGTGCTGCTGCCGCACAAATGGTGGAAGCGATCGTCAAAGATGAAAACAGGGTATTTCCTTGCTGTGTCCAGCTCAATGGAGAGTACGAGTTAAACAATGTTTACTTAGGTGTTCCGGTAACTCTAAACAAAAAGGGAATCGGAAAGATTATACAGATAGATCTGAACGCTAAAGAAAAGAAACTACTCCAAAAATCTGCCGGTGCAGTTAGAGAAGTCATGGATGTCTTCGATCGCATGAAATAATCAAGATATGAAAAGAATATAATTATTTATGCCAGCTTCCAAAATCGCAGAATTGCTGACTAAGATGGAGACGAATACCGGAAATAGTCTGTCCGAAACTTCTCATGAGAAGCCCGTCTTGTTAGTATTTCTGCGACATTTTGGTTGCGTTTTTTGTCGTGAAGCGATGAAAGACATTGGCAATATGCTTAAAGCAATCGAGCGCAAAGGGGTACAAGTCTGCTTGGTTCATATGTCTCAAAAAGAAGAAGCGGAGCTATATTTTAAAGAATTCAATATCAGCGGCATACTTCATATTTCAGACCCTACAGCTACTTATTATGAATATTTTGGACTGGTGCGTGGGAGCTTTAATCAAATTTTTGGCTTGCAGGTGTGGTTACGCACGGCAGAGATTGCCATCAAAGACCCTAAACTTCTCTCTCTCAAAAAATTAGGCGATGGATTTCAGATGCCAGGGGTATTCCTGATAGACAAAGGCATCGTAAAGGCAAAGTTCATCCATCGACGCGCATCGGATAGACCTGATTACATGGGGTTAATCGATCAATGTGAGCTATAGTATTGCATTTTTCTTGGTCAGAATTTATAATTGAAATCTATCCAGTATTCTATGTTCAACAGATTGCGTACGCGTTGATTGAAGGGAAATAATACATGCATACCGAATGTCCAATCATCCCATCCGGATCGATATCCTACTCCTGCAGCCGGGAAAATATATTCTAGATTGGGATTATCATTAGGACTATCAAAACTAGTATAGCTGTATTCTCCTTGCAGAAAGAAATCATTGGTAATTTTTATTCTTGTAAACGCCGAAGCACCATAAGAAAACAAATGAAAATCCGGTTGATTACCAAATCCATTTAAAAAATCATAGTAGAATTTAGCATTCGCTCCTACACTAATTCGTCTTTCAAATTCAAAGCCATAGCTGTATTTGCCACTCAAGCTGAAGCCGCCACCGAAGCCGAGGTTACCAAGACTGATTGCCATCCATTGCTTTGCAATAGGATCTCTTTCTTCTACTACCTGCCTTGAGCGCGTTCTGTCTGAGGTCTCTGTACGCTGAGGTGTTCGACTTGTGGGTGTTGTACGGGTGCGTGTGCGCTGAGCGTTTATTTCATCTGTTATGACTAATGAACACAGCGTGAATACGACAATGAAAATAGACCGACCCATAGAATTAGATTTAATGGAAACAAATATAATGTCCTAATTAAGTATTCAAGCTTCTATTATGTTGTTAAAAGTCTAATTTTTCGTCGGTTATTAGCGTTAAAATTATGCGATATCGCCCTTAGAGAATGATTCGGACTTTACCTGTGCTCGGTTTTTTGCTGTTCAACATGTCGTTGATCCTACAGTTGAATGCCCAATCAGACTGTATCATTAGCGCGATCAACGGTCGGTCAATGATTATTGATGACTTTGATACGGTATCTTTCAGATTTCGCATAGAGAATCCGGTAATAGATGGCATTTCGTTTCCGACACAAGGCGTCTGTGGCTTAAGATTGAATTTTGATCACCAGAATCTGAGCGACTTGGATATCACCCTTACTGCCCCATCGGGAGAGTCAGTAAGACTTGTCGGGCCATCGTTGGGTAATACGACTATTCCATCTCCAATATTTCCGATTTCGCACAATGTTCTCTTTGTTCCGCTCAGCGTACCAGCCATGTTTGATCCCGATCTGAGTAGAGATGGCGTGTGGGATAATGATAATCCGGGTTGGGGTCCGGGGCCTTACGGTGGATCCTACTATCCCTATTTTGGAGATCTTGATTCTTCATTCTCTGGTAATGTAACCGGGATATGGACGGTTACTTTTAGTGACAATTTTTTGAATCAAGATGGAATAGTTCGAGAGGTGGAGCTCATTTTCTGTGATGATCGACTACAGTGTTCTAATTGTGAGGCAGAAGCGGGTGTTTTCGCACACGACAGTCTGGCATTCTGCCTGGGTGGAGTTGATGATTTCGCGTCATTTTTTAACCGAAGAATTATAGATACAACAGCTTATGTAGAAGAGTTTCTACTCTATCAGGGTAACAATTTACGTACAAGATCAACGCAGCTTGACCTCAACTCTCTCGATACCGGGGTATATTACATCACCTCCGTGGCAGGAGCAATCGATCAGATGCCGCTTATTGGGGTATTGGCTGACCAGTTTTCTTATTTAGAGCTGTCTGATACACTCAATCGTCATGGAGGTTTACTCTGTAGTCAAGTGGGTCCTCAGGTCGTTCTGACAATAGGGGTCAATAATGATACCCTGGCTACCCCGCGAGATACCATTTTGTGTCCCGGGGAATTGTTAGAATACAATGGTCAAATGTATGCTGCTCCAGATACCATTTTCATCAGAGAGGCTTCATGTGATCCTATTGTCTTATTGAGATTGAATTATGCTGATATTGGGTTAAACGTGCCGGACACAGTATTGCTTTCGTGTGTGGGACTGCCGCAGATTGTTACAGCTGTAGTGTCAGGAGCAAGGGGAAATGTCTTATTTAGTTATCAACTACCTGATGGTTTCGCTGTTTCCGGAAACGAGCTAGCTGTAGATCAGCCGGGAGTTTATGTTGTATCAGCTTCTGACGACTTTTGTACTGTTAGAGACAGTTTTGTGGCGATTAGTGCGCTTGAAGTTATGAATGTCAGACTTACTTCTTCAACGATGACTTTAAATTGTGCCGACAGTGTGGCGACAATAACGCCCATTACTAATTTTCCCATTGATTCTTTTTTTATCATTGAGAATGGGGTGAGACGCCCATATAATTGGATTACAGAACGAGTCACTTCCTCAGGGCTAAAGTTTTTTGAAGTATATGGTAACGGAGGATGTATGCTTAGGGACAGCATCTCATTCACATCGGACTTTGTGATACCAAATGTCAACTTGTCATTCGGCGAATTAAATTGTCATGACAGCACTACAACCTTGACTTTTGAGGGTGATTCATTAATAGAATACCGTTGGTTAATGGCTGATATGTTTCCTTTTTCAAGAGATCTTTTTGTCCAAGTATCTGAACCGGGAGTATATTTTCTGGAAGGAATAGGGGAGAATGGTTGTCCTATACGGATGTCAGATACAGTGATAGCCAATAGAGACAGTATCCATATTGTACAGTGGACACCTCAAGACATGCTGACTTGCGGTCGCGACGAGATATTTATCCAAGCTGTTTTTGATAGTACGGGATTATTATCGGCAGTGTGGTCTGATGCTGCGGGAATGGAGTTAAGCAATAACCGTTTTTACACAGTCACGGCGCCGGATATTTACTCCTTGACATTGGAAGGGACTAATGGCTGTGTATCGCGGTACTCACTTCTCGTAGAGATCGATACCCTGAGACCTGAGGTAGTATTGATCGGTGATTCGCTTAATTGTGCGAGATCCATTGCAGAAATAGTCGCATCAACTGACAGGCCAAATTTAGTTTATGAATGGAGAGGACCTTCCATAGTAGGCTCTGAAAGTGACAGCATCATCAGAGTAGATGTCAGAGGACTGTATGAAATAGCGGTCACTGATCCAACGAATAATTGTACCGCTATGGCGAGCCTGGAGGTTTTAGAGGATAGACGTCAGCCAGTCATCATATTAGATCCGGGCAGACCACAACTTACATGCGACAACCCAGAGGTGACACTAAGGCATATCGCCGAAGATCTAGAAGAAGGTGTATGGATATCTCCTTTGGGCGAGAGCCAAGACCCAGGCATTTCAGTTACAACTAGGATAGCCGGAGAATGGCGATTTATTGGCTTTTTAGCCAATGGTTGTTTTAATGAGGCTTCTGTGGAGATTGTTGACCTTGCCGAGAATCCGATAATAGATTTACCAGATTCTTACAGATTGGACTGCGCAGACCGGGCTGTAGAAATAGCATTACCAGATCCATCTTTGTTTAGAAATATCGAATGGAGAGACGATGCAGGGACGGTCTTAGAAAATGGAGCATCATTTAATGTGACAACTCCAGGATTAAGTTCTGTCTATGTTGAGGACGTTAATGGCTGCTCCAATGTGTTACGGTTCAACATTCTATTTGACACCCTAATGCCGCGAGTCGAATTTGAGGATGCAAGGCTTACTTGTGCAGTAGAGACTATCCTCTTAGAAACCAACTTAAATCCACAGCAACATCGTTTTAGTTGGTTACTTGGCTCAGCTCTTTTAGGCCAAGGGTCTAATTTGACAATTAACTCGCCGGGGATTTATACGATAGAAGTGAGCAATATAGAAAACAGATGTGTCAGCCGTAGTTCTTTCAATATTGATCGCGATATAGTGCCTCCTGATGTGACCGTATCCGGAGACACATTGTTGACTTGCATGAATCCTGAAGCATTTATACTACTTGCATCAGTCTTAGGGGAGGATTTTGAATGGACGCTCGATGGAAACTTGGTCGTCTCGGATTCCATCTTGATTGCACGATCGCCTGGCTTGTATCAATATTCTGTCACCGGCGAAAATGCATGTATCAGCATGGGTAGCTGGCGTGTTCAGAGTGATATTGATTTAGCTGAAATAAATATTGACCCTATCGATTTGACTTGTGCTCATACATCTGTAGAAAGAATTATCGATTTACAGGGGGCGGAGGTAATCTGGTTTCTCACGAATGGAGACAGCATAGTAGGTAATCAGGTCTTTGTGGACACGAGATTTTCCTCCGTCAACGTACGCGAAGCAAATGGTTGTGAACAGCAAATTCCACTACAAATAAGGGTTGATACAATTGCACCGCAGGTCATGGTATCGATTACTAATACGGATCTGTGTGATACGTTGCTTCCTCAGATTTCTGTTATGGTATCTGTGGGATCTTCGATAGTGCGATGGGAATTTGGTCAAGATTCCATTGGGGCCTCGCCCAATATTATTGCGACCCTTTCAGGTAATTATCGACTAACAGCGAAGAATGATGAAAATGGTTGTGAAGCCATTATAGATAATGAGATAAACGTCAATCCGTCACCACTGCGTAATGTTGTCATCAATGCCGGCAATGTTGATTGTAGTGATTCGGGGGGATTTATTGCGTTATCTTTCGAAGGTGGTATTGATCCGATAATAGTATTGCTAAATGGAATTGAGCAGGGACATCAATTCAGTCTTGACAATCTACCACCGGGATTGTACGGACTAGAGATCGAAGATGCTTTGGGATGTGTATATGACACTTTGATTTCAATTCAGGGGGTTGAAGATATAGGTATTCGACTTTCAGGGCCTACTGATGCGCAACGAGGGGAGACCATCAGCCTTACGGCCATATTGACCGGCAATATCCGGCCACCACTACAATGGTTTCAAAATGGCATACTACTAGCTAATGAAGAAGGTAGTAGAATAAGTTTTAATGCTTTCCAAGATGTAGAAATAGTGGTAATGGGTCTGAATGATAAGGGTTGTATAGCAAGTGATACATTGCTAATTAGGGTAGCAATCAATCCCGACCTCATCGGTATTTATGTCCCGAATGTGATAAGCTTGTCTTCATCAGATCCTTTTAACACTGTCATCAATACTACCTTACCTGAAGATGTACTAGAGCTTAGACAATTTTTAATTTTTGACAGATGGGGCCAGAGAGTACATGAAGTCAATAATATCATACAGCGCAGCCCCTTCGTGCTTTGGGATGGTCGTATGAATGACCGGCTTGTAGAGACAGGCGTTTATGTGTATTATTACGAGATAATAGGCGCATCCGATGGACGGACAATAAAGCGGGCGGGGGACATAACTGTGTTGAGGTAATGCTAGATTCGGAAAGGATTCTACACCATTCTATGTTATCATAGAAAACGCATTTTGTAACTAATCAGTTGCGACCAATTTCGCTCAAAAAATGCCCATTTCCTATTATCCTGCCGCTCTTTTTTCGTCAATAACCCTGCTATTCATTCAAAAAGGAGCCTTGTCTAATAAAAGATAGACTGATTTTTAGATCTGAAAGCATCTGACTGATTAGTTAGCTCATTTTTAACTATTCAAGACCTAAAATAAGCTCGTGATTTTTGTCATTGTATTCGTGTATTTTTAATAATAGCTAGTAGGGCATTCCACAAAGTGATTCTACAGAGTTGTACAAAGAAAGAGAAGAAAACCTCAAAAAATTATATAACTATTATTCCAGCTCCATAATTAAATCATCCTGTGCTACAAGCGTTTTAGGTTTAAGATAAATGCGTCCTATTTTCCCTTTTCTAGGTGCAGTAACCGTGCTTTCCATTTTCATAGCTTCTATGATAAAAAGTGGATCGTCCTTCATGACAATATCTCCTAGCTTAACTATGATTTTAGAAAGGCTTCCTTGAAGTGGTGAACCTACATGCCTGTCGGGATCTGTTGCTTTTGTGTTGGTCGCCGCTACATCTTTAATGGATTTGTCTTGAATGTAAGCAGATCTAATGACACCATTTAACCGAAAGATAACCATTCTGGTGCCTGTACTTCTCGCCGCATTGGTGTTCAGATACTGTATCAAAATAGTCTTCCCTTTTGCCAATTCTATTTCGATCTCTTCATTGTAATGCAGACCATAGAAGAACGCAGGTGATGGGAGCTTATACGTATCGCCAAATTGTTCTAGATGCGCGTAAAAGTATTCAAAAACCTTGGGGTATAATTTAAAACTCAAGAAATCCTCAAGCGTATTTTTATCAATAAATTTACTTTTGAAAGTGGTGTACTCTTTGTCAAAATCAATCGCCTCCAGATGAGCGTTAGGTTTGTCAGTATAAGGTTTAATGTTTTTAAGAACGATTTTTTGAAGTTCCGGCGGCCAGCCCTCATCTCTCTGGCCCAAGTCTCCTTTAAGAAGGGCGATAAATGAGTCGGGGAAAGACAGGGTATCTCCTCTTTTCCAAACATCTTCGATGCTGAGATCATTGGAAGTGAGGAACATGGCCATATCACCTACTACCTTCGAGCTGGGCGTAACTTTGACAATACCTCCCAGAAGGTCATTGACTGCACGATAGTTGGCTTTAATAGTTTCAAATTTATCTTCTAGCCCTAAACCTCTTGCTTGTGGCTTGAGATTGCTATACTGTCCTCCTGGAATTTCGTGATCATATACCTCGGCAGTACCGGCTTTTAGTTCTGTTTCAAAAGAGTAGTAGTAGCTTCTGACATCTTCCCAATATGTCGAGAAATCATTGAGCTTTCGAAGATTTATCTGTTTTTCTCTTGGATGACCTTGTAGCATGGCTACGATAGAGTTGAAATTTGGTTGTGAGGTAAGTCCGGACAAAGATGCGATAGCTACATCAATGACATCAGCACCAGCTTCTACAGCCGCCATATAAGTAGTGGATTGAATAGACGATGTGTCATGGGTATGTAGGTGTATAGGTATGTCAATCGTTTCTTTTAGGGCGGTAATAAGCTCAATTGCCCCAAGAGGTTTTAAGAGCCCTGCCATATCTTTTATAGCGAGAATGTGTGCGCCCATGTCCTCGATTTTTTTGGCTCGATCGAGGTAATAGTTAAGATTGTATTTGGGATCAGTTAAGACATCTCCTGTGTAGCAAATGCTCACTTCTGCTATGGCTTCAGTTTGTTCCAAGACTGTTTTGATACTAGTCTCCATAGCCGGCAGCCAATTGAGCGAGTCAAATATTCTAAAAATGTCTATTCCATTTTCCCAGCTCTTAACGATAAATGACTCGATAAGATTATCCGGATAAGCTGTATAGCCTACGGCATTAGTGCCACGCAAGAGCATTTGTAGGAGGGTGTTTGGTATTGCTTTTCTCAAAGCCTGCAGTCTCTGCCAAGGACATTCTTTAAGAAATCGCATCGATACATCGAATGTGGCTCCTCCCCATACTTCCATCGAAAAAATGTCATGACCGAGCTCTTTAGAAAAAGGTGCAGCGGCCTTGACGAGGTCGTATGTTCTGATGCGTGTTGCCAGAAGAGATTGATGGGCGTCCCTGTAAGTAGTGTCGGTGAACTGAATAGCTTTTTGCGCTTTGAGCCAAGACGCCAGACCTGATGGGCCTATTTCGGACAATATTTGCTTCGTACCGGGCTTATGTGATGTCGTTTTATCGACTTCCGGCACACGTGCTTCTTTAAATTTGATATTGGGATCTTTGCGTTTTACATCGGAACTGCCATTTACAATTACCTCTCCCAGATAGTTTATCAGCTTAGTTCCTCTATCCAAATATCTTGGTGGTGTCAAAAGATGTGGATGATTCTTGATAAAATTAACCGTCGCACGTCCTTCAATAAAATCACGTTCTTTCAACAGGAGGAGCAGAAAAGGTATATTGGACTTTACACCTCTTATACGGAATTCTCGTAAAGCTCGATGTAGTCTGCTAGCTGCATCTTCAATGGTTTTTCCCGATGCAGTGACCTTAACAAGCATACTGTCAAAAAATGGAGATATAGTCGCCCCGGCATATGCATTGCCTGCATCGAGCCTGATACCAAACCCACTTGCACTTCTATATGCTACAAGCCGCCCATAATCCGGTTTAAAATTTTGTCCGGGATCTTCTGTGGTGATTCGGCATTGAATAGCAGTCCCTGTATATTTTATATCCTCTTGTGCGTTTATTCCGATGAGCGGATCTGATAAAGCTTTTCCTTCAGCTACTAATATTTGGGTTTTAACAAGATCGATTCCGGTTATTACTTCAGTGACTGTATGTTCTACCTGGATGCGCGTGTTGACTTCGATAAAAAAAATATTCTCTTGGCTGTCCACTAAAAATTCTACAGTGCCGGCATTCTGATAATTTATGTGCTTGCCTATCTTGGTTGCATAATCGAGTATTTTCTGTCTCGTGATCTCGGCTATAGAGTGAGATGGGGCTATCTCGACGACTTTTTGATGCCTTCTTTGCACAGAGCAGTCGCGTTCGTAAAGATGAACGAGATTGTTGTGCAAGTCTCCCATCAATTGAACTTCGATGTGTTTAGGATCTTCAATGTACTTTTCAATAAACACTTCGGGATTGCCAAATGCAGTCATGGCTTCATTCGAAGCTTCTTCAAATGCGATTGATAGTTCTTCTGCAGAGCGCACTACTCGCATTCCTCTGCCGCCGCCACCGGTTGCTGCCTTGACCATAACCGGATAAGTAATTCTTGCGGCTTCTTTGTGCGCTTCTTCCTTTGTTTTGATAGCTTCTTCTGTAGCAGGAACAATAGGTACGCCAGCCGCGATAGCCACCTTCTTGGCAGCCAGTTTATCACCCAAAGCACGCATTGACTCCGGTTTAGGCCCGACCCATATTATACCGGCATCTATGCAAGCTTGTGCGAATAGATCATTTTCGGATAGAAAGCCGTATCCCGGATGGATGGCATCAACCTTGTGCTCAAGGGCTATCTCTATAATGGCAGCTATATCGAGGTAGGGTTTAAGAGGTTCATCTTTGAGCCCTATCTGATATGCTTCATCCGCTTTATATCTGTGAAGCGAATATCTATCCTCATAAGTGTAGATTGCAAAAGTTCGAATATTGAGCTCAGATGCAGCGCGGAATATCCTGATGGCTATTTCCCCTCTATTAGCAACCAAAATACTTTTAATGTGTTTTTTTGTCATATCCCTTTTTTATGAATTTGTACAAGTAAGCCAGATGCTTCCTACTTCACCATTTAAAGATAGTAATATTGGCTTAAATTTTATAATTTAGCTTATCAATGGAGAGTATAAAAATGTCATACAATAGATATCTTACATGTAAAAACTTGGTGTTATTTCTGTCTTTTCTTTTTCTAGTTGCTTGCACTAAAACTGCTGAGTATGAGGTGGATCCACAGTTTGAACCTTATGTTCAACGGTTTATTGAAGATGCTCGCTCTCGTGGTAAGAATATTGATTTTACGGCCACAGGTTTGTCCATAATTTTCGAGAGTCGACTGGGGGATAATGTAGCGGGGGTATGTAGAGGCAAACATGATATTGAGATTGTACGATCCTATTGGAATGGACTTAATGATACACAGAAGGAGGGATTGATCTATCACGAGCTTGGTCATTGTGAATTAAAGAGACCCCATAAAAATAACAAACTCAAAAACGGAGAATGGGCCAGTCGGATGAGAGGATCCCCAATACCGGACGGCGACAATGCAGTGATCAATTATAGTGGGTCACGACGCGATTACTATATTAACGAGTTATTTAATCCGGACACGCCAGAACCTGATTGGTCCTCATGGAGAGATGAATATGAATCAGTCCGTGCTGATCAAAAAAACCTTGTTTATAATACCCGGAATGAAGAGCGCTTCGAAGCTTTCGTAAATGATTTATTTCATCATGAGGGGAATTTTGAGATTAGTTATGACATGGATGTCGGACAGACTGAAGGTCTGGCCGGAATGTCTGTCTTGGGTTTTGACAACAATAATCGTATACGTATAGGTTTTAATGCATTCGGTCAATTTTTTGTGGATAGTGGCCCCAACGTTTGGGGAATTATGTATTTTAAAGAAAACCTTCCTGAATTACGTGGCAAGCGCAACACACTGACGCTCAGGAGAAAAGCTGAGTTTTATTATGTGTTTGTCAATCAGAAATTCGTCTATTGGTTTGACTACAAACAACCCGGTCAATACTCTATCGCTTCGCTCAATACAGGTAGGGCAGGAGAACCAATATTTTATGATGTCAGTGTGTACACTTTTTGATGATCTAATCCTAGAGACTTGCTCAACCTTATGATCCTTATACTGTTTCCTATATATGACAAAGATCAATACGGTACCACGTTTAGAATCATATAAGGGCGTAGTCAATTTTGTAAAGAATCCGATGCCCGTAATCGACACAGCGATTAATAAATATGGACAGACGTATTATACGAGGATTGTCGGTGGTAGAAAACTAGTCATGACCATCGACCCCAATGTAGCCCAACATGTACTACAAAAAAATAACAAGAATTATATAAAAAGTGAACTACAGACTGAATCACTCGGAAGATATATAGGCTATGGCTTGTTAACAAGTAACGGCGAATATTGGCTGCGCCAAAGAAGGTTGATCCAACCTGGTTTTTACAAGGAGAAATTACAGGGTTTAGTTACCATCATGCATGACGAGATAAAGGCTTATTGTGAAGACTTGTCCAAGAAACTAACTAAGGGTCGTAATGTAGTTGATATTAATGAAGCAATGGTAGAACTGACATTGCGTGTAGTGTCGAGGTCATTGTTCAGTACAGGCATCAGCCAAGAGCTTATTCGTGATCTAGGAGAAAGCTTTATTGAATTGCAAAAACATATCGTCGTGGAAGTCCGTCAGCCTATCTTCAATTGGTGGCGGGTTCTTTCAGGCAAGCGACGAAAGACCTATCGCTTAGCGGAGGCGACGAAGGATATCATGCGCAAGATTATCAGTGAGAGACGGGCATCTGGAGGTCGTACCGATGACCTACTGGATATGTTGCTACACGCGCAGTATGAGGATAATGGAGCGTATATGACTGATCAGCAATTGCTGGATGAGACGATAATACTTTTTGTCGCCGGACATGAGACCACCGCCAATACACTAGCATGGACACTTTTTGCGGTTCTTCAAAATGACGAGATATACAACAAGGCAAGAGCAGAAGCGAAAACATATTCCGGACAAAAATTGGATTTTTTCAAGCTTAAAGAAGGCTCTTATATTGATGATATCATTGAAGAGTCACTACGTCAATATCCACCGGCATGGATACTTGATCGCATTGCACTTGAAGACGATAAGATAGGAGATGTAGCTATTAATCGTGGTGATCTCGTGGGTATTTATGTCTATGGTCTTCATCATCACAAGGAATATTGGGCGGAGGCCCAAGTTTATAATCCTGATAGAGTTCTAAATGAAGATAGTAATCTGAAGCACCCTTACCGTTTTATACCTTTTGGTGGCGGTCCAAGATTATGTATAGGCAATCATTTTGCGATGCTCGAAATGAAGCTAGCGCTAATTGAGTTATTCAATAGATTCGAGATGGCTCTTGTGCCCGACCAACAGATTGTTTTTGAACCACTTATTACCCTTCGGCCGAGTAGGCCTATATTATTAGAACTTATTAATAGTTCAGCAGAGACAAATTAATTTCATAGCAGAAGATATCTAGGTCTATCTGCATATGACATATTACCAAGCCGCCAATGCTCTATACACCTCCTCGACAGGAAGCCCAACCACATTATAGAACGATCCTTCTATTTTTTTAACTTTCGTCAGCCCGATCCAATCTTGAATGCCATAGGCACCCGCTCGATCGAGTACAGAATAATTGTTTACATAAAAGTCTATTTCTGCATCCGATAGATGATCGAAATATACCCGCGTCACACTGTTAATTTCGATGATCTTAGTGATATCTCTTATTACTACGCCTGTAAAAACTTGGTGTTCTTTACCTGAGAGATGGCGGAGGATAGCTTTAGCATCTTGCAGATCAATCGGTTTGCCAAGAATGACGTTTTCGCATACTACTATCGAGTCAGCCGTAATAATAATAGCTTCGGGATCAGAGACATTTGCGAAGCAATGAGAGCATTTTTTTCTTGCGATATAGAGAGCGACCTCTGAGGCATGAAGATCATCAGGGAAACTCTCCTCGACATCTGATACCATTACGGAGAATGTCAATCCTGCCAAGGTGAGTAATTCGCGGCGTCTGGGAGATCCTGAGCCAAGTATGATCTGACGGCCTTGTAGTTGCTTGAGCATTGAATCAGTTGGCATAGTTAATGATTAGAACCAAATATATAAGGGCTGACAAAAAATAATACTTCAGCAAACGGCTTATATGGCCGTATTGGTGCAGATGATGAACATTTCTCCATGTATAAAAGAGTATCATTAGCCATGGAACCGTGAGGATGGCATGACCTACTATTTGTAATGTACCTTTAAGGTACGATGATGATAGCCAGAAAACCAAAGGAATGGCGGTCACACACATCAGCAACATGATCAGTAGCTTTGTCCGTATGACACCTAGCACTACGGGTAATGTGCGGTATCCGGCGGCCTTATCGCCCACAATATCCTCCACATCTTTTACAATTTCCCTTATCAAATTGATATAAAAGGCAAAGAAAGCATAGTACATGGATGTCACAAGAATGATTAGATAAGCATTCTTCTGCTGAATATATAATTCCGCTAAACCGGGTGCTTCTGCGAGTATGGGAATCAGCATTACGATCCCGCACAATAATGCGATAATCACATTGCCGATAAATGGATTCCTTTTTAGATGAGTATTATATAGATAGAGTAAAAGACATACAGCTAGATAGAGATACATGTGACTTGTTTCTCCGATCCTTTGTGCTAAAGCAAAAGCAGGTATGATGGGTAGAGTAACCAGACCAATAAACAAGGCTTTTGCTTGTCGAATCGAAATATGATCTCCAATAATGCCTCTTTTGTTATTGATTTTATCTGATTCTATGTCCAGTAAGTCATTGTGTAGATATCCTGCTGCTGCGAGGCAGCTTATTATTAGGATCAACAATACTGTCCATACCCCTTTTATCCGTATCGGAATATCATAAGTCAGTAAGACATTCTGTATAAAAGGTACAAGGAGAATATAGAAACTCAGACCAAGAATAAGGAGATTGGGAAGTCGGACCGATCTGAAGTAATGGAATAATTTCATTGATTGTCTCGCCACTCGTAGACCCATTTCGCCTGGATCTGCTCAAGATGACCTTCATTACAATCTTCTTTGAGCCCTACAAAATGCGGTATTTCTAATATCCACTCAAGTAGATCCGTGAATCTTATGCGATAAATTCTTCCTTCACCAAATTCATCCCCAAATCGCTCATATAAAGCCATAGCTATATCCTCGTGATCTTTCCAGTCTATTGGTAAATCGTCTATATTCTCAAAGCCCATAAGTTGTTTTCTTTAGTGTTCGTGACCAATAATTTTCGACTGATCAGGTATCAATACGGTAATATCCGCGTCATCTTCAAGGACAATACACTGACAACCAAGACGAGATTCTAACCTAGGATTAACGGCTCGGTCTATAAAATCTTCTTCTTTATCAGATATTGGCTCTAGAAATTCTTCGCCTGATTCTATATAAACATGGCAAGTACTGCATGCGCATACACCACCACAGTTGTGATTGAGGTGAACATCGTGATCCTCCGTAATTTCTAGAATGGAATATCCCGCTTCTGCGTTGTCAACAACCTTAGACGCAATATTTTCGTCTTCAAATAAGAAAGTAATCTTTGCCATAACAGGTTCTAACAACGTGCAATGATATTGAGTTCACGAGTTAAAGTCAAAATATTTAGCTAATTATCCCATATCATTGGATATTCGCGTCTATCCCTGATAGATCTTTGCGGAGAATAGGCCGAATAATCTCCTAGAAGCCTGCTTTCCCACCTAAGGTAATTGATCTGCCGAATACGGCATAGTTGTGCCATAGTGTGTATCGATCATTGAGTAAATTGTCAGCCGTGACAAAAAACTTAAGGGTTTCTTTAGCAGAAAATTCCATGCTGAATACGATATTCTTACGTGTTCCGGAGTCTGTGATCAGATGAGGAGTCATCGCCTGTCTCGTATTGGCGCTAACTAAACCTGCTACATTGAGGGTCAATCGATTTTGGAACATGTGATAGTTTACGGATGGCCTCACATGCCAGATAGGCATATTATATAGGATATCCGATTGATTATGGAAGTAGTTATACGTACCAGATAGGCCAATGCTAAGGTCAGAATCTCTAAGTTTGTAGCTAAAAGATGATTGTAGTTCAAGATGGTTAAAATCAATCAGATCTGACGCAAGTGTGCCGGTGTTATCATTGATATGCAAAATGTTTAGACCATTCTGAATGATGCGGTAGTTAACTGTTGTTTCTGTTTTTAGCTGCTTGGTGAGTGCTGCTTTTGCACCAATACCCATACGTCTTTCGGACGTGTTAGGATTTTGATTCAGGGTTTCAATATTGAGGTAAGGGAGAATAGACCCCAATCTTGAAAAATTGTTTATTATAATCTGTTGGTCAGTTTCTGCAGTAAAACTTAAGTTGTCATTCAGATGATAAGCTAGAGAGACTCTCGGGAAGAAACTGTTCTTTTCATCAGTGAGGTTCAATCTGGCACCTAATAATAAACTCATCTTCGCATATCTACCATGATAATTTATCGAAGGAGCAATGACGTTCTGCGGATCATAAAGTGAATTGCTAGAGTATTCTATTGGAAATTCAATTTGAAGAGAAGAATGTGTGTTTAGGCCATAGCTGCTGAGTGTTTTAACTTGAAAAAAACTTTCGCCATAATTGTCTATACCTGCACGATTAAATCCGATAGAGGCGGAAAAATTTAAGTTTTCACTCGGCTCTTTGAAGCTGCTAATACTCCAAGTTATACCAGTATTGCGAATATCTCTATAGACTGCATGATCTTCAGGTATATAGCTGGCGGCAAATAGTCCATACCGACTTTGGTCGATATTGAATTGTAGGCTTGCGAGCAAATCTTTCGTGATATAGTACCTTGCAGAAACACTACCACTATTCTCTTTAATGAATTTATTTTCTGTGCTGTTTTCTTCCCAATCAGCGTGTTTTAGATTTAGGCTTACATCAAAATAGTTATCTAGCTGAAGTGTATATCCGGCATGGGCAGTAAGTCTGTTTAAATTCCCTTTGGATAATAATGCATATCCTCTGTTACTGTTTTTGCTGACAGGATGTTCATAACTAACCGGTTTTATCGCAAATGCCCCACCTGGAGTATATTCAGATATATATTTTAAAGAATCAAATAATATATTAAAAGTCGATGTTCGTTGCACTAAATTATCAAATTTGATACCCGGATCTGCAGTGTATAATTCACTATCAAAAGTTTTTTCTACAAGCAACTGCTTATCCTTTAAGTCTTGCCCTATTAATAAGTTTATAAGGCTTAACAGAATCGTAAATGTTATGGTCGTTTTCATCTTAATATAGTTAATGGTAGATCTTTTCGTTAATTAGATAATTTAAGCAGTTCAAGTCGTTGTGCTGCTAATTCTTTTACAGATGCCGGGATGCTTGATTCTGACTCTACAAGAGCTGTCAATGCAGCACGGGTGCTTATATGATCGCCATTGATCGAATATGCATCAGCGAGCAGAATAATAGATTTAGCAAACCACGCAGGATCACTCAGTAAGGTCTCATAATGAGATGTGATATACGAGATTGTCTCGTCAAATTGCTCAAGGTTAAAGTGCGCTAATGCTTTGTAGTAACTGTATTTAGGCTTTTTTATACGTGCTTTTATTTCAGAATGACTAAGCGTGGAAATCAGGTTTTTCCAATCAGATTTATTTACATAGAAATTTATTAATTCTTCGGATAGCTCAGAAAGCTGACTATCATTTAAATTAAGATCTAGAACACTATACGCGGTAGCTATATTATCTATTCTGTTCATTTTCAGATTAGCAATGGCGCTTCTGAACCTTCTAAGAAGTGTTAATTCCTCATTAGGAAAATTCTGAACTCTTTTTTCTTCCAATATTTCATATCTCGTGTAGTCCTCCAACATAGTCCATGTAATCTCTTGGTAAAGGTCAAATGCTTTTATGGTGTAACTATTGGTAGGTAGTGCGATAAGTAATTCAAGATTTTCGATCGAAGAGATACTCTTTTTGTTTTTTAATTGAATATTAGAAGCATCGAATAGTGAAGGGGCATAGTATCTTGATGTTGTAAAGTCCGAGATGATGTGATTATAGTTTTCAAGAGCTTTATTCTCTTGCCCCCCTTCTGAAAATTTAACAGCCAATGAATAAAGTACGGAATCTTTTGGTAGGGATGTACCTGTATTCTGATTTTGTGCTATTTTTAAGAATGCCTCTGTGTCGTAAGTGTAATCAGAATAGATCTCTTTTAGTCCTTCGTGAGCGCGTCTTTTATTATCTTCGATAGTGGATGAAGCTGTGATTTGTTTGTACCACTTTTCAGCTTCCCTATAATCACCCGCATTAACATTTAAGAGCCCTAAAGCCAAGATAGCTTCCTCTCTTATTTCTGTTGTTGTTTCTGCTTGTAAGAGTTTCTTATATTGGTGTGCAGACTTATCTAATTTGCCTAAACCAAACAAAATATTTCCACTCATAAGGGTTGACTTTTCTTTGTAGCGACTTAAGTAGTGATTGCTGACTAGTTCGTCAAGAGTTAAAAGGGCATCATAGGGCCTTTGTTGTAATTCCGCTATTGTGGCCGATTGATATAAGAGGTAATCTTGCTGTTTTAAGTCTAATGCTAATGCCTTCGTATAGGCGTCTAGAGCGTTTGTATAATCATTGTGTTGAAGATAAATATCGCCCATACGGGTCAGAATGTCTTCTTGTTTTTCCTTTGGAGTGTGATCAAGCTTGAAAAGCTTAAAGGCCACACCAAACTGCTGTAAAGCTTCAGGTAGTTGTTTTTCTTTGAGATAGCTATACGCTAGGATATAATTCGCATCAAAGTCAAGTTTGGGTTTTAGCGTTGTGCTAGATTTAGATTGATTATATTTCTGTAGTAGTTCTTTTGCTGAAGAAAAATTTTTGTCCTCATAGGCCATCAAACCTTTCCATGCTGCTACTTCTGCATGCTCTTCAATTCTGGGAAATGTTTTTTCAACAAGATTAAAATATTCAATGGCTTTGATCTTGTTTTTATCTTGTAAAGCAGCTAGAGCTTTATCAAGGAGGATTTTTCTGATGGTGTTTCTTTTTTGGTCATCAGTGGACAATGTTGTGGCGATTTCTTGAATTAAGTCAATCTTTTCAAGGTGAGCGAGAGAGGTGATTAAGTATTCCGTAATATTTTGATTAGGAGATAGAATAAACTCCTGAAGTGCAATCATAGCCGCTTTATCATAATTGCCCATTTTATGATTGACGATGAGCTGATTCCATTTAAAATCGTGGGGATTAATTCCTTCTGCAGACGCAAGATTTTCAAACAGCTCTAATGCTTCGCGATATTTGCCTTGTTGATAGAGCGTCATCGCTTTTTCGAAAGTGACGCTGTTATTTAATTGCTGAGAACCGGAAATATTACTTAATGTCGTAAGGGAGTTTTCATGCTTACCTTGTTTTTTTTCGCATATACCCTGAATATATTGTTCGTCAGACGTCAAATTTCTATGCTGCTTTAAGACAGCAAGGGATTTTAAGGACGCTTCATGTTGAGCTGTATGGTATTGTGACAATGCGACGAGTGATATAATGCCCTGAATATTGAAGAGTTGGTTTTCATGGATTCTATTGCTGTAGTATTTTGACACTATTTCGTATTCCTTTAATGCGTAGTGGCTTAAGGCCAGATAATATGGGGCATGCTTCCTCAGTCGTTCATTAGATCCTATCTTAGATAAATAAGTCGTTGCCTTATCATATTCATTTATCATGATGGCGCTTAAACCAGCATAATATGCGGCAAAGTCAAAGTCTTCATTTCTAGCACGGAATGAACTTGAGAAGGATTTTAGGGCGGCTTGATATTTCTTTTTCTTAAACTGATCGTATCCATAAAGAAATTCAATTGATGCAAGGTCCTTTTTCGATAATTCTTTACCCTTGATTGCGTGATGTGTAGGGTTGTTTTCAGCTGATATACCCAGTGCAGCATCTTCCTTAAGCACCTCAATTAGAGATTCTATTACATTGGGTTCATTAATTAAATAGTCAGGAGATCTTTGAAGAACGTAGCTGAGTTCAGGTAGGCGCTCGCCAAGCGTGGCTAGAAGATATAGCTTTAACTCTTCGGTACAGAGTATTTCTATTGGTTGATCAAGGTCTTGAATCGCACTAGTATAAACTTTTAAGTCAATTTTATCCTGTACGGTGAGGCTGTAATCAGGATGAAGACCTTGCTGGCCAAATGCATTCATCTGAGTGAATAACATGATCGCTAAAGGGCTGAAAAAAAGTAATTTACGCATGACAAAAATTTATAATATGTAAAACTACATATATCTATTGATACTGCCAAATGAATATGATTTTTTACTCTAAATTAGAGACAATGTTGGGGTTTTTACTTAGATTTGACCGGGTGGCATGTGATATGGCGATTTACAGACGTCATAAGAACGAGCCACAAACTGTTTGGACCATTGAAGACGTACCTGAGATATCTAATGCCAATTCTGGCAATGTTGTTTATGAGCGATATTCTTTCTGCTCAAAGAGATATTATTTGGTCTGATGTTTTGGGTGTTGCCAGCGACGGTGAATCTTATCGACTGAGCAGTTTTCATTATGATAAGACATTGGGGCTGGATCTATACTATCTTCAGCAAACATATCACGGACTAGATATTCTCGACCAAATTTCTACAGTGGCCTTCGGCCAGTCTGGCGAAATACGACACAAATCCACGCGTCGTGCTGCGTTTAGCAGTGTTCAGCAGTCCGCATCAAAAATGGACGCGAGAAAAGTATGGAAAAAATTTACTTCGTCTCAGGCGCTTAAATCTTTAAGTCAATCAATCATCGAGCTAGGACAAGAAGGAGAACTGACTTTCCAGGAAGGGAAGACTACTGCCAGAGCTGTTTATGTTATAAAAGAGAAGTCTCTTGTCCTGACCTTTGAGTTCACATATGCGGATTCTGACGAATGGAAACAGACTTATCTGGATGCCGTATCGGGTGTAGTCATTGAAGAAAGATCTTTTACGACACATTGTTCTGTTGATCATATACCACATAAGAAGAGTGATATACGTGATATTCAGCATACACTAGATCCTCAGCAACAAAGTCACCATCATTCGACTTCATGTAATCACACATATAGAGTCTTCAATTACCCATTGTTGAGCCCGTTGGATGGGGAAAGGAGCTTGGTGCAAGCACCGTGGTCTAAGGCATCCAATGCATCTCCAATGACATGGCATGACACGACGATTACCAGAGGCAACAACGTCTTTGCCTACACGGATATATCCGGCACTAACACAACGGGACATTCGCCTAATGGCGGCGAAGATTTATGTTTTGACTATCCGCTTGACTTAGCACAGGAACCGGTCACCCAACGAGATGCCAGTATAACAAATCTTTTTTATTGGAACAATCTCATTCATGATGTGATGTTTCAATATGGATTTGATGAGACATCGGGTAATTTCCAAGAGACTAATTTTAGCGGTCAAGGATATGGAGGAGACGGGGTAAGAGCTGAGGGACTAGACGGCGGAGATGTTAACAATGCCACTTTCGCTACATTCCCTGATGGCATTGCCCCTAGAATGCAAATGCATATATGGAATCCAGGTGTATATATAAGGCTTACCCCCGTAAATGGTATGTCTAAGGACTTCAATGCTTCTGTTGGTAATTTTGTTACAAATCGTATTAATACATCAGGTACCGGTGCGCTCAGTGAACCTTCATTAGGATGTGGGAGCTTATCCAACGCTGCAGCGATCAATGGCCGTATAGCAGTCATTGATCGAGGTGACTGTACTTTTGTGGATAAAGTGTTGAATGCACAAAATGCCGGAGCGATAGCCGTAATCATTTGTAATAGTGCTGACAATCATTTTTCCATGGGTGCTAGCAGTGATCTACCGATTAACATCCCGGCAGTAATGACTTCCAAGAGTTCGTGTAATCAGATCAAAATTCATCTGGATAATGCCGGTATTTCCTTGGTTTTCAATCGCCCTGTTGATAGTGGTTTTGATAATGGGATTATAGTGCATGAATATGCTCACGGAGTTTCTAACCGTCTTACCGGTGGATCCCATAATACAGGCTGTCTATCCAATACAGAGCAAATGGGAGAGGGATGGAGTGATTGGTACGCATTGATGTTTGGTTTAAGTGGAGGAGATACTGGAGAGATGCCGATAGGTTTAGGGTCATATGCTGATAGTAAGCCGCTGACTAGTGCCGGGATCAGACAATTTCCTTATACGACCGATATCCTACTCAATCCGATGACATACGACTGGATAAAGTTTACTTCAGTACCTCACGGATTGGGCTCTGTGTGGGCGGCTATGTTGTGGGAACTTACCTGGCAATTAATTGATGAGCATGGATTTGATGACGACCTTTATTATGGAAATGGGGGGAATAATATTGCGTTGAGATTAGTCACGACTGCCTTAAAACTTCAACCGTGTTCGCCGGGATTTGTAGATGGACGTGACGCAATATTGGCTTCTGATCGGCTTCTCTATAATGGTCGCAATCAATGTCTCATCTGGCGAGCCTTTGCTAAACGTGGATTAGGGTTTAGTGCTAGTCAAGGATCATCCGCATCGCGCAGCGATGGTTTAGAAGCCTTCGATTTACCCGAGTTGTGTACGGCGGAATTTTATATGAACAAGTCATTCACAAGAGCAGGGGTGGACAGTGATACAATTACATTTACCATTACGCTTAGAAATAACGGATTAGTAGCCCTTAGCAATATCGTATTGATCGACTCAGTCTATCTACCGCATCTTTCATACATTCCGGGATCGCTGAATACCGGACAAATGAATCACGGTGAGATCAAGGTCAATATATCGGAGTTAACACCCAATGGTGAAACGACTATTGATTACAAATGTGTGGTGCATAATATTTCAGCTACAGAAGCTCGATATGTACAAGGTTGGGAATATGGCCTGAATGGCTGGGAAACGAATAGTTCGATAGGTTCTGCATGGAAAGCTATGGAGAACAGCCCATTCATGGGTATCAAACATGCGTTCGTACAGAATGACCCTTCGCAGCAGATATCGGCATTGACGTCGCATCCTTTGGTGATAGAAGATCAGTATATTCTCGGTATCAGGCACAAAATGAATGTAGAACGAGAATGGGATGGTGGGATAATTAGAATAGCCAAGGCAGGCACCAATATTTGGAAGGATGCAGGCCCACATATCATCAGAAATGGCTATACAGGAACGATCAGACCTTCGGCCTTTAGCCCTTTGGCGGGCTATAATGCATTCACAGGTCATATACCACAATATATATGGACAATCATCGATTTATCTGATTATCAAGGTGATACGATTCAGCTGAATGTTCTGTTTGCTTCCGACGCTTCGCATGGTATTGATGGTTGGTACATAGATGATATTGGTCTGTACAAGCCTACGAGTATTGATGATCTGGTATGTGTGTTTTATGACGGCACAAGTTTAGCAGAGTGTCGCTATAATACTCTTAAACTGCTTTCCAATGCAAAGCCTTGCGCAGTTGATGTGTTGGCTGTCACAGATTATTATCAGAGTCATTTTCAAGCAAATAAGATGCTTAAAAGTGATAGCGAAGTCAAAGTATCAGGTAACTTTACTTTTGTTAGCGGTCAGGAGGTTGTGTTGAGCCCGGGGTTTTCAACTGGTCAATCGAGCTCCATTGAGATTGCAATTGAAAATTGTAATAACGATTAAATTATGGCAAAGCAAAGTTTTCATGATATTGTGGCTAGCGATAAGCCTACCTTAGTTGATTTTTACGCTACGTGGTGCGGCCCTTGTAAGGCTATGGATCCCATTATCAGACAATTGAAAGCCGAGATGGGTGATAAGGCTCGGGTTATCAAAATAGATATTGATAAAAATCCGCATTTGGCACAGAAGCTCGGTATCCGAAGTGTCCCTACATTTGCGGTGTATAAATTGGGCAAAATTAAATGGCAAGTCAGCGGGGGACAATCCATAGCGAAACTCAAGGCTGAATTAGAGAAACAAATGTGATTATGATAGATTTTATCAGCCAATCATGGCATTGGGCGATATCCGGAGCGCTGATAGCACTTGTGATGCTTTTGTTGCTGATATCAGGCGAGCGATTTGGTATATCTAGTTCTTTTAAGACAGTATGTAATATTCTGGGAGCTGATCGATGGAGCGGTTATTTTAAATATGACTGGCGGCAGGAGGCATGGTTATTACTCTTTGTTGTCGGGACGATTGCAGGAGGATATATCGCCACTTCATTTCTTTCTTCCGGTAAGCCGTTGGCCATTTCGCAAGCGACAGCTGAGGATCTAGCCAAGTTGGGTATCGAAGCCCCTGGAGGGAATCGCGTTAATAGTGATTTCATACCGATGGAGATATTTGCAATGGATCGAATGAAAGACCCCAAGACTTTCGTATATCTGATCGTTGGGGGCGTGCTAATTGGTTTCGGTACTAGATGGGCTGGCGGTTGTACATCAGGTCATGCGATCAGCGGCTTGTCAAATTTTCAATTGCCATCGCTCGTGGCGGTAATTGGGTTTTTTATTGGTGGACTTCTGATGACGCACCTATTATTTCCCATCATATTTAGCTAAGGCGACGAAAAAGGGTAAAAATGAAAAAGTTCAGTTTTTTATTTTACGGTGTGTTGTTTGGTATAGTAATGACTAAATCAGAAGCCATTTCTTGGTTTAGAATACAAGAGATGTTTAGATTTCAGAGTTTTCACATGTATGGGATCATAGGTGTGGCTGTAACTCTGGGGGCGTTAGTGCATTGGTTGATTAAGACAGACAGAATTAAAAACATCAGTGGCCAGTCGATTATTGTAGAGAAGAAACCACTTACTTATAAAGCGAGTTTATATGGTGGCGCATTGTTTGGTATGGGATGGGCTATGACAGGTGCTTGTCCCGGACCATTGTATGTCTTGCTAGGACACGGATATTTAACTATATTGCTTGTTATTGTAAGTGCTTTATTGGGAGCATTTATATATGGGCTATTGAGAGCAAAACTTCCACATTAACAGGTTTTCAAATATTGGCCGACGGCCAATATTCCAATTTTAAAACAGAAAATTTACATGAGAAGGGGTCTTTTAAGTCTTTTAGTCGAAAGTTTGAACTCAATGAATTGTCGAATAAGCTGGCTTCTTTTTATATGTTTAATCGTTTTAGAGAGTGTTCCAATAGTATCACAGACTCCTTGTCTTCACGAAGGTGTATTAAGTGAAAGAGTGGCTAATTATGTAATGTCTGTCAAGCTTGATCATGAAGACAAACAAGTCAGCGGGAGCCAGCGGATCACATGGCATAACCCATCCCCTGACACCGTCCGAGATTTAAGGTTTTACATGTATTTAAATGCGTTCAAGAATAACAAAACGAGCTTTCTCCGCGGATTGAATAGTAGGCTTTTTGGGCAGGATATAACCAAGAGAGTTGAAGAAGAATGGGGATGGATCGAGATACAAGAAATCAATCAAGGGCAGCAGGGGCTAGGAGATCATATGAGCTTCGTTCAAGATCTGGATGGTAATACGGATGATGAAACAGTGTTGATAGTGGCATTGAAAGAGCCTGTTTTACCTTATGATTCTGTGGTAGTTCAGATGCGTTTTACGGCCAAGCTGCCGCGAACAGTCGTGCGATCCGGTTTTAGCAACAATGACTTCTTTCATGTGGTGCATTGGTATCCTAAATTGGGGGTTTATGAACAGAATAGGGAAGGGACGTGGAGCTGGAATTGTCATCAGTTTCTTCCGCAGATGGAGTTTTATGGCGATTTTGGTCACTATGATGTAAGCTTAAATGTGAGCGATCATTTAGTAATGGGTGCTTCCGGCTGTATGATTTCTGAACATCGTATTGAGCCAGGAAGAGTTGAAAGACGATTCATAGCGGCAGATGTGATCGATTATGCATGGACCCTTTATCCACGCTTCGAGGAATACCGCGATACGGTTGGTCATATAGCCTTGCATTTATTGATACCGCCGGAACATAGGATGTATGTAACACGGATATTATCAGCTGCTAAAAGCGCTTTTACTTTTCTAGAAAAGCATGTGGGAAAGTATCCTTATAATCATCTCACCATCATAGATCCACCATTTCACGCATTGAACAGTGGATTTATGGAGTATCCACAGTTGATAACAGGTGGATCAATCTTTGGCTTGCCACAAGGATGGCATGGTGTAGAATCACTCATAATCCACGAGCTAACCCATCAATATTTCATGGGTATCCTGGCTAACAACGAAAAGGAAGAACCCTGGCTAGATGAGGGTTTTGTCAGCTATTATGAAAACAGGATAACAGATGCACTATACGGTGCGGACAGATCCTTTGTGGATATACTTGGTATCAGAGTGGGTAATACAGACAAGTCAAGAATCGAATATACAGGTCAAGAAAATCTTCATTCTGACGCGGTCAGTACACCGAGTTGGAAGATCAAAGGAAGCTACAAAAACACTGTTTATAGTAAGGCAGCTACGGTATTATTAAGTTTATCTCGATATATGGGTGTCGAAGCATTCGATGCTATGATGCAAGATTATTATCAACAGTACATGTTTAAACATCCTCGCAAAGATGACTTCTACCGTGTAGTGAGAAGTCATACTACAGAGCTCAACTGCCTGATATGTCCAGAAATAGATCTATTTCTAGAAAGGGCGATTGATGGTACTGATGTGTGCGATTATGCAGTAACTAGGATTAGCCATGAGATAGAGCAATCACCCATGGGGATTTTTGGCTATGGGAAATGGCGCAACTTTATCGGTGCTAAAGAGATTGTTACTGAACCCATCATCGTGTCGTCAATCAGATTAGAGCGAAAAGGTTCATTTATTGCTCCTGTTGATGTCGTATTATACTGGGAAGATGGCAGTCAAGAGCGCTTTATTTGGGATGGTATCCGAACTATCGAGGATTTTGTTTACCGTGATAAACGGAAGATCATCTCGGCTTATATAGACCCTGAGCATGTACTTGCATTAGATAAGGATTATATCAATAACAGTTATACACTCTATCCCAATAAAAAGGCACTATGGAAGTATGCTGATAAAATGGCTTATTGGGTGCAAAGTATCTTCCAGGCTTCTAGCTTTCTTATGTGATATGAAAAACAAGATCAGCATGATATGGCATAGCGTGTGGAGTCTGCGAAGGATTATACTTGGGATATATCTTTTTCAATTTGTATTGGCGGCATTTGTAGGAATTCAGACTTATGAAATGATGTCCTCTGGTTTTGGTACATCAATGATACTTGATGACGTTATCAAGGGCTTTAGCTATGCTGCCCTGATGGATTTTAAGAATGTACATGGGGAGTTGATTGATCAGCTTTTCAGGATGATGCGATGGATCATACTATTATACTTGATCGTCAAGAGCTTGATTTCGGCCGGCTTAATAAGCAAGATTGTTTCACCCGAGCGTACTTTCTGGGATGCCGGACAGATGTTTTTTATACAAGTCTTTCTTATTGGAATTGTTAGTATTTTGATGGCGCTGACTTTAAGTGCTATTATATGGATACCGATCTCGAGTAATGCGTTCAGCTGGCTGACGGGAGCAAGTGATGAACGTATTTTCATAATGATAGTAGGGTTGGCCATATTTATATGGTTCATGTTGTTGTCAGTTGTCTATGTCTGGTCTACTTCTGCTAAGTTTTATGTTATTGGTGGCGGCAATGCTATCCTAGTGGCCTTGCGTCTTGCAGTTGTTGGGTTATTGGATCGATGGCTACGTCTAATAATACCATTTTTTATAATAGCACTGTGTTTTGTTATTTGCTATTATCTCGTAGGTTTTCTTGAAATCAATCTAGGTGTTGATTCCCTTATGAAGACTATCCTATTCATGGGGATTCATATGGTTTTTAATGTATTTAAGGTGGCTCTTGGGGTGGCAAGTTTGTTGCTGGTATATGATGTATTGAGAATAGATGATGTGGGTGCAGCTTCGCATCTCAAGTAGATGCATGGGAACAATTGTGTTATAGTCTATATACACGAAGCTAGCTGAACCACACCAGGAAGCGGCGAAGAATCTGTCAATAAGCAAGCTTTCATATGCATAGCAAGAATGAAATTATACTTTATCAATCAGGTCAAATAGGGGATCACATTGAGCTAAGGCTTGGTAAGACACGGTATGGTTAACACGACACTAGGATAAGGTTCATTTCCGCATCTGACTCAAAACACTGATATTCGCTCAAGCAAATAATTATTATAATGGCTGAAACTGAAGGGGTGTCCGTCGAATCCGTACGCAATATAGGAGGTCACGAGTCTATTCGTTTACCGGAGAGGGTTATCCAATTTGGCACTGGTGTGCTATTAAGAGGTCTGCCAGACTACTTTATCGACAAGGCCAATAAGAATGGCGTATTTAACGGACGCATACTTGTCGTTAAGTCCACTACAGGAGGTGATCTAGCGAGGTGGGAAAAGCAAAATTTCTCTTTTACCCATGTGATAAGAGGTATATCCAATAATGCATTGATTGATACCCATCATATCAATCATTCTATCAGTCGGGTTCTTAGAGCAGATATCCAATGGCTAGAAATTTTACAATCTGTCGAAAACCCATTGATTAAATTAATAGTATCTAATACAACTGAGCAGGGCTTAGTGTATGAACAGGAGCGTCTGCATAATGGCGTTCCGATAAGTTTTCCCACGAGATTACTCGCACTTCTATACAGAAGATTTCAAGCATTGGGCGATAGCCCGGACGCGGAATTGCTTATCATTCCTACGGAGCTAATCGATAAAAATGGCGATCTATTAAAGAAGTACCTTGTAGAAGGTGCCCACTACAATCAACTGTCTGACGGCTTTCTAGAATGGCTTAATCGAAGGATCTATTTTTGTAATTCTCTGGTGGACAGAATTGTCCCCGGCACACCTGGCCCTGAAGAACTACATGAAATCGAGGGAATAATCGGTTATAGTGACCCATATTTGATTGTTTCAGAGCCTTATGCGCTCTGGGCTATCGAAGGAGGACAGAGAGTTAAGGAGATATTGAGCTTCGCTCAAATTAATCTGGAAGTCAAAATTGTCGATGACATTACCACGTTCAAAGAACTAAAGCTTAGACTTCTGAATGGGGCACACACGCTCTCCTGTGGCAAGGCATTATATGACCACTTTTCCACTGTCCACGAAGCCATGAATAATCAAGACTTTCTTGCATTTATGCAATCTATCATGAGTTTTATAAGAGAGTCCATGCCTGTCACGATAGATTCACACGAAATGGTCACTTTTTCTAATGAAGTGCTTTCGAGGTTTGCGAATCCCTATATCCGTCATCAATGGAAATCGATCATCTTCAATTATACAGACAAAGTCGCTATTAGAGTCATGCCACTCGTAAAATCATATTTCGCTAAGCATGATTTCTTACCGGAAATAATAATTGAGGCGCTTACTTATTACTTTAAGCTTGCGATACCGCATGTATGTCAAGAGGGTCATTACTATAGCTTATTAGGTAGCCAAACCATCACACTTAACGATCCTCATGCCGAGCAACTGTACATCCTTGTTGAAAAAGAAGGTATAGCTGCGTGTATCCGTCACGTGGTGGAGACTATTTGGCTAAGTGGAAGCGAAGAAAGATTGGCAGATTATCTCGTTTCTATGATGGAAGGATCAATAAGTTCTTGAAGAACAATTCCGATTTTAGTTAAGCAACTTATATTTAAGAATAAATTAAAAGGCTCGATGATGATGAATAGCAGGAATTTTATGGATGATGATTTTCTGCTGTATTCGCCAGCGGCACTAAGGCTATATCACGAATATGCCGCACACTTGCCAATCATTGATTATCACAATCATCTTTCGCCGGAGAAGATAGCGTTAGACCATCGATTTGATAATATTACCCAAGCCTGGCTATGTGAGGATCACTACAAATGGAGAGCGATGCGGACACTGGGGGTTGATGAACAATTTATCACGGGCAATGCCACTGATGCGGATAAATTTAAAATGTGGGCAGAAGTAGTTCCGCAGACTATTCGCAATCCATTGTATCATTGGACGCATTTAGAATTAAGACGATACTTTGGAGTAAAGGAACACTTGAATGCGAATTCTGCGAATGATATCTATTATAGAACGAGCGCACTTTTACGTACGCCTACTTACGCTACGCAGGGTCTGTTGGCTATGATGAATGTCCAGGTAGTCTGTACGACAGATGACCCTACAGATGATTTGAAATATCATGCCATGTTGGGGAAGGGTGGTGATCAGAGTGTTAAAATGTATCCATCATTTAGGCCGGATAAATTTATTCATATAGAGCAAGGCTCTTTTCTGGATTCTCTTGAAAAATTAGAATCAGTCTGTGGGCGCGAGATTCGATCTTATGATGATCTACTTGAAGCACTCAAGTCTCGAGCATACTTTTTTAATGAACATGGATGCCGCTCTGCGGATCATGGCTTGAAACATTTACCATCTACGGCATACAATGAACCTGAGATCTATCGGATCTTCGTCAAGCGGCGCAAGAATTATCTGTTATCCCCTGAGGAAGCTGAAAAGTTTAAAGGAGCGTTACTATTTGAGTTGGCCAAAATATATCACCAGTTAGGCTGGGTTCAGCAATTTCATCTTGGCGCCATGCGCAATAATAATAGCCGAGGCTATAGACAGATCGGTGCAGATGGTGGATGGGATTCGATAGGTGATTGGCCTCAGGCAGCTAGCCTTTCAAATTTTCTAGACAAGCTTGATGAAGAAAATAAACTGAGCAAGACGATTATTTATAATCTCAATCCGGCAGATAATGAGGTCATGGCGAGTATGCTCGGAAATTTTAATGATGGATCTTTAAAGGGGAAGATTCAATTCGGGTCCGGGTGGTGGTTTTTAGATCAGAAAGAAGGAATGGAGCGACAGATCAATGCGCTGTCAAATATTGGTATCTTGAGTACCTTCGTCGGCATGCTTACGGACTCTCGAAGTTTTCTGTCTTTTCCGAGACATGAATATTTTAGACGTATACTATGTAATATGCTCGGGAATGATATGGATAAGGGAGAACTCCCGACAGACTTTTCATTAATCGGAAAGATTGTTCAAGATATCTGTTATAACAATGTGAAGCAATACTTTAATTTCTGACCTTTAGTGCCGATAAACCGATAGGATTGTGTACGATAGTCGGTATTTAACTTTGATCCATGGTGTAATTCTTGTCTCCATCGAAAATATTAAAAATAATGAATCTATGTACAAAGCTATCCTAACGATTGTGCTGCTTATTATCTCTAATACTTTTATGACATTCGCATGGTATGGACATTTGAAATTCAAAGAAATGAGTTGGTTCAGCAATCTTGGTATCATAGCGATCATATTAATCAGCTGGGGAATTGCTTTGTTTGAATACATTTTTCAAGTACCCGCCAATAGGATAGGATACACAGAGCATGGTGGCCCATTTAATTTATGGCAGCTTAAAGTCATTCAGGAGGTGATAACGCTAACTATTTTTACAATATTCGCTATCGTATTTTTTAAAAATGAGACTTTTAGAATCAATCATTTAATAGGATTTGTATTCTTGGTCTTGGCAGTCTATTTTATATTCAAGAAGTAGTTTTATTGTATCTTCTTTTCTTGATCTTGCTGAATAAAGTGTAGATTAAAACAATTTATCAATCCTAGTTAACTGTAACGCTCGTTGTGCCTTAAAACACAGTGATATGGCTGCTTGTCCAAGGCTTTTAAAGCGGGTATCTTTTGTGAATCCATGGTGGTAACGATAATAAATCTGCTGTACGACCACAGCTGTTTTAAATAACCCAAAGACGTAGTAGTATAAGAAGTTGCTCACATCTCTTCCGGACATCGCAGCGTATTGATCAATCAATTGTGCCTTAGTAGGATTGCCAGCTTGCCACGTAGGCAATTTGATCAGTTCTCCGAATACGGCCAGATCTTCTTCTTCTATCCAATACGAAACAGTTGTGCCAAAATCCATCAATGGATCACCCAAGGTCGCCATCTCCCAATCCAAAACGGCCAACAAGATCCTAAAATCCCCCTCAGCAAAAATTACGTTATCGTATTTATAGTCATTGTGAATAAGGGTGTGTGCGGACTCGACCGGAATAGCCTTAGTTAGCCATGTGATGACATCTGAAATTACTTTTTCATCGCTTGTCTTCGCCTTTTCGTAACGCTTTATCCAACCATTTACTTGCCTCTCATTGTATCCTTCAGGTCTTCCGAGCTCACCCAAGCCTACAGCATTATAATCTACAGCATGAAGATCGACTAGCGTTTTTAACCAAGTATGTGATAATATTCGATAATCTTGCTCAACCAGCCCGAGACCATCACCTCTGGGAATGATCCCATTGATTCTCTCCATTAAGTAGAAATCACTCCCTAGTATGGAGCTATCAGCACAATAATGTAAGGGGGTCGGAACTTTGCCAAAGCTTCCCTTCAGCGCGGACATTACCTTAAACTCGCGATGCATGTCATGGCCACTCTTAACATTGGCACCTATAGGTGGCTTGCGTAGTACCATTTCTTGATCACCGATGACCAGGAAGTATGTGAGATTACTAAAACCAGATGGAAACTGCTTTATATCGGTGATTTTATGCCACGCCTGATTGATAGAAGTTAAGTAATTGCTCAATGCGTCTATAGGCAGTTCTTCTCCCGTGCGAATTCCCTTTGGTTGGTCTAGGTTCATGGAATTTACTATCTGGATTGGCCTCCATCAATGGGCAGGCAGACTCCTGTTACGAACCTTGCTTCGTCAGACGCCAGATAAAGGTATCCATAGGCAATATCAATCGGCTCTGCAATGAAACCAACAGGAATCTGCATAGTGGCTAGTTGCTTTATATTGTCGGGTATTAGCTCGGTCATGGGTGTCTGGGTATAGCCGGGTGCGATACAATTGGCTGTGATACCATATCTCCCTAGTTCGAGCGCCCAAGTTTTAGTCATACCGATAATTCCTGCCTTGGCAGCTACATAGTTAGTCTGGCCGTAGTTACCTCTTATTGCGACGGTGCTTGCCGCAGAGATGATCCGCCCATAATTTTGCTCCTTCATCACATGCGCTACCGCACGTGTGCAGTAGAATATACCCGTCAAGTTGATATCCATTACTTGCTTCCATTCATCATCTGACATTTTGAGCAATGTTTTATCGCGCGTGATACCGGCATTGTTAACCAATATATCTATACGCCCAAACTTAGCCAATGCATCTTGAATACCTGATTCGACTGAGTTCTTATCGGTTACATTGACGACCGCTTGGTAGGCATTACTGCCTAGATCAAGTGTAAGTACTTCAGGTAATACATCCCATAATACCACCTTGGCGCCTTCTCTTAAGAATAATTCAGCAGTGGCAAGTCCGATTCCTCGTGCTGCGCCGGTAATGATGGCGACTTTGTCTTTTAGTCTCATTTTTTATGTCAGTTCATTATTTAATGGCTAGTCTTGCTATTCCGTCTTCACTTAAAGACCCAAAGTATAAATAACCATGATGTGGTTCTACACTTGTGATCATTTTAAAATTTGGCGCATTTGATTGTAAGTTTTCAATAATATTACCGGCTTCATCGATTCCCAGCACCATAGCACCGATTTTTGGCCTTGGTTCGACAAGGGGTTTAGGCAGCTTCATGATATTCTTACGCAGCCACGGGTGTGGCAACAATTTTTCTAGCATAGGATCTCTAGGTGCTGCAAGAGTCAGGAAATAAACATCTCCATCACCGCGAGATATGCCATCAGGAAATCCGGGCAGATTATCAATAAACATTTCTATACGCCCACGTTTATCTCCTCTTAGCCATATTTTCTTGACACTAAAGTTACCTGTTTCTGTAAACAACAAGTAATTGCCATCCCGAGCTACCGTTATACCATTGGCAAATTGTAAGCCTTCTGCCAATTGCTCTAGCAGACCCGTCCGCAAGTCATATGCGAATACTCTACCATAGCCGCCATGATCAAGAATATCATATTTATATTTTGGCAGGTCATACTTGTAGGACGCATCTGTAAAGTAAACAACTGAGTCATAATATTCAACATCATCTGTGAACTTAAAATCCAGTCCCCCGTATTTCGTGGCCAAAATATTGACTTGGCCGTCAGGCATTATGGCCAGTAATCCCTTGTAAGCATCGGCGACGTATAAGATGCCATCTTCGCCAATGTCCATGCCTAGCGGTCTGCCCCCTGTATTGGTAATCACTCGGCGGTTACCATCTTTGAATTGGATTATATTACCATGTACATCTCCAGCAACTACTCCCCAGTGATCATCAATCGCAATATCTTCACACCCGAGACAATCATTATGCATTATTCTCAATTCTGCTAAGCGTTCATTGCTTATATCATAGGATACTATCGCTTGATCTAGCGGGGGTGGTGTAAAGGAGTGTGCATCGATAGGACTCTTGACTAATATAAAATACGCAAGGATTAACCCTACACTTGCATAAAGTAAATTCTTTATCATCGGATGACTAATTAAATTATTTTATCAAATTGATCCTCATCGGCCATAAGTTCTTTCGTGATATTTATCCTGTTGTCATGCATCCTTTGAATTATTTCTTTGAATGACTTAATGGTTTCGGGAAGTTTGGAATAGTATTCAACTGTTTCGGCTATTTGGTTGTTGTCAATGTCATCTAGGGGGATGATAAATTCATATCCCTTGTCTTGCACTTTGATTGTGTATTTTCCTTGATAAGTAAAAAGGGTTATTTTGAGTGTAGCTGCATTAAAACTTGTGACGATGCGCATCTTTTTTATATTTTATATAATCTGTAAATAGGGCGTAAATTTCAGTTTCTAGTTGATCTGCGGAAAGTCTTTCGAGATGTTTGTTAATAGTTGATTCATCACCTCTGGCAGCAGGACCGGTGATTAACTTCATGGGGTCATTCTCAGACTTAATTCGAAGAGCAGTTTCCTGGAATAATGGCATCAAAATTTCAAAAGGCAGTTTCTGTTTCTTGCACAGATCGTATGCAATACTTGCCAATGCTGTTGAAAAATTATTCATAAATACTGCAGGTAGATGCAGTTGCATCCGCAGATCGTCAGTAGCTGATCTGGAAAGCGGAGAGAATAATTGACTCATTTTTTTTAATGTCGAAAGTGTCTCTTCTTCGGAGGCATTGTATAATATAGGAATTTTTTTGGCCGATATTCTACTTCGTTTATTAAGGCTTTGAAGTGGGTAGAATACACCGTATCTGGATGCAAATGATCGTAGGATACTACTTGACATATTGCCGGAGGCATGAAGTATCGTGCTTGTCTTCTCTATTTGAGGAGCCATACGCTCCAATGTATCGATGATATGATCATCAGGGACGCATATAAAGACAAGGGCCTCTGCTACATGTAGACTAGACAAATCGTCTGTACTTTCAGCGCCGATTCTTTTGGATAGATTGCGGGCATTACGATGATCTCGAGACCATACCTGTCGTATGGAGTAATCGCCTCTGTGTAATACCTTCGACAGGTGGTGTGCGACATTACCGGCACCTATCATCACTATCTCTGGTCTAGTAGTATGCATGGGGCAAAGATATACAGGTCGTAATTAAACAAAGCAGTTCAAGTAAGGCAAAAATGGCATACTAATGAGGCGGAATTTGCTAATGGAGACATTAGAATAGCCCACAGATTATGCTGGTAGACGCAGCTTTCAACTATTGAAAAATTAGTTTGTTTCAATCAATTGTCGGCAGAAATCCCTCTTTTTGCAAGTAGAGCGAGGAGAAGTCCGAATAACATCATCAAGCAGCCGCCCCACACCAGATTAATACCCGGGATAATAGTAGCCTCTACTATCAGCAAGTCATTGCGTGGCGCATCTACTGCTGCCAACAATTCAATTTCATCTTTCTTTCGAAGATCTTGAGCAATTCTGAAAGTCATCACTTCTGTGTTAGGCTCGATACTCGTAAATCTGAGATGTAAGCCTTCTTCAGGATGATAAGCCTTGATACTAAAAGGTTGAGCATTCCGCAGCACAAAAATGGGCTCTGATTGACTCGTATTTCCTCGCGTTTTTGTGATGTCTATATAAGCACCCAATGCTATATCTCCTTCTTGATAAACATAGTTTTTATTCTGAGGGTTTCTGTTAAATCCTGTAAGGGTAATATCGAATTCCCTCCATCGAACTGTTTCGTTAAGTTTGAATTTGAGCTCTTCGTAATTCAAGTCTGCTTCTTCAGAATAGATTTTTGAAAACACATTATCCGCAATTTTGAATTTCATCGACAATGCATTTACTAGCTGCGGAAATTGATAAATCACACCATCTTTTAGGCCTAATCCGACGATTACATCATAATGTTTATTTCGACGTTTTTCAAATATTTTGATAGGTACACCTAGTGTGAGATCATAATCGGTGGAGGACATGTGATCACTGAAAGGATAATCATATACGAGCTCTCCTATTTCTAGCGAGTAGTTTTCTTCTTCGATGATGTCGCCAGGTGCAACCATATACGATAAGTATCGCAGCGAATCTTCCGCTGCCCGAGCGATGTCGATATCCTGCATATGGGGAGGAGGGGCGGCAGCTGTAAAGATGTCATAACCGACCCTTCTTATAGTCCCCGGATTAAATGCGGCTATTTTTGTAAAATCACTTTCATAAATGGCAGACGGTTTGACTTGATGCTCACTGAGCATTTCGTTTTGTCGATTGACTTTCTTGAAGTTGATGATATACTCTCTCAGATTGCCCTTGAGTGTGTCACCTACATAGGTCATCCAATAATCCGTGGCAAAAAATGGTTCTTCTTTGATCAGAATTAAAGCTCTCTGTGCTGATTGCTCTTCGAGGATGGAACCTTGCCCAAATGGGTTAGTACTGATGGTTCTCTTGTTCAGACCACTGACTAATATACCGAGTATTAACACACCGAATCCTATGTGTGAGATAATCGATCCGGCATTTTTTATATTACGTCTAGGCTGACTGTACAGATAATAAGCATTTGCAATAATCGTGAAAATACCGGCAAATAATAACGGGATCTGCTGCCATGAAAACATGCGTAAGCCCGGCTGTAAAGCGACGGACAACACTAAAGAAACGGCCGTAATGATTAATAGCTTATTAACGATCGTTTTAAAATAATCTGACCATCGGGTTTCTTTATAGCGCAATAGCATAGTCGTGCCCATCAAGATTCCAATCATAATGCCTATCCATATTTGATATTGATTATGGTGGTGGACAGGGTCTGTCAATACGATACCCACATAGTCCGGTTTAAATATTTGAACAATCTTATTGTACAGCGGCAATGAGGTTGAAATAGTCATCATTATACCCGAAAGCAACAATATCAATGAGCCGATATACATCCAGAATTCTCTGCTTCCCGTAGCCTCTTCGGGATTGGTGGTGTTTAGATTTTTACCATATCTTATGAGATATAACATGCCTATTAGCACAAAGAACAAGATAAAACCGCCCAGTTGACTTTCTAGCCCGAGAGAGGTAAAGGCATGTACAGATGTATCGCCTAGTACACCGCTTCTTGTCAGGAATGTCGAAAAGAGTGTGAATACGAATGTCAAAAAATAATACATAAATGCACTTCGCTGCGAATGACCCGTTGCTCTCGCAATTAAAGTAGTATGAATTCCCGCTACCACAAATAGCCACGGTACTAGAGATGAATTTTCTACAGGATCCCATGCCCAATATCCCCCAAAAGTAAGCGCAACATATGCCCAAGCGCCTCCCATCAAAATACCTAAACCTAATATAGCACCACTAAACAATGCCCATTTTAGTAACACAGGTAGTACTTCTTTAAATTTGTCCGACGATACACCTGCCATGCTAAAGGCAAATGGTAAAAGCGTAGACGCAAATCCTAGGAATATCACAGGTGGGTGGATAATCATCCAATAATTCTGAAGCAGTGGATTGAGTCCTTTTCCTTTGACCAAGGTCAAATAATCCGCATTTGCGAAAATAGGCGCCTCAAATACATCGCGTATCAAAGCGAAAGGATTACTCCCAATCTTCATATCTGCTTCTAAGAAGGGGACATAAAGGCCTAGAAGCATTGACATCAGAAACAACTGTACTAGACTAATGATCATTAGCACAGGCGCTTCCCACTTCGCATGTTTTTTTATCACTATGAACGCAAGGACAATGTGCCAGAACATCCAGAGTAAAAAACTGCCCTCTTGATCCTGCCAAAATGCAGCTAGCAAATATTCTCGTGGTGAGTCATCGGATACCGTTCTGTATACAGCTATGTATTCATACATTCTGCTGAACATCGCATAAAAAAGTAATCCGATTACCACAAAAGTGGATATCGCATGTGTATAAAAAGAGGCACGTGCTAGTTTTAACCAGCTTAAATCCTTGTCTACACTTCGCGAATGATAATAAAACCACGCGGCCATTGCTGCAGCCACAAAGGATAATAATATAGCAAAATGACCGATTTGGCCTACCCAAAGGTGTTCGCCTACGTAATTAATCTGCTGCATGAATTATGAATTCTTCCTCAGAGCTAGTTCTTCGTCTTTGTATTTAGATGGGCACTTAAGCAGCATATCTGTCGCATGAAATTCATTACCTACCATTTTACCAGTAATAACAATTGATTCAGAACGCTCAAAGTCTATGCGTTTAGGCTCACGGATGACCACTTTGGCCATTTTGCCGTCTTCATCCGTCATGTAAAAGCTAAAATAATTAGGATCTTTTACAGGGTCATATGCCATTGGCATGTCTAGTGCGAGTAGACCTACTACCTTTGATCGATTGCCACTAAGCGCGGCTTTTTCGAATGTCGAATAGGAACTAAAGTTTGATGATGACAAAATCATAAGCACTCCCGCTACAACAATCATCAATATGGCGATCAAATGCGTCTTTTTCATGCCGTGTCTTTAATGCAAAGGTACAAAATCCCGCAGCCTTGGGTGATTATTATTGGCTACTTAGACTAAAGCTAAATAAGTCCCTTTTGTTTACCCAATTCCAGGTTTTTTCAATGGCTTGATTGTGTGTAGAGAAGAAAGCCTTGATGCGGTTATGATGTTCTTTCTGGAGGCTGATGTCCATGAATTTTATTATATCCGTGGTATTGTTTATCGCGGTTATCAATCCCTCTGAGACAAGATTTGATACAACTGTGTTCTTTCGATACTTAGGTCCAATTAATATTGGCATGTAGAAGCGCAAGGCTTCTATGACATTGTGAACGCCTTTGTCATATCCACCACCGATGTAGGCGTGACTGGCTTGACGATATAGTTGAGATAATATTCCATACTCTTTGATTATGTGGGTATTGGGGTGCAACAGTCTTTTCTCAATTTCTTTGCCCAAAGACTCCGGCTGATGAGGTACAATCACTATTGGAAGAGCCGCATTGTGGCGGCGTAAATGAAGATAGACGTCGAGGTCTTTTGGCTCGAAGCTACCCATGATTAAGTTATTGCTTTGATTGGCTATGGCCATCAATTTGTTCTCTTCAGGATGAGTTGAAGACTCGATAAGACGCTGGATACGCATATCGCCGCTAATCTTGATATTGGCATTATAGCGGACATAAATATTATCTGAAGGTGCTGTGGTATATGATATTCCATGGGCATGTGCCATGGCAATTTTGAATAAGTGCAGGTGCAGTTTTTTCAGGCCACTTCGCGGATGTGGATCTACATTCAGAAACCAGTAAGGGATATCTTTTTGAATCAAATAATCAAGAAAAACAGGCCATAGATCTAATCCCGAAACAAATACTGCCATTGGCTTTGTGTCTCCGAAAAATCTCCTGACTGCACGACGTGAATCTAAAGGAGAAGGGTAGAAATTGACGTTGGAGCTAGAATCTTTGAGTCTTTCATAGGCATCTACTGAAACTAATGTTGCGACAAACCTGATTTCGGGATGTATAGCATTTATTAAGCTTATTAAGGGCTCAATACATTTGAATTCACCTACAGAGCTAGCATGAACAAGAATGTAGTGCTTCTTTTCGTGGATTTTGTTTGCGTCGGGACACCTCAATTTTGCCCAATTGAATTCTACAGACCCGTTGGGGAAACATTGTAGTATAGTGCTAACACATTCCAGAAGAATCGAATATACAGGCAAGAGTACTTTCCAAATCATGGCAGTAAGAACAGACGTGTGTTCTTGATATATGAAGAATTATACAAATATTACTTTCTCTTCTCGGAATACCTTATTTTGCGCTCAGATTTTAACAATTCTTAATGAGTAATCTGAGAACTCTCTTGATAACAGGCGGCGCTGGGTTTATTGGCTCGCATGCGGTGCGCCATTTTGTTAATAAATATCCTCATTACCGCATCATCAATCTCGATGTACTCACCTATGCAGGGAATCTACAGAATCTTAGAGATATCGAAGAGGCGGCGAATTACAGGTTTGTTAAGGCTGATATAACTGATCTTGATAGCATTCGCGCTATTTTCACGGATTATGAAGTAACGGATGTTATCCATTTTGCCGCCGAGTCTCATGTTGACAGAAGTATAACGGATCCGCTGGCCTTTGTGAAGACTAATATATTTGGGACAGTGAGCTTGCTTGAGGCAGTGAAAAAATCTTGGGCAGGAAAGTATAACGATCATGTGTTTTACCATGTATCAACCGATGAAGTATATGGCTCACTAGGTGACGAAGGCTATTTTAGAGAAGACACTGCCTATGATCCTCAATCACCTTACAGTGCTTCGAAAGCAGGTTCTGATCATTTTGTCAGGGCTTACGCCAATACTTATGGTATACAAGTAAAATTGAGCAATTGCTCCAATAACTATGGGCCTTTTCAATTTCCGGAAAAGTTGCTTCCTCTGATGATTAATAATATAAAGCATTCAAGAGCTTTACCTGTCTATGGTGATGGAACAAATATTCGAGATTGGCTCTATGTAGAAGATCATATAACAGCCATTGACGCGATTTTTCATAACGGCAAGAGAGGTCATACATATAACATCGGAGGAGAACAAGAACTCAAAAATATTGAGCTAGTCAAGATGCTATGCGAAATTATGGATCTGAAACTGAACAGAACTATCGGTACGTCTGCTCAATTAATCACCTATGTAAAAGATCGTCCGGGACATGATCATCGCTATGCCATAGATTGCGATAAGCTTAAGAATGAGTTGGGTTGGTCACCGAGTCTTGATATTCGCGAAGGACTAAATAAAACAGTCGATTGGTATCTCGCAAATGAAGGATGGCTTAAGAATGTCACTTCAGGAGAATATTTGAATTATTATAACAAACAGTACGCTTGATAGCTAAAGTGCGATTCTCGTTCATAATTGGTTTTTGCTTAGTAATGATAGCATCCTTTTCTGTATGTGCGCAAATCTCCACGTACGAAGCACAAGTTCAAAGGGCCATCACAGAAATGGGCATACCAGAGTCTGAGTTAAGGCAAGCATTGGATAAAATTGGAATAGACTATGACAAGCTAGATGAATTAACCCCGCTACAGGTTCGAGCTCTACAGGCTACGATGACTGAGCTCAGAGAGAAGCGATTTCAGACCAATGGGATGTCGCCTATCAATATCAGTGGTGATTCTATTGATATGAAGAGAGAAGGCTTTTTGATTGATTCTTTGCAGCGCATAGATGAACAGGACACTCTATTGCGAAAAGCAGCGATTTATGGTCATGAGCTATTCTTCAATAACGCGATAGGCTTGATACCTTATGAGTCCAATTTTATTCCTTCTGAAGAATATGTACTTGATGTAGGAGATCAGCTCGTCATTTCTATTTATGCCGGTCAGGCTATTGATCAGAATTATGTCATCGAAAGTGATGGTAATATCGGATTGAGTATTGACGGCAGGTCAATTGGTAGAGTATATCTTGCCGGTCTGACTATCTCTGAAGCTAGAGACAAGCTGATTCGTACTTTATCACGCCGATACAATAGGAATCAGATCAGTGTACAGTTTAAAAGTGCGAGGACGATAAGAGTGTCGCTTCGAGGTGAAGTATTAAGACCTGGTGATTATGTGGTCTCGGCCATTAATTCTGCTATCAATATAATAGGCGAAGCGGGGGGTATGACCGATCAGGCTAGTGTACGTAACATTACAGTTTTACACAGTGATGGCAAGATCGAGCGAATAGATTTATACAACTTGCTTAAGACAGAGAATCGACAGAATTCTACATGGCTGCGCAATGGTGACATAATTCTAGTTCCTTCGGCACGCTCGATAGTAGTCGTTGATGGGGCTATCACACGACCGCACAATTATGAGTTAATGGACGGAGAAGGTATAAAAGATCTTGTCAGCTTTGCCGGAGGCTTGCGCAGGGATGCGTACCGCAAGGATTTTCAATTGACTAGATTTACTGACGATTCTAAAATTCTAAAAGATATTCCATATAGTTCGCTGATAAGCCAATCTTCTGAATTTCTTTTGGTTCATGGTGACAGTGTTTATGTGCACCGTATAAAGGATATTGTTGAAGACTACGTTATTATTAGGGGACAGGTGCTTAAAGAAGGTGAGTATGAGTTGACTCCCGGAATGACGCTGAAACAACTTGTTGAAAAGAGCGGATTGACACGAAATAGCAGGACTGATTTTGCTAATCTAAAAAGGAAGGATAAAGATGGTTATACTAGCATGATTGCTGTGTCTATCGATAATGCGCTGAGCAATGTCATGCCCGAAGCCGGATTACGCTTAGAAAGCGGCGATGAGCTCACAGTCTGGTCGACAGAGAGATTCGTGGATGTAAAGGAAGTTAAAATTGATGGCGCAGTAAGATATCCAGAATCCGTGGTCTATGACGAGAGGGGTAACTTTCGGGTGATGGATCTCATTGAATATGCAGGAGGATTGAGACGTGATGCGGCAAGTTTTGCGCATGTAATCAGGTTGGATCCGCTCAAGCCAAATGAGCGCATGTACATCCGTATAGATTTGAATCGCGCAATCGCAGACAAGCAGTCAGCTGATAATTTTGTTCTGGCGCCTTTTGATTCGTTATACATTTATTCTCAAAATGATTTTCTTGAAGAGGCGCTTGTTAGTGTTGACGGTGCAGTTATTAATCCGGGATCATTTGCATACGGTGAAGGATTGACATTAAGAGATGTTCTGATTCTTGCAGGTGGATTTAGACGATCTTCTGCCACGAACAATATCGAAGTATCGAGAATTTTGGTCACGGACAATCAACCGACTAAGACGATCATCCACCGCCTGTCGATGGAGAGAACGAACCTGTTTCAAGATAATGCGCATGATCCGGCAGCGAATTTTGTGCTAGAGCCTTATGATAACATTTTTGTGCGATTCGTTCCGGAGTTCAGACTTCAGAGTACTGTATATATAGAGGGTGAAGTGATTAATCCGGGACCGTATTCACTCGTGGAGACCAACGAGCGCGTTCTTGATATCATCAAGCGGGCAGGCGGCCTTACCGATGAAGCCTTTAGTGCCGGTGCGACATTTTATAGAACTAAGGATAGCCTTGGTTATGTTCTACTAGAGCTTGACGAACTGATAAACAATCCTTCATCTAAGTTCAATTATGTATTGGCCGATGGTGATCGTATCATCATCCCTAAGTTACGGGAGTTTGTGACAATCAGCGGAGCTACTCAATACCTTGCCCAGAATCCCGAGCAAAAGACCATCACTGTACCATACTATGCGGGTAAATCTGTCAAGTATTACATTGATACCCATGCCGGAGGGTTTGCAGATAATGCACGCAAAGACAAGATTTTCGTCCTATACCCTAATGGTGGTGTAGCAGCGACAGTTAGTAAGTTTCCTTTTGGCAAAAGACATCCTGACGTTCTGCCCGGTTCGACTATCCAAGTGGGATTTGAGAAAGCGACTGCGAGAAAGGAAGATGGCAATAATAACACGAATCTGACCAAAGTTCTCGGCGATAGTGTTGCACAAGCAATGTCTATACTTACTTTGATATTATTGATCCAGAGGCTGGATTAATCAATCTTCGATACAGCATATAATCAATTAGATCAATCAGAATAAAAAGCAGCCCATGTAGACTGCACCCTTATGTTTAGACAAAATTATTAATTAAGTTTTATCATGATGAGCTCGACGACTACGAAAAGGGTGGACACATTTT
>CAYNFR010000018.1:0-65300 GCA_964396595.1 uncultured Saprospiraceae bacterium | reverse complement strand
TTAGCTCTGTAAATATATCAACTATTAAAAGTTGCACTTATTGGTTGATACCAGGTGTTGCATACCGAAAGTTACTAAAATATTTCTTTCTACTCTAATTATTATTATTATATTTGAATTTTCAATGTTAGTTTTTTCACAGACTGACGTTGGTAGCAATCGTAGAGAACCCACACCAAGACAAAAAAACATACTTTTGACAGATGACAAATGATAATATTAAACAGAAAATAAAGGACGAAATCACTAAAACTGAAAAGCTCATAATTGAGTATCAGGAAATGACAAAGCCTGTTGCTCCAGACGTCGCTATCGGCCGTATTTCAAGAATGGATGCCATTAACAACAACGCCGTATCAGAATCAGCTTTAAGACAAGCACAAGAAAAATTAATCAAGCTGAAATATGTGCTTTCTAAAATTGGAAGTTCAGACTTTGGAATTTGTATAAAATGTAAAATTAAAATACCAGTTGGGCGAATTTTAATAAGACCCGAAAGTATGTATTGTGTAAATTGTGCTAAATAAATAGGGCGGCTAAACCGCCCTTTCACATTTACAAATCGTCTGTTACAACTTTATACATTGGATCTTCCATAACATTTACATCTATTAATTCTTCTGCATTTTTCAACAATTTTCGACAATCAGAACTCAAATGTTTTAAGTGGACTATTTTACCAAGCTTATGATAACGCTCCGTGATTTTATTGAGAGCTTCGATTGCTGACATATCAACAACACGACTTTCACCAAAATCAATGATAACTTCATGTGGGTCGTTTAAGACATCAAATTTTTCATTAAACGCAGTTACTGAACCAAAGAAAAGTGGTCCATAAATTTCATAATGCTTTACACCGTTTTCATCAACAGACTTTCTTGCTCTAATTCGTATGGCATTATCCCAAGCAAATACTAATGCAGCTATGATTACGCCAATAATTACTGCCAATGCAAGGTTGTGTAAAAAGACTGTTACCATCGTAACCAAAACCATAACTAAAATATCAGACTTAGGCATTTTAGTAAAAGTTTTTAGGCTTGCCCATTCAAAAGTTCCGATTGCAACCATAATCATCAAACCAGTTAAAGCAGCCATTGGCACTTTTTCAATTAGATTAGAACCAAACATCACAAATACAAGCAACATTACAGCAGCTACAATGCCTGACAATCTTGCTTTTGCTCCGTTAGACACGTTTATTAAACTTTGACCAATCATTGCACAACCACCCATTCCAGAGAAAACACCCGACAAAATATTGGCAGCACCTTGTGCAACAGCTTCTTTATTACCTCGGCCACGTGTTTCGGTAATTTCATCAACAATGTTTAAAGTCAATAAACTTTCAATCAAACCGACACCTGCAACAATAGCAGCATAAGGAAATACTAAAATCAAGGTTTCCAAATTAAAAGGAACTAACGGTATATGAAAAGGCGGAAATCCACCTTGAATGGATGCAATATCACCAACTGTTTTAGTATCTATACCAATAAATGCAACCAATCCGAACACTACTACAATTGCAGTCAATGAAGCAGGAATTGCTTTCGTTAGTTTTGGTAAACCCCAAATGATTAACATTGTAAGCAATACAAGTCCGAGCAAAACATAAAGTGCAGAACCAGTAAGCCAATTGCCCGATAAATCTTTAAATTGGTCAAGCTGCGACATAAAAATGATAATCGCTAACCCATTGACAAAACCAAAAATTACAGGGTGCGGAACTAATCGAATAAATTTTCCAAGCCTTAAAAAGCCTGCCGACATTTGAATAATTCCCGCAAGTATTACCGTAGCAAAAACGTATTCGATACCGTGACTTTTTGCTAAGACAACAATAACAACAGCAATTGCACCAGTAGCACCAGAAATCATTCCGGGACGACCACCAAAAATTGACGTTACTAAACCTACAACAAACGCAGCATACAGGCCAGTTAATGGCGCCAGACCAGCAATTAAAGCAAAAGCAACCGCTTCAGGAACAAGAGCAAGGGCAACGGTTAATCCCGACAAGACTTCAGTTCTATAGTCAACTTTCTGTGACAAATCAAATAGATTAAAATACTTTCTCATTCAAATTTTTATAATAGTTAATTGTTAACGGAGTTGACAAACTCCGAGAAAGACAAATCAATAACTCACTTGGAAACGCTCTACTTTAAGGTGGAGTAACTCCGGGAAGATTATACGTAGAGACTTTGAATTTCATAATCGGGTGCAAACGTAAGATTTAAACTTGTAAAACAAAGATAAAAGACAATAAAAAACTATCTTCGACGACTAAAGACAAGAACGCGAGCAGCTAACAGCCGTAGCCGTTGCGCAACCATCCATTTTTGACACCTTTCTATCCTATTTCGAGGTCAGTTGATCCAAAATCAGGTCTTGTTAGCTTATTTTCTCCATTTTCCGCCTCTCTCTATCCATCTTGGATTATCGCAACATATAGAGGCTGATATTCCAAAAATGGGTATTTAGAGGCCATTTTGAGCCTATGTTACATTGTATTCTATCGACATTATATTTATTGAAACTCTGATCTCGGTCTATCAAACTTTAATAGCTTTTTTTAGATTATATCGCAGCGCCGGCATTATGGTGTGTTGTAACTAATCAGTCAGATGCTTTCAGGTCAAAAAATCAGTCACTTTTTTATTAGACAGCGTTCCTTTTTGAGTGATTAGCAGAGCTATTGACGAAAAAAAAGCGGCAGGATAATAGGAAATGGGCATTTTTTTAGCGAAACTGATCACAACTGATTAGTTACAGTGTGTGTAATAGCATTCCGTGTGCATTGACACGACGCAGAGACATAAAATTGATCAATGTACCCCATACTGGCTCTACCGTGCGAGCGCATATCCTACTGATCCTTTTTGAATAATGCGGATTCGATGTAGCTTCTTGTGCATCCGATGGTACTATGGTTTGTCGAAACTCTTGACCTTCTTGACCAGTAAACACTTCCGTCTCCTTGTACAGAAATGTCCAATCAATTACTGCCTCTAGCCTCCTATCGTAATGATCAGAGGCTACCAAGGCATCAATATTGACTTGATACCATAATATGGGGTGCATAGATTTCATTCCTCGCGTGTCATAAATAGTGTATGATGTGAACGTGTCGGTGTGTAATATTCAATACAACGAATAGCACAAACCTGAGGAATCTCATTTTATAATATATCCACCTCATCAGTGGAGCCGGGGAGAATCGAACTCCCGTCCAGACAAAGCGCTCGAGAGCTTTCTACATGCTTATCTTCTACTTAAGTTTTCGTCATCAGAGCGGTATAGAAGCGACCCTCTTCAGCTTATCTTCTGTTTTTCAACTAGCAGAACGAAGTAATTCCGCTAATCAATTCTACATTTTTTGAAAGCGGCATGATGTGTAGTAGACGTCAACCATGCGGCTTAAAAGCGTTCTAATCCTAGATTAGGCAGCTAGTGCGAATTGTCTTTCGCCATTTGTTGTTCAGTTACCATTTGTTACGCAGTGAGCAACTTTGCTGCGGCATGCTTACTAACCAACTTACTTTCCTGTCAATTCCAGTCGGCCCCATTATGTCAATTTTTTCCGCTTGTTACGATTAATCAAGCTATTCATTAATGCCCTACGCTATCAAAAAGTTCCTTGCGACAGATAAATCATAGATTATTTTTGATACCTATCTCTATATCCTCCACAAGTGATTCCTGAGACGCTTTCACGAAGCTATTCCCCGTGATATTTTCGTACAGCTCGATATACCGTTCACTTATATCCTTTACAAAGGTATCAGGCATTTCGGGGACTTGCTGCCCATCTTTACCTTGAAATCCATTGGCCATCAGCCACTCTCTGACAAATTCTTTTGAAAGCTGTCTCTGTGGTAGTCCGGCCTCCTGACACGCAGCGTAACCGTCCAGGTAATAATAACGAGAGCTATCCGGTGTATGAATCTCGTCCATAAGACATATCGATCCATCATACATGCCAAATTCGTACTTCGTATCCACTAAGATCAGTCCTTGTTTATAGGCCATTTCTTGACCACGTGCATATAGTGCCAATGTATATTCTTCTAATTGTCCGTAGGCATGACTATCTACAATACCTTGAAGTATAATCTCCTCTCTCGAAATGTCTTCATCATGGCCCTCAGAAGCCTTAGTTGTAGGCGTAATGATAGGTGTCGGAAGCTGATCACCTTCACGCAAGCCATCTGGAAGTTTGACACCGCATATCTGACGACCCCCGGATTTATACACACGCCAGGCATGACCTGCCAGATATCCTCTTACGACCATTTCTACTTTGAATGGGCTACATTTTACCCCTATTGTCACATTGGGATGTGGGGACGAACGCACCCAGTTAGGTACTATATCAGTTGTGCTTTGTAAAAAATGTAAGGCGGTCTGGTTCAATACCTGCCCTTTAAATGGTATGGCTCGCGGCAATACAACATCAAATGCAGAAATACGATCTGTGGTGATTACCACAAAATGATCATCAATCTCATAAACATCGCGAACCTTGCCTTTATAATAGGATTTTTGTCCCGAAAACGAGTAGGCAGTCTGTATCAGTGACATTTCCGAAACTGATTATAAATTCTTTACGGTATTGCGATCGATTAGAACATCCTTAAGCTCTTTGATGAGCGCATATTCTTCGGGCAAGGTTTTTTTGACTAACTCTTTTACAGCTACGAATGTGCCGTTTTCTATACCGGGTATGTTTTCTTTAATGATTGATTTAGCAATCTTGATGTCATGTTTTATCAAACCTCTGATGGATGGCAGATTATGCCAGTCTCCTTCTATTGCCACTAATTTTTCTCCGGCTTCTCCTTCTATCTCAATAAGATTTTGATCACCGTACTGATCCTGCACGTCTGATGACTGACAGTAAGGTAATTTCCATACCTCCGGGTCAGTATCTAGTTCATTATTGATCAGAAAGACCTCTAGGCCTTTTACATGAAATCTGTACAATGCTATTCTAGCCTGATTTAAAAGCGTCATTACCCCAAATTAATGGCCACAAGATATATAGTTAACAGGAATAATTTATATATGTTGACGCATTAAGGCGTATATAATCATCAATATCAACAACTTACTACGTTCTTTATCTTGATCTTTAATCACATTTATCATTCGCGTCAAGGTATGATCAGGATCAAGACGAGCCATGCGCCATACTTGTTCCTCATTATAAAATATGGGAATGGAGGATGTATTGGTACTACTGTCAACGCTGATGATTTCTCCGGAGTGATCAATCTTTAAGGATAAGGGCTTATCGGGGGATATCCTACCGATTATTTGATCATTCTCGTGAAGCTCTATTATCTCAGCTATAGGGACGAAACAATATAAGTCATTGTTTATTCTGATGACTAAAGAGTAATTATCAAAATCCTTAAATCTTCGCTCAGCCGCAGCAATAATGGGCTCTTGATAGATCGATTGCCATACTACGGTGTAGTCTGCATACAAGGCTGAAAATGATTCTTTAAGGCTGTGTTGATGCGACAGGAGGTGAATTTCCGTACAATTCCAAGGCAGTAATTCCATGGCCAAAAGCGACTCTTTAAGCTCATCAATGGCTCTTACGCGCTCAGACCTTGTACCGCTTATTCCCGTTTTGAACTTGGAAACTTCCGTAAAAACATAGTAGAGTGCTCCGCCGAACAGTAACACTACGATCGAAATACCAGACATATGTACTTACCCTAGATAAGATTTAAGCTCTCCTGTGCTGACGCATTTTCTGAGTCTTCGTATGGATCTTTCCTTTATTTGTCGTACCCGTTCTCGTGTAAGACCATATAACTCTCCTATTTCCTCTAGTGTCATAGGTTTACGTCCATTTAATCCGTAATAAGCCGTTACTACTTCGACTTCGCGTGGGCTTAGTAAAGATAAACCGTAAGCCACTTCATCTTTTAGAGATGACTCCATTAGCTGAAAGTCAGGACTATCTATTTCATCAAATGTCAGTAGATCCAGCATGGTGGCTTCACTATCCTCACCACCGACAGGTGCATCAAAAGAGATATGGCGACTTCCATTTTGCTTCATTTTTACCACATCCTTTGCCTTCATATTCAATATCTCGCCTAACTCTTCATCTGTAGGCTCTCTTTCATTCTCTTGTACGAATGATGTTACTGCCTCGTTTACTTTATTGTATGAACCGACCTTATTGAGAGGGAGACGAACGATACGTGCATATTCTACGATAGCTTGAAGAATGGACTGTCTGATCCACCATACGGCGTACGAAATAAATTTGAATCCTTTAGTCTCATCAAATCTCTGCGCCGCTTTCATCAATCCGACATTTCCTTCATTGATAAGATCCGGCAAGGATAAACCTTGGTTCTGATATTGCTTAGCTACGGAAACCACAAAGCGCAAATTCGCCTTGGTCAATTTCTCTAGTGCTTCCTTATCACCTTCTCTAATACGTTGTGCTAGAATCGCTTCTTCTTCTGCCGAAACCAATTCTATTCTGCTAATATCATTGAGATATTTGTCCAATGCCAAACTCTCGCGATTGGTTATCTTGTTGGTTATTTTAAGTTGCCTCATGAAGGAATTCTCAGTGTAAAAAATGCTTAGTGAATCAAGGTAATCTCACCTTATCGTCTTTCCATGAATATATACGCAGAAAGCATCAATAAAGTTTCTACGAAAAGAAAAAATATTGCAATGATGATGCCAATCAAGCCAAAACGATGGAATTAACAAGCAGGATTATCCTTACTGTCCGTTATCATTCATGAGCACCTTGCTCGAAAGTCTGAATTTTCCTGTCTTCGGATCTACTCCTACGAGTTTTACGCGTACAGAATCACCCACTTTAAACACTTCTTCGACTTTATCTATGCGCTTATTAGACATTTCAGAGACGTGAAGTAATCCACTCTTGCCCGAGAAGTCAACGAATACGCCGTAGGGCATAACACTTGCAACTTGTGCATCATAGATATCTCCTACTTCGGGCCTGAAGGCGATCTTCTTGATGACACCTTCGGCTTCCTGCATGCCATTGGCGCTAGCAGAGAAAATACTAACGATGCCTTTGCCATCGACTTCTTCGATATTGATGGTTGTTCCTGTACGTGCTTGAAGCTCTTGAATTACCTTACCACCCGGTCCGATTACTGCACCAATGTATTCTTTGTCTATAGAGAACTCGATCATTCTCGGTGCAAAGTCTTTTGGCTCTAGTCGTGCCTTGGTGATGGTTTTGTCCATTTCACCGAGGATATGTAATCTTCCTTGTTTAGCTTGTATGAGTGCTTTTTCGAGTAGCTCATAAGACAATCCATCTACCTTTATGTCCATTTGGCAGCCGCAAATACCATCTTTTGTGCCTGTTACTTTAAAATCCATATCACCAAGGGCATCTTCATCACCCAGGATATCAGACAATATAATATTGCGTTTACCATCGGAGATCATACCCATAGCAATACCTGCAATAGGTTTTGTCAGCTGGATACCGGCATCCATCAGAGCCATAGATCCTGCACACACGGTAGCCATGGAGCTGGATCCATTGGATTCTAGTATATCTGAAACGACACGTAGCGTATAAGGCACATCACTTGGTAGTACTTTTTTGAGCGATCGACCCGCGAGATTGGCATGACCTACCTCTCTCCTACCCGGCCCTCTCATGGGTTTAATTTCTCCTACAGATAAAGCGGGGAAGTTATAATGCAATATAAACCTGTCATACCCTGTTTCCATCGCTGTGTCCATCATGGCCTGATCTAGCTTCGTACCAAGGGTACAAGATGTCAATGATTGCGTTTCACCACGGGTGAAAATACTTGAGCCATGCGCAGAAGGCAGGTAATCGATTTCGCACCAGATAGGTCTAACTTCGTCATTTCTTCTTCCATCCAGACGGATGCCTTCTGCCATGGCAACTTCTCTGATAGTTTCCTTTTTAAACTTATCATAAGCTTCAGACAGAGCTCCGGCATTTTCTTCTAGCCACTCTTCTCCGTGTAATTCAGTCGCTTTAAGTTTTAAATTATCCTTGATCGTCTTCAGATACATTTTACGTGCACCTTTATCTAAGGCACTTTTTGTCATGGCGATAATGTCCGCTTCGCAGCACTCTTTAACGAGATCTTTAATTTCCTGCGCTATTGCGGGTGCAATAAATTCTCTTTTAATGGTTGCTGCTTCTCCTACTTTCTCAGCCAAGTTTAACTGCGCCTGACAAGCAATTTTTATGACATCATGGCCTATTTTGATTGCTTCAATGATCTCAGATTCTTGACATTCGCTAGCTTCACCTTCGACCATCATGATATTATCCATGGTAGCCGCGATGATCATATCTAATGTAGCGGTAGCCAAACTAGACTTCGACGGATTAACGACATATTCACCATTGATTTTAGCCACACGGACTTCACTTAACGGGCCATCCCAAGGAATATTGGATACTGCCAAAGCCGCACTCGCTGCCAGACCGGCATATGCATCCGGACATATCTCCGCATCAGCAGAAATCAAATTAACAATGATCTGTGTTTCATTCATGTAGCCATCAGGAAAAAGTGGCCTGATTGCTCTATCGATTAGTCTACTGATCAGTATTTCGTAATCAGACAGTCTCGTTTCCCTCCTGAAGAAATTGCCGGGAATCCGGCCTGCAGCTGCATACTTTTCTTGATAGTCAACAGATAGAGGGAAGAAGGATTGCCCTTCTTTAGCTTCTTCAGCTGATACTACCGTTGCCAATATCATCATTTTGCCCACTTTGACAACGGCTGATCCGTGTGCCTGTGTAGCGAGCTTACCGGTTTCAATCTGAACTACTGTTCCGTCCGGTAATGTAAATTCTGTAACATGAGGTGTTCTTGCCATAAAAATAATTAATGATCTCTTCTAGTGAGATGCAATGCAATCAATAAGCGTGTTATCTTACATAACACAGTGTAGTAATCTAATGAAATCAAATCGCAAGATAGAAGATCGGTCAGAAAAATATTATTTTCTGATGCCTAATTTCTCAATCAATTGACGATAGTTGTTGATATCCTTAGCAGCGACGTACTTTAACATGCGCTTCCTTTTTCCGACAAGTGTCAGGAGGGTTCGTCTTGTGGAGTGATCCTTCTTGTTTTCTCGCAAATGCTGAGATAAAGAATTGATTCTGTAAGTAAAAAGTGCTACCTGCCCTTCTACAGAACCAGTGTTCGTTTCTGATCCGCCAAACTCAGCGAAAATCTCTTTTTTCTTTTCTAAAGGTAAATAAGTTGCCATTTATTTATACATTAAAACCATAATAAGGATTACGAAAATCCAGATTTAGCGGCGCAAAGATAAGACTCTTTTAGATTATCACTAAATAATTATTTGGGAGCATCAGACTTAGCTTCTTCCCACAACAAATCCATTTCTGCAAGACTCATGTCTGACAATGCTTGGTGAGCATTTTGTTCGATGTACTCAAACCGTTTCTTAAACTTCCGATTGGTAAGATCCAAAGCTCTATTGGCATCTATGCCTCTTACTCGGGCATAATTGATCAGCGAAAATAGTAGATCACCAAACTCTTGGGTAAGCTCTTCAGGATTGTCTTTGATCTGGTCAAATTCTTCTATCTCTTCGTATATTTTCGTCTTGAGATCAGAAATACTATCCCAGTCAAATCCCACCTGTGCCGCCTTCTCTTGCATTCGTTGTGCCTTGATTAATGATGGTAACGCATTGGGGACGCCTGCCAACAGGGATTTTTTGCCCTCAGCCAATTTTATTTGTTCCCAATTTTTCTTGACATCATCCGCTCCCGTCACTTTCACATCGCTATATATATGAGGATGCCTTCTGATAAGCTTGTCGCAAATAGAATTGATGGAATCTGTAATCGTAAACAGCCCTTGCTCACTGGCAATCTTCGCATAAAATACGGCATGAAGCAAAAGATCTCCGAGCTCCTCCTTGACTCCTTCATAGTCGGATTTTTCAATCTCGTCAATTAGTTCATAAACCTCTTCAACAGTGAGTGAACTCAGCGATTGCATGGTCTGCTTTCTATCCCATGGACATTTTTCTCGTAATTCATCCATGATATTAAGCAGGCGCTCAAAAGCATTCAACTTTTCTTGCATGAAAACTCTTACTTTTATGGCGTGTAAAGGTAATGGGTATTTTAACTCAGGCAATTATTACAGAGAATACATATGGAATATCTTAAAATGTTTCTGATTATTGGCGGCGTGTTCGGCCTCTCATTTATTTTAATGAACATCCGTCATATTTTTACGGGTAATGAATTCAGAGGCTCATGCGCCAGCAACAATCCGATGATAAAGAATAATCTAGGAGAATGTAATGTCTGTGGAAAAAAGGCAGACGAAGCTTGCAAAATGCCTAGCCCAACCAAGTAAATTTCATCCATGAAAATATGTCTTTTAAGAGTAGTCTTGTCCTTCTCTTTATGCCTTTATGTAATAAATTCCACGGCTCAGCAATCTGCCATCAGCAACAGTATTGATCTTTATGCTGAAGTCGAAAAGCTCGGATTCATCGGCCGAGTGCTTTATGTGGCAGCACATCCCGATGATGAGAATACAAGGTTAATTTCCTATTTTGCCAATCATGTCAAGGCTGAGACGGCCTATATTTCATTGACCAGAGGCGGAGGTGGTCAAAATCTTATCGGTACAGAGATAGGCGCGAAACTCGGATTGATACGCACTCATGAATTGGTTGAAGCGCGCAAGATCGACGGAGGAAGACAGTTTTTTAGCCGTGCTGTGGATTTTGGGTTTTCAAAGCATCCTGACGAAACCTTCGTTATCTGGAATAAGGAAGAAGTCCTGAAAGATCTGATTAAGGTCATCAGAGAGTTTAAGCCTGATATCATCATCAATAGATTTGATCACAGATCCCCAGGCACGACACACGGACATCATACAGGTTCTGCCATACTTAGTCATGAAGCATTTGACCTGGCAGCAGATCCCAGCTATGGTGATCATGAATCTTTCCCTGCACCTTGGCAAGCGAAGCGCTTATTTTTTAACACATCCTGGTGGTTTTTCGGCAGTAGAGAAAAATTCGAAGCTGCCGACAAGACGAACTTGTTTGCAATAGATGCAGGCGTACATTACAGCGACAAAGGATATTCTAATGGTGAAATCGCCGCCTGGAGTCGAAGTATGCATAAGAGCCAAGGATTTGGATCTGCCGGTTCACGGGGTTCAGAGACGGACTATCTCGAATTTTTAAAAGGCGACAAACCGGCAGAGCGCAATAATCTATTCGAAGGGATTAATACTAGATGGACACGCGTGCCGAATGGTCAAGAAGTAGCTGCACGTATAGATCATCTGCTTTTAACTTTTGATTTTAAAAATCCAGCTAACAATATCCCCGCTCTTGTTAAGATTTATAACGCGATCTTAAAAACCGAAGATTCGCCATGGAAAGAAGATAAACGCGAGCATATAAAAAACATAATAGCGAATAGTGCGGGTCTTTATCTGGAAGCTACTGCCTCCGGCAAATATGCTACACCTGGTGATTCAATAAGTATTACCATTGATCTGGTAAATAGATCCAATACATCAATAGGACTTAAAGAGTTGACTATCAACGGACAAATAAACAGCCGCGGCAATATACCAAGTCTGGCAAACAATGAACGCCAACTTATCACGATTCCCTTTATAATCGCAAATAATCACCCCATATCTAATCCATACTGGCTAGAGAATAGAGCTTATACGAGTATGCATAAGGTGGATGATTACGGATTGGTGGGCTCGCCTATTAACGAATCATCGTTTAAGCTAGGCTTTACGCTGGATATTGAAGGTGTCGAAATATGTCTGGAGAGAGACCTGATTTATAAATATACTGATCCCGTAGAAGGGGAAGTGTTCTTGCCATTTTATGTATTTCCTCGAGCAAGCATTGGATTCACCGAGCCAGTATTTGTATTTGCAGACAATCAAACGAAAGACGCCGTTGTTGAACTTGAAGCATTTGATGAAGGGTTTACCGGCACACTTAGTTTAGATCATGCTGATGGATGGAAAGTTCATCCTTCCGCTATTAATATAGACCCCATGCTGAAAGGGGAAAAAAGACTTTACTCTTTTACTATCTCTCCACCTGCTGAGAATGCATCCAGCAAAATTACAGCTGTCGTCACAGATCATTTGAATAATCGATTTAGTCGAAAATTAACTCAGATCACTTACGACCATATTCCGAATCCCATTATTCTAGAACCGGCAGAAGCATCTTTTGAGCGATTGGACGTGGCAAAGCAAGGTAAACGCATCGCCTATATTATGGGAGCAGGAGATGTGGTGCCGGCAGCTTTGAGGCAGATATCATACATCGTCGATGAAATAAACGAAGATCAATTAACGCTGGAAAACCTACAGAAATATGACGCCTTGATCGCAGGTGTACGTGCCTACAATACCCTTGAGGGGCTAAAACTTAAAAAGGCTGTGATCTTAGACTATGTATCACGGGGTGGAAATTACATTGTACAGTACAATACCAATCGAGGAGTACGGGGTGTAGATTTCAGTCCATATAAACTGACCTTGAGCAATCAGCGTGTAACAGACGAAAATGCAGAAGTCAGTTTTTTGATTCCTGATCACCCGGTTCTCAATACCCCTAACAAGATTAATTCTAGGGATTTTGAAAATTGGGTGCAAGAGCGTGGCTTATACTTCGCTGATGACTGGGGACCGGAATTTGTGACTCCCTTGGCTATGAACGATGTCAATGAACCTCCTCGACATGGAAGCTTATTAATTGCACAACATGGCAAAGGACATATTATATACACCGGATTAGCGTGGTTCAGACAATTACCTGCCGGAGTTCCTGGTGCTTATCGCCTATTTGCTAATTTGATCAGCTTGAAGCAATCCGATACTCCTCAAAATCCACAGAATGGAATCAACAACGAAGACTAACTGGCGTAACAAATATGGAATTGTGCTCGGACTGAATATCCTATACATTATTATTTTCGGGTTGTTGATGAAATATTTTAGCTGATGGCTGTTATTGATTGGGTGGTCTTGGGGCTTACACTTGTTTTGATAGTTGCTTACGGCATCTATCGTACAAGTCGGCAACGTAATCTGAATGACTACCTGCTTGCCGGCAACAGTGCTAAATGGTGGACTGTAGGCCTGTCTGTAATGGCAACACAAGCTAGCGCCATTACATTCCTCTCTACTCCCGGGCAAGCATTTGACGATGGGATGCGCTTCGTACAATTTTACTTCGGTCTGCCCATCGCCATGATCATTATATGTGTGACATTCATACCACTATACAGCAGGCTAAAAGTGTACACGGCGTATCAATTTCTAGAAAATAGATTCGACCTTAATACACGATTGTTTACCGCCTCTTTATTCTTACTCCAACGAGGCTTGGCTGCAGGTATTACTATATACGCTCCTGCTATTGTATTGAGTACCGTCCTAGGGACGGATTTATCTACGATGATATGGATTATCGGAGGACTAGTAGTGTTATACAGCGTATCAGGAGGAACAGCTGCGGTGAATATTACACAGAAGTATCAGATGCTGATCATATTCGTAGGCTTATTTGTGTCATTTTTTATCATTCTAAAGTCATTGCCGTCAGGCATAGGATTTATTGACAGCTTACATGCAGCTGGTGCTACCGGTAAAATGAAAATACTTGATTTCAGTTTTAACCTCAATGATAGATATACCTTCTGGACAGGCATACTCGGAGGTAGTTTCCTGGCATTGTCATATTTCGGTACAGATCAGAGCCAGGTACAACGATATCTTACCGGCAGCAGTATAGCAGAGTCCAGATGGGGGCTACTCTTTAACGCCATATTCAAAGTGCCAATGCAGTTTTTCATTCTATTGGTCGGTGTCATGGTCTTCGTGTTTTATCAATTTAACAGCAGTCCGATATTCTTTAACACCAGTGTAAAAGAACGTATTTATCAGTCTGATCAAGGGGCTAAATTCAGAGAACAAGAAAAGGCTTTGGCGACATTGGAAGCTCAAAAAACAAGCCTTTACTATCAATATGTAGAGACTAAAGAAGCTGAGACCAAAAATGAACTCCTCGCATTGGCGAAGCAAGAAAAAGAAATCAGAAGTGAAGCTAAAGCCATCATTAAATCAGTCACGCCAAATATTGAGACAAACGACAGAGACTATGTCTTTATTCATTTTATTCTAAACAATCTGCCGCACGGATTGATAGGATTACTACTGGCGGTATTCTTTTGTGCAGCCATGTCATCTTCTGCCTCAGAGCTCAATGCGTTAGCATCCACTACTATGATTGATTTTCATAAAAGGCTTCTTCGCAAGGACAGAGAAGATGCTTCCTCCGTTCGCCATGCACGATTATATACATTAACATGGGGCTTGATAGCCATAAGTTTTGCACAATATGCCAGCTTGCTTGAGAACTTGATACAATTTGTAAACATCATCGGCTCGATATTTTATGGCACCATACTAGGTGTCTTTTTAGCGGCATTTTATTTTAAACATATCAAAGCCAAAGCAGTCTTCAATGCGGCCTTAATCACGCAGCTGATAATCATCATCATGTTCCGTATGGACGTCGTGGCCTATTTATGGCTCAATCTGATAGGAACAGTATTGGTAATTCTAATAAGCACCATAATTCAGCTAATCTTGAATCGTTTTTCCGAAAGAAAGCTTAATTAAAGCTGCGTTCACATTCTTCATCCTGTAGAATTTCTTTTAGCGCTTGTAAAGTTTTATTTTGCTTCCTCAAGAGCATAAAAGATGACGATCAAGAAAAAACCACGTGTTGCAACTAATCCCGAGATAACGATATGGGAGGCACTAATCCCGGTTATTGTGCTGGTGAGCTTGCTGGCATGGAATGTATTCGTGTACGGAGATGATGCCCTCCGCGGATCTAATCAGTTCATTTTGTTACTCGGAGGTGCTGTTGCTGCAATCATCGGTTTTAAGAATAATATCAAGTACAAATACATGATCTCGGAAGTCGCTGATAATTTTAACTCAGTGACTGAGTCCATACTTATTTTGTTGTTGGTAGGATCGCTTGCAGGGACCTGGCTGATCAGCGGTATCATACCATCCATGATATACTATGGTATACAGATGCTTAATCCTTCGATATTTCTTCCTGCGACAGTAATTATTTGTGCCGTGATTTCGATCGCTACGGGTAGTTCGTGGACGACCTCTGCGACAGTAGGTATAGCACTGATTGGTATCGGAAAAGCGCTAGGATTACCTGCGGGTGTTATTGCCGGTGCTGTGTTGTCCGGAGCATATTTTGGAGATAAGCTATCTCCTCTTTCCGACACTACTAATCTAGCACCTGCCATGGCTGGAGGAGAGCTCTTTACACACATCAGATACATGACCTATACCACTATACCGTCTATCAGCATTGCGATGGTGGTATTCGTTATAATCAGCATAAGTTACAGCGGTCAAGGTAGCATTGACACAGGAGATCTCTTAATATCGATCAAAGACTCTTTTCACATTACTCCTATTCTCTTTGCCGTACCTGCACTCGTCATATTCATGATCACTAAACGCACCAGACCGCTAATCGCCTTGTTAGTAGGAGCTCTGCTCGGTGCTGTATTTGCCTTAATATTTCAACCGGCTGTTGTACTGTCAGTGAGTGGCAGCGAAGTATTAAATACCAGATCCGCTTATCAAGGGATACTTAATGCACTGACCGTGAGTACCTCTGTCACCACTTCCAATGAGTCACTTAACGATCTATTTAGTGCAGGAGGCATGTCTGGTATGCTCAATACTATTTGGCTAATCATGTGCGCCATGGTATTTGGTGGGATTATGGATGCTATAGGCGCATTGGATCGGATCAGCAAGACTTTATTGTCCATGGCCAATAGTGTATTTGGCTTGTTCGCTAGTACGGTTGTCAGTTGTCTTGCGCTTAATGTAACGGCTTCGGATCAGTACTTGTCCATAGTGGTGCCAGGTAAAATGTTTGCGAAAGCTTATAAAAATAAAAATCTTGCTCCTGAAAATCTCAGTAGAACATTAGAAGATAGCGGAACGGTAACTTCTGTGCTTATCCCGTGGAATACTTGTGGAGCATACCAGTCGCAAGTATTGGGTGTATCAACAGGAGAGTATTTGATATATGCCGTGTTTAATTATGTCAGTCCCATCATGACTCTGATCTTTGCGGGATTGAATATCAAGATTCGACAGCTAACGGATAGCCTGGGCGGGGAAGCAGAGTTAGGCGATTAAAATCTGTTCTCTTTCATCTGCCAGCGTATGTATTATAGCTCGCCTATCGGCTAATTCTCGGTTTAACTGTGTAAGAACGGATTCAATATGCCTACTTAATTCCTGAGCAGAATTTATACAATTTACTAGCTGTTGATTTATCACCCAGTCTGTGATCATATTGCCAAAAAAGAAATTACTGAAATTTGTGATACCGGCGACCTCAAACGGAAAAGTTAGCTCCTTACCTATATCCCTTACCTCCTTATCTAATAAGGTTAATTGATGCTTAATTTGATAAGTGAGATTTCTAGCTCGATCGATACTTGAGCGTTGGTACTGACGACGTTCATTGGGGTATTGTCCCCAGTTACGCGCTTTTTGTAAATGCCCAACAATCTGCGTGGCAAGACTTCTACATACCTCCCCTACTTCTATAGCCTCAATAATCTCTTGTTTGAACGAAAATGTCTCCTCTAGCTTTGTGCTGATACGCAACAGCCTGTGACGAAGGGTATTATCAGTAAGAATGATTTCTTTTTCTCTTGCCGCCTTAAGCGCGGCCAATTCAGATTCTAGTTCGGCTCGTGAAGCAATTTTTCCCTCGAGCACGGCTATTTCAAATTGAAGTAATTCTATTAGCTTGAGTCCGTCTTGATAGCGCATATTACGTTCAAGAAAGTCATGTCGGGCTTTTTCCATCTCGGTTTCTTTGCTTCCCAAGACACGATGGAACAAAGCGCGTGTAGATAAACCTTCGAGGCTTCTGATGCGCGTCTCTCCCTTGTCTAGCTCTCGTTTTAAATTATTGATCTCTCGATCGGTCTGCTGAAGCTCCTCGCGCGTAGTGGCAAGTTGTGTCTCTGCCACCTTGATCTGAGATATCTTACTTACTACCTCATATATTTTTTGTTGCGTATCAGTCTTCATGTATTCTTCTATGATATCTCAGATAAAAGGAGATGACCTTAACAAGCGACATCGGATCAAAATTAATCAATTCATCTTATTCGATCATTAAGTCCGCAAGATTGAATAAAAATGTCTACATAGAGATAAAAAATCGTAATTTGGCAAGAAAATTACAAAGACATGGGCTTTTTTAGCGAGATCAAAAAATTGTTTTTTACAGTAGAGTCTGTCGGTAAATCCACTGCCAAAAAAGGGGTAGATTATGCCAAAGAAGCAGGAGGCGATATAGCGGACAAAGCCGCCAATATCGGAAAATCTGCTGCAGGTAAAGCAGCCTCGCTCACTCGTGACATTACCGAAAAAGCAGAAGATCTCGGAAGAATAGCCGGCCAGAAGGCAGGTGAGTTCAAGGCAGATCTCAGTGAAAAAGTGATCGAAAAAACAGAGGATATGCGCGACGCCATCCTTCATTCCACAGAAGGAACGATGAATATGATAAACAAAAGTGAAACACTTAAAAAAGTAGCTGAAACAACAGAACAAATAGGTGGAAAAATCCTTGATGCAGGAGAACAAGTAGTCAAAAAAGGTGGCGAACAAGTCGAGAAACTTGGTGGGTTTTTATTGGGAGAGAACCATGAGAATCTTGAAAAAGCTAAGCAGTTTACCGAAAATGTCGGCGCCAATGTGCTAAGAGCTAAAGACGTCATCATCGAAAAAGCGGGCGAATCGCTAGATAATCTCAACAACAAAATCGATGACATGATCACTAAAGGCCAAGAAATGGATGCCCATGAAGCTGCTAAACCTAGAACCACACTGCAAGAAAAACTTGACGAACACAAGTCGTCCATGTTAGATGGCAAAGATGACTTTTTTGCGAAAGCTGAGAAGTTCGCTCGTGGAGATTACGGTGCTGTGCAAGAAGGTAAAATGACAATCATAGAAGGCCAACCAACAGAAAGAGCCCCGGATAACCGAAGGGCATCGGGATTTGATGATCTAGATGGCGATGGCAACGAGATCATTGATGATGCGATTATCATTGAAGATTGATAAGATTTTAGCGGACAAAGAAACTTATCTGTCAGGTATTGATCATTAAGATAGCGCAAAAAGCTATAACAAGGCCGATCCATCCTAATGTAGATAGTCGCTCACGATAAGCAAGAATACCCACTAATGTCGTACCGATTAAAATACCAATACTATTGATCGGAAAAAGTATCGATCCTTCCCACCCTTGTGACAAAAGTAAAAGCAAGAGGTAGATCGTAAAGTAATTCGGTATGCCCAGTATGATTCCTCCGCCCACATCTCTCAAACTGAATCCCCCTGTGCCTTTTGCAAAGTAATGATAAGTCGTAAGCGTTAAACCTAATATCCCAGCCATAAAAAAGCTTGAAGCCGTAAATTGAACATTTTCATCACCCGTTATACCACGAATCTCTACAAAATACAGAAGCATCTCTATCAATCCACTCAGTAAAAAAACAGATATAGGCAATAGTACAATATGGCTGCGCCAATTTAACCCGCCATTCTTTTTATCCGGCCAATTGACCAAAATGATGGCCGATAATGCCAATAGAATTCCACTCAGTTTAAGTATTCCGGCTGTCTCCTTGAACATGATAATCGCAAACAATGCAGGCATGACAAGAGACATTTTTTGAATGATAATTGTCAGCGATACGCCGGCTTTCTGGAAAGATAAGGCCATCAAGTTAAAGCCCACTATAAACATAGCCGCCAGAACCAATGCGTAAAAAAACCATGGTCTATAAAGCAGATCCACAGGCACTGCACTCTCTCCCAAAAAAATACCCGGCACTATGGCACACCAGGCATAATTGACAATAATGGCGTTCATGTTATTTATGCCATAGCGACTAAAACCCTTAAATATCACCGCCAGCAGGACATTGCAGGCCATACAAAGTAGTAGCAATAGCATGGGTTAACTTGTATTTATTTCTACAATCTAGATGTGCCGATACGCTTTAAACAAAGTTCTCTACGGTATTGTCGATATCTACTAAAAATCAAACTTGATTCCTTGTGCAAGTGGTAATTTTTCGCTCCAGTTAACGGTGCAGGTTTGTCTACGCATATAAGCCTTCCATGCATCAGATCCGCTCTCGCGTCCTCCTCCGGTTTCTTTTTCACCCCCAAATGCCCCACCGATTTCTGCTCCTGATGTACCAATGTTGACGTTGGCAATTCCGCAATCCGAACCCCTGGCTGATAAGAATAGCTCCGTCTCCCGCATGTTAAGACTAAAGATAGCTGAGCTTAATCCCTGAGGAACAGCGTTCTGAATTTCAATCGCATCTTCCAGCGATTTGTACTTAAGGATGTATAGAATAGGTGCAAACGTCTCATGTTTTACTACCTCCATATCTCTATGTGCCTCGATTAATGCAGGCTCTACATAACATCCCCCGGCATAATCTATACCCTTGAGTGATTTACCTCCACAGAGTAGGTTTCCTCCATCTGCCACAGCTTGCTCGATGGCGGCGCGATACATATTCACAGCATCCATATCTATCAGAGGACCCATGTGATTCTGGCTATCAAGTGGATTTCCAATTTTAATCTGGCTATATGCCTTGACTAAAAGCTTCTTTAGTTTGTCATAGACAGATTCATGGATGATCAATCTTCTAGTAGTAGTACATCTCTGACCCGCTGTACCTACTGCTCCGAACACGATGGCCGGTACTGCTAATTTTAAATCAGCTTCCCCTGTGACTATAATTGCATTATTACCTCCTAGCTCCAGGAGGCTTTTACCCAATCGCGCCCCGACAGCTTGCGCAACAGATTTACCCATTCGGGTACTGCCTGTCGCAGAAACAAGGCCGATTCTAGTGTCTTCGGCCATGGCCTCACCCACATCTCTACCACCACATACCAAACCACTGATACCCTCGGGCAAATTATTTTGCTTTAGAACTTTTTGTATAATAGTTTGACATGCTATAGCACTGAATGGTGTCTTTTCTGATGGTTTCCATACGCATACATTACCACATACCCAAGCTAGCATACTATTCCAAGACCATACGGCAACAGGAAAGTTAAATGCACTTATGATTCCTACTATGCCTAGCGGATGCCATTGTTCAAACATTCTATGATCAGGTCTCTCAGAGTGCATAGACAAACCATATAATTGCCGGCTCAGACCTGTAGCAAAATCGCAGATATCGATCATCTCTTGAACTTCGCCAAGCCCTTCTTGTAAACTTTTACCCATCTCATAACTTACCAGAGAGCCAAGATTGTGTTTCTGCTCTCTAAGGGCTTCCCCCATCTGACGAACGACCTCCCCTCTTGCCGGTGCAGTCATATTGCGCCATATCGGATATGCCTCTTGACATTTCTGCACAACAGCATCATAGTCATCACTTGAAGCAAGATGAATAGGCCCTAGTTCCTTGCCATCTGTAGGAGAAAGTATCACTCTCCTCTCACCACCACCCTTCCAAGAGTCCAAGCCGGTACTAACACCATTATGCCCGGATACCTTTAAACGTTTTAAAAAGTCATTCATAGTAGTTGAGTCGTTACGATTATTTGATGATTGATATACTAGGTAATATTATTCATTAAAATAGCTGCCATTAGTAGTTGTTAAAAATCTATCAAGAGATATCTCTTCTTGCTTGATAAATCCTTTCTGTGGCAGCATGCCATCTGCTACCATCTCCACAACTGCTGCAATAGAGGCTGCTGTAGTCCATGATATAGCTCTCCAAGTGATGCCATCAATAGTGATCGGATAAAATGCCTTATAATATTCCTCGCGATAGATGTTCTGTTCTTTCCATCCTTCTACGACAGCATACACATACACTACATCGTCAGACACAGGAGGTTTAGCATTGTAGAGCATTTTTTCTAAACCTTTAGGATCCTCCTTCAATATCAACTCATACATCAAGAATTTCATAAGCTTACAATGTCCCGGATAGCGCATGGTCTTGTAATTCAAAGTATCCACTTTGCCTTCATACGTCTCGCACATCGTACCGAGTCCACCGGATGTTGTAAATGCTTCAAACTCTTGTCCTTCGATGTTAATGTATTCTAAGCCATCAAGAGATGGAACCATTTTTTTCTCACCATTGTGAATCACTTCTGCATCCTTCAGATATTCATTGATAACACCGGCAGGTGACCATGTAAAAGAATAGGCCAACAAGCCATTCGGATAACGTGGCAGCGCCCCTACCCTTAATTCAATGTCACGCAGCTTTGTGAACTTACCCGCTAATTTGGCACCAACAACCCCTATAAAGCCGGGAGCTAGTCCACACTGTGGCGCCATGACACCGGAGGAAGTCAAGCTAAGATTGCGGATAAAATTAGTTGTGTCGACATCTTCTGTAAGATCAAAATAATGCTTGCCATGCGTATGAGCCATCACCGCCAAGTCCTTATTGAGGAAATAAGGCAATGCAGAGACAATGGCATCATGTGATTGCACAAGCGGTTCGATTTGGGATTGATCCTTCACATCAGCCCGTACGATCGTAAACGGAAGCTTGTAATTGTAGTGGGGGGCATACATATCAACTGCCGTCACTTGGAAACGCTTACTCAATAAGACCCCTACAAGGGTGCCCACTTTCCCTAATCCAAACACCAATACTTTCTTCATTTCTTTCAATGTTTTTATTACCGCATCCACAGATTGGGCATCAAAGATGAATATTATTCCCATGTTAAAGAAGGCTTATTGATAAAATGACACACAATCAATATCGCAGACTAGCAAATATGAGTTGAAAACCTAGCGATATATATTGGGCGCAGCCCAATATAGTTTTATAACAAGATAACTTCGTAAATCTAATAAGGGTCTATATCTATACTAATTACAACATTTTTAAATACGGACTCTTGCTTCAACTTCTCAATCGCCTCGCCAATACTGCGCTTCATGGTGGTGGCAACATCTTGCCTCCGTTCGTACTTGATCATGATTTGTTGTTGATACTGCCCTCTTACTCTTAGAATCGTAGGATCAACGGGCCCAGTGACACGATTGCCCCATGTAAGCCTTAATTTTTGCACAAGAGAGCTAGCCGCTTCTTTAACATTTTCTAATTGCTTGTGAGTGAGCAAAATCAATACCATAAAGTAATAGGGAGGATACTTAAAGGTCTCTCGCTCCTTTAACTCCCTCGTTGCAAAACTCTCATAGTCAGCCGATAAGATGTCCCTTAATACAGGATGGGATATATTGTATCCTTGTATTATTACCTGCCCGACTTTCTCCCTACGCCCTGCCCGACCACTTACTTGCATCAGCAGCTGAAAACCCCGTTCACTTGCCCTGTAATCAGGGTAGTTTAATAAGCCGTCAGAACTGATCACCCCTACCAGAGAAATCCGATCAAAATCAAAACCCTTTGTGATCATCTGCGTACCCACCAATATATCTATCAATCCGGATTCAAAGTCGCAAAGAATCTTATCCTGGTTCTTTTTACTTCGCGTACTGTCATGATCAAAGCGCGCTATTCGCGCCTCTGGCAATAGTCTTTGTAAAGTCTCTTCTATTTTCTCCGTCCCGATGCCGATCAACTTAAGTTCGTGATGTCCACAAGCAAGACATCCTGTAGGTCTCTTCGTCCGATAACCACAGCAATGACATTTCATTTCTTGATAATACTGGTGATAGGTGAGGCTCACGTCGCAGTTAGGGCATTCGACTGTCCATCCACACATGACACATTTTAGTATTGGGGCATAGCCCCTCCTATTTTGGAAAATGATCGACTGATCTCTTCGGCCAAGTGTCTCCTTAAGCAAGTCCAATAATCTATGCGAAATACTTTCTGTAACCAGTCCCTCCTCATATGCCTTACGCATATTCACTAGCTCTATCTCGGGTAGCTGAGCAGCGCCATATCGCTCATTGAGCTGCACATAATGGTGCTTTTGTTTAGAAGCATTGAGCATAGACTCCAATGACGGTGTAGCAGATCCAAGCACGATATTCGCTCCAGTCATATGTGCCAGCATGATGCCCGCATCGCGTGCATTATACTTCGGACTGGGTTGTTGTTGCTTGTATGAAGGGTCATGTTCTTCATCAATGACGATTAATTTAAGATTCGTAAAGGGAAGGAATACTGCTGAACGAGCCCCGATAAATAACTTATTGGCATGCATGGCTGCCTGATAGATCTCCACTCTTTTCTGATCATGCACCTTGCTGTGATAAATGAATACTGAATCTTCCAGAACTGCCTGTAGTCGTTTTACGATCTGAGAAGTCAAGGCTATCTCCGGAAGCAAGTACAATACCTGTCCACCTTGTGACAGATACTCTTGAATAAGTTTTACATAGATCTGGGTTTTCCCGCTTCCTGTAATGCCATGCAGCAGGACGGGTCTTTTGTCCAGAAATCCACTTTTAATAGATGCAAGACTTGCTACTTGGCTAGGTGACAATTCTATTTCTTTTTCCGACTTCTCGCTGTCACGGTCTTGCTCTAAGCGACTGATATTTTTAGAGAATATTTTTATAATTCCTTTTTTAACAAGGCTATTGATGACGGATCTATCAATACTCGCCAGCTCTTTGAGCTGTGCTACTGACACCGATTTTTCCCTTTTTCGCAGACTGTAGATACCCAGAACAGCACGTTGTTGAAGTTCTGATCTAGACAATTTGTTTATGGTTTCTTGAATATCCTGATCAAAAGGTTCAAGAAGTTCAACATAATCTTCCTTACGCGAAAAATACTTCTCTTGAATATCCTCTCTTATCCCAGCCAGACCTAGCTGCATTAGCGATTTAATGAGTGGATATACTGTTTTCTTACCGACGATTTCTTGGATAACACCAATAGTAAGCTCCTGCTGAATAGACAGAGCCTCACAGACGAGGTATTGATCATCTGTTAATTCTAACTCTTCCCAGCCTTCACTAGGAATAAAAACTATTTTCGTTTCACTGGCTAATTTCAGAGCAGTAGGCAAAGCAATATTCATCACCTCACCTATATAGGCACAATAATACTCACTTATCCACTTCCAAAACGCGTATTGGGTAGGTGTGATGGATGGCGTTGAATCTATGATCGAGACAATGTTACGCGTTTTAACAACCGGCTTACGATCATGAATATCGACTACCACCCCAGAATAAAGTTTGTTTCTGACAGGCACTTCTACCCGCTGTCCGAATGCAAGATCTTTTTGTATCTCTACAGGTACGGCATATGTATACACATTGGGTATAGCGAGAGGGAGTACTATGTCCGCAAAGCGCATAGCACGATATTTACAGTAGTACTTTTAATGCTTATAACTTCCTCAGCCAGATATTACGGAAACTAACCGGATCACCATGATCTTGCAAGTGTATGGAATCTTCTCCATGTGCAATATTTTTAGGTAAACCGATATACTCCGTAGTTCCTTTTAATTCTTCGTGATTCTGTATCACGATACCGTTGTGGATAACCGTAATATAGGCAGAACTTGTCTTAATGCCATCAGCATTGAAAGTCGGTGCTTTATATATAATATCATATGTCTGCCATTCACCCGGAGGACGCATAGCATTAACAAGTGGAATACTTTGTTTATAAAGTGATCCGGCCTGACCATTACTGTATGTGCGATTATTATAGCTATCCAGAACTTGTACCTCGTATCGACCTTGCAGAAAAACGCCACTATTGCCACGTCCTTGGCCTTCACCTCTGATTTCTGATGGCGACCTCCATTCTACATGTAACTGACAATCCCCAAATAGCTCTTTAGTCTTAATCCCACCTGCCCCTCGGACAACTGTCAGCACTCCATCGGTAAAATTCCACTTGACAGCTGATCCATCAGCATGTTGCCATGCATCCGCACCTTGACTGCCTAGCAGAATGACTGCATCGGATGGTGGAGACCCATTCGTGCCGGGCATCACGGCTCTTGGTTCCGGCTCCCACACTTCTGTCATTTCAGGTGGAAATTTACTTTGGCTGAATACAGCATTAGATATAATCAATAAGAATAAGGTAGAAATACTTTTCATCTTTTTAAATTTTAACATCTATGGGAATACGCCTAGCGCAATATAATCACTTGCTACTTTATCAATCGCACTTACAAAAGCTGCTGTACGAAGATCCTCTATGGTATTGCTTGAAAGCTTTACGTTGCGGATATTGTGATAGGCAGTTACCATTGTTTCTTCCAATCCAGAACGAACAAGATCTATTTCATCTGCGCCTTTGGTAATTTGCTTCTTAAACTTTTCATCAAGTTTATGATTCGTTATTTTCTCAATTGTCTCGACGATGTTGAGATAGGTAGTCTGATTAAATCTCTTTTCCATTCTACCAAATCGCATGTGAGATAAGTTTTTCAGCCATTCGAAGTACGATACCGTCACACCCCCGGCATTGAGATACATGTCCGGCAAAACCATAATCCCCGCTTGAGACAGATGAGCATCCGCTTCAGCGGTAAGCGGACCATTTGCTGCCTCGGCAATTATTTTAGCCTTAACTTGAGATACGTTATCTTTATGAATCTGGTTTTCAAGTGCTGCAGGAATAAGCACATCACAATCAATCCCTACCCAGTCATTTTTGTCGAGCAAGGTGTCAGTGCCCGGAAATCCAACGATGGTTCCTCTTTCTTTGCGATATTCGATAAGTTTTTCGATATCAATCCCTGCAGGATTTACGATTGTACCATCATACTCAGCGATACCCACTATCAAGGCATCACCCTCTTGTTGTGCGATAAGACCCGAATAAGTTCCTACATTTCCGAATCCTTGTATCACTATTCTCTTTCCGGCTATCCCTGGTGTTAAACCGAGTTGTGCCATGTCCTCTTTGACTGACATGGCCTCTCTTAAGCCATAATAAACGCCGCGTCCTGTCGCTTCTGTTCTTCCACGTATTCCGTTCTGATTTACAGGTTTGCCAGTAACGCATCCCGCAGCATCAATTTCGTTTCCTTTGGAGAAAGCATAGTAAGTGTCTAAAATCCAAGCCATTTCTCGCTCTCCGGTACCATAATCTGGGGCGGGAACATCAACACTAGGACCAATAAATCCCTTTTTTATCAGTTCAACTGTGTATCGCCGCGTGATACGCTGAAGTACTTCCGGATCGTAATTGCGCGGGTTTATCTTTACCCCTCCCTTTGCTCCTCCGAAGGGTACATCGACCAAAGCACACTTGTAAGTCATCAACGCAGCAAGTGCCATCACTTCCTCTTGATCGACCATATCACTGTATCTGATACCCCCTTTGGTCGGAAGTCTGTGATGACTGTGTTGAACACGATATGCCTCGATGACCTGATAGTCATTGCCGATTCTTACAGGAAATCTGATCTGATAAACAGAGTTACATTCTCGTATTTGTGACAAAAGTCCCGGGGAGTGATTAAGATGTTTTGCCGCATTGTCAAAATTCTTCTGCACTGTAGCATAAAAGCTCCTTCCATCATGAGCCATATAGTATTTAATTTAATTTTTCCTCCATCTCCTTGATACGCCTCTCCAAGATGAATAATAAAACACCAAAGCCTAATATCACCAAAGCCATAACTATCACCACTGACCAAATCTTGCCATCTCTATGAGATTGATTCATGATCATGGCGAACAAAGGCGTCATCAAAAAACTAAAAATTGACTCCAACATATTATATCAGAATAATACCGCAATGATAAAATATTTAAACCAATACTGCTCAGTCTTTATATTATACTTCTGTAAGAATAGTGCTTTGCCCAATGAAAAAACTTAAAATGAACTATTCCCGAAAGATCATCTTAAGATCGATCACTCGTAGCCGATACAACAAGCTCGCTATCCATACCCCCATCAATGTATATCCAATGATCGTCGGATAAAACACTAGCCGCAATGTACTGTCGAGATCCTCGCCACCTAGTGCCGGATTGCCTCCATTGCCAGGGTGAAGACTACTGGTCAATCTCGGGATGATAAAGATCAATGGTATCATAGCCACAAATGCAAAAACATTATACACCGCAGAAAGCCTTGCTCGCTGCTCTTCATCCTTTATTGAAGCTCTTAGGATTAAATATCCTGCATAAATGATCATGGCGACGGCTGAAAGATTAAGTTTCGGGTCATCTGTCCAATAAGTCCCCCATGTATTCTTAGCCCAGACACTACCTGTAACCATGCCTATGCATCCGAATATGACCGCTACAAAAGTGAAAGATTGGCCGACTGCGTCGCAATACATATCTGCCGTCCGGAGGTATTTAATACTGTAAATCAGCCCAATAATGATCAACACAAACATAGCCATCCATATAGCCACATGATAAAATGTATTGCGTATTGTCTCATACAAGATAGATCTATAAGGAAATTGAAACTTCCATGCGCTTTCTTGAATAGCAATACGATCGTTCCATCTTTCTGCACCATTGAAATCTACGTCTCTCCGCACCGGATCTGTAATCGCCAACGCAGAAGGCAATACTAAATAACCTTCATGTGGTACACTTATAACTAGCGTCGGAAATGCTCTTTTCTCTTGAAAAGGTAATGCTGCCGGTAGATCAAACACGAACTGAAGAAGATCAGATCCCAATACTTTTGATTTACTCGATTTAAGTATGTGAATACTATCTAGCTTGAGGTAGCCCGTAGGTACCATAGACGGCTCAAATGATGTGTTATACGACGTCACTAAGAGTTCCAAACTTTCTCCTAAAACGGCAGGATCGTGGTCAATACTTGTTATACCAGGTTTAAGCGGGATTAGCAATCCAACTGTAAAAGTGTAGAGAAGTATGACTATCGTCACATATTTCCACCAGCTCTGTTCAAGAAACCCATTCATTGCCGCCAAATATAAGGATGTAAGAAAATTGCTGCACCTATACTTAATAAACTTATCGCCAAAAGTGAGATTATCTTCGAAAAGTCCATACTCAAGCTCATCATTAACTCTATAGAAATATTACTGAGAAGAAGCACAGCAGGTATCAATAATGGAATACTCAGAATACTTAACAAGACATTCTGCCCGGATGTTCGAGCAGCTATGGCAGAAAGCAGCGATAAGCATGAGCCCATCACCACACTCATTATACCGATAAGTAGTAAAAAATCCAAACTAAACTGAAGCCCCGGGTAATAAAATAAGATCAGAAATAAATAAAAAGAAACACCCGTTGCTAATAAGTATATCACGGTGTATACCACTCTGGCAGCAATAAACTGAGCAGAGGAAGTCAGTGTATACAGCCACATTGACTCTTGGGTACTCAATAATGACTCAGCTCGGATAGCCACATTGATACCGATTAATAATGTAAACGTCCAAAAGAGCATTGTAAACTCGACCGTATCGATACTAGGTTTAATGCGAAAAGACACATAGGCTATCAATGCTGTAAATATGAATAATCCTATTAAAAGCTGCCACTGACGAAACTCCTGCTTGAATGAAAAAAGAAGATTGGCATAAAAACCTTTCACAATAACATATTATGATTTAAAATAATTTATATACATTTGTATATCAACTATTTGTTATGCACTTGTTGTTTATTCTATTTACAATAGCCGGATTTAATGATAAGCTTAACAACACGATTATCATTCCGGATGATGCAACTATCCATGAAGTCAGTATCCAGAAAGGTGATGGTATCATTACCTTAATGCAAAGGTATGAACTTAATAATCAGACCGCTAATGTTGATGCATTTTACGCGCTGAATAAACTGAAACAAAATGAGGCGCTGAAACTAGATCGAAAGTACAAGCTACCTATATTGATCTACAAGTACGATGGCAAAAGTATTCGTTCAACACTTAAAATAGAGGACATCAACCAAGCACTTAGAATTCAGAAATACAATGAAAATATCCATCGCAAGTCATTGAGAATGACCGATTTTAGAGATAGTCGGATACTCTGGGTACCTTATCATGAATTTATCACATTCGGTGTGAAGTCTGACAACAAAAAAGAAGATTTTAAAACGTCCAGTGAAGCCGATTTAAAAACGGAAGCAGTTGTCGAAAATAAACCGGAAAAGAACGAGATTAACCCTTCTAAAGAATTATTAAGTGCTATAGAAAGCACGCCATCAATATCTCCCAAGGTCACCACCTCTTCCAGCTACGACTACTTGGGTAAAGACCATAAAAATGTAAAAGTAAGTAGTGACCGCCTGGCTAATAGCGTATTCTATGTAGTTTCTGGTCACGGTGGGCCGGATCCGGGAGCGATCTGCACGGATTGTAAGCATAGATTGTGTGAAGACGAATACGCCTATGACGTAGCAGCACGCGTGGCAAAAAAGCTCCTCGAACAAGGTGCAATCGTTGAGATGGTTATCCAAGATAAATCCAATGGCATAAGAAACGATCAATACCTCAAATGCGACAAGACAGAAACCTTGGCAGATGGTTCTAAGATACCGTTCAACCATGTAGAGCGACTCGAACAAAGAACTCAATATGTAAACACTAAATATGACTATTACAAGAAGAAAGGTATCAAGGATCAGCGTATGATCTCCATTCATATTGACTCTAATTCTGAATCACACAATCAAGATGTATTTTTCTGTTATTACAAAAATAGCGAAGCATCACGCGACCTCGCCAGTAGAGTTCATAAAGTCTTCGAATCAAAATATGCTGAACATCAGAAAAACAGAGGATACACAGGTAAGATGCACGAGAAGGCGTTTTATGTAATTAAAAAAACTTCGCCGCCAGCTATACTCATTGAGCTTGGAAATATCAAGAATGCTAAAGACCACAAGCGGATTCTCAATCCGGAAAATCGTGATGCACTGGCTAAGTGGATTGTTGAGGGTATCAGCTATTAGTGTCAGAGATAATTACATCCACGAAGATCAGCATGATCTAATCTTCCCAAGATACGGATATTTCCCTGATCATCAATTGACCCTAGATCATCCGTAGCAATAAAGCTGCAAGTGTCGATATTGGCAAGGTCAATGATGTTTATCCTCCCTTTTTGTCCGACAACGCACTCCTTGAACGGATCTGTAGGATCGGTCACAACAATCTTCATCAAAGAATTAGATCGAAAAAATCCTCCCTCTAGACTATACAATTGAGAAGTACATTCCGCCATCCCATACTCCGAGCATATCCGAGCGCCGTTAAAAGTCCCGCGTAATTCACCATGAAGTTCTTCTCGACTAAGCTCTTTTTTAAATTTTTTCATGCCACCTGTTTCGATGATGATAGTCTGCGCTAAATCTTCATGGCAGTGATTTAATCCATAATCTAACAATGCGAAACTTACCCCAAAAAGTACTGTAGGGATACCTGCCATCCGGTTAGACTCCAGCTTATCATACAAGGCCACAAAATCATCGTCATAAAAAAGATGTGCGCCATGTCTTGAATTATCCATAAAATGACGCACCATGGCAATCAACGACGAATGTGGATTTTCCATGTAATTGGGCAACAGCCCCAGAAATTCAAAAGACTTAAGTTCGGGCCAATAAGATTGCCAGATAAACGCCGTGACTCGATTATACCAGGCTAGATCCCTGATGTGATGCGTACTCCGCTGCAAATCACCAGTGCCAGAACTGCGAAATAATTGGGCGGAAGCCCAGTCACCTGATTTTATGTCTAGATACTTAAAAAAAGCTATCGGAAGAAATCGATTAACTTGCTCCTGTGAACCTTTAGTCAGCTCAATCCATTGACGATATATATTATTATGTGTATATTGGTACGCGAACACGGCTTGCTGCTTAGGCTCGAAGCTTGAAGGAGTGAATAAAAAGTTTCTATCTACTAGAATCGGATTAACCAATGGTATTAAATATTAAACTATTCGGAGTTCTAATTTTTGTGGCTTTGACAGTGTTGTCATGCGAAGATAAAACCCCTGCCGATACCGTACCCAAAATTAATATCCTACAATTAAGCAGCAACAGCATGCTCCAAGGGTCGCTTAACAACGATTCCATTATCGTCACGTTATCATTCGTTGATCAAGATGGTGACCTAGGAGGGCAAAACGAACCCAATATTTTTGTCATCGACAATCGCAACAATGACATTTACGACACGTATTCCCTGCCTCGATTTCCTGTGCGAAATAAACCGACTATTGGAGAAATCGATCTTAGACTTTTTAATACCTGCTGTATCTTTCCGGATGGGATTTTCCCTTGCTCGAGCCCAAGCAATTTCCCAATAAATGAGATGACGCTCGATATCTATATCGTAGATAATGCCGGCAACAGAAGCAACAAAGTCACCACACCGACTATTACGCTTCGTTGTAATTAAGCCAATCTATATCTTTTCGGAGTAGCCCTTGGGTCCGCAGGGCATTTTCGTTGGGAGGGCTAAAGTCATAGTTCCAATGCGCCACCGGTGGCAATGACATCAGAATCGACTCTATGCGACCATTTGTCTGGAGACCGAATTTTGTCCCTTTATCATACACAAGATTAAATTCTACGTACCTGCCTCTCCTGATCGACTGCCATTTAAGATCTTCATCGCTAAAGGGCATATGATTGTTAAACATAAACAAAGCTCTATAACAAGGGATAAAAGCATTCCCTACCCTTTGTACAAACTCCCAAATATCCTCTCGTTTAAATCCGGAGTCTTCATTGAGGTGATCGAAGAAGATACCACCTATACCACGAGTCTCTCCACGATGATTATTGTAAAAGTAGTCATCAGCCCACTTCTTGTAACGCGGATAACACTCTGGAGCTAGCTGGTCACAGACCCGTTTAAGTTCATTGTGAAAAGAGGAAGCCTGCGCAATATTTATATAGTGAGGCGTAACATCTATCCCTCCCCCAAACCACCAATGCCCGGTATTCGTCTCAAAATATCGAACATTCATGTGTATAATCGGTACCCAAGGATTCCTGGCGTGAAGGACAATCGAGACACCTGTAGCAAGAAAATGATTGGGTTCAAGCTTCAGGGCTATCCGAATATTATCAGGCATCGCGCCATAGATCTCACTAAAATTCACACCACCTTTCTCGATATTCAGCCCGCTGATAATTCTAGTCCGCCCTCCGCCACCTTCCTGACGCTTCCATAGATCTTGATGAAAGGAGGCACTTCCGTCCATTTCTTCGAGATGACGACATATATCGTCTTGTAAATTTTGAAAAACCTCAACTATCGTTTCGCTTCCAGGAGATATCATGAGTTGATCCTTTTTAAAGCAGCAGCAACCACTGCGGGGCTATTACCTATGAATACTTCCTCATCAAAAATTATGATAGGCCTCTTGACAAAAGTATAATGAGTCAAGATGAGTGCTCGCCATGCGACATCGTCTTGAGGACGACTATCCACCGGAATTAGCGTGAAAATTCTCGAACGCTTATTAAACAGATCCTCATATGAACTGACGTGTTTTCTGAGATCATTAAACACTGTTGTGTCAATCATTTCTACTTTAAGATCCACCATCTCAAATAGCGCCTTATCATTTATCTGAGCAAGTATCTTGCGACAAGTGTCGCAGGTAGAAAGGTAATATATCCTACGCAAGACCCTTCTTATGATCTGCAAGAAACTGTGCTAATCCTATGTCCGTAAGGGGGTGTTTTAGTAAGCCCAGAATAGCCGACAATGGACATGTAACGACATCAGCACCCGCTTGGGCACATTGCACAATGTGTCTGCTGCTTCTTATCGATGCCGCCAATATCTCTGTGTCGTATCCCTGAATGGCATAAATACTCGCTATTTCTCTGATTAATTCAATCCCATCCCAGTTAACATCATCAACTCTTCCGACGAATGGTGATAAATAAGTAGCACCGGCCTTGGCGGCCAATATTGCTTGCCCCGCAGAAAAAACCAGCGTACAATTTGTCAATATATCATTGTCACTGAACCATCTTATCGCTTTGATTCCATCCTTGATCATAGGTACCTTTACGACAATATTCTCTGCTATGGCAGCGAGCTCCTGGCCCTCCTTAATAATACCATCGAAATCCGTCGCGATAACTTCTGCACTGACATCACCATCCACAATATCGCAAATCGCAGCATAATGATCTTTAATATTCTGCTCTCCTGTAATGCCCTCCTTGGCCATCAATGAAGGATTGGTAGTCACCCCATCTAAAATACCTAAATCATTAGCTTCTTTAATCTGCACTAGCGAAGCCGTATCAATAAAAAACTTCATATTTAATAAGTTAAAGGTACGAAAGCAAAAACTTCAACTTGCAACTCACCACCGATTAAGTCATGGACCAAACTAAGAGCCTGCTGATTGCATCATTTTGTAAAACAAAAAAGTGAGGAATCATACCAAACCGCTACAACCACATACCCTTGCTGCGTTTCCACCCTGGGGGATTCTGCAGGAGCTGGCTGTACGACCCTCACCGGATGCAAAAGTACTCCTTCTTCACTATTCCGCAAATTTTGTTTCGATTTAGCTGAAGTCTTTCACTGAGGTGTCCATATTCCTCTTTACTCAACGGTGTATAAACACTTTACGAAACTGTGATCAAACTTCAGGCGATTTGTCGTAAATAAAAGAGTTCATTTAAGCTTGTACACTACGTTTAACACCGACCATCCTAAGAATCGAGAAAACAACGACTTAGCAATTGATAATGGAAAGTGTTGTTAATGCCCAATTAACACCATCATTTAAGCTTAGTGAACTTTCCAAAACCATTGCACTCTCCGCGTTTAAAGAAAAAATGAGCACAACAGCACCAAGCTGAGAACTGCCGTAAACAGTCCATAATCATCACATAACAAAGACATCTTTAGCCACTTTAAAGGTATTTACATGCGCATCTACAATATCCGCTATGCGCTCAGAATAACCGCCACCCATAGTTACAGCCACAGGGATACAGCGCTTGGCGCATTCTCCGAAGACAATCTCATCTCGATACATACACCCTCGACGACTCACATTCAATCTTCCCAGTCTATCTGTATCAAGTATATCTACACCCGCCTGATAAAATGCTATGTCTGGTTTAAATTGATCAAGAAGTGTCACTAACTGACCCGACAATATCTTTAGATAATCACCGTCACCACAACCATCATACAAACCTATGTCCAAATCAGATCGCTCCTTTCGATGAGGATAATTTCGTGCCCCATGCATGCTAAATGTATATACACGGCTTTCATTATTGAAAATATTGGCCGTGCCATTGCCTTGATGTACATCCAGATCAATAATGATGATGCGCTTAACGAGCCCCCGATCAAGTAAATACTTTGCTGCTATAGCGATATCATTAAAGACACAGAATCCTTCACCTCTATCAGCAAATGAATGATGTGTACCTCCGGCGGTATTTAAGGCAAGCCCATAATCCATAGCATACAATGCACAATCAATAGTCCCTTGCGCAATGCATCTGCCACGCTCGATTAAGTCAACTCTCACCGGAAATCCTATATTTCTCTCTAGTTTACGAGGAACAGGAAAATGATTAAGTATGTCCCAATACTCCCGTGTATGAACGCTCAACAATACTTCTTCTGGGACTAATGTCGGTTCAAAAAAATTGTGCTTCTCTACCACGCCTTCATAGATCAATTGTGTGGGGATAAGCTCATATTTAATCATGGGAAACCGATGACTTATTGGCAGACGATATTGATAGCTAGGTGCTACGGCAATCTTGAGCATTATAAACTATTGGGTTACGCGGATCAACAGTATATGCTAGCGTTTGTTGATATAACAAAAGCTACTTTATTTTATCCCAACACACATCATCAACGAATCACCGTAACATCTCCCTTAAAAACACCTTCTATACCTTGACTGTTTATAACCCTCGCGTAGTAAACATATACGCCAGACGGAGCCGGCAGATCATTAAACCTTCCTGTCCATCCACGAGATCTATCACCCAATAACGCACCATCCACTTCAAATACCATGTTGCCCCAGCGATCATAAATTTTTAAATCATAAATTCCCAATAGTCCATCTTCCGCTTGGAGGAAAAAGACAGAGTTCTCTCCATTCGGGCCATCGGGACGGAACGCGTTAGGAATATATACATTGCCCACATTAGGGATGTCTAGATCTACTGACGCTCGGTAAGTACATCCAATATCATCGACCAATGTCAACCCGACCGTGGTGTAATCAATAATACGAATTCTAGGATTGGGGCAATCATAACAACTAAGGCCGGGAACATTATCCCAGCTTATTGAACGAACTATACCATTGAAATTAACAAAAAGATTATAGTCTCCTTGGTCTCCATCAGGAATAGCAACAATACTTACTAATCCGTCACGATCCTCTGTTATTTCAACACGCCCCGTGCTCATGCAGCCATTTGCATCTGTGGCCACGAGATTATAGGTGCCCTGGGCGAGACTTGAAACTTGGAATGGAAAATTGGATACCGTCCTAGTTCCTCCAGGAAGTCCGTCTATCATTAATGGCAATGTCACTCCGACGGAAGATGAAATTGTAAACCCGCCATTAGCCTGTCCCTCACATGTGCCAAATACATTCGTAATGCCAATCACAAAGTCCGGTGTTACATTTAAGACCAAGGTAATGATACTATCACAACCTATACTTGACACCAGGGTGTCAGAATAATTTCCGGCAACAGACAAAGTTCGCCCTCTGAACGAAAAGCTTTCACCTTCACAAACAGTAGCTGAAACACTATCTCTTAATATATCTAAAACTGCCAGCGTCACGGTTACAACACTATCACATCCTTGAAAGCTCTGAAGTGTAATTGTGTACATTCCCGAAGTGGTAAACCTGTCATTACCAACTGTAAGTGTATCTCCTGTACATATCATCCGCGAAACCTCAACTCCTGAGCCCGATAATACAATGAGATTTAAACGTACTGTACTATCACAGCCTGTAATCGCCGTATGCGGAATATCATACGTGCCTGACATATTGAATGTCATACCACCTATCATGACAGATTCCCCTTCACAGATAGTTTCAAGTACAACCGTGTTAATCTCAGGCAATACCTCCAGACTAAGATTAATGGTACTGTCGCATCCTGACAAACTTTGTAGAGTAATGCTGCTGACAATGGTTTGATTGTAGACTATGCCGCCTACTATAAACTCTTCACCGGCACATATTACTTCATTAATATTGAGAGTAAACAATGGTGCGACCGTAAGATTGACATTGACAATACTGTCACATCCTATGGAGGCAGTTAAGGTATCCGTGTACATTCCTGAAGAACTATAAGTGCTCGTTCCCACAGAGTATGACTGTCCATCACATATAGTAGGATTCAAATTTATAACAAAGGCGTCGCTTACGCTTAAGTTGACGATGACTAGACTATCGCAGCCTGCAACTGATTGCAAGATTTCAGAATATAATCCCGGTGTGTTTACAAATGATCCATTAATAAATAGGGATCCTCCTGTACAAAGGGTGCGATCTTGCTCTCCAATGGATGGATTAGGCAAAACTGTAAGATTTAATGTAACAATACTGTCACAACCAAAAAAACTTAATAAGGTATCTCGATAAATGCCTGTGGCAAACAACTCGGCTCCATTAAAATCAAATGTTTCACTATGACATAGAACCTCTGTGAAAGAAAATCTTAAATCATCCGGTCTCAAAAATCTGATGGTCAAATCGACAATCGTATCTGGTCCTCCACCGGCACCTAATCTTCTCAAAATCTGCATCGTATCAGCCGCATAAGAATTATTGAAGATTCTAAAATTGACACCCGGGCAGACTGTAGTATCAATCGTAAGAAACACTTCGTCAATTACCGAGAGATCTAAAATAACTGTGCTATCACATCCCGACTCTGATGTCAAAGTCGCTGAATATATATCCGCAGTTGTTCTCTCAACTCCGTCAAAATTAAAACTCTGACCACGCGTAATCGTAGAACTTATAGGCACATAAAATGTATCCAGGACATTTATATTCAAAGTAACAATGCTGTCACATCCAGTACGTTGAGAAATAAATCTTCCTGAAACAGTAGTATCATTTCCGATAGTGTATGTAACACCTCCGTAAGTAAATACCTCACCACGACATAGATCTATGGATTCATCTTCTATTATTAACGCTTCAACAACAAGGTTTAATCGCACTATACTATCACAACCAAGAGCTGAAATAAATGCGCGTTCATATTGATCTGCCTGAAAAAGATTTTCTCCACCCCACATATAAGGAAGATCCACATCACAAACAACCACTCTTCCGAAATCATTTACGATCGTATCAACCACATTTACCGTAAGTGTAATCACGCTATCTGCGCCAATGGAAGAAGGGATAATGACTGTGGTCATCGTGTTGGTACTGTAAAATCTACCACCTACTTCTACAGAGTCACCTGCACAAATCATTAGGTCTACATCTGCTCTAATCTCTTCAATTACAAATAAATCGATAACTACTGTACTGTCGCAGCCGCCTTGTGAGAATAAACTTTCTGTATAAATACCCGGCTCTGTCACCTGGACGCCATCAATGAACCTTGATTGCCCTCTTATGATTGTATCTAATATTGATAGGTAGAAAGTATCAAGTAGCTCCACTTCCAATACAGCTATACTGTCACAACCAGCAAGAGTTACAAAATTGGCAGGAAATACACCTCCTATAGTAATACTTTGATTTCCATGGACAATTATCTCTCCTTGACATATTTGTGTGCGGACAGTATCGCTTACAGGTGGACTTACCGTTAGTGCAAGGTTTACTATGCTATCGCATCCTGTCACGGTCGATCTAAATACTTCTCTATATGTTCCACTTTGAAAAAGTGTTTGATTACCAAATATGTAGGCGAGACCAGCGCATGTCTGATCCACAAAACTTGTGTCAATTTCATCATAAAATGACAAATTCAAGGTGACAACACTGTCACAACCCGTGCTTGCTGATGTCAAATTTTCAACATATACATCTGCTGTCGTTCTCTCTAAACCTCCGAATAAATATGACTCGCCAATGCACAAAACTTCAGTTATATCAGTAGTCAGTATGGCTCTTTCGACCAAAGTTAAATTAACAATACTATCACAGCCCGTTACTTCTGATGTAAGGTTCACGTCATAATCACCCGGGGCGTTAAAAGTTTGACTTCCAATGGTGTAACTTGAACCACTACAGAATTCCACAGTAACCGGTGATTGAGAAGTAGGAATCACAACAAGATTAAGCGTGACAACACTATCACACCCAGTCACAAGTGAAGTAAACGACTCAGTATAGGTGTCGGATGTTGTCAATATCTGGTTACCAAAAGAGTAACTATCACCTTCGCAGATAGGAGGTGGATTAACTGTAAATGCCTCTTGAAAAAAACTAACATTAACTTGATAAACAATAGAATCACAACCCAACGATGGCGATGCCAATCTTGAGAATCCACTAGGGTTATTTATATCGTATGTTACCCCGAGAAAATCAATTGACGCATTTCTACATATAGTAGTATCAAAATTGATTGTCCGAGGGAACAATACATCAAGTGTCAATCTTACAAGACTATCACACCCGGTACTCGCTTGTCTCCTGAGCACAATGATAGAATCGGTAAAACTCTCGTTTCTAAAGACATTCGAGCCGACAGTATATGCCTGACCCGGACATAAGCGAGCAGATTGCTCCTCTACCCTCGTATTTATAAATTCAACTTCAACATAGGTCGAAGATTCGCAACCATTAGCGCCAAGGGTGCCAAAAATACGACCTGATGGTCGAGAAATTGAAAAGACCTCACCGCCAAGGGTAAAGGTTTCATCTGCGCATAGCGGACCGTGAATTATTGTATCCTCTATTATCTGTATTAAATTTGCTTCAATAATATGCAGGTCACATGACCCTTGACCAATTTGATTGGTAACATAAATAATGGGGGTGGCAGCACTAAGTCTAAAAGGATTGCCCCCAAAGAGTACAGTGGTATCACGATTAGAACATAGATCAATGATATCCCTTGTGGTAAGCCCTCCCCCTTGAAAAGAAATTCGAAGGGTGACTATCGAGTCACATCCATTTGAGGCGCTTGTCCATGGAAGAACATAAGGACCAATATAATCATCCGTAAACACAGCCACATAATTAGGATTGACTGGATTGTTAGCTTGATCAAGAGCTATCAATCCACGTGTTCCTTGAGCATTTAACGAGTCATAAAGATACGCCCATTGACGCGCCCTACAATTCGGACTTTGCGTTCCTAATGGAAATCCCGGAGCTGTACGTGGTCCAGTGGTACGAAGTCTGAGCGTTAATATCGTATCACAAGCTCCTCCACTTGACCCAAGAATCGTGGAATCTCCATAAAACTCAAATCCACCGAAAAGGAATGGCAGATTACCACTACAAACAGTAGTATCTATTCGAGTCGGGTTTCCTGCCGCAATTATCAAGAAACTAAAATCTGCTGTATTGGCTTCTCCACACTCTGAAACACCTTCCACAAAAAAAGTATACATACCCGCTGGAATGCCCAAAAAACTAAAACTAGAGAACTGAGAAATGTAGTTGTTCAAGAATTCATTCGAAGGAACAAAATCGAAGAGTTGATTAGCACCGTTAACCCTTAACAAAAGGGATGTGTCTAGCTGGTATAACGATATCAAATTTACGCTTGTCGGGTCAGCATTACAAAAAGTAGGTGTACTGGTAGGTTGAACACCGATCCGACTAAGTCGTCCGACATCATCAATCTGCAGAACAACATTGTATGGAGCTATCGCTGGATTAATCGGCGTAAACGTAAATGTCCGCGTCTGCCCGGCATACAAGGCCAGTACATTACCCGGAGACCATGTGCCCCTGATGCCATTAAGCGATGTATCAGGTAAAATCTGATTACTACAGAGAATTGAGTTGGCCGGTGATTGGTCATAAACAAATACCGGTGTCAAGGAGCACAGATCGTCGCTATCAAGTAACAAACTGATCGTTACTTGATCTGAAATGGTGCATCCATTAGCGTCAGTAACACTGACATTATAAGTTCCTTGAGCCGAAGAGGTGTAGCTGTTGATTTGAGGTCTTGCTTGATTAGAAGTAAACCCATTAGGCCCTGTCCATAGATAAGTAAAGGCTGGGTTAGTAACTACCGAACTAAATGTTAAAGGCCTACCGCTATTCAAGCATTGGGCATTGTTCGACCCGGAGATCAGATTGGCGTTAAGATTAAGTGGTATATTCGTTCGCAATGCTTCGACAATTACGTCGGTTATCTCGTAGCGCTCATCCACTTCTTGTGTACCGGCAACAATATTCAGGCTAACAGTCGAGAACCCATCTATTACAGGAAATTCAGTCGTTACCACGCCGGTATTGATCGAACCACAAATATTTCGTGTAAAATTTCCTCCATCAGCATCCACGATGTTAATCTGCATAAAATCAGCACCTGCCCAGTCGGCACCTAGTGTAGTAGGACAAATACCGGGTGAATACCCTCCGTCAGGGCCACTATTTCCGCACTCAAGCATCCCTACTGCTCTCACCGTAAAACTGACCCTCACCCGACAATACTGACCTACAATATTGAAGTTCGCAGCAAAGTTGTTATCATTAGCTCCGCAATTATTAGGTCCCATCGGCACACATGGACAGGCCGTTCTCCCCTCCCAGTCTTCCCACACAAACACACCAGCTCGCGGCCCAAAAAAACCGGTACCATCTTTATTCCCATCATTATCATTATCTGCGAACCAAATTGCTCCGCTCGCGGTATTACCTAATCTTATACCATCTGCATAATCCGACCAACTGATCCGATGAACTTCTTGCCATTGAGCAGTGATAACAGTGCTAAACAAAAGAGAAAGCAGTATAAATGTGTATTTAACCTTCATTACGCGTGCTTAGGTTATTTAATTGAGGTCGAAGATAGTAAACTTTATCAATCACATTATAACATTTTATAATATGATTTTTATTTCCCCCTATTAATTATCTGTAAGAGCCTAAACGCCGTACTTTTGCACCCGCACAATAAGACAGACATGCAGCTGAGCGAGCAAGAGATTATACGCCGACAGAATCTTCAGAAATTAAGAGAGCTATGTATTGACCCGTACCCCAGCGAGTTATATCAGGTCAATGGACATTCTCAGCAGATTAAAAACACCTATACCGAATCAAACGCCTCATCTTACCAAGATATTTCGCTCGCAGGGAGGTTGATGCAGAAGCGGATTATGGGCAAGGCATCCTTCGCGGAGATTCAGGACAGTGAAGGCCGCATTCAGCTCTACTTCAATCGAGACGAAATATGTCCGGGAGAGGATAAAACCTTATACAATGAAGTGTTTAAAAAACTACTCGACATAGGAGATTTTATCGGTGTGCGTGGATACATATTCACCACTCAGCTAGGTGAGATTACACTTCATGTTAGGGAACTGAAATTGCTCAGCAAGTCGCTTAAACCGATTCCGATCGTCAAGACGGACGCTGAGGGTAAAGTTTACGACGCTGTGGTTGATCCAGAATTCCGCTACAGGCAACGGTATGCTGATCTTGTTGTAAATCCGCACGTGCGCGAAGTGTTCCGTATGCGCGCATTGATGTACAATACCATCAGAGACTTCTTAGATAAAAAAGGGTATTTGGAAGTAGAAACACCCATTCTGCAACCCATTTATGGTGGTGCCGCAGCACGTCCTTTTAAGACGCATCACAATGCCTTAGACATGACGCTATATATGCGTATTGCTAACGAATTGTATCTTAAAAGACTCATCGTAGGTGGTTATGACGGTGTGTATGAATTCTCCAAGGATTTTAGGAATGAAGGCATGAGCCGTTTTCACAACCCTGAATTTACGCAGATAGAGCTCTATGTAGCGTACAAGGATTACCTATGGATGATGGATCTTGTAGAAGAAATGATCGAAAAAGTAGCCCTGGCCTTGCACGGCACGACAGCGCTCAAGGCAGGAGAGCATATTATCGATTTTAAACGTCCATGGAAGCGATATACCATGTATGGCGCGATAAAAGAATTCACCGGTGTGGACATCAGCGAGATGCATGAAGAAGAACTCAGAAAAGTGGCCAAGGATATCGGTGTCGGTCTGGATCCTACAATGGCACGTGGCAAGATAATCGACGAGATATTCGGTGAGAAATGCGAACCACATCTTATCCAACCGACGTTCATCACCGACTATCCCGTAGAAATGTCCCCCCTGGCCAAAAAACATCGTGACAAAGAAGGTCTGGTTGAGCGGTTTGAAGCGATCTGCAATGGCAAAGAAATCGCCAATGCCTTCTCAGAGTTGAATGACCCGATTGATCAACGTGAACGCTTCGAAGCACAACTCGAACTTGGCAAGCGGGGCGACACAGAGGCCATGATACTTGATGAGGATTTTCTAAGAGCACTCGAATACGGAATGCCCCCCACGGCGGGTGTCGGTATCGGTATGGATCGTCTGTGTATGATCATGACTAATCAGAGAAGCATTCAGGATGTACTGCTTTTTCCGCAGATGCGTCCTGATGCGAAAAAATAAAATTGTAGCATATTAGTTAAAAAATCACCTATGGCAAATCAACTTTTAAAAGGAAAGAAGGGAATCATATTCGGAGCACTAGATGAAAAATCGATAGCTTGGGCAGTAGCTGAGCGGGCTTGCGAAGAAGGGGCTCAGATCGTCCTTACCAATGCACCCGTTGCGCTTCGGTTTGGTAAAATCAATGAGCTGGCAGAAAAATTGAATGCACCGGTCATCCCATGTGATGCTACGTCGATGGATGATTTGGACAATCTGCTTGAAAAAAGCGTCGAACATTTCGGTGGTAAGATTGACTTCATACTGCACTCTATAGGGATGTCACTCAATGTTCGTAAAAATCGTCCATACACTGATCTGAATCATGAATGGATGCTGAAGACTTTTGACATTTCTGCTATATCTTTTCATCGCTTGATGCAGCTGGCTTACAATAAAGATATCATAAATGAATGGGGTAGTATCGTAGCCCTTAGCTATATGGCCGCACAAAGAACTTTCCCGGATTACAATGAAATGGCTGAATCTAAAGCACTTCTTGAATCCTTTGCTAGAAGCTTCGGATACCATTTTGGCGCTAAGAACAAGGTCAGAGTGAATACAGTCTCTCAATCTCCTACCATGACCACAGCCGGAAGCGGTGTCAAAGGATTTGATAGTTTCTTTGATTTTGCCGACAGGATGTCACCACTAGGCAATGCTGGAGCCCTTGATTGCGCTAACTATTGCATCACTTTATTCTCTGATTTAACGAGAATGGTGACCATGCAGAATCTCTTCCACGATGGCGGATTTTCATCCATGGGGATTAATGCAGCTGCTCTTGAGGGGTTTAAGGTGTAACCAACTACATTATTTGGTTTAAGAATTGGGTCATTGTTAGCAGATTAAATCAGCTCATGTTCCAATGGAATCCAGTCACATATTATAGCGTCAGATATATCTTCGGCGTAGTTGAGGCATGAAACAGTTCATTTATACTGAATAATTTCTGGGTCAGCCGGCGCTAACTGCGCGAATCAAAATGCTTGCCGAATTTGCTAATGAATGCTGAAATGGATATATCTCCGCGGATAGATGAAGGGCTACTGAACCGATTACCAGACTTACACCGGCTATCTTCTACCGCGTAATCAAAAGCTTCTCAAGCCTTCGTGTAACCCCGCTTGTAAGTATAACGAGATGCAATCCATGTGCATATCCCGCTAATGACATTCTATGGTCGTCTGTGGTCGATACTTCCCTGGCATGTATTCTTGCGCCATTAGGACTATATATTTCTATGAAAGCTCTTGATGACAAGCCATCCATCCGCACTGTCAACTCATCACTTGGGGAGGCCGGATTGGGAAAGATGAAAAGTCGCTCTTGCGAATTGCCTATAAATTCTTCTGTGGAGACTGATACAAAATTAAAGAGTGAATTAACCTTTTTAAGAGTCGATTCAGCCACTTTAATCCCTATCAATCTCGAGACAAGATCATCAACCGGAGGGTGAATACCACCCCATATACGAGACAAGCTAGTATGGTCACTCGCATCGCGATACGTCGCATACTGAAGTGTAATATCTTCGCTAGGGCCTGCTTCAAACTCCAAATAATCATACTTTTTAAACCTAAACTCACCAATTCCGCCCGGAAAATATTCATCTCCTGTCATCGCCGTTAAGACTTCTGCTGCCGCCCTACTAAAGCCACTGTGTCCACTAGGATATCCTGCGAATGGCGGCGTCACAAATGAAATAAGTTGATATGGCCACCATTCCCCTACCGGAATCCACCCCACACCCGCTATATCAACCGTTGGATCAGCGACAAAATTATGACCACGCCATGTCCTGACTTTTATTTGGCCTAATCTCTCTCCTCTCGTTCCCACCAGAGGATCACCTGGCTGTATGACTTCTATGTATCCCGGGATAAGTGGAAGCCCATGCACATGATAGTTTGGCAAGCTAGGATCTGTACATTGTCCGCGACTACCCATATACCTTATCGCCATTACTGGCCGAGTATAATCGTAATAACCCTTTATAGACCATATACTTATCGCTGCATCATGCACAGCGCCTCCCAAAGTTAAATACGCCCGCGCTTCATATTCGAGCTGCGAGAGGCTCTCGCCTTCGCCATACCATTTTGGCACAAATAAGGGATGATCCATCACTTGATTTAAGATAACAAACCAATGTCCTGGAGGTGTCTCACTATTAGGGCCATCGGCCCAATATTCCGCAATAACACGAGTATAATCTCCACGTTTGACAAAATTTGGTTCATAAGCTCGTCCGGTAATAGGATTAATGGTGCGCATCAATTCCGAATGACGACCTTCGATTAAATTATAAAAACTATTGTAGTCATTAAAATCATCGGGATATAAGTCGATAGGTGTATTGCCCATTCCTGCAGGAGAGATATCCCATCGCAAGGTATCTCTTGGATCCATCTGTGCTGACCACAACAGCGTGGTTAAAAATGTATTTCTAAACGCCTCAGTCCCTCCGTCCCCTTCGGGCGTAATATATGGTGGTGGTCCCGGATCATGATAAATCCACCAATCATAATTTAGGCTGTCGCGCCTCCTCTTTGTCAATGCTTCCTCACCCATGGCAAATGGCGTCACTCTCCCCCATTCCGCACCTAAGAATGGTTGGGTGCTGCCCGGAATCACGTTGCCGGCCTGATCGATGAAGGTCGTCAGTGTAAGCTCTTGCCACCGGTTAGGATCTATAACACCGGTACTACCATAAGATTGAACATTCAGCGGATTATTGAAAGGACGATAGACAATATTGCGATAATTGGCCCGCTCGTTGCTGCCATCAATTCGCGCATGTCTCAGCAGTTCTGCTGCCATATAATTACCTAGAGCCGCATAGTTACCCTCCGCATAATTCACACTGAAAAAATCAATATTCAGTCCGTATTTCTGCATCAGATTTCTCGACAGAGAATCTACCCGCCTTAATCCGGGGGACAACTCAAATCTGTGCTCAAGAAAACGTGCCATCGCATAGGAAACAATGACTGTAATAATCGAGTCACGCTGTTCTATGTCCTGAGGAAATACAATCGCACTGCTATCAAATATAATCGCATTGCCGTCAAAATCTTTTCCGAAGTAAAGTGTCTCGAGATCCTCGTCAAACAGCGCATAAGTATCATACATTAAGGATGATGCATGAAAAAGATTCCTGGCATGAACCGTAGGGCGCGCAAAATCGTTACGGATGGCCTCCAGAAGAACTTCATTCCATTCTCTGAAAATCGTTTTTTCCTGCCCGAGTACTGAAGTAGCTATACAAGAAAAGAGTAGGAGCGCGGAAAAGTATGTACGCATCATTGTTATAAAATATCGTCGATCCACTATATCAAGACAAATATATTACTTAAAACTCTAATCTGAATCTTAAGTTTAATCGTCGCGATGTCAGCTTGTCCGGGACAGCATAGTACTGATTACCAATTGTTTTAATCCAAGTATTAGAGGATACATTTTCGACACCCATTATGTTAAATACTTCAAGTGTCAACCAGGTATTATTGAAGTTTCTCAGCATGTGATTCGGTTTTCTATTCCGATTTTTTTCATTCCATAATTGCCACGAAAAACCCATATCGACCCTGCGGTAATCTGCAAACCTAAAATTGTTACGTATAATCTGGTTTTCTTTCGGTAAACCGAAAGCTATGCCTGTGCCATAAACAAGATTTAAGCTGACCTTGATGTTCTCATTTCTCGGGAGATAGTCTTGAAAGAAGATTGAAATATTGAATGCTTGATCTGTCGGTCTCGGCACATCAGACACTTGTTGAAACGATCGAGATTCTTTATCATATGCAAGATGTTTGACACCGTCTATTCGCTCGCGTGTGCGCAGCCATGAAACGTTTACCCATGACTCTGCCCCCTTAACAAATTCGCCGTTAAGGCGCATGTCAAGACCTGTCGCATAGCCACGGCTATCATTTTCGCCGGCATATCTTATCCGTACATTATCAATATCATAACTGACAAGTCTTGACAAGTCCTTATAATAAGCCTCCATTATAAATTTAAAAGGTCTGCCACCTATCTGCTTCCATAAAAAGCTGTGAGACATACTCCCCACAATATGAATTGATTGCTGACTTCTGAGATTATCGTTGACCGAACCATCAGGGCGTCGTAATTCACGATAAAATGGTGTCTGCTGATACCATCCACCCGAAATTCTGTAAGATGTCCGCGCATTTTCTGATGGCAACCAAGACAGCTGAGCACGTGGACTAAATGTCAATTCATTACCTACACTCCAATAACTTAGACGAGCACCAAGATTCAAGGATACTTTACCACCATTGGACGTCGTCCAATCGATATTGTCCTGAACAAAGGCCGTTATTTTCTGGCTGATAAGTTGAAAACTAGATTTCAGCACATCATCCACTAATACCTCCGTCTCACTGAATGGCAATGAATATCCGGCAGAATCGATCACACTCCATTCATTGATGCGATCGTCATATTCTTCTTGTTGAAACTTCACGCCCCATTGCACAAAATGGGTCTTATCGCCTGCATATTCTACACCTCCTTTTAACTCGATATTCATAAAAGTGTTAAAAAGTCTGTTACGCACAAATTCTTGCTGCGCACCTATACCCAATACCCCCAATTCTACATCCTCGCCGGTCATAAGATCTCTTTCTACCTGGCTTAAACGATAAAGGCCGGTGATATCTGTATGCTCTATTTCTCTGCCTCGGTAACCGGATACGAGTAATTTAAAATAACTCGGGTTTGCTGCGTTATGTGGAATATAGGTAAGTGAGGTGCCGACCATACCCGTTGTGAAAGAATTTGACTCACGACCCAGAAATACAGAGTTCAAGTTTAAGCTTGTAGTGAAAGTTCCTAATGCTGTGGATCGCCTCAGCGGTGTAAACATAAAGTCGGATAAATTGTAATTGGCCATTAAGGCCAGTTGCCATTCCTTATTAAAATCATAGGTGATATAGGTCTGGATATCCGTAAAATCGGGTGTGTATTGTCCTTCTGTATCCAGCGTGCCGAGGAGATACCGATTGGTCTTATATCGAACACCGAGGAGATATCTCAATTTTTGGTAATTGGATTTGCCGAGCACTTTAGCGCCTTCGAGGTGGGCGGAGACGCCCAATAAGCTAGCCATGATACTCCCCCCCATTCGCTCCGGTCGCTTGTAATGTATATCTAAAACACTTGACATCTTATCCCCATACCGTGCCGCATAACCACCGGAAGAGAATGTCAGGTCTCTTATCAAATCCATATTGGGGAAGGATAATCCTTCATGCTGGCTGTTTCTGATCAGCTGTGGTCTGAAAATTTCAAAATCATTGACATACACTAGGTTTTCGTCATAATTACCTCCCCTGACATTGTATTGTGAGCTAAGCTCTCCGCCTGTGCCAGAACGTGCCCCCAGCGCAATATGGGGCAGGACACTTTCGAGATTACCAGAGGCAGTAGGCAGTAACTTGAGTGCATCAGTGTTCTCTCTGATTTCGTTACGCTCTTGTAGCCTTGAAGTAGATACCGTAACATCCACATCCGATAAAGTCGATACCAAGAGCACTTCGAGACGCACGTAGTTTTGACTTTCCGGTATATCGATTCTAGTTGATTGATAGCCTACCCGGATCACTGCCACTTCCCGCACGCCCTTAGCGACACGCAATCTGAATTCGCCACGCTGATCTGTATCTGTATAACTGGCAGTACCTACCACGTGAACTGTAGCAAGATCTATGGGTTCAAGAGTAACACTGTCGAGCACGGTTCCCACGATCAATACCTGCTGACTGACTAGAGGCGCTGTCCAAAGGAAAATTAAAAAGACAAGTCCTTGTATGTTCTTCAAATTACACTTTTTAGCCTAGATGTTTCATTCTATGAATGGCTTGCTGTGGGTCATCTGCATTGAACACACTACTACCTGCGACCAAGACATCAGCCCCTTCGCGCAGAATTACCTCCGCATTTTGCAAACCCACACCACCATCAATTTCAATGAGGGTGTGAAGATTACGTTCAATTATCTTTTCGCGCAATCGCGCAATTTTATGTAATGTCCGATAAATGAACTTTTGGCCGCCAAATCCAGGATTAACACTCATCAAACATACCAAATCAATATCTTCTAACACGTCATCCAATAATTCAACGGATGTATGGGGATTAACGGCAACACCGCATTTCACATTGTGCTTTTTTATTAACTGGATGACACTATGCAAATGCGTACATGCTTCAATATGAACCGTAATCACATCCGCCCCCAGTCGCACAAATTCCTCAATGTAAGGCTCTGGCTTTTCGATCATCAGATGCACATCCAATGGTTTCGTACTCAATGAACGTATAGTGGGCATCAATACTTGACCAAAACTGATATTGGGCACGAAGCGGCCATCCATAACATCTATGTGTAACCAATCAGCCTCGCTTTCATTTATCATTTGGATCTGCCCACGTAAGTCTGTAAAATCCGCCGCCAATAATGAAGGAGCTACAAGATGTGCCATTTTCTATTCGCTTTAAGCACACAAAGGTAAATCTTTGCTTCTCAACACTTAGCGAATATATAAGCAAAGTGTGCAGAACAAGTTCTGCAAAAAATCCAACTCGTCCCAAGCGACCCTTGGGGTGGAAAACCTTTTGCCCTGAGGGTCTAATTATTGTCGCCATGATTGAAGCCCGTGGGTACATGCAAATCACCTATCTAATTTTGACGGGATTTTTGGTTTAGTCCTGGGACTTGCCAACATAATCTTGTCTCGGCTAAACTTGTCTCGTCATCTGACGAGAGACGAGATGGCAAAATTGAGGCGTAAGTACGGCGTACTCAATCTAACATCTGTCCGTATTCTATCCTTTCCGTTTAACCTGCTCTCTTACTATTCTTGGTATATTTGCCCTGCAAATGTTTATATACATTTGCAGGGCAGTAGCAAATTGGCTGGCTGCTAGTATCATCAAATCTACATATCAACTAAACGTATGAGCGATAAGAAAGTAATTTTTGCGATGGAAGGAGTAAGTAAAATCTACCCTCCAAATAAGCAAGTATTAAAAAATATATGGCTTTCCTTTTTTTATGGTGCTAAGATCGGCGTTCTCGGTCTCAATGGTTCCGGAAAATCCAGTCTCCTTAAGATCATAGCCGGTCTAGACGACAATTTTCAAGGCAAAGTCACCTTCGACAAAACATATAAGATAGGCTATCTGGAGCAAGAACCCACCCTCGATGAATCTAAGACGGTCAAAGAAATCGTCCAGGAAGGTGTACAGGAAATTGTTGACCTGGTAAACGCCTATGAGGCGGCCTCTCTAAAATTGTCAGAAGATCTATCTGATGACGAAATGAATAAGGCCATAGAGCTACAAGGCGAACTTTTGGAAAAAATGGATGTCATGGGCGGATGGGATTTAGATCATACTCTTGAAATGGCCATGGAATCACTTCGATGTCCGCCGGATGACGCAAAGGTCTCAGTCCTCTCCGGTGGAGAGCGTCGTCGCGTGGCATTGTGCCGCCTATTGCTCAGTAAACCAGATATTTTGTTGCTAGATGAACCTACTAACCACCTAGACGCAGAAAGTGTGCATTGGCTAGAGCAGTTTTTAAAATCATTTCCAGGAACGGTTATTGCGGTGACGCACGATAGATACTTTCTTGATAATGTCGCAGGATGGATACTCGAGCTTGACCGTGGGGAAGGTATACCATGGCAAGGAAATTATACCAGCTGGCTAGAACAAAAATCAAATCGTCTTCTCCAAGAAGAAAAAGCAGAATCGAAGCGACAAAAAACATTAAAGAAAGAGCTCGAATGGTCACGCATGGCACAAAAAGCCCGTCAAGCCAAAGGTAAAGCCAGACTTAATGCTTACGAATCTTTGAGTCGTATAGAAAACAAAGAAAAGGAAGCCAAGCTCGACCTATTTATACCCAATGGCCCTCGTCTAGGTGACAAGGTCATCGAACTTAATAACATCTCTAAGGCTTATGATGGTCGTGTCCTGATAGACAATCTCTCACTAGACATTCCCAAGAATGCCATTGTAGGTATCATCGGTCCTAATGGTATGGGTAAATCAACTTTGTTCAGAATGATCATGAATGAAGAAAATCCCGACAAGGGAGAAGTCGTCCTCGGCTCCACAGTAAAGTTGGCCTATGTGGATCAATCACATAAAGACCTTCTTCCGGAGAAGACAATCTATGAAGTCGTCAGCAAGGGTCTTGATCTGATCACTGTAGGAAATACAGAAATTAATGCACGAGCATATCTGAGCAAATTTAATTTTGCCGGTGCTGACCAACAAAAGAAAGTAGGTGTCCTGTCCGGAGGGGAACGTAACCGACTACATCTCGCCATGACACTCAAAGAGGGCGGCAATGTACTTCTTCTGGATGAACCTACTAATGATATCGATGTCCACACCTTACAAGCACTGGAGGAGGCCATCGAAGAGTTTGCCGGATGCGTATTGATCATTTCTCACGACCGATGGTTCATAGATAGGCTGGCGACACATATCCTCTCTTACGAAGACAATGGAGACGTAATCTTCTATGAAGGCAACTTCAGCGATTTCGAATCAGCTAAAAAAGAACGTTTAGGTAATACTCCGCCTAGAAGGCCAAGGTTTAAGACATTGTTGTAAGACACGGCATGATAGAATGTAGTACAAGAATCGTCGGCGTAAGCTCATAGATGCGCTTTTGCCGGGTAGAAGCATGGGTAGCAGATCTTCAATGCAGGGCGAAGTCCTGAGCTAGATTAATCTACCCTTTCGGGCTGGGCAAAGCATACTTCGGCGATTTAGTTACATGTATATAATGCCACTAACGGAACATTATATAGGTAGAATCGAATAGATGAGCACATTTCTCCCGCAGATAACGCAGTGGCCGCAGAATGTCACCCCATCGGTTTTTTTTATCGTATGTTAAACGGTTAGTGCTATAATAATGTCATCCCATCGGGATTATTTCCTCTGTCGTCGGGAAATTTTACAATATGCAAATGAATGTTTATTTAAGGACAGAGCATCATGAAGGATTAAGCTGACCTTTCAGATAGTGTATCCAAAATATGGTTTTTATGTAGCTTAATAATATTTACAATACTTCGCTGTGACTTATCATATAAGGGTTGCCCTAAATTGTAGCATCCTTTGTAGAACAACATTTTGGACACCTTGTCCAGTGGGGTTATGTTGTTATGCTAATTGTTTTCTATTAACTTGACATCCTTAAAGGTTTTTATTGTAAGGTTTATTCCTGACTCCCACACTGGGAAACCCAAAATCTCGAAGAAGTGTACATAAAGCATTGATACGCCGTAAGTTAAAAAGATGTCGTGAAGTTCAAATATTTGACACCACTAGAAATGATAAGGTCTCTACAGGAAGTAAGCTAAGCCGCTGGAACAATAAATCAATGAAGATCGAGGCTTAAGAATTCAGTGTGGATTAAGCATCATGTTTTACACATTTCAACTCCTTTAAAATCCCTTAAAGGGATTTTGACATTGAAATGTCCAAACTAGCACTCGTTGTTCCCTACAAATTAAAAATTATTCTAGAACATATGTAGAATGTAGTTAACTTAGAACCGTAAATAGCTCAACTACTAAAAGTTGCCCTTATTGGTTGATATCAAGGGTCGTCTATTTTTGTATCACAAGCTTCAGTAAGGCAAATTCAACCAAATCGCCATAGAGTGGTGTCAAAAGCAAAACGTTCATTCGAACCATCGGTGAGTGAAACTAAATAATTCATCTCAAAATCACACATCAACATCATTAAAAAACTTTCAACCATGATCCACGAAAGAAAAAAATTGTCAGTAATTACGCGAAGAATATCTGATCTGATTAGGCGAAAAAAACCTATATTTGAGCCTATGTCTAAACTGTTCATTAGCCGCCCCATTGAGACAAATAGCCCTATTAACTATCTGGTTAATAAGCAAATCACGGTTATATCCAAAAGCCTGATAGATATTAGTCCTGTGACAGTATCACAAGCGGAAGAGGATTGGATATTTTTTTACAGTAAAAAGGCTATTAGCTTTTATTTTGAGCAAGGACATAAAATACAACCACATCAGCGTGTCGCTTGTTTTGGGGAAAGCACGGCGCTTCACTTCGAAAAATTGTATCAACAGACGGCAGAATTTATCGGCACAGGAGATGAATCTGCTACACTGGCACTTTGGCAAATAAAAGCAGTGAGCGGATCTATATGCTTCATGCGTGGGGAGTTATCCAGAAGAGCACTGATTGAAGAACTCAAAGACCATCATCATATCTCTGAAAAGATCATCTACCAACAACAATTAAAAAAAGTTAAGCTGGATCAAGATTATGACCTGGCCATCATGACTAGTCCTCTCAATGTACAAAACTTCCTGGCTAATGGCGGAAAAGCTGATCACTATATTTCAATAGGGGCTACCACAGCCACTGAATTGCTCAAATATGGCATCTCGTCTAAAATATCTTCCGCACCCAACGAGAAAGCCATTCTTGAAGCAGTACTTGAAGAGTTGGATCTCGCCGCATCACATTAGTGGGACTAGATTAAGCTGCATATCGCCTTAATTCCATTATTTTGCGGCTCGAAAGGCTAGTCAGAACCAATATGCTCCTATCTCTGGAAGTACATAATTACTCGATTATCGACCATGTACACATGGAATTCGATAAAGGCTTTAACGTCATTACAGGTGAGACAGGCGCAGGTAAATCTATCCTACTTGGCGCACTTGGTTTGATACTCGGGGATAGAGCTGACACTAGGATACTGTTCGACCAAAATAGAAAATGCACGGTCGAAGCCACTTTCGAAATTCCCAAGAGCTTACTTAATAATTTGGATAACCCGGAAGACTTCACCCTACGCGAAATCACCTCTCTGAAACGAGAAATTTCCGGAAGCGGCAAAACAAAAGCGTTTATAAATGATGTCGCTGTGAAACTGTCCACCTTACGTGATTTAGCCAAACAGCTAATCGATATTCATAATCAATTTGATACGCTGTATATCTCCCAACCAAGCTATCAATTAATCGCCATCGACGCGTTTGCCGGCAACCAAAAAGTCCTTGACGTCTATCAACAGTCCTTTTTAGAATACAATACCATTAATATTGAATTGCAAAAGACCATCAAGGCTAAGGACAGTATCGAGCGGGATTATGAATACTATGCTTTTCAGCTCAAGGAACTCGATAAATTGCCACTCGACACCATTAATAAAGAGGAGCTTACCAACGAACTCAATGCGCTAGAAAATGCAGAGGGAATAAGAACATTAATGCAGAACATGACTGCTGTCTTGACAGGAGACGATTATTCTATAGAATCGAGATTGATCGATTTAAATAAGTCCCTGTCCAGATATGCTGACATTAACTATGATCTGGGACTACTGTCCGATATGATTGAAGAAATGCTTAATCATTGCAGCACAGCTGACAGGCTTTCTTCCAAGATTCTTGATCAAGTGGACACAAGCGAAGAGCGTCTGCAAGAACTTCAGGAACTTCTCGACGAAATCAACCGTCTCGAAAAAAAACATGGTCTCAGTGACTTCGCACATCTGGTAAAGCTACAGGACGAACTCAGAATGAAGACCTCTGGAAAAGAAAATCTCGATCAACTTATTACTGAAAAGAAAAAACAACTTTCCAAAGCTAAAGAGACCATGTCAACAGCTGCAGACACCTTGACTGCTAGTAGGAAAGATGTGATACCTACATTATCAGAAAAGATTAGCGAAAAGCTAAGAGAACTAGCGATTCTACATGGACGGGTTGCATTCGATGCAAAAAAAGCGGAACAATATACTGAGTCAGGCAATGATGATATAGTGATGCTATTTGCCGCAAATCTAGGTCAAAATCTCCTACCAGTGGACGGTGTGGCGAGTGGTGGAGAACTCTCAAGATTAGCACTGTCAATGAAATCCATCATCGCGGATAGATTGGATGTTCCTACCTTACTTTTTGATGAAATAGACGCCGGGATATCTGGCGCGGTGGCTTTCAGATTGGGGCATATTCTCAATACGCTGGCCGAAAACAGACAAGTCATCTGTATTACCCATTCGCCACAAGTGGCTTCTATGCCTGGACGACATTTTAATGTGAGCAAAATGGACAAAATCGATCGTACTATCACCTTAGTCAAAACCCTCAACACTGAAGAGCGTATCATAGAAATTGCCAAAATGTTGAGCGCAGATCCACCGAGTGAGTCCGCCCTTACTAATGCCCGTGAATTATTGATGGGGTGACGATTCGCTTACGCCAAAGTTACAGATGACACTACCTAGTCAAAAAAAATGCGGACACATCTGGCATCCGCATTTCTTTCACCATTAAATTAAGAATCGTAAAACTGTTTATCTTCCTGTCAGCAATAATTTAGTCTGACTGATTATCTGACCATCTGTATCTTCTATAAATAAATTGTAGATACCGGATACCCTACCCAGTTCGCTTGATTGAAGGAATAGATTGTTTTCTCCTTTAGTCAAGTGGATATTTCGCGTATGCACTAAAGCTCCACTCACACTGACAATCCGCAATTTTACATTGCGCTCTTGATCGCTCGTTAAGTTCAATACGGTTGACTCTGCGAATGGATTGGGAGATACATTAAGACTTACGCCAGTCACATCCTCGTCGATAAAGTTTAGTGTAAGCGAACGCGTATAAGAATCCTGTGCAAGAATAACCGATCCGCCATCAAGTGTAATCATCTCTGATAACTTTCCTGATCGCTCGGCTTTAGCTATGAATTTCACGGTAGGTGTTGATACAGCATCGTCCGACCAGATAAGTCTCGCCTTATCTCCGTCTATAAGCTTCGATCCCTCCAGACCTATAACCTCTATACCTTCAATGGTAAGACCCGAAGTCGATAATCTGAGATCTCCTGCTAGAACGGATATCTCATTCATATTCAAGATCAATTCAAAGGTTTCTCCTGGAATGACTTCTCGATCCCCTATATTAATCACCGACTTACCGGCACTCCTTGGACGCGCACCACCCGCACTAAGCTTACCCATCTTGATCGCCACAAAATCCTGAACAACCTCTCCATCCATCAGAGCGATTTCTCTCGATTGTGGATAATCCATAAAGTCTCCTTTGATAGCAAATCTCTCGATAGTCGGCATAGCATGATCTGCACGCACAAATCGCCATTTATCTAAGCCCTCCGGCATACCCAATATCATGGTCGTTAGCAACTGTTGATCACGGAGATTAATCTCACCATTACCGTCTATGTCTGCCGCCCAATATTGATACGGTGTCGTAAATGACTCCATAAAACTAAAATGACGTCGGAAAGCAAGTAAATCCATCAGATTCAACTCAATCTCATCCTCCATTACCTCTGTGGGTTTGATTTCATAAGAGCGATTCATCGGTACATCAAAGTGATATTTACCTTTCTCATCGGTCATATATTGCATCTCTCTACTTCCAGACAATTCGACTTGAACAGCTCCCATGGCTTGCCCGGTCGGAGAAAGTACCAATCCGGCAATGGTCGTGTTCGCTCCCGGCGCAGACTCAACACATATTTCTCCATTGGAAACAATGACCGGGATTTCATTTGCATCTTTATCGAGGAACTGTATCGGTCTGATCGACCCGTCTAATGTAACCTTAGATTTCGTTTCTTCTTCTGCCTTTATTACTACACATAGTTCAGCTATAATCGCTAGATCTCCTAATGTCAATGTTGTACCCGGGTCTGCTGTCCATACGACAAATCCGCTTGCGCCTGTGCCACTTCCTGTAAAACTAGTAGTGCCACTTCCTGATTGAAGCATACTTACTACACTTCCACTGCCTGTAAATGTACCGGTGTTAAATCCTACATTATTGAGTGAGAGAACACATACCACATCGGGATCAATCGTAATCGAGAATGAAGCTGCCGCCACCTCGACGAAATCCGTCACTGTTATGTCAACACATACCGTATCTCCCTTAGAGCCTGCCACTCTTCCGGCTGATAACTCTATATCATTTCTTGTCATAGTGCATCCGGGTCGATTAGGATTGGGTATGCACGGGTTGTTGTCATTCGGATCGAAGAACTCGCTGCCAACAGGTGCGTCGGGGAAAAATCCATCACCATCATTGTCGGTACATCCGAGGAGATTGACTGTAGCTCCCGGTGTTGTATTCGGGCATCTGTCATTGATATCAATTACCCCATCACCATCAGAATCTAGGTCGCCTACACAGTCGCAGTTTGCATTTATTCTGTCATTGATCGTAAGAGGATTGCCATCATTGCATGCCTGTCCTACAATCACCACTATCGACGCATCTCTCGGATTACAATCCAAATTGTTGGCAATACCATCACCATCAATATCATTGTCGCATGCGTCACCGATACCATCCCCATCAAGATCCGCTTGATCCGGATTAGCGATATCCGGACAATTATCCTGGCTATCAGGTATGCCATCTCCATCTCTGTCATCCACACATAAAACTTCAAGAGAATATTTGTCCCTTAAGATCCTCGACATACCATCGACGATCACATATACAGTCTGTCCTTGCTCCAACAAGAGATTGATGGCATCCTCGCCTTTGTTGATGCTCGAAGCAAGACAAGCGCTTTCGTCACCACATTGTGAGACAATTACTAAACCCAAAAATGAATTTATGTTGAATAGTCTAAAACGATATAACCTAGTCTCGGGAGCTGTAAATCCATATACTTTATCAGGTGCATCCAGAGCCATTGGCCAGTCCGAACAAGCACTACTAATGCCAAGATGATTGTTGTAAGAATAGTAAGTATTATCTTCGATTACCTTGCCACATTCCAATATTCCATCAACTTTACATCCGCATCCGGTGACACTGATAGTGTATCGTGTAGGTTTATGTCCGTCCACCATTATGAAGTATCGGCCCGGTCCTACCCGCCATTCTAGTACTAGCTTATTGTCAATTTCTTGTGCACCTGCAAGACATTCTACAGTATTTCCGAATAGGGATGCGGACAGATAAGCATTCTTATCATAACCGCTCAATTCTACCTTGAGTGTCCGTGTTTCTTTTACATCAACATAGTAAACGTTTTCGCCCATGATCCCACCGGGTCTGACTTGATTGTTCTTACAACTGTATATACTCAGGTGATTTGGCCCGGCCTTTAGTTCATCTTCAGTGGGATTATCTCCACAATGAATTTCTTTAGCCGTTGAGACCGATTTATTGCCACATGTCACATAAAGCGAATAAGCCCCTGCTGAGCCGGCACCATATCCATCCACTATCAAGTAGTAATCACCTGCCGGGTAACCACCGTGAGCTTCATCTATGTACTTTCCTCCCCAGAAATATTGGCCTGTGGCCAAGCAGCTAAATCGTGTACCCGTGCATATGTCTACCAATATTATGTCTAAGTCATCATTCTCCGTAAACAGATGGATCTGAAGCTTATCACTGGCATGGTGCTTACGAATCTTGTAGATCACGTCACCTCCTGCGTATTGAAAGTTTTTAGAAAGACAATCATAATGTGTATAATTAAAATTGCTCGGCTGATTGACGGTCGTACCATGCACCAATTCCCCACAACGCAAGTCAATAGCACCTGTACAAGAAGGAGGCGTCTGATCACATGACTCCAGCCTAAGATTAAACCTGCCCGGGTCAGCGCCTTTGCTATCTATTATGATATAATATCTGCCAGCTGGAAAAAAACCGCTTATTACTTCATCATTTCTGCCACTATTCGTACTCGATAGATAACAATTCGATACACTACAACCACCACGCATCACAAAAAGATCCACATGAGCTGTAGCAGAACTGATACCAAACAAAATGATATCTACCTTGCGCTCAGCTGGCAAATCAAAATAGTAGATCATCTCCTTGCCATGATACCCTTTGATAGTAGGGCCTGCTGAGCATCTATACTCTTCTAGCTTATTGGTGCCGCCTGATAGTTCGACATCCCATAATTCCTGACCGCAAAAGAGTTGCTTAGCCTTTTCACAAATGGTCGGATCATGCATAATCCCTTCAGGACCGGCATAAATAGACATGGATAAAAAACATAGGAGAATAGCGCCCGCTAGGCCTTTGGTGTACGTTTTCATCATTGTAGTGTAAGTCTTACTTAAATTAAATCAACATTAGGGCGGAAAGATACATATTAATTATTATTATAATATATATTAATCAATGATTTATTTTGTTGAGATGACAATTACATGATTACCCGAGTATAAAATAGGCAATGATCTGGGTGCCTGCCAAGTCAATCATTCGTACCAGTGAATAAGAAGACCATATTTTGTTTTACTATTGATTATTTTTCAGAGAGAATCTGCATATAAATACGGGATGAATGAAGTATATTGGTGGCTTAATTCATTCCTGCACAAGCAGAAGTGTCGTACGATCTATATTGTTCAATTATGAAAAGACGAGAATCTATTCAAGGTTTGCTAGCCTTGTCTACGTTGCCACTTGCAGCTAATTGTTCGCCTGGACAGGCCAATCCCTCTGACTTTTACAGAATCCCTCCCGGTGTTATTAATCATTCGGTATGTAGATGGTGTTATGGAAGCATACCCCTGGAGGAGTTTGCCGACAGATGTAAGGACATAGGCATACGATCAATCGAACTACTCAACCCCGACGAATGGGATATAGTCATGTCAAGAGGTCTAGAGTGTGCCATATCTTTCGGCAGCAAACTAGGTATTGTCAAAGGTTTTAATGATCCTGCTAACCATAAACAATTACTTGAAGATTATGATGCCATGATAAAGATGGTTGCCGAGAAAGGAATTCCTAGCGTCATTTGTTTTTCGGGTAATCGCAATGGGATGAGTGATGATAAAGGTCTTGAGAATTGCGCCGTAGGACTCGATCCCGTGGTTAAAATAGCAGAAAAATATGGTATAAATATCATTATGGAACTGCTTAATAGCAAGGTAGATCATGCTGATTACATGTGCGATCATACAGCCTGGGGGGTGGCATTGGTAGAAAAACTTGGCTCTCCTCGCTTTAAACTACTATATGACATTTATCACATGCAAATAATGGAGGGGGATGTCATAAGAACCATACGAGATAATGCGGCCTACATAGGCCATTATCATACTGCCGGGGTGCCCGGAAGAAATGAAATCGACGAGACACAAGAGTTATACTACCCCGCAATCATGAAAGCTATAGCAGCACTTGATTATAAAGGCTATGTCGGTCAAGAATTTATTCCAAAAGGTCCTGATCCTATTGCCTCTTTGAGAAAAGGCGTCGAAATATGCAATGTCACAATTTAAAATTATAGAAGATTATGCTTTTTAATTCAAAAGGTAAAGAAGAAGTAACTTATGATGCCATTGTCATAGGCTCTGGTATCAGCGGAGGTATGTCGGCAATGGTCTTGTGCCAGAATGGTCTTAAAACCCTTGTCCTTGAACGAGGCAGAGATGTTAAACACGGCGAATATCCAACAGCCAATCTCGATCCGTGGGATGTAGAAAATCGCGGTCAACTCACCTATGAAGAGCGGAAGGATTACGAAAAGCAGCTACGTACCGGTTATACCGTATCAAAATACACAGATCATTGGTGGGTAAAGGATACAGAATATCCGTATGACGAGACTAAGAGATTTGACTGGATAAGAGGACATCACGTAGGTGGAAGGTCGTTACTGTGGGGACGTCAGAGCTATAGATTGAGTGATATTGATTTCGAAGCCAATGCACGTGATGGTATCGCTGTGGACTGGCCTATCAGATACAAGGATATCGCCCCATGGTATGATTTTGTTGAAGAGTACATAGGCGTAAGTGGCCGCCTAGAGGGACATCCGCAGACGCCGGATGGCAAGTTTCAGCCGCCCATGGATCTTAACTGCGTGGAAGATCACACGAGAAATAAAATCGCAGAGAAATTTAAGGATGGTCGTCTTCTGACCATAGGTCGAGTCGCGCATATCACTAAAGAAGGTGGCCATAATGGCCGTGGTTCATGTCAATATAGAAACAGATGTATTCGTGGATGTCCTTATGGTGCCTATTACAGTTCCAATGCGGGTGCATTGGCAACAGCAGAAGCCACGGGTAATTTAACCATCAGACCGTATAGCATCGTGAACAACATCATATATGATGATAATACACGTAAAGCAACAGGCGTACAAGTTATAGATTCTGAAACAATGGAATCCCACGAATTTTATGCTAAAATAATCTTCGTCAATGCCTCAGCGATTCATACGGCAGCTATACTGATGAATTCTAAATCAGATCGCTTCCCCAATGGTCTCGGCAATGATTCGGGAGAGCTCGGACATAACGTTATGGATCACCATTTTAGATTAGGTGCAAGAGGTACATTTGATGGTTTTGAAGACAAGTACTATTATGGTCGTCGACCAAATGGCGTTTTTATACCCCGATTCCGAAATATAAACGCACGTACCAGAATGAAAGATTTCGTGCGTGGCTATGGATATCAAGGAGGTGCGAACAGAGGAAGTTGGAGTCGTCCTGCCGAAGCTAGATTTGGCGAAGACATGAAAGAAGAATTATTGATGCCGGGGCAATGGGGCATGAGTCTTATGGCCTTCGGCGAATGCCTACCATATCATGAAAACAAGATGGCTCTCCAGTATGACAAACTTGATAAATGGGGTCTGCCGACGGTTAATTTTGATGCCGAATGGAAAGAAAATGAATTGAGCATGCGAAAAGATATGGTGACTTCTGCTGCTGAAATGCTGGAAGCTGCCGGTTTCAAAAATGTAACCGAGTACGATATGCAATCATGGCCGGGACTGGGGATTCATGAAATGGGTACGGCGCGTATGGGACGAGATCCTAAGACCTCTGTACTCAATCAATGGAATCAGATTCATACTGTACCGAATGTTTATGTAACCGACGGTGCTTGTATGACTTCTGCAGGAAATCAAAACCCTTCCTTGACTTACATGGCTTTATCCGCTCGAGCGGCTGATCATGCGGCCATGGAACTCAGAAAAATGAATATGTAATCCATCCACTCTAATACGAATAAAAGTGAAAAGAAGAGAAGCATTAAAATCATCAGCGTTTTTAATCGGATGTGGGCTAAGTGCCTCCACGATTAGTGCAGTCCTAAGCTCTGGTTGTAAACAATCTAACCCACTGACAGACGAGACCTATCTGGGCCTCAGCAATATTAGTTTATTAGAAGAAATCTGTGAAACGATCATACCTAGGACGAGTACGCCGGGCGCCAAAGATGCCGGGGTACACTTATATATCGACTACGCCGTGACGAACAACATGAGCCCTGAAGACAAAGAAAGCTTCAAAACAGGACTCTCTGCATTTACAGAAGTATCGCAATCAAAATTTAGTAAAAACTTCCCCGAATTATCAACTGCCGAACGAGCTGATGTCATGAACGACATACTTGACCAAGGTGGTCAGAAGAATATAGCTAACACATTAATAAGCCTTACTAAACAGCTTTTCTTTACTAGTGAACTAGGCGCTAAACAAGCGCTAAAGTATGTTGACGTGCCGGGTAAATATATCGGTTGTTACGATCTAGCTGAAGCGGGCGGTACTTGGTCTGAATAATTTTAATTTACAATAATGAAACAAACATCAAGACGACAATTTATTCAACAATCCACTGCTGCATCGATGGCAGCCCTAATGGGATCTGTAGCTTATAGTGCATGTGGCAATAAATCTGCAACAGACACAGCAGCCATCTCAAAATCCGCAAATGATATGTTTTTCAAAATCTCCTTGGCACAATGGAGCTTGCACAAGACCATATTTGCCGGCCAATTAGACAATCTTGATTTCGCTGCCAAAGCTGCAAGCCTAGACATACATGGCATCGAATACGTAAATCAATTTTTCAAAGATAAAGCTGAGGATACCGCTTATCTCTCCGAAATGAACAAGCGTGCCGCAGACAATGGCGTAAAACAGTTATTGATAATGATTGATGGAGAGGGAGGGCTGGCAGAAGTTGACGCTGCTAAACGAAACGAAGCTGTAGAAAACCACTACAAATGGGTGAATGCAGCAAAGTTTCTCGGATGCCACAGCATTAGAGTGAATGCATTCGGTGTAGGATCAGCCGAAGAAGTAGCGGCGGGGGCAGTAGAAGGTCTCGGTGCACTAGCTACCTATGCGGCGAAGGAAAACATCAATGTTATTGTAGAAAACCACGGCGGTTATTCCAGCAATGGACAATGGCTATCCGGTGTCATGAAACAGATCAATATGCCCAATTGTGGGACACTACCGGATTTTGGTAACTTCTGCATTAAAAGAGATAGCGGCGAAATGTGGGGAGGCAACTGTATCGAAGAGTATGACCGATATCAAGGTGTCTCTGAATTAATGCCATTCGCAAAAGCGGTAAGCGCTAAATCAAATAATTTTAACGAAAGTGGCGATGATACTGGAACAGACTATCTGAAAATGATGCAAATTGTGAAAGATCACGGCTACACTGGATATGTAGGCATCGAATACGAAGGAGATGTCCTCGGCGAAGTAGAGGGTATAATTGCGACACGAGATTTGCTACGTAGAGTAGGACAGCAGTTATCCTAATTGTAACAACTCAGTTATACTTCTTACTGGCAAAAAGAGTTTCAAGTATCTGCTTTTTTATCAATGGCTCAGCTTATATTTTTACGTCAATCTACGTAATCATCGGGAAGATAATTTACTCAGATACATGTGATGATTGGCTATTGACACATCTGAAGGAAGTTGCTTAATAGTCTCGCCTTATCAAAAGAGAAGCTATTTAGTTTTACTAAAAATGTGCTTTTCATTTAGGGTAAAGATATATATTTACACTTTTTATATTACGATAAGTGCTTATGAAGTTAATATCCTTTTCCACTATACTTTTTACGGCTCTATTCATCACAAGTTGTGATTCAAAACCGACACGCCCCGGAACACTTTTGTCACCGGAACAAATCCAGCAAAGCAATCTTGAAGCTTCTCGTCCGGATGCTGTTAAACCAATGGCCGGAGGCGCTGCTTCTGGTGTTGATCATTACACTTGCCCTAACGGACATCCCGGATCAGACTTCGATGGTACTTGCCCTATATGTGGCGCCGCTCTTCAACACAATCAAGCTTGGCACGATCAACCACAGAGCCAAACTGCAGCCACCACGCCGACTACACCAACACCTAGTACCGAGCCGGATCGCAATGCAGATGGCATATGGCACTATATATGCCCCAATGGACACGAAGGTGGTGCAGGAAGTGCTGTGCCATGCCCCGTATGTGGTACTGCCCTCGTACATAATGATGCTTATCATAACAGCCCCAATGCTCTCCAACAATCCGTAGAGACGATTACTAATCCCTCTCCCGCAGAATCAGGTCAAAATGCCAAAGGCGTATGGCATTACATATGCCCCAATGGACATTCAGGTGGAGCGGGAAGTGCTACACCTTGTCCGGTATGTGGTACTACCCTCGTGCATAATGATGCTTATCACAGTGAATAAGCACTGAGTTTGTAGCAGATTGAGAGTTTACTGCATAAGGCGTTACCGTGATTAAATGCGTAACCCCTTTTCAACAGATTATTAGGATAACAATTATTTAATATCATTAAACGTAACCTTTAGGTGTTTTGTTTGGTCTAGTAATGTAAAAGGCCTACTTTAGATATTAATATTACGCATATGTTAAATACCAGCATGAATTGGAAGAGATTTGATGGCACAGACATCACTTTGCCTATATACGAGGCGGTTGAACTGACCATTATAAAAGAAACATCTCTCGGCAATCGATTAAAAGTATGTATAGGTTCGGATTCTCTCGCTAAACCTGATGAAATAGAGTACGCCACTGTGATCGTATTTCTTAGAGAGAAAAAAGGAGGCTTCATGTTTGTCAATCGTGAAAAACGCAAGAACACTATTACGCTTAAGGAGCGCATGATCACTGAAGTAGCTAAAAGTGTTGATATAGCCTATCACCTATGCCCCATTCTCGAAAAATATGATGTCGAACTAGAAGTCCATGCAGATATTAATACAGATCCAGAATTCAAAAGTAATGTCGCCCTTAAAGAAGCTATGGGTTATATCCTCGGCATGGGCTACGCCTTTAAAGCTAAACCGGACGCTTTCGCAAGCTCTTGCTGTGCAGATCGGGCGATATAATTTTGGTTTAATCTTATCCTCTCTTTATACAATATAAAAAGGCTGTAACTAATCAGTAGTCAGCAAACTAGAAATATAATCAAGTATTCTCGTTCGCCGTAGACTGTGCCTGCGTCTGTGTGATCATAAATCGCAGTTGCAATCTGCGACCATCGGGCAACGCCCTATCGCTATATCATACCCCTACACCAGCCCCAAAGGGGCGAAAGCATCAAATCAGGGCAACGCCCTGTTCCTATCCCATCCATACACACCAGCCC